>NZ_JBATVG010000022.1:0-147958 GCF_049671645.1 Castellaniella sp. | reverse complement strand
CTCTTCTCGCCATCGGCGCCGAAGGCCATGGCCACGCTGCCGGTGACGACCGAACCATAGGCGCCCGTGGCCGCCGTGTCCACACTGATCGTGGGCACGTCGTCCACAATCGTCACATGCAAATTCTGCGGGGAAGCCTCGCTCCCGCTGCTGTCCTTGGCCTTGATCGTGACATCAAAATTGATTGACCCATCCGTCGACGAACCTTCCGCGCCATGCTCGACGGGAGCCAGCAAATTGATTTGATAGCCGTAATCACCCGTCGTGCCGCCTGCAGGAGGTATCAGCACAATCGTCATGACGGGAGCGCCGTCCGCGGTGCCCGTCAGCGTATGTGTCGTCGCATCCCATGTCCAGACCACCGGCTTCCCATCCGAAGTGACCCCTGCGGGGCCTTCGAGACTGACAGTAACCGTATCCCCAGTATCCGGATCGCCAACGGCGAAGGTGCCCCCACTCTGGGTCGGCTCGCTGTGATCGGAGCCATTCGCCAAGCCAGCCTCGTAGACGAGGCCATCGCCACCATTGCCCACCGTCGGCTGCCCAATCGTCGGGACGTCATTTGCCCCAGTGATATTGATCGTCAACGTTGCCGGATTGCTATTGTCGCCGTCCCCATCAGTCAGAAGATACGTAAACACATCCTGTGCGGCAGCGCCATCGCTCAGCGCCTGCAGTGCGGGATAGCGAGAATCGCCTTCCGTTGCCAGCGTATAGGTGTAGCTGCCATCCGCGTGAATCGTGAGGTCGCCATAGGTTCCATTCACGACGGCGGAGCCATCGACCGCGATTTCTTTAACCACAGCGTCGGCATCCGAATGAACTTCCGACACTCGAGCGCCATCGGCGCCTTGCGTGTCAGCCACGTCGCCGGCCGTTGCGCCAGTGGCACCCAGCACATTACCCGTCACCGAGGTGCCGTCCTCGCCAATCGCATTGGCATCGTCGGCAGCCACCGGCGCATCGTCCACGATCCGGATGTTCAGAGCCTGGCCCAGGTTCACATCCCCGTCCACGTCCTTGGCCACCACCGTGAAGCCATCGGTCGTCGAGGCGCCATCAACCTTGGGGGCATTGACCAGCGTGTAGCTGTAGTTCACCGTGATCGTGCCATCGGCCGCCTGGCTGTAGCCGGTCAGTTCCATCGTGCCGTACTGCGTCGTCACCGTCTGATGCGTCGTGCCCAGCGCTTCCAGCGCCGCCTTGCTCAGTACCAGCGTGGCCGCGTTGCCGCCCGCATCCGTGTAGCCCAACGTCACCGCCTCGCTGGCATGCAGTCCGTCGAGCGCCTGCACCGTGAACGACCCGGCAGCCGTCAGGTCCGCCACGTTAGGCGCACTGCCATCGGCCAACCCGCTTTCAAAAACCGTGTTATCCGTCGTCGTGCCATGCACCGGATTGCCCGTCTCCGTCGGCGGCACCTCCACCGTCACGCCATCGTCGGCGCCGGTGACCGTGATCGTCAGGTCAGCCGAGGACTGGTCATCGTCCCCATCGGTCAACGTGTACTTGAAGACCTCATCGACCTGCTGGCCCTCGGCCAGGCCTTGCAGCGCCAAATAGCGCGGATCGCCCTCAGCGGCCAGCGTGTAGGTGTACTGGCCCTGCGCATCAATCGTCAGATCGCCATACTGGCCGTGGAACACCGTCGCGCCGCTGTCGGCCACCGCCGAGCTGCCCGCCGCGCCCGGTTCTTGAACACCGGTCACCTTGGCGCCATCGGCGCCTTGCGTATCCGCCACATCGCCAGCGGACGCCCCCGTAGCCGCCAGCACATTGCCAGTGACCGAGTTGTCGTCTTCCCCGATCGCATTCGCATCCGGATTCGCCACGGGCACTGTGTCCGTGATGTTCGCCACAAGGTCCGACGAGACGGTCCTTCCCTGGTCATCGACCACAGTGATACCGATGGAGTCCAGCACCGACTCGCCGTCGCCTTGGCGATGGTCCTGCGCCCCGTCGGAGGTATAGCGATAAGAGACTTCACCCGTAGTCGGGTTATAGCCGGTGATCACCAGCAACCCGCGGTCGGTGTCAATTTGGATGGGAGTCCCGGACGAAGCCAGCAACTGGGCCAGCGTGACCGGGAGGGGGGGGGAAGCAGAGGGCGCGGCGGAGCCGCCCGGCGTGCCGGTTTCGCCGAAGAAATTGAATACCAGTTCCCGCAGTCCGCCTGCTGCCGTGAAACTGAACGTGCCTTCGACCCCGACCCCGGTATTCGATTCGACGATACTGAAATTGCCGGGCACCGCGACAGGCGGCTGACCATCGCCGCCGGGCTGATCATTGGTATCAGGCACATCGATGGTCGGACCAGCCGGGACCGGGGCGGGTGCCGCCCCATCCGGCGCTGGCGCCACCCCACCCAGTTGCACGAATTCCGGCGTTTCCAGGCCCGGACGCGGGTAGGCCAAAGCCAACGGAGTCACTGTTTCCACGATGCTGGACAAGCGCGTGAAGCTGGCGCCGCCGCCACCGCCACCGGTCAGCACGGCTGCGGTCGGATCCAGGACTGCGAACGGATCTTGCCCGGCATCCAGCGCGGCCAGGACCTGATCGGCCACGGGATCGGCAGGCGGGGTCACGGCGTTGTCGGCCGGTTGCGGCTGGGCAGCGGCCAGATCGTCGGACACCAGCATGTCGGTGTTCTGGCCGACGATCACCGGGGGCACCCCCGTGGCCTGCAGGGTCACGCTGGCGCCGCCGTCCGTCAGGATGTGAGCATCCACAGGCACACGCATGCCTTCATGCAGCGCGATCAGTTGCCCATCGGCATTGCGCATCCAGGCCTTGCCAGTGACGTGGGTGATCAGGACGGTATCGGTAGCCATGGTGGGTTCCCCAGAGGTGAAATTCGGTCGTGCCTGCCAGGGCGCATCCAAACGCCATGGCGGCGATCATGAGGAAAGATGCTACCGATGTAAGAGAATGTCGCCTATTGGCGGGGACGCCAATAGGGGCATCGACATAGCACAAAAGAATCCGCCCGTGCCAGAGAGAACCCTGCCACGGGCGGAAGCACAGCCTGACGATCAGAGCCAGGATCAGTGGCTGTCGACCTTCAACTTCCCGTCATTGATGAGGCTGTTGATGAGCGCAGTCTGTCCCGCAGCGGTATCCAGATTGTCATGTCCGACCGTCAGGTCGACGTTATCGATGACGATCTGCTGGTCATGGCCGGAGGCCACATTCCCATCCGTACTGATATTGATGATGGTCTTGCCCGCATCTCCACCCGTACCACCGCTGATATGCAGATACTGCGTCAAATCGCCATGATCACCCGGCGTAGCACCGTCGGTATGTCCCTGGAGCAGATCGCTAAGGTCCAGCTTGTCCTTGCCACTGGCACTGGCAGCATCCACACCAAAGTCCATCACGTGATCCACCGCCGCTGGGTGACCGGCCGCAGCCTGGTCGCCAAGCTTCCAGACGAAGACGTCGTCGCCAGCCCCGCCATACAGCGTATCGTTGCCGGCCCCGCCGATCAGGGTATCGTTACCGCCCTGGCCGTAGAGGGTGTCGTTCCCGGCGCCGCCATCCAGAGTGTCATTCCCGCCCCGGACATCGCCCGCGACATTGAACTGATCGGAATGGCCCTTGATGTAGTCGTAGATATCCTGGTTCGTCGCATCATGGCCCAGGTCCGCCTTCAGGTAGGCCTTCAGCGCATCCAGGCCCGAGCCGTCCGGCAAATTGTCCGGACGTCCCGCCCAGGCCAGGCCATCGGTATTGATGACGTCGCCGAACAGAATGTCGTTACCGTCGCCGCCCGACAGGGTGTCATTGCTGACAGGCAAGAGATCGATGCTGTCCGGCCCGCCGCCCTGCAAAGCGGCATTCAGGCCGTCGGCATCGTTGACGATATCGACTTGTCCGGCGTCGGCCGTGACCTTTTCGCCATCTACCCAGACCGACTGCGGCGCAGTGACATCGGTATTGTCGAAGAACTTCAGAATGTTCTCGTTAATGCCGGCTCCGATCCCGATGGCATGGACCTCGCCATAACCGGCCACCGCCTGGAAGTCATCCAGGGCATTAGCCACGTCGCCATAATTCATGGCGGATCCGCCTCCCCACTCGCTGTTATTGGTCGTGGGGTTCCCGTCGGTCAGGAAGAACGTCAGGTCCTTGTAGCTGGCATCGGCCGGCAGCGATTGGAACCAGTCCCCCGTCTGCTTGAAGGCGTCTTCGTAATTGGTAGCGCCGTCAGCCGTCAGATCGTCGATCTTATCAATCAAGGCCGCCAGTTTCGTGGCATCCAGGTCATTGAACACATAGCCGGACTGTCCATGCTTGGGAGTGACGTCCGTCGCATCGCCGGCGAACCCGATCAAGGCCACGTTGACCTTGCCATCATGACCCGCAAGCTGCTCGGCAAGGTGCTTCAAGGCATCCTGGACGAGTTCCATGCGGGAAATGGACTGGGTCTCATAATGGCTGGTATCGACGGTCTTCCAAGACCACGTGTCCCAGTCCCAATGCTTCTCACTGGACTTCACCCAGACCTCCTTGGTCTGGCCGGAAGCATCGTTCATCGAACCGGAGGTATCCACCACCAAGGCAATGTTGTAATTCTGGCCCGGCCGCACCGTGACGTCGGCTCCGCCCGTATCACCCAGCAAAATATCATTGCCGACATTCCCTGCCAGAACGTTCTGGTCATTGGTGCCAGTTACCAGCTTGTCGCCGACCAGGTGGATATCCACCGCCGCGACATCCGCGCCGCCCTTGCCGTCTGACACGCTCACGGTCAAGTGGTCCGTGCGTTCCGTATCGAACAGGTCGCCGGTCTTCGCGGCATCAACCTGGATTTCCCCGGTCGCCGCATCGATGCTGTAGGCGTGGTTGTCGTTGCCGTCGGTGATCTGGTAGTTCAGGGTATCGCCGTCGACATCATGCGCCAGCACCTGACCCACGACCGACGTCCCGGAATCCTGATCCGCAGCCGTGAAGGCATAGGCGTCGTGATTCGGCGGGGTATCGGCCGTGTCAGTGCCGCTGAGAAACTCGGGCGCCGTATTGGCCTTGGTCGCGACATCGAACGAAGTCGTCACCGAATCGCCATCCCCGTCCGTGCCGGTCACGTGAACGGTGAAGTCGGGAGCATCGACATGCGCCGAGGTGTATTGCAGGTTGCTGTCAAATCCAACCTTGATATTCCCCTGGCCCGTCACATCCACCTGATCAAACGCCAGCCCGCCCAACTGAGCGCTCGTGATGGCGATGGTCGAGTGATTCTTGTCAACAGGAAGATAGAGCGTCTTGACAAACTCGCCGTCGTTATACAAATCGACTTTGACAGAGCCGCCGTCCCATATCTTTTTGACCGACAAGCTGAAGTCGGATACCGGCTCTTTAAAGGCGATCTGGAACTGTTCGCCCGACTGGAATTGCCCGCCGTTATCAATCCCGAACCCATTCGCGGTACTTGCATTCAGAGTATCGCCACCCAACGCACGCACCTGTACGTCATCCCCCCACTGATAATGATCCGTCGGCGGGTTGGTGATGAGATAGCCTCCGACAGGAGGCAGGGTTTCTTTTCCTGCCAGCACATAATGCTGGTCAACCGAGTAGGTGCCGTTGTCATTCAACGTCACGGTATACAGCGGCGTTCCCGAATGACCGGAAGCATAAATATCCGCCGTCTTTCCATCGCCGCTGACCTTCGCCTCGTAGCCCTCGGGCAAGCCATCGATTTTGGTGATATCCAGCGATGCGCCGTTGACATCCGCGCCCGTATGGAAGACCAGATCGCCGGACGTTTCACCCACCTGATTGAGCAGGGTGGCATCGGTCACTTGACCGAATTCCGGACTGTCGTCTTCGATGTTGATCGTCAGGGTGCCGCTGTCGGTGCCGCCATGACCATCGGAAACCTGCACACCGATGCCCAGGGACAGCACATCTTCCACGCCGTGCCCCGGGGTCCCGGAATCCGGATGATCGATCTGACCCGACAGGGTGACGGTGTAGGCGCCGGCATCCGTGATCGTCACGGTGATCACCGTGACGCCATCCACCGTGCCGATCAGGGTGTGGTCGCTGTCCGACAAGGCCCAGATGACCGGCTTGCCCTGGGAGGTCAGCGCATCGTCCGCCGGCTTCACCAGCGTGACCACGTGCGTGTCACCGCTATCCTGGTCGGTGATGGACAGCGTACCGGAAGACGTCCGCTCATTGCTTGTGTCCGTGGGCGTTCCGGACGTATCCGGCAGGCCATGCGGCAGGCCTTCCTCGGACACTGCCGCCGTGCCGTCGGCGATGACGGGCGCGTGATTGAATTCCGGCAGACCGATCGTGATCCGACCGACCGACGGGTCGCCGTCGGCGTCCTTGACCGTGAAGGAAGCCGGCAACGCATTCAGGTGATCGCCCTGCGCATCGGTCAGGGGCTTGTACTCGAAGAATTCCCACTTCCCGGTCGCGGGCGACAGAACCAGCTGGAAGGCCAGTTCGCCGTTGACCATGCCGTTCAGCACGGTGCCCTTGCCTTCGGAGGAGAACTGGACTTCCTGCCCATCGGCATAGATCGTGCCGGCCGCCGGCGTGTTCCACTGGGCGCTGCCCGCGCCATCGGCGCCATACTGGTAATCAAGCTGACCCGTGCCATAGGCCAGAGCCTGAGGCAGCTCGGAAGCGCCGAAGGTGATGCTCTTGACGGCGAAGTCGCTGTTGTCGCTGAAGTTGGTATTGCCGTTGCTGGTCGCCCGGAATACCAGCGTATCGAAGCCGCCGAAGCTGTCGGCGTTGAAATCCGCCGCATAGTCGCCGGATCCCGCATCGGAATTGAAGGCCTGCTGGCCGACCTTGACGCCGTTCCGCCAGAATTCCACCACGCCGGATTCCAGTTCGCCGCCGTACATCATGGAGAATTCCACATGAGCGCTGTAGGCGACCTTGCCGTCCTGCAGCGCAACGGTCAGAGTTTCGGATGCGCCTGACTGGTCCTGGAAATTGCGGTAATCAATTTCGCCCGGCAAAGGGAAATACGATTCGCCCGGGCTGCTGACCCCCAGGCCGCCGCCGGTCTGCACAACAGTGGCTGCGGTCAGGGTCGGGTCGGTATCGGATTGGAACCCTTGCCCCGTGACCAGGATGGCGCCCTGATTGAAGCTCAGCGCGGTGCCGCTCGAATCACCGGAAAAATCGACGGTGCCGACATACACATCCGGGATGTGTTCCGTCGTAGCGGTTCCCTGGGCCTGCGTGTCCTGAATGTACGGGCTGTCGTCTTCGACACGCACCGTGATGGCGGAGTTCGTGACGCCGCCGTGGCCGTCATCTACCGTGATCGGAACGTTCAGGTTCAGCACGTCCTCGGCCGCATCGGCCGTGATCGGATGGTCGATGGCGCCCTTCAGCGTCACCGTATAGTCGTAATGCCCATCGGCGCCCGGAGTCAGGTCGATCTGGATGATTTCGCGGTAGTTGTCGGTGCCTTCAGTCCCGGTGTAGCCGATCAGATGATGGCCATCGGCACTGGGGGCCCATTGAATGGGGTCCCCATGCGACGTCAGACCCTGCGGCGTGGTCGAGCCGCTGGCCGGATTGTCCAGGCTGACCGCTGTCACGCCCGCGCCCAGGGTCACAGTCGGCGTATCGCCATCCACGTCCGCGACGGTGAACGAACCGGCCGCCGAAGGCGCGTTGGTCTGGTCGCCGCTGGGAACGTCGTTCCCTTGGCCGGGAATTCCGTTGTCGTAGTTGCCGCCGGCCGCTGTCAGACCTTCCTCGGAGACGACCACGTGACCGCCATCCTGGCCGAAGGTGACCGTGGGGGCGTCGTTGGCGCCCTTGATGTGAATGGTCAGCGTGGCTTCCGACGTGTCGCCGTCGTTGTCGGTCAGCGTGTACTTCAGGACGAAGTCCTTGGTCTCGCCATCGGCCAGCGCCTGCGTGGCGGGATTGGTGCTGTCCAGAGTGAACTTCCAGTTCCCCAAGGCATCCAGCTGCAGCGTGCCGTACTGCGACAGATCGGCCTGCACTGCAGCGTTGTCGCCGGCGTTCCAGGCGAAGCCATCGAACAGGTCATTCGGACCATCCGCGCCCCAGCCCGCATCGTTCACGAGCACATTGCCCACCAGAACCGCCGCATGGCCTTGCGCGTCCTCGGTCACGGTGCCGCCGTTGTCGTTGACCGCCAGCGGGCTGTCGTCCTGGATGTTCACGGTCAGGATATTGCCTGTCGCCGTCGCGCCATGACTGTCCGTGACCAGGATGGGGACACCCAGATTCAGGGCGTCTTCGATGCTCGTGTCGGGATGATCGATCGGCGCCAGCAGCTTCACGTCATACGAGTAGTTCCCGCCGCCGTTGTCGTGCAGGGAAACCCGAATCACGTCAGCCACCGGGATGAAATGCCCGAAGAGCGTGATCCCGATCTGGCCCGTCAGCGTCTTGCCACCATCCGACACCGACCAATGCACCTCCTGCCCGGCCGAAGTCAGAGAATCCGTCGGCGTGCCCAGCTTCACCGTCACAGTGTCGCCCGCATCCACGTCGTGGACCGTGAACGTGCCGCTGTCATTGGCGCTGTTCGTCGTGTCCGGGGAGCCGGCGCCGTCCGGGATGCCAGGGCCGTGCGGCGGCAGGATGCCGGCCCTCAGGCCTTCTTCAGACACCGCCGCATTCGCGTCGGCGCCATTGTCGCCAAAGGTGATCGTCGGCACGTCGTTCGTGCCTTTGATGTGAATGGTCAGCTCGGCTTCCGATGTATCACCATCGTTATCCGTCAGTGTGTACTTCAGGACGAAATCCTTGACCTGGCCATCGGCCAGCGCCTGAGTGGCGGGCTTGGAACTATCCAGCACAAAGGTCCAACCCCCGGCGGGGCCCAGGGCCAGCGTACCGTATTGAGACAGGTCGGCTTGCGCCGTTGCGTTGTCACCGGTGTTCCAGGCAAAGCCATCGAACAGGTCATTCGGACCATCCGCGCCCCAGCCCGCATCGTTCAGGAGCACATTGCCCCCCAGAACCGCCGCATGGCCTTGCGCGTCCTCGGTCACGGTGCCGCCGTTGTCGTTGACCGCCAGCGGGCTGTCGTCCTGGATGTTCACGGTCAGGATATTGCCTGCCGCCGTCGCGCCATGACTGTCCGTGACCAGGATGGGGACACCCAGATTCAGGGCGTCTTCGATGCTCGTGTCGGGATGATCGATCGGCGCCAGCAGCTTCACGTCGTACGAATAGTTCCCGCCGCCATTGTCGTGCAGGGAAACCCGAATCACGTCAGCCACCGGGATGAAATGCCCGAAGAACGTGATCCCAATCTGGCCCGTCAGCGTCTTGCCATCGCCCGACACCGACCAGTGCACCTCCTGGCCGGCCGACGTCAGAGAGTCCGTCGGCGAACCCAGCTTTACCGTCACCGTATCGCCCGCGTCCGCATCGTGGACCGTGAACGTGCCGCCGTCCGTGGCGCTGTTGGTCGTATCCGGGGAACCGTCGCCATCCGGAATGCCGGGGCCGTGCGGCGGCAGGATGCCGGCCCGCAGGCCTTCTTCAGACACCGCCGCGTTCGCGTCGGCGCCATTGTCGCCGCCGAAGGTGATCGTCGGCACATCGTTCGTGCCATTGACCGTGACCGTCAGCGTCGTGGTTGCGGTATCGCCGTCGGCATCCTGCAGCGTATAGCTAAAGACATCATTGGCTGTCTTATCCTGCCCCAGGGCCTGCACATCGGCATAACGAGCATCGGCGGGATCACTGACCAACGTATACGTGTAGGACCCATCGGCATTGAGCAACAAATCGCCATAAGCGCCATGCACGACAGTGCCAACGCCAGTCGTGAGGACCGCGCCACTACCCGCATCCCCCGTCGTCACTCCCGACACGGCTGTCGCATCGGCGCCAATCGAATCCGAGCCTCCGGGAGCGGATTCATGCAAACCATCGATGACATTGCCATTGGTCACCAGATGCGTGTCTTCCGTCACCTGATTCACATCGGGGTTGGCAAACGGCTGGGTGTCCAGGATATTCGCTACCAGATCCGAAGAGACCGACCGACCAAGACTGTCGGTGACGGTAATACCGATGGTATCGAAAACGGACTCGCCATCGCCGGTGGCTTTATCGTGATCCTGCGCGCCATCGGACCAGTAGGTGTAGCTCACGACGCCGGTGATCGGGTTGTACCCCGTGATGTGCAGCAACCCGCGATCCGTATCGATCACGATGGGATCATCCACCGTGGCATTGGCCAGTTCTGCGGCTGAAAACGAGGGATGAGCCGACACCACCGTTGCATTTCCGCCCCCCGGATTCGTGCCAGCAGGCGCGCCGGGAGCGGACTCAGGCACGTAGTTGAACTGCAGGGAGCCGAGGCTGGGATTTGCGGAAATTGTGAATGTCGCGCTGAACCCCGTATGGGTCGGATCATTGTCCGCAGGCGTGGAAAACAACGCGATCCCGGGCTGTTGCCCAGGCGAGTGGGTATTGTTTTCCAGAATCGAGAACGTTCCCGGGCGAATGCCGGGGTTGTCGCCATCGGGCGTGTCATTTTGGTCGGGGATACTGATTGACGGTCCAGGCGGGTTCGCCTGCGCGGCAGCCCCGCCCAGCAGCACGAATTCCGGCGTTTCCGCCCCGGGGCGCGGATACGCCAGCGACAAGGGAGACACGGCCTCGGTAATGCTGGCCAGACGCGTGAAGCTGGCGCCGCCGCCACCGCCACCGGTCAGCACGGCTGCGGTCGGATCCAGGACCGCGAACGGATCTTGCCCGGCATCCAGCGCGGCCAGGACCTGATCGGCCACGGGATCGGCAGGCGGGGTCACGGCGTTGTCAGCCGGTTGCGGCTGGGCAGCGGCCAGGTCGTCGGACACCAGCATGTCGGTGTTCTGGCCGACGATCACCGGCGGCACGCCGGTGGCCTGCAGGGTCACGCTGGCGCCGCCGTCCGTCAGGATGTGGGCATCGACGGGCACGCGCATGCCTTCGTGCAGCGCTATCAGCTGTCCATCGGCATTGCGCATCCAGGCCTTGCCAGTGACGTGGGTGATCAGGACGGTATCGGTAGCCATGGTGGGTTCCCCAGAGGTGAAATTCGTTCATGCCTGCCAGAGTGCATCCCACACCATGGCGGCGATCATGAGACAGCATGTTACGGGGGAAGAAGAGGCGCCGATATTGGCGGGTCGGCCAATATGGAAGGGATCTAAGGCAGGCCTGGGTCGGCGTATCCAGATCGCGGCCGGCCAGGCATCCGGCACTGACTGCGCCGGGTCAGTGGAAGCAGTGTTTTCCTGAGTCTGTCACACATCCACCCCGCGCCGCGCATGCTGGTCGATGCCATGCACCCGCAGCGCCAGCATCAGGCGATCGGTGACGCCCATTTTTTCGAAAATGGCGGAAATATGCGCCCGCACGGTGCGTTCGGTGATGCCGAGACTGTCGGCGATGGACTGGTTCGAATGGCCCTGGGCGACATAGCGGGCGACGTCGCGTTCGCGGGCGGTCAGGTCGCGGGCCCAGTCCTGATCGGGTTCGGGCACGGCCTGGCCGATCTGGCTGAGCATCCGGGTCAACATGCTTTTGCCGACCCAGATTTCACCGCCCATGACGTGGCGCAGGACACGGTCCAGGCCCTGGACCGGCATGTAGGCATGCACGTAGCCGACGGCGCCGGCCACCAGGGCGCGCTGGCCCTCGGGATCGCCGGGGTGGGTGCTGGCCACCACGATCTGCAGGCCGGCGGGAATAGGCGGGACCTGAGTATCGGCCGTGGGCAGCAGGCGGGCGTCCATGACCACCAGCACGCCCCGGCGCCCCCAGGGACCCAGGTCGGCCAGCCGCGCGCCGCGCGCTGGCGCCCAGTCGGCCTGCGCCAGGCCCGACCAATGCCGATAGAGCGACTCGTCCGCCGTGAGCAACAGAACCGGTAAGGTCATGATCATTCCCCCCTTCAGCGTTCGCGGAACGCATTGGAATGCGCTCGCAAAACGGGTTTCAGCAGATACTGCATCAAGGTGCGCTTGCCGGTCAGGATGTGGACTTCGGCCATCATCCCGGGGATGATGGGCCGCTCGTCGCTGCCGACGTAGGATTTTTCGGTGCGGACCTTGACCAGGTAATAGGAATTGCCTTTTTCGTCGGTGATGGAATCCGCGCCGATCTCCTCCACGTGGCCCTGCAGGCCGCCGTAGATGGAAAAATCGTAGGCGGTGAATTTGACTTCCGCCTTCTGGCTCGGATACAGGAAACCGATGTCGCGCGGATTGACCTTCACTTCCAGCAGCAGGGTGTCGTCGGACGGCACGATTTCCATGATGTCCTTGCCCGGCTGCACGACGCCGCCAATGGTGTTGGCCGTCAGGGTCTTGACCGTGCCGTTGACCGGCGAACGGATGTTGGACGACGTCACCCGGTCCGCTAGGGCAATCTGGCCTTCCAGCAGGGACGACAGTTTTGCCCGGGTGTCGGACAGTTCCGTGCGGGCCTGATTGCGGAAGGTGACTTCGGTTTCGTTCAGCTTGGCCTGGGCTTCCTGGATGGCCGCCTGGATCTTGTCGATCTGCGCGGCGGCGGATTTCTGATCCCCGCAGTATTTGGCCACGTCGCGCTGCAGGCGCAGCAGATCGACCTGAGACACCGCGCCACTGGCCAGCAGCGGCTTGGTCATGGTGTATTCGCGCGAAGACAGGTTGCAAGCCGTGGCCGCCTGGTCCCGGTTGGCGATGGTGGACCGCAATTCCTGCTGCCGCTGGTTCAACTGTTCCCGGGCGACTTCCAGGTTGGCATTCAGTTCGCGGGTGCGCGCCTGCCAGACGTTGCTTTCCTGTTCGGCCAGCTTGGGGGCCTGCTCCACGACGTCGGGCGGCGCCACGAAGGGCGTGTTGTTGGCGATGGCCTCCAGGCGGGCGACCTTGGCCTTCAGGGCCAGGGATTCGGCCCGGTTTTCCCCCAGCGACGAGGAATACCGCGTCGGATCGATGCGCAGCAGGACCTGGTTCTTGACGACTTTGTCGCCGGGACGGACCAGGATTTCCTGCACCACGCCGCCATCCAGGCTTTGCACGATCTGCACCTGGCGGGAAGGCACGACCTTGCCCTCGCCCCGCACGACTTCGTCGATTTCAGCGGTGGACGCCCAAAAGATCAGCACCCCCAGAGTCAGCAGCGCCATCCAGATCAGCGCGCGCGACCCGCGCGTGCGCTGCTGACTGAGCGCCCAGTTGGCATCCCCGATCATGTCCTTGCCGCCGCCTTCGTGGTGGTCGGGGGCGAACGACGTGCGCAGGCGGTCAAACCAATGTGGTAGCAATCCCATGACGTCAGCTCCTGCGGGCGCCGCCGATACGGCCTTGGCGCAGCGCTTCGACCACCTGGGCCTTGGGACCGTCGGCCACGATGCGGCCGTGGTCGATGACCATCAGCCGGTCGACCAGATCCAGCAGGGACGTGCGGTGCGTGACCAGGATCATGGTCTTGCCCTGGCTGGCGGCTTTCAGGCGAGCCTTCAGCTGGGATTCGCTCTGGTGGTCCATATTGCTGCTGGGTTCGTCCAGCAGCAGGATCTGCGGGTCGTTGACCAGGGCCCGCGCGATGGCGATGGACTGGCGCTGCCCGCCCGAGAGCGAATCGCCGCGCTCGCCCACGATCATGTTGTAGCCTTCCGGGTGGCTGGCGGCGAATTCGTCCACGCCGGCCAACTGGGCCGCCCGCAGCACGTCGTCGTCGGTGGCGAACGGCGATGCGATGGTCAGGTTGTGTTTCAAGGTGCCGTAGAACAGCACCGGATCCTGGGGCACGTAGCCGATGGTGCGCCGCACGTCGGCCGGGTCGATCTGGTTCAGGTCGATGCCATCGACCAGGATGGCGCCTTGCACCGGCGCATACAGTTTCAGCACCAGTTTTTCCAAGGTGGTCTTGCCCGACCCGATGCGCCCGATGATGCCGACTTTCTCGCCCGGCTGGATGCGGAAGCTGACGTCGTCCAGCGCCGCCATCTGGGTATTCGGATAGGCGAAGGTCACGCCCTGGAATTCAATGCCGCCGCGCAGCAGGGGGCGCGGCATGAAGGCATGGTCGGCGGGGCGTTCCACCGGCATGGACATGTAGTTGTCGATGGATTTCAGCGACGCCTTGGCATTGTGATACTGCATCATCAGGCCTACGACCTGCCCCAGCGGGGCCAGGCAGCGCCCGGAAATCATGGACGCGGCGATGATGCCGCCCATGGTCATGCCGTCTTGCACCAGGTAGACGCCGATCACCACCACGCTGATGTTGACCAGTTGCTGGCTGGTCTGCACGAAGCTGACTGTGACGGAGGACGTCAGTTTGATGTGCGCGCCCAGTTCGGCCAGCCAGCGGGTGGATTCCTCCCACATGCGCTGCGAATGGCTTTGGGCGTTCAGGGCCTTGACGGTTTCCATCCCGTTCAAGGCCTCGATCAGGCCGGCGTTGCGTTGCGCCCCGGCCTGGAAGGATTCCAGGGTCATCTTTTCGACCCGGGCCAGGGAAAACAGCGACACGACCATGATGACCAGAATGGCCACGATGGGCGGCGCCACCATCCAGGGGGAGATCCAGGCCAGCACCGCCAGGAACAGCACGACGAAGGGCAGATCCACCAGGGTGGTGAGGCTGGCCGATGCGATGAAGTCGCGCACGGACTCGAATGAGCGGAGGTTCGATGCGAAGGACCCGACCGACACCGGCCGGCTTTCCATGCGCAGATCGAGCACCTGTTCCATGATGCGCGACGACAATTCCACATCGACGCGTTTGCTGGCGATATCGACCACATAGGCGCGAATCGCCGTCAGCGCCAGGTTGAACACCATGGCCAGGGCGATGCCGATGGTCAGCGCCCACAGGGTTTCGACCGCGCTGTTGGGAATCACGCGGTCGTAAATGTTCATGGTGTACAGCGGCATGACCAAGGCGAAGATATTGATCAGCACGGCAGCCGCGACGGCGTCGCGGTAGAGTTTCCAGTTGCCCAGCATCGCAGCCCAGAACCAGTGGCCGCTGCGCGCTCGCATGTGAGCGTCCTGGGTGCGGTCTTCCGTGCGGTATTTGGGCCGCACGAAAGCAGCCAGGCCGGCGTACTCGATTTCCAGGTCCGCCTTGTGGACTTCGACGGGTTCCGGGGATTCCGGATACTGCACCAGATACTGGTCGGCGCGTTCGCGGATCAGGACGCAGGTGCGCTGGTTCTTCAGAAACAGGATCGCGGGGAACACGCTGCGCGACCAGCCGCCCAACCTGCGGCGCACGATGCGCGCGCTGCACTGCGCCCTGCCGGCGGCCCGCGTCAGCAGGGATGGCGTCAGGCACTGGTCGACCAGCGGCAGGCCGGACGATAGTTGCTGCGCCGTGCATGGACGGCCCAGCAACTGGGTGACCAGGACCAGACTGGCCAGCAAGGGATCGTCATGCAGCTGATGCGGCGTCGCGCCGGGCAGCTCCGGCCCCCGGTCGGCCCGATCAGGACCCGCCTGCGCGGGCGCTGCCGTCTGCGGCTGGGGATCGGATTGGGGGGATTCAGGCTGTGCGGCCATGGCTGCGTCAGAGGATGTTGTCGTCATCGGGAATCAGATCCAGCGCGTCATGCAGGCGCCGGCGCGCGCGTTTGCGCAGATTGAGTTTTTCAAGCGCCTGGGGAGGCAGGTCCGTCAGGCGCAGAGACCCATTGGCGATCAGCGCATCGATCAAGTCTTCCAGGACCCGGATGAAGCCGGCATCCAGCTCGGAGAGATCTTGTTTGATGCGGTCATGATCAGCGGCCATCGACGCGCTCCTTATTCCATAGAGAACACCGGGTTGCCTGTCCGGCAACCCGTTGGTCTCCGCACCACCGGAGCAGGCCGGCGCGGCCCGCCTTCATTGCTGGATCAGTTCCAGCCACTGGCACCTTTCTTGCCAGCCTGACCTGCCGGGGCAAGGACTGGAGGCTTCATGCCGCCCTGGTAGTTCACCTGGACGGGCTGGAGCCTGCCGGTGTCGGGCAAAGGCGTCACGCAGGCCTTGAGGATTTCATCCGGGAACTGCAGCTTGCTGGCCTCGTCGGGTTGTTCTTGGTAGGGATCTCCCAGGCTCAGCGCGGGCAGCACACGATGCGACAGGCTGAGCCAGCGGAATTCCGCAACCCGCAGGTCAAAAGCGCCGTTGGTCAGGGCCTGGCGGGCATCGAACAGTTCGTTTTCGGTATCCAGCAGGTCAAGCAGCGTGCGTTGGCCGATCTTGAATTGTTGCAAATACGCAACACGAACCTGGGCGATGTCGCGTTCATGCTGCTGCAGGAAGGGCATTTGCTGACGCAGGCGCACGACGTTGTTCCAGGCGATGGAGAGTTCCTGCTGCACGTTGCGGCAGGTGTAGTCGCGCACGTCGCGGGCCGCGTAGGTCTGCGCCGCCGTCTGGCGCACGCGTGCGCTGTCGGCGCCGCCACGGAACAAATTGAAGCTTGCCATCAACTGGACGTTGGAGCTTTGCACCGACTGGTCGTTGATGTAGGGAGGATCGGAACGGTCACGCCCCGTTGCGGCGCGCAATTCCAGCGTGGGCGAGAAACGCCCCTTTGCCGACGCATTGCCGCGCTCGGCCGCCTGCACCAAGGCCTGCTTGGCCAGCACGCTGGGATTCACCCGCACCGAGGGGATGAAATCCGTGGGGTCCTTGGGCAGGTCTTTCTCGACATCGGGGACTTCGGCCATGGTGTCGGCCGGGACCTTGCCCACGATGCGCTGATAGCGCTGGGTGACGTCGTTCAGATTGCCGGAAGCCGTCATCAGGTTGGTCTGGGCCAATGCCACCCGGGCCTGCGCCTGGACTTCATCCACGCCACGCCCCACGCCGGAATCGCTGCGCTCGGAGATCTGCTTGAGGATGTCGGTGTGCAGCTTGTAGTTCTGTTCGGCCAGGCGGACCTGTTCGCGATACCGCTGCACGTCCAGGTAGGCCTGGGTGGCCTGCTGGGCCATGTCGTCGACCGTGGCTTTCAGGGTGTAGTAGTCGGCCAGTTTTTCGAAACCCAGCTGGCGCACGTCGTTGATGGTGGAAAAGCCGTCGAACAGCAACTGGCGCAGCGACAGGCTATAGCCGTTGCGGGTCCAGTCGGTGGATGGGTTGTTGTCACTGCTGCCCCGGTATTCGCGGCCGGTCCAGCCCTGCAGATTGACTTCCGGCAGCAAACGGCCGCGACCGACCTTCTGGCCTTCCAGGCTGGATTGGAAATTCTGGAACTGGGCGCCGATTTCGGGATTGTTGAGAACTGCGGATTCCACAGCCTGCTGCAGAGAGATGTTTTCCGCGGATGCTGCCACGGAGAACGCCAGCGCCACGGCGGCGCCCAGCAAGGTGAGGGTGGTTTTGTGGTTTTTCATGTGTCTATCTCCTTCTGGGACATCAGCCTGGGCAGCCATGCGGCCTTCCGACAGCGCCCGGACGATCTGTTACAACCTATATCGTCAGAAACAAGTGGAATCTATTACACACGTACACGGCGCCACACAGACCCGCAGAGGGGGAAGACTGTCAAAACGGCTGTCCGCACCGGATGTAACAACGAAATGGCTTAAATACCATGACGACACCAGTGTTATTGGAACATCGAGAGCACCTGGGCGAACGCCCATTGGCAAGTCGGAGCCACTGGCTTCCGGCCAGTGTTCTTGAAGCATGAACTTGCGTCTTCTGTATGTTTAATTGTTGCAAATACCGTTGCATTGTACAAACCAGATGCACTTGTGACCAGCATTGACAACGGTCAAACAGATATAAATGAAGTTAAAAAATATTTCCGGATCGCGGCTCATGATACTGCCTTCCTCCCGGCCGGGAAACACGGTATAAACCAGAGTGCCCTTACCGGAGTCTCTTTTGCCTGCCCTGAACACGATCACCTGTATCGAAGACTTCCGCCGCCTGGCGCGCCGACGCGTGCCGCGCATGTTCTACGACTACATGGATTCGGGGTCCTGGACGGAATCCACCTACCGGGCCAATGAAAGCGATCTGCAGACGCTGAAATTCCGCCAACGGGTGGCCGTGGACATCGCCGCCCGCAGCCTGCGCACCCGCCTGCTGGGCGAAGACGCCGCGATGCCGGTGGCGCTGGCCCCCACGGGGCTGACGGGCATGCAGCGCGCCGACGGCGAGATCCTGGCGGCGCGGGCGGCGGAACGCTTCGGCGTGCCATTCACCCTGTCCACCATGAGCATCTGCTCGATCGAAGACGTCGCGGCCCACACCAGCCGGCCATTCTGGTTCCAGCTCTACGTGATGCGCGATCGCGACTTCATCGGCCGCCTGATCGACCGCGCCCGGGCCGCCCGCTGCTCGGCCCTGATGGTGACGCTGGATCTGCAGGTGATGGGGCAGCGCCATAAAGACATCAAGAACGGCCTGTCCACCCCGCCGCGCCCGACGCTGGGCAATCTGATCAACCTGGCGACCAAGCCGCACTGGTGCCTGCGGATGCTGGGCACGCAACGCCGCAGTTTCGGCAATATCGTCGGCCACGCCCGCGGGGTCGCCGACATGCGGTCGCTGGCGTCGTGGACCAGCGACCAGTTCGACCCGACATTGAACTGGGACGATCTGGCCTGGATCAAGGAGCGCTGGGGCGGCAAGATCATCGTCAAAGGCATCATGGATCCGCAAGACGCCCGATTGGCCGTGGACGCCGGGGCCGACGCCCTGATCGTCTCCAACCACGGCGGGCGGCAGCTGGACGGGGCGCCGTCATCCATCGCCGCGCTGCCGGCCATCGCGCAGGCTGTCGGCGACCGGATCGAAGTCCTGATGGACGGCGGCATCCGCAGCGGCCAGGATGTGCTCCGGGCCCTGGCCCTGGGAGCGCATGGCGTCATGATCGGCCGGGCTTTCCTGTACGCCCTGGCGGCCGCCGGCGAGGCCGGCGTGCGGCGCGGGCTGGAACTCATCGCCAACGAACTCGACGTATCCATGGCGTTTTGCGGCCGCACCCGGGTCCAGGACGTCGACCGCGGCATCCTGGTCAATCCGGACGCCGTGACGGGACGATAGGCGCCGGCATGCAACCCTCTCCCCGGTCCGGCCACAGCAGGTCCGCGCGGCGGCCGGCATGCTGAACATTCTCTGGCTCTGCTTTTTCCTGATCGCAGCGGTGGCCGGGCTGTTTCAGTGGCTGGCGCTGGGCGATCCGGATGTTTTCTCCCGTCTGATCGCCAGCCTGTTCGACATGGCCGATCTGTCGGTCAAGCTGATGCTGCTGCTGTTCGGCACCCTGACCCTGTGGATGGGGTTCCTGCGCATCGCGGAAGCCGCCGGACTGGTGCGGGGCCTGGCCAAGCTGCTGGGGCCGCTGTTCCGGCGGCTGATGCCGGGGGTGCCGGCAGGGCATCCGGCCTTGGGCCTGATGACACTGAATTTCGCGGCCAATGCCCTGGGGCTGGACAATGCCGCCACGCCTATCGGGCTACGGGCCATGCATGCGCTGCAGACGCTGAACCCGGAACCCAAGACCGCCACCAACGCGCAGATCCTGTTCCTGGTGCTGAACTCGTCATCCCTGACCCTGTTGCCCGTATCGATCTTCATGTACCGGGCGCAGCAGGGGGCGCCCGACCCGACGCTGGTGTTCCTGCCCATTCTGCTGGCGACTTCGGCCTCGACGCTGGCGGGACTGCTGTCGGTGGCATTTATGCAACGCTTGCGGCTGCACGACCCGGTCGTCCTGGTTTGGCTGGGCACGGGCGCTTTGGCGCTGGGCGGATTCATGGCGGTGCTGGCCAGCCTGAGCGCCGGCGCCGTGGCGGCTCTTTCGTCCCTGCTGGGCAATCTGACGCTATTCGGCGTCATCATCGCCTTTCTGGCGGTGGGCGCCTGGAAACGCGTCCCGGTGTACGAAAGCTTCATCGAGGGCGCCCGCGACGGTTTCGAGGTCTGCAAGAACCTGCTGCCCTATCTGGTCGCCATGCTGTGCGCCATCGGCGTGCTGCGGGCGTCCGGGGCGCTGGACCTCATCCTGGACGCCATCCGCTGGGCCGTGCACGGGATCGGTCTGGACACGCGCTTCGTGGACGCCCTGCCCACCGCCCTGGTCAAGCCGTTTTCCGGCAGCGCGGCGCGGGCGCTGCTGATCGAGACCATGCAGCACTCCGGGCCGGACAGCTTCGCGGCGCTATTGGCCGCCACGGTGCAAGGCAGCACGGAAACCACGTTCTACGTGCTGGCGGTCTATTTCGGCGCAGTCGGCATCCAGCGGGCCCGCCACGCGGTGGGCTGCGCCTTGCTGGCCGATCTGGCCGGGGTGCTGGCATCGATCGGGGTGTGCTACTGGTTTTTTGGATGAGCCGTTCAGGCCGGCATCCCGACCCCGGCCAGCGCCTTCAGCGGCCCCGCCGCGCGGATGGCATCGATCTGGGCCGGATCCCGCACGTAAATGGTGCCGCCAAAGGACAGTGCGTTCAGCGACACGCCCTGGAAATGTTCCTGGCTGCGCGGCAGCACCAGCATCCAGCCATCGCCCACCAGCATATTGCACGGCGGCAACAAGCCATCGGCATCCGTTCGCAGATCCAGCGCGGCGCAGGCCTGCCGGAAGGCCTGCAGCATGCCATGGGCGCTGGCCCGCGCATCCACCCCCTGCCCGGCCTCCACGCGCACGAAGCAATGCGCCAGCGACAGCGACGGGTGCCGGGCCGCGCCTCCCACCGGCAAGCCGCCCGGCAGGCCCGCGCCCAGCTCCCGCAGCGATGCATTCTGGTCGGATTCGGGAATCCATTGCACGTGCTTGTGCCGTTGGCTGGCCCCCGCGGCCGCGCCGCCGTTGTAGAACCCGAGGCCGCCTTCGGACGACAGCACCGTGGCCAGGGCCTGGAAATCGATACCTTCCAGCGGCGAACACTGTTCCGAGAACTCTTGCCGCGCCAGCACCAGGTGGTGCAGGCAAACGGGGAATTTGTTCAGGATGGCGACGTGGTGATCGCCCAGCGGACCGACCAGCAAGGCGGGATCGGGATTCAGAAAGGGATTGAAATCGGGATTGCGCGGCCCACCCGGCAGCGTCGTGGCGACCCCGGCCGCCGGCCGACCCGCCGCATCCTTGGCGGCGAGCGCAGCCACCCAACGCACGATGAACGACAGGCCCTGATCCCGCAGCACCACTTGATCGGCCTGGATGGGTTGCAGATCGCCGGAAGCGAGAGCCGCATCGGTGCGTGCGCGCACAGTGCGCATGAAGGTCGATTCCATGATGTCTCCTGGTCTGCAGGCGGAGGAACACCCCGCCCCAAGCCATCCGTTCCGGCCCCCTGCCGGCGGACTCCGGACCGATTGTAGAGTATTCACGCACGACGCTTTCGGGATATGCTGACCGGTGTATCACCCAGCTCATCAAGAGGCCACAGTATGGCGCACCACCCTCTGTCCCGAATGTTTCGTGCCGGCCTGGCGGCAGGCGCCGGCGCGCTGCTGGCAGGCTGCGCCAACATAGCGGCCACGCCGCCGGGCACGCCGCTGACGCAGGTCGCCGCCCAATTCGGCGCCCCGACGCTGCAATGCACCGACCGGCAGGGGCAGGCGCGCGTCGTCTGGTCGCGGCAGCCCTTCGGGCAATACGCCTGGGGCGCCACGGTGGACGCGCAGGGTCGCGTCGGGCCGATCCAGCCCATCTTGACCGACGAGCATTTCCAGGTGCTGAAACAAGGCGTCTGGACGGCCGATCAGGTGCGCTGCGAATTCGGCCCGCCCGCCATCATCGACACGGCCGGCCTGCCCGACGTGCGCCAGATCGTCTGGAGCTACCGCTACAAGCAGGGCGGCGTCTGGAATTCGCTGATGTACGTATTCATGGGCCGCGACGGCAGCCAGGTGACGAAATTCCACCCGGGGCCGGACCCGATGTACGACCGGGACAGCCGGTGGCCCAGGCTCTAAAGAAAAACCCCGCCGGATACCATCTGGCGGGGTTTCATTTGGATTTGCTGACGCCAACGGGAAGCTGGCGGAGACGGAGGGATTCGAACCCTCGATGCGGGTATAAGCCGCATGCTCCCTTAGCAGGGGAGTACCTTCAACCACTCGGCCACGTCTCCAGCAAGATCGGCATTCTAGCATAGGAATCCGGTCGAACCCGCCAACCGGCTCTGGATTCCCGCCGCTGGCGATGGGCGCCAACGGCGGGTCCCGGGGATTCAGGCCTCGACCTTGGCCGGCTCCTGATCCAGTTCGAAGGCCTTGTGCAGGGCGCGCACGGCCAGTTCCATGTATTTGTCGTTGATCAGCACCGAGGTCTTGATTTCCGAAGTGCTGATCATCTGGATGTTGATGCCTTCTTCGGCCAGGGTGCGGAACATCAGGCTGGCCACGCCGACGTGGCTGCGCATGCCGATGCCCACGATCGAGACCTTGGCGACCTTGTCGTCGGACACCACGTCACCGGCGCCGACGGCCGGGCCGATCTGGTTTTTCAACAGATCCAGGGTGCGCGCGAAGTCGTTGCGATTGACCGTGAAGGAAAAGTCGGTCATGCCCTGCTGGGAGATGTTCTGCAGGATCATGTCCACGTCGATATTGGCGGCCGCGACCGGCCCCAGGATGGAATAGGCGACGCCCGGGGTATCGGGAACGTTGCGCAAGGTGACTTTGGCTTCGTCGCGGCTGAAGGCGATGCCGGAGACAACGGCGGATTCCATTTTGTGATCTTCCTCGAGAGTGATGAGCGTGCCCGAATGCATTTCCTCGTCGACCGGGATCATGGGATCGGTCAACGAGGACAGCACTCGCAGGGGCACCTGGTATTTGCCGGCGAATTCCACCGAACGGATCTGCAGGACCTTGGACCCCAGCGAGGCCATTTCCAGCATTTCCTCGAAGGAAATGACGTTCATGCGGCGGGCTTCCGGCACCACGCGCGGGTCGGTCGTGTAGACCCCGTCGACGTCCGTGAAGATCAGGCATTCATCGGCCTTCATGGCGGCGGCCACCGCCACGGCGGACGTATCCGATCCCCCGCGGCCCAGGGTGGTGATGTGGCCCTCGTCGTCGATGCCCTGGAAACCCGTGATGATGACCACCCGGCCGGCGTCCAGGTCCTGGCGCACCCGGGTGTCGTCGATCGATTTGATGCGGGCCTTGGTGTAGGAACTGTCGGTGCGCACCGGCACCTGCCAGCCCGCATAACTGCGGGCAGCCACCCCCTGGCGCATCAGGGCGATGGCCAGCAAGGCGCTGCTGGCCTGTTCGCCGGTGGCCGCCAGCATGTCCAGTTCGCGCAGGTCGGGCTGCGGGGAAATTTCTTTCGCCAAGCCCAGCAGGCGGTTGGTTTCACCCGACATGGCCGAGGGCACCACGACCACCTGATGGCCGGCGGCATGCCATTTGGCCACGCGCCGGGCGACGTTCTGAATGCGTTCGACAGAACCCATGGAGGTGCCGCCGTATTTCTGGACAATGAGCATGATGGATAGGCAGTGAAACGCTGCAGGCGGCCGACAGACCCCCGCAGGCAAGAAAACAAGCTGATTATTCTAACTGGGTTTTGAGGATGTTTCCGTCAGATGCCCCGGATATCAGCCGAACACGCCCCTTTTGGACCAAGATCCAGTGGTTTTCGTGGCGCAGGCGCACCTGGCGGTCATGACCCAGGGCGTGGACTTCGCGCAATTGTTTCAGCCAGGCGTCCAGGCGGGCCTCGGTGGGCATGCGCAACCCCCGCTCCTGCAGCCAAAAGCGCAGCACCGGCGCCTGATGCGCCTGCGGCAAAAGCCGCCAGGCCGACAGTGAAAAGCTGGCGCCCCCGTCCCGCAAGTCCAGCCGCAACCAGTCTTCGCGGGCGGCATCCTGCGCCCGCTGCGCCAGTTCCCGCGCCTGTCGGGCATGCCGGCTCAGGGTCCGGCGCCAGGCCGGCCAATGCGCATCCAATACCGGCGCCAGATCCAGACGCACGGCCGCCCGCTTGTACTGGGGGTCCTGGTTGCTGGGATCCTGCACGGGGCGCCAGGCGCTGAGGGCCTCGAACCGCTGCGCGGCCTGCAGGATCAGGCTGCGCGGCTGCTCCAGCCAAGGCCGGTGATACGTTACCCCATTGTGCCGCGCGACGGCTGCCATGGCCGCCAGGCCCAGGGGACCGGACCCGCGCAACAGCCGCAGCAGGACGGTTTCCGCCTGGTCGTCCTGGTGATGGGCCAGCAGGACATGGCCCACACCCGCCCGATCCGCCAGAGCCGCCAGGGCCGCATAGCGCGCCGACCGGGCAGCGGCTTCCATGCCCAGGCCCTGACGGGCGTCGACCTGAACTCGGCGGCTATGGCAAGACGCCCCCAGCAGACCGGCCAGCCGATGCGCCTGCGCCTGCCAGCGATCGGCCGCGCCTTGCAGGCCGTGATGGATATGAAAGCAGTGCAAGGGCCGGCCGGCATCCGCCGCGGCCACGGCGGCGTGCAGGGCCAGCATGGCCGAATCCGCGCCGGCGCTGAGCGCCACCCCGATGGCGGCCCCGGCCGGCGCATCGGTCAGCGCGCCCCGCACGGCCGCCAGCAGCCGCTCGTCGCAGGCGGCCTGCCACTGTGCGGCGGGATGGGCATTCATGAGGGCATCCCCCTGGGGATCACGACGCGGCGCGGCCGCGCCGCATGGCCGGGAGCGGCATCAGCGGCCCGGATGGCCGATCAGCGGGCTTCCTGGAAGCGCCCGTATGCGGCGATGCGTTCCAGGCGGCGGCGCAGCAGTTGATCCGTATCCAGGCTGGACAGCTCGCGCAGCGCGTCGGCCAATGCGCGATGCAGCTGGCGGGCCATGGTGCCCGGGTCGCGGTGGGCGCCGCCCACGGGTTCATTGACGACACGGTCGACCAGGCCCAGGTCCTTCAGGCGCGGAGCCGTGATGGCCAGGGCTTCGGCTGCCGTGGCGGCCTTGTCGGCGCTGCGCCACAGGATGGAGGCGCAGCCCTCGGGCGAGATCACCGAATAGGTGGCGTACTGCAGCATCATGACGGTGTCGCCCACGGCGATGGCCAGGGCGCCGCCCGAACCGCCTTCGCCGATGATGGTGACGACGATGGGAACCTTCAGCCCCGCCATGGCGAACAGATTGTGGCCGATGGCTTCGGACTGGCCGCGTTCTTCCGCCCCCACGCCCGGATAGGCGCCCGGCGTATCGACGAAAGTGAAGATCGGCAGGCGGAATTTTTCGGCCAGGCGCATCAGGCGCAAGGCCTTGCGATAGCCCTCGGGCAGCGGCATGCCAAAGTTGCGCATGGCGCGTTCCTTGGTGTCGCGGCCCTTCTGGTGACCGATGATCATGCATGGCGTGCCGTTGAAGCGCGCCAGCCCGCCGATGATCGACTGGTCATCGGCATACATGCGGTCGCCGTGCAGCTCATGAAAATCGGTGAACAGCGCCTGCACGTAGTCCATGGTGTAGGGACGCTGCGGATGCCGGGCGACCAGGGCCGTCTGCCATGGCGTCAGCTTGGCGTAGATGCTCTTGGCCAGCGACTGGCTTTTCTGCTGCAGACGCCCGACTTCTTCCGAGATGTCCACCGCAGAATCCGTCTGCACGTAGCGCAGCTCTTCGATCTTCTGCTCGAGTTCCGCCAGAGGCTGTTCGAATTCAAGAAAGGTATTTCGCATGAGAACAGGGTTTCCTGAATGGAAAAATCAATATTCGACGGCAGCGGCATCCATGCTGCGCCACAAGTACCAGCTGGCGACCGTGCTCCAGGGCGCCCAGGCCTGCGCGACTTCGCGGGCCTCGAAGCGCGACACAGGTTCGCCGCTGAAATAATGATGGGAAATGGCCTTCAGCAAGGCCGTGTCGTCCAGCGGCAGCACGTCGGGGCGCCGCAGAAAAAAAATCAGGAACATTTCCGCCGACCAGCGCCCCACCCCGCGGATCTCGCACAGTCGGGCGATGATGGCGGCATCGTCCTGCGCCTGCCACCAGTCCGGATCCCGATGCGCGCCCTGCTGGAAGTACCGGGCGGCATCGCGCACGTACTGGGCCTTGCGCAACGACAGGCCCATGGCCCGCAAGTCGGACTCGGAATGCCGCAGGACGCAATCCGGCTGCAGGTCCTGGCCGCAGGCCTGCACCAATTGCCGCCATAACTTGCGCCCCAGCGCCAGGGAAATCTGCTGGCCCACGATGATGCGGATCAGGGTCTGGTAGGGGTCATGCTGCGCCTGAACGCATTCCTGCCCATAGACCGGGATCAGTTTGCGCAGGATGCGGTCGCGCTGCATCAGGTCTTCGCAGGCCTGGGTCCAATAGACGGGGCGCTGCACGGCAGGTTCGGGATAGCACATGTCCATGCCTACACCCGCCGCCATTGCGTGGCGCCGCCGGCCACATCGGCCAGCTCCACCCCCTGGTCGCGCAATTCGGCGCGAATTCGATCGGCCCGCGCAAAATCCCGGGATGCCTTGGCCGCGGCGCGTTCGGCGATCAGGCCGTCGATGGCTTGCTCGGACAGCGACGCCGCGCCAGCCCCCCCGGACAGGAACCGCGTCGGCGACTGCAGGTAGATCCGCGGATCGGTCTGCAGCAGGCCCAGCACGCCGCCCAGCGCGCGCAACAGGCCGCTGGCCCGGGCGTCGGCATCGCGATTGGCCTGGTTGGCCAGATCGAACAGGACGGCCACCGCGCCCGCCGTATTGAAATCGTCATCCATGGCGTCGCGGAAAGCCTGGGCCTGCGGCGACTGCCAATCGATGTCCACGAGGGCGGGCGCGACGTTGCTCAGCGCCTGGTACAAGCGATCGAGCGCATGCTGGGCATCCTGCAGATTGTCGGGCGTGTAGTTCTGCACGCTGCGGTAATGACTGCGGATCAGGAAAAACCGCAGCATTTCGGATTCGCGCGGATTGGCCGTGTAGTCGGCGACGTCGTCAGCCGGCGCATCGGCCACCGTATCCCGGATGCGGCGGAAATTGCCCAGGGACTTGGACATTTTCTCGGCATCCACCATCATGGGACCGCAATGCATCCAGGCGGTGGCCAGCGTGCCGCCGAAAGCGCCTTCGCTTTGGGCGATTTCGTTTTCGTGGTGAGGGAATTTCAGGTCCGGCCCGCCGCCGTGGATATCCAGCGGCATGCCCAGCAGGCCGCGGCTCATGGCGGAGCATTCGATGTGCCAGCCCGGGCGGCCCGGCCCATAGGGAGAATCCCAGCGGGTATCGGCGGGTTCGTCGGGCTTGGCCGATTTCCACAGCACGAAATCCAGGGGGTCCTGTTTGCCGGCGGACACGGCGACCCGTTCGCCCGCCCGCAGGTCGTCCAGCGATTTGCCGGACAATTTGCCGTAGCCGGGAAATTTACGCACGGAAAAATTGACGTCTCCATCGGCGCCCTGATAGGCCAGGCCTTTGGATTGCAACACGCCGATGATGTCGAGCATGCCGGCCACGTGTTCGGTGGCGCGTGGTTCGTCGTCGGGCGCCTGCACGCCCAGGGCGCGTTCGTCGGCGCGCATGGCCGCGATGAAGAATTCCGTCAGGGTGCGGATCGGCACCCCGCGTTCGACGGCGCGGCGGATGATCTTGTCGTCGATATCGGTGATGTTGCGCACGTAGCGCACCCGATATCCGGAGGCCCGCAGCCAACGCTGGACCACGTCGAAGCTGACCAGCATGCGGGCATGGCCCAGGTGGCAGAAATCGTAGACCGTCATCCCGCAGACGTACATCCGCACCACCCCGGGTTCCGCTGTCTGCAACGGGGTTTTCTGGCGCGAAAGGGTGTTATAAATGTGCAGCATGTCGGATGGATAAGGTCAAGCACCCCCCACGCGCCAGGCCTGCCGGCGGCGTGATGGGATGTAAAATGAACTGCCAAGTATAACGTCCCCCGGCTCCATCTCCGAAACCCCTCATTAGGCGCTACGTGTCGTGACCCGTGTTTTTCTGACTATCCTGACTGCCTGCGTCGGCCTGATTGCGGGGCCGGCACAGGCCGCATCCCATGATACTAACGCGTCCGCGACGACGATCCAAGGCCTGACGTTCGACCCGGCCACCGGCGAATTCACCCAGGCGGAAACGCCCGACGGCGGCTGGCAGGCCTTTGCGAACGTGCTGAAAAAAATTACCCCTTCAGTCAATACGGGTATTCCCCTGACACCTTCCCAGGTCACGGACCACATCGCCGCGATGATCAGCGACGGCCACGCCCAGGACGCCCTGGATGTGATCCAGAAACAGGCATCCGCCCGCGCCGCGACCGACCCCGTCGGAACGGACGTCCAGCTCGAATACCAAAAGGCGCGCGCCCTGGCCGCCCTGGGCCGCCACGACCAGGCCACGGCCCTGTGGCAGTCCATGACGGAAAACTACCCGGAACTGCCCGAGCCCTGGAACGCCCTGGCCGTCGAATACGCCAGCCGGGGCAAGCTGCTGATGGCTCGCGACGCCCTGAACATGGCCCTGACATCCGACCCCGCCTTCGCGCCCGCCCTGGAAAACCTGGGGCACGTGCAGATGGCGCTGGCCCAGGAATCCTTTGCCCGGGCGCGCGCCGCGCAGCCCGCGCCGGCAACCGCCGCCCCCTCCACCGCCCCGGCTCCGGTCGATCGCGGCGGCGCATCGCCCGCCGCCCCCCAGACCCCGGCCGTCCGCTGATTTCTTCATTTTCACGTATCCTGTCATGCCCCATCCCTTTTCCTTTCCGCGCATCCTGACCGGAATGCGCGTCCTGAGTCTGGGCTGCGCCCTGGTCCTGGCCCCCGGCCTGGCCGGCGCTCAAACCAGCCCCCTCCAATCCACCCAAGGTAAATCCATGAGCACACACCCGCACGTCAAGCTACACACGAACATGGGCGACATGCTGATCGAACTGGATGCTGACAAAGCGCCCAAGACGGTCGAAAACTTCCTGAGCTACGTCCAGGAAGGCTTCTACAACGGCACGATCTTCCACCGCGTGATCAATAACTTCATGATCCAGGGCGGCGGCTTCGAGCCCGGCATGAAACAGAAACAGACCCACGCGCCGGTCGAAAACGAAGCCAACAACGGCCTGAAGAATGAACGCTACACGCTGGCCATGGCCCGCACGGCCGACCCGCATTCGGCCACCGCGCAGTTCTTCATCAACGTAGCGGACAACGATTTCCTGAACTTCACCGCGCCCACGTCCAACGGCTGGGGCTACGCCGTCTTCGGCCGCGTCATCGAGGGCACCGAAGTCGTCGACGAGATCAAGAAGGTCAAGACCGGCAACAAGGGCTTTCACCAAGACGTCCCCGTCGAGGACGTGATCATCGAAAGCGCCACGCTGGTTGAATAAGGCCGCGCTCCCGGGCGATCTGTGGATCGCCTCGGACATCCATCTGGGCGCGGCCGTCCCGCGGACGGCGCGCGCCTTCTACGATTTCCTGGCATTGGCCCGCAGCCAGGCGCACGCCCTGATCCTGTGCGGCGATATCTTCGATGCCTGGATCGGGGACGACCACGCGCTGCGCGATCCGCCCGCCTGGCTGGCCGATGCCATGCGCGAACTGCGCCACACCGCCCAGACCATCCCCGTCTGGCTCATCCGCGGCAATCGGGATTTTCTGATGGGCGAGGCCCTGGCCCGGGCGCTGGGCGCCCGGCTGATCGCCGCCCCCGTGCTGCTGGGCACCGACGCCGGCCCCATCCTGCTGGCCCACGGCGACGAATATTGCACCGACGACGCAGCCTACCAGCGCTTCCGGCGCGTGGTTCACACCCCCTGGGTGCAGTCCGTCTTCCTGACCTTGCCCCTGGCCCTGCGCCGCGCCGTCGCGAACTGGGCGCGCAAACGCAGCCGGCAGGCGCGACGCGGGAAATCCATGCGAATCATGGATGTGAATGCCGATGCCATCCTGCAGGCGCTGCGATCCGCGGACTGCGACGTGCTGATCCATGGACACACGCACCGCCCTGCGGCGCATGCGCTGAACCTGGACGGCCGCCCCGCATGGCGGTACGTGCTGCCCGACTGGGAATTCGACCACGCCGGAGAGCCCCGGGGCGGCTGGATCTCGATTTCAGCGGCGCGCGGGGTGCAATTGCACCCCTGGCCGGACACCGGGCCCGAGGCCTGACCCCCCCCGGTCGGATCCGGCTTTTTGCGCATCAGTTGTCTATGCGCCCGCCGTCCTAGCCCAGCATCTCCACATCCGGATCGGAGTCCAGCGGGGCCAGGCGTTCGATCTGCACGGCGGCGATCCGGCGGCCCTCCAGGGCGGCGACCGTGAAACGGAAAGCATCGTAGTCGTGCACCAGTTCGCACTGGTCGCCCACGTCGGGCAGGCGCCCGAAGCGGCTGAGCAGATAGCCGGCGATCGTGGAGTATTCCTCGTCGTCGTCCACCAGCCCGTCGGTGCGCAGGATCTGTTCCAGGTGATGCAGGTCGGCCGCGCCATCGACACGCCAGCGGCCGCCCCCCTGGTCGATGATGTCGGGGGCCTCGTCCTCGTCCGGGAATTCCCCGGCGATGGCCTCGAAGATATCGATCGGCGTGACCACCCCGACGATGGACCCGAATTCATCGGCCACCAGCACCAGCAGACCATGCGAACGCTTGAGCGTTTCCATCAGCGACAGGATCTGGATGGTTTCATGCACGATGATCGGTTCGCGCAGGCGGGTTTCGCGGATGCCGCCGTGCTCCAGCAGGTCGAGCAGCAGTTCCTTGGCCCGCCCGACGCCCACGACTTCGTCCAGGGTGCCGCGGCACACCGGGAAGAAGCTGTGCGGTTCCCGAATCAATTGCTCGCGCAGTTCCTCTACCGGCGATTCCAGATTGATCCACGACACGTCCGTGCGCGGCGTCATGACCGAGTGGACATTGCGGTCGCTGAGCGTGAGCACGCCGCTGACCATATTGCGTTCCTCGTCGACGAAGGCCTGCACCGGTTGGGCGTCTTGCTGATCGGATTCGGGCTCCGGCCCGATCAGGGGCTTGCGGCCCAGCATCAGCAATACGGTTTCAGCCGTGCGCTCGCGCAGCGGCCGGCGCATTTCAGCCCGGCGCACATTGCGCTTGGCCCACTGATTCAGGGTTTCGATCAGCACCGAGAAGACGATGGCCGCATACAGGTAGCCCTTGGGCACCGCGAATTTGAAACCATCGGCCACCAGCGAAAACCCGATGGTCAACAGGAACCCCAGGCACAGGATCACCACGGTCTGGTGCGCGTTGACGAAGGCGGTCAAGGGCTTGGAGGCCACCAGCATGATGGCCATGGCGATGATCACGGCCGCCATCATGATGACCAGATGATCCACCATGCCGACGGCGGTAATGACGGAATCGATGGAGAAAACCGCATCCAGAATCACGATCTGGGTGACGATGACCGCGAAGCCTGCATGGATGCGCGACCCGGTCGCGTGCTGGGTGCGGCCTTCGATGCGATCATGCAGTTCAAAGGTGCCTTTGAACAGCAGGAAGAATCCGCCCACGATCAGGATCAGGTCGCGCCCGGAAAACCCCATGGCCCCCACATGGAACAGGGGGGTGGTCAATTTGACCAGATGGGACATCAGGGTCAGCAGCAGCAACCGCATGATCAGGGCCAGGCTCAAGCCCAGCACCCGGGCCCGGTCGCGCTCCTTGGGGGGGAGCTTGTCGACCAGGATGGCGATGAAAACCAGATTATCGATCCCTAGAACGATTTCCAGGATGATCAGGGTGAACAAGCCCACCCAGGCTGCCGGATCCAGCAACCATTCCATCATATTTCCTTATCAGGCCTGCAGATGCGCCATCATCTGGGTAAATATCTTCGGAGCCGCCGCCAGCACGTTGCCGGATTGCAGCCAGCCTTGTTCCCCCTGGAAATCGGCCATCAGGCCGCCGGCTTCCAGCACGAGCAGGCTGCCCGCCGCCATGTCCCAGGGCTTCAGGCCCACGCCGCAAAAGCCATCCAGCCGCCCGCTGGCCACCCAGGCCAGGTCCAGCACGGTGGAACCCGTGCGCCGGGCGGCGGCGCAATCGGCCAGCAAGGACACGAACGGCGAATTCGCCGGCAGCGCGGTGGACTGAGGGATATGCGAAGCCAGCAGAGCGTCGTGATAGCGCGTGCACGACGACACCCGCACCCGGCGATCGTTCAGGAACGCGCCGCTGCCCCGGCTGGCCGTGAACATTTCATTGCGCGAGGGATCGTAGATCACGGCATGCACGGCCTGCCCGCGCTGCATCAGGGCGATCGACACGGCGTAGTGCTGAAAACCGTGGATGAAATTGGTGGTGCCGTCCAGCGGGTCGATCACCCACTGGAATTCGGATTCCGCGGCGCCCGCCCCCGCATGCGCACCGGATTCTTCACCCAGGAAACCGTGTTCGGGATAGGCTGTGCGTAAAATGTCGATAATGGATTCCTCGGCAGCCCGATCGACCTCGGTCACATAGTCCTTGGGGCCTTTGCGCGCCACATTCAGGCGTTCAAGGTCGAGACTGGCGCGGTTGATGATGGCGCCTGCGCGGCGCGCCGCCTTGATGGCGGTGTTAAGCATCGGATGCATAGGTTTCCAAAGATCACGGGTAACAAGCTTCTATTTTAAATGACTCTACCAGTTTCCTCCGATTTGCTCGCCGACAGGCCCGATCCCTTCGCCCGGGTGCGCTTCATCATGGTCAGCCCCAGCCACCCGGGCAACGTCGGCTCGGCGGCGCGCGCGATCAAGACCATGGGGTTTCACGACCTGCATCTGGTCGCGCCGGGCGATCCCGACGTGCTGCGCCACCCCGACGCCCAGGCGCTGGCCAGCGGCGCGGGCGACATCCTGGAACGGGCCTGCGTCCACGACAGCCTGGCCGATGCGCTGGGCCCGACCACCCTGGCCTTCGCGCTGACGGCGCGGGCACGCGCCCTGGGCGCGCCGCCCTGCGACATCCGCGAGGCCGCCGCCCAATCCGCCGCCGCGCTGGGCCGCCTGGAATCCCGGATCGCCATCGTGCTGGGCACGGAACGATCCGGCCTGTCCAACGACGACATCCTGCTGTGCCAGCAGATCTGCCACATCCCGGCCAATCCGGAATACAGTTCGCTGAATGTGTCCCAGGCGCTGCAGTTGGCCGCCTGGGAAATGCGCTACGCGCTGCTGCCGCTGACGCAGCAGGCCCGCCTGCCCGATACCCATGGCCGCCATGACCCCGGCATGGACCTGGCCAGCAACGACCGCGTTCAGGCTATGCTGGACCATTTCGAGCAAGCGCTGGTCGCCGTCGAATTCCTGGACCCCCGGCACCCCAAGAAACTGGTGCCCCGGATGCGCCAGATGTGGACGCGCAACCGCCTGAGCGCCGACGAAGTGGACATGATGCGCGGCCTGTGCACCGCCATGATCCGCACCGCCCGACTCGCCCACCCCCAGGACCCCGTCTGAACCATCATGTTTGAACAGCTACGCGAAGAAATCGCCTGCATCCACGAGCGCGACCCGGCAGCCCGCAGCCGCATCGAGATCCTGACCTGCTACCCCGGTCTGCACGCCATCCTGATCCACCGCATGGCCCATGGCCTGTGGCGGCGCAACTGGTTCTGGGCGGGACGCTTCGTCTCGCACCTGGGGCGGATGCTGACCGGCATCGAGATCCATCCGGGGGCCCGGATCGGACGGCGCGTCTTCATCGACCACGGCTTTGGCGTGGTGATCGGCGAAACCGCCGAAATCGGCGACGACTGCACGATCTACCAGGGGGTCACCCTGGGCGGCACCCGCCTGTACAAAGGCGAAAAACGCCACCCCACCCTGGAGGAAGGCGTGGTGGTCGGCGCGGGCGCCCAGATCCTGGGCGGGTTCACCGTGGGCGCCCATGCCCGCATCGGATCCAACGCCGTGGTGATCAAACCCGTGCCGGCCGGCGCCACGGCAGTGGGCAACCCGGCTCGCGTCATCCTGCCGCAGGATCACGCCGCGGATGAAGCGCACGCCTCGGACACCCGGACTTCCGCAGCAGCCGCCACCGGCGACGAGACGCCGACACCCGCCGCCACGCCGATTCAGGCCGGGGCCGCGCCGGCGTCATCCGCGCAGGCCGGGCAGGAACTGCCCTGCCAATCGGACTGGGCGGCCAAGCCTTTGCAGGACCTGCTGCAGCGCGGCCGCCAGGGCGAAGACGGCCAGACCGCCGACCGGCCGGAAGATTTCGCGCCCTATGGCGTCGGCCGCGCGGACGACGACCCCCTGGTCAAGGTACTGCACGAATTGATCAACCACACGGCCCAGCAGGACCAGCGCATCCACCGCCTGTGCCAGGCCATGGAAGACCTGGGCCAGCGCATTGAAAACGGTCAGCGCCCGCTGGACGTGGAACGCCTGAACCGGATGGTGGACTGAAGGGCCAGCCCGTCAGCCGCCGTTGGCGGCTGCGCGCGGCGCGGATGCCTGCTCGTTGATGGTCCGGACTTCACGCAGCGGGATCGGGCTGCTCAGTCCGGCGTTGCGCAGCACCTGCGGCGCCTGGCGCTGCAGGTCGAAGCGGACATCCCAGTACTTGTCCGACAGCGTCCACAAACGGATGTTCAGCATGACGGCGCTGTCGCGGTATTCCATCACCATGACCTGAGGCGCCGGGTCCTTCAGCACGTCGGCATGCCGGTCCACCAGGCCTTGCAAGGTCGCCAGGGCGGCGTCCAGGTCATCGCCCTGGCGCACCCCGACCATCATGTCCAGGCGGCGGGTCGGATTGCGGCTGTAGTTGACGATGGGATTGCCCCAGACCAGGGAATTGGGCAGCAGCAGGTGAATGCCATCGGCCTGCACCAGCCGCGTCATGAACAGGCCGATCTCGTCGACCGTGCCCATGCCCTTGCCTTCCACCGAGACGAATTCGCCCGCCCGCACCGGGCGCAGCAGCAGCAACATGATGCCGGCGGCGAAATTCTGCAAAGTCCCCTGCAAAGCCAGGCCGATGGCCAGGGCGGAAGCCCCCAGCATCGCTACCAGGCTGGCCGTCTGCACGCCCAGTCGGGCCAGCACGGCCAGCAGCACGACCGTGCGCACGGACCAGACGGTCACACTGCGCAGGATGGGAATGACGGTGGGATCGATGCGTGTCGAATGATCCGCCAGACGGCGCACCAGTCGCCCGAACCCATTCGAAACCATCCAGCCGATCACCAGGATCAGCAGCGTGACCAGCAGATGAACGGCGGCATCTTGGAAGTCCGGCATGGATGCCCAGAAAGCTTGGAATTGTGCCATGGTGAAGGCCATTATCGCGTTGAGAGGGACCGGGTAATTCTACCGTGCCGCCGGATCCGCGCCCCCGGCCCGAGGCGCCCTCAGCGGCAGCCGCACGCTGAAGCGGCTGCCCTGCCCCGGCTGGCTATCGACCTCGATCCGCCCGCCGAGCAGCCCCGTCACCAACGTATGGGTGATGTGCAGGCCCAGGCCCGATCCGCCCTGCCCCAGGCGGGTGGAAAAGAAAGGGTCGAAGATCCGCTTCTGATCGTCGGGCGCCACGCCGCAACCATCATCGCTGACGGTCAGGCACACGGTATCCGCGCCATCCGGCTGGGTCGCGGACAACTGGACCAGGCCGGTTTCACGCCCGTCAAAGGCGTGGATCAAGGCGTTATTGATCAGGTTCATCAGCACCTGCCCCAAGGGGCCGGGAAAGCTGTCTAGGGTCAGCCCATCGGGAATCTCATCCCGCAACCGGATGTTCGTCTTGCGCACCGCCGGGCGCATGGCCATGACGACCTCCTGGACCAGCACCCGCAGATCGAAGGGGCGGCGCTGGTAGCTGGTCTGGTCGGCCGAGAGCTGCTTGAACCCACCGATGAGCTCGGCCGCGCGGACCAGATTGCGTTCGATGATCTGGCCGCCTTCCTCGACATCGTCCAGGTAGCTGGCCAGGGCGCTGCGGGTCAGGCCGGATTCGGTCTGCGCCCTGAACCGGCGATGTGTCTGGGCCAGGGTCGAAGCCACCGTGACGGCATTGCCGATCGGGGTGTTGAGCTCGTGCGCCACGCCCGCGACCAAGGCCCCCAGAGACGCCAGTTTTTCGTTTTGCAGCAGCTCGTCCTGGGTGCGGCGCAGCCTGTCCAGCGTCGATTGCAATTCCACCGTGCGTTCCAGCACGCGGCGTTCCAGGCCGGTGTTCAGGTCCCGGATTTCCTGTTCCTGCCGCTTGCGTTCGGTGATGTCCAGTTCGATGCCGTCAAACGCCAGGTGGCCATTGTCCAGGCGCCGGGGCGACGACGCGATCAGAAACCAGCGCTGGCTGCCATCGGGCAGGGTCGAGCAGATCTCGAATCTGAAATCGGACATATCCGCCAGGCATTGGCGCTGCCGCGCCAGCAGGCGTTCCTTGGTACCCGGGGAAACCTGCCCGTAGATCAGTTCCGGCGACCGCAAGGCATCCGCCACCGATACCCGATGCAAATTCCAGACCCCTTCGCTGACATAGGTGAAGGTCCGGGTGTCGCCCGTGGGGCCGCAATCCACCTGGTACACCATGCTGTCGGGCAGATTGTTGCTGATCGAGGCCAGCCGTTCCTGGCTTTCGCGCAGGTGCGCCTGGGTCTGCCGCAGCGACGTCACATCGATGTGCGTGCCCACGGTGCGACTGGTCCGCCGCCCCCGATCGTCGCGCAAGGCGCTGCCGCGCGACCAGATCCAGACCCAGCCGCCGTCGGCGTGGGCCATGCGGAATTCGCTTTCATACATGTCGGCCGTATCCGAAGCCAGATAATCCGCGAAGCTGCGGCTGGCCTGTTCCCGGTCGTCGGGGTGCAGGAAGGCGATCCAGACGGCGTCCAGGTTTTCTTGGGCCTGATCGGCAAACGCCGCCGGGTCGCGCCCCAGCATCCTGAAGTATTCGGGGCTGCACCACAGATGGCGTCGGTCCGCATCCCATTCCCAGACGCCGGTATTGGATACCCGCGCCAAGGCCGCGAAACGTTCGCTTTCCTGGCGGGGCTCGCCCAGCGGCCCGCCCGGGGAGGTATCGGTAGCGTTCATGATTCCATTCTGTTGAAATACGCCGGCCGACGCAAGGCGGATCTTCAGGACGCGGCTGCCCGCCGATCCATCAACCATTGCCGGAACGCGGCCTCGTCCAGCGGGCGTGAAAACAGGTACCCCTGCCCTTCTTCGCAGCCCGACGCTTGCAGCGCCATGCGCTGCTCGCTGGTTTCGATGCCCTCGGCGATCGTGGCCACCTGCAGGTGCCGGGCCAGGGCGATGACGGTCCGGGCAATGCCGAAATGATCATCGCCGCTGCGCGGGCCGCTGATGAAACTGCGATCGATCTTCAGCCGATCCAGGTTCAGGCGCTGGATGACGCTGAGCGATGAATATCCCGTGCCGAAGTCATCCATGGCCACCCTGACGCCGCGCGCGCGCAATTCGTCCAGGCGCAGGGCCAACAGATCGATATTGCCGATGGCCACCGATTCCGTCAGCTCGATTTCCACCTGCTCCCCGGGGATGCCTGTTTCACCCAGGATACCCAGCAGCCTGCGCACGAAATCAGGCTCCGCGAACTGGACATGGGACACATTCACCGCCACCCGGAAATCATCACCCACCAGTCCCACCAGCGATCTGCGCCACTTCAGGGCGGTGCGAAACACCCATTCGCCGATCGGAATCATCAAGCCGGACTGTTCGGCCAGGGGAATGAACTGGTCAGGCGGAATGAACTGGCCTTCGGGGGTTTTCCAGCGCAGCAGGCATTCCGCCCCCATGACCCGGCCGTCTTTCAGGTGCACGAAGGGCTGATAGTGCAGAAACAGGTGTTCCGCCGAAAAAGAAGCCCGCAAGCGGTTCAGCATCTGGATCCGATCCCGGGCCGCATCCGCCTGGGCGGCCTCGAACATCATGGATTTGCCCCGCTGGAAACGCTTGGCCTGCTTCAACGCCGCCCCGGCATTCTTCAGGACCGCCACCCCCGGCAACCCGTCGTCCCGCAGCCGCACCAGGCCCGCCGTGGCCGACAGGCGCAGAGGTTCTCCACCCGCCATTTCGAAGGGTTCGGCGAAGACCTGCGCAATATGCTGCGACGTCACCTGGTCGCACGGCCCATACAGGCCGAAAAGATCGCCGCCCAGCCGGGCCACCATGGTGTCCGCGGGGAAGGCCAGCCGCAGTTTCCGGGCGGCCGCCAGCAGCACGGCATCCCCATAGCTATCGTCCAGGATGCTGTTGATTTCGGAGAAGTTGTCCAGATCCACCAAGGCCACAGTTTCCATGCCGGGCTCGTGGGCATCGATGGCGGCCACCATGGCGTTGCGATTGGGCAGGCGCACCAGCACATCCTGATAGGCCAGATCGTTGATATCCAGGTACAGCTGCAGGTTTTCAAAGGCAATGGCGATATTGCCGCAAAAGAGCTCCAACAGGCGCCGCTCGATCTCCGGCAGCGGGCCGGGCATATCGACGAAGGCGGCCAGCACTTGCTCTCCCCGTCCGGCAAAAAACAAGGCCACGCCGTCCTCGAAACAATGCCGCCGGGCATCCAGCACATGCTGCAGGCGGCGCTTGACGCGTTCGTCGGGCACATCCTGCAGCGCCATGCCCACCCAATTGTCATACTGGCCGGCCGCCGCCAGGATGTAGGACGGCGCCCCGGGTTCCCGCATCGCGGCGCACACCAGGCATTCCGCGCCGACGTTCAAGATGGCGCACAGCTGGGTCACGATGCCGCTGACAAAGGTTTTCAGGCCGACCAGCTTGCCCAGTTCGGTCGTGGCGGACAAGACCTGCTCCAGCCCGCGCCGACCGGATTCCAGCTGCCGGATCTGCGCATAGGAACGGATCGCCATTGTCAGGCTGGTGAACAAACGCACCTGGGTCAGTTCGGATTTGGTCTTGTAATCGTTCAGGTCGTACAGCCGGATCGTATCGATCTCAGGCGCATAGCCTGGCTGCCCCGTGCGCAGGATGATGCGGATCACGGGGTTGCCCAGATCCTCGCGAATCCGGCGCACCAGCTGCAGGCCTTCGTCATTGCTGCCCATGACGACATCGACCAGCGCCACGGCGAAATCATCATGCTGCGACAACAGTTCGATGGCCTGCGCCGCGGAATAGGCGTGGCTGAATTCAATCGCCCGGCCTTCGATGTCCATGCCCTTCAGCGCCAGCCGCGTGGCGGCATGAACATCGGGCTCATCGTCGACCAGCAGTACCCGCCAGACCTGCGCCTGCGCATGTTCGTGCCCTGCCGGTTCCCCCGACTCGTCCATGAAGACGAAGGCTTCATCATCACTGCTGGCCATGAAACCCCTTTGATTTTTGCTGCGCTTTTCCTGCCGGACGATGTGTCTCGGCGCGGATGAAATCAAGCTTACACCACGACAATCAGCACCATTTCTGAAAAGAAATGTCACTTTTAGGACCATCACCCTGCTTTGTGGGACATCGCCGGGCGATTCCGCCTTGCTATCTGCATGACACCAGTCCGAAGAAGCCCTCCACTGATTTATCCACGCGGTGTGTGGACAAACCCATGGACAAGCTGCGGGTTATCCCTGAATCTTCTGTCTGATCAAAGACTTGGACGCAACGCACAAAAATCGCCCAGTGTGCTGAACTTGTCCACGGAAATTGTGGACAAGGTTAGGGATAAGGCCGGGGGGTTCTGGAAGGAGGCTTTAGGATCAAGGGGTTGGGGGGATGGGGCGCGGGGTGATCGGGGATGGGGGTTCTTAAAAGGCTGCTCGGCGGCTGTGCGGGCCTGCATGGGTGCGCGGGGCAGGCGGGGAGGAGTTACTAGGATTCAGTGGACAGGGGTAGCATCCAATCAGTGACTGGGGGTAGCCATCATGTCGAAAACCAGTGTTCCCAGCACAGTAAGGCAGGCATACAAGTTCATTGAATCGCATAGCGGCCAATTCAACGTGACGACCATACTGTGCGCCCTGATCTGAATGGATCAAGGCATTCCGAGGGCGTTAACTCCGTACCGCTTTGGTGATAGCATCGAGCACCAGCTCACGGTGAATGGTTGGCCGGACGGCCCGGCCAACGATCTTTCTCGAGAATAAATCGATCACCACGGCCAGATAAAGTCAACCCTGCCAAGTCCGGATGTAGGTGATGTCCGCCACCCAGGCCTAGTTCGGTCTCGACACCATAAATTGGCGTTGTAGCAAGTTAGGGATCAGCGCTGGTGGTTTAGAGAATTGGATATGGCGTATGCGGTATCCGTGTAATGCACGCAAACCGTTCTCCGACATTAAGCGTGCGACTCTATGCTTACTGCACGTCTCCCCTTGTTCACGTAGGTCTTGCAAGATCTTCGGCGCACCATAGATACCGTGTCTAGCGGTAAAGGAGCACGGATCAACTTGAGAAGCCGGGCGTCTCCCTGAGCCCGATCAGATATTGGATGCTGAAACCATGCGTAGTAGCCTGAGCGCCGAACACCGAGAACTCGGCACATGGTCATCACGTTGAACTCGCCACTATGCGATTCAATGAACTTGTATGCCTGCCTTACTGTGCTGGGCGCATTGGCTTTCGACATGGTGGCCACCCTCAGTCACTGACTGGATGCTACCCCTATTCAGCGAATCCTGGTAACTCCACAGGTTTCAATCCACGCGCCTTCGCGAGGCGCGACGTGTCGCAAAAGGAGCCTGGCGATACGTGCTGGCGTTTCAATCCACGCGCCTTCGCGAGGCGCGACCGCCGTGGTCGGTGCGATCCGGGTTGTTGTCGAGGTTTCAATCCACGCGCCTTCGCGAGGCGCGACATGCAGAGAATTTTGAAGGGGGTTGCATGGACATGTTTCAATCCACGCGCCTTCGCGAGGCGCGACAGCATGAGATGTACCACATCGGTCAGGAGCAGGATGTTTCAATCCACGCGCCTTCGCGAGGCGCGACCTGGATCAGATCCGGCACGTCCACAATCCAGGTGTTTCAATCCACGCGCCTTCGCGAGGCGCGACCCGGCAGCTGGGAGATCATCGAGGACCACCGCAAGGTTTCAATCCACGCGCCTTCGCGAGGCGCGACATCGTTGGCATCCGGTCATTGCTGCACCTGGGACGTTTCAATCCACGCGCCTTCGCGAGGCGCGACCAATAGCCGGGGGCGGCATCACGATGGCAAACGTGTTTCAATCCACGCGCCTTCGCGAGGCGCGACAGGAGGATGAGGGCGGTTGTCGATCCGCCCGTGAGTTTCAATCCACGCGCCTTCGCGAGGCGCGACTCTGGCCGAGCGCTTGGGCTACACGATCACGATTGTTTCAATCCACGCGCCTTCGCGAGGCGCGACGCCCGTGCAGATGTCGAACACCTGGCGGAAATTGTTTCAATCCACGCGCCTTCGCGAGGCGCGACCCGCTTTGTTCGCAGCTATCGCAATCCATGCTGCGGTTTCAATCCACGCGCCTTCGCGAGGCGCGACATTGACGACCTGATGACCGGCGATGCCGGTAGCGTGTTTCAATCCACGCGCCTTCGCGAGGCGCGACTGCAGAAGCGGCGAAGATCGGACAGACAATAGGTGTTTCAATCCACGCGCCTTCGCGAGGCGCGACAGCCCGGCTTGGCCGACGCCGGCACGTTGCAAGTGTTTCAATCCACGCGCCTTCGCGAGGCGCGACCGTCCAGATGCACTTTGATCCCCTTGTCTTCGAGGTTTCAATCCACGCGCCTTCGCGAGGCGCGACCCGGCACAGGACCAGCGCACGCGGCGATATTGGGAGTTTCAATCCACGCGCCTTCGCGAGGCGCGACGGCCGGCCGAGCCTATCTCGTCGTATTTCAAAATGTTTCAATCCACGCGCCTTCGCGAGGCGCGACCCCGCTGGCCGGGGCGGCTTGCTTCAGCTCGATATGTTTCAATCCACGCGCCTTCGCGAGGCGCGACGGGCCCTGATCAGCCGTTGCGGCATCGAGTTCGGCGTTTCAATCCACGCGCCTTCGCGAGGCGCGACTGGCGCGCTGGATCAGCCGCCACGTCAATCCGCGTTTCAATCCACGCGCCTTCGCGAGGCGCGACGCCAGACGGAAGCCTGGTTCTTCGCCAATGCCCTGTTTCAATCCACGCGCCTTCGCGAGGCGCGACGCACTGCAATCTCGACGTCTTCGCGTGTGGAGCGAGTTTCAATCCACGCGCCTTCGCGAGGCGCGACCATCCAAGGGATCGCACTGGCCGCCCAGGTCCAGTTTCAATCCACGCGCCTTCGCGAGGCGCGACCCACGCTGGGCGGGTTCTTCTGCACGCTGATCGTGTTTCAATCCACGCGCCTTCGCGAGGCGCGACCTCCATTGCCCATTCACTGGCAAAGGAGCGCAGATGTTTCAATCCACGCGCCTTCGCGAGGCGCGACGGTGGCCGGTGATCTTGGCCAGCACCGTGGATGGGTTTCAATCCACGCGCCTTCGCGAGGCGCGACCTGGCTGGTCGGGTCACGCAGATTGTCATCCGTCAGTTTCAATCCACGCGCCTTCGCGAGGCGCGACAGGCCGGCGGCGAACAGCTTGCCGGCAGAGGTCATGTTTCAATCCACGCGCCTTCGCGAGGCGCGACGTGAGCAGCAAAAGCGAGTAGTCGAAGACACCCATGTTTCAATCCACGCGCCTTCGCGAGGCGCGACGCGAACCCATACCCGAGTTGGCCCAGCATCCCGAGGTTTCAATCCACGCGCCTTCGCGAGGCGCGACCGCCAGCGCCTACAACATCCATTTTGCCGCGAAGGTTTCAATCCACGCGCCTTCGCGAGGCGCGACCGGTGCCCTCGTGAGGCAGCGGCACGACCAGATTGTTTCAATCCACGCGCCTTCGCGAGGCGCGACGTCTGCCCAAGGTCAACCGCGGATCCGTACGGATGTTTCAATCCACGCGCCTTCGCGAGGCGCGACGTGCGCAGGCCGCCGATCGTGCCGGCTGCATCGCGGTTTCAATCCACGCGCCTTCGCGAGGCGCGACAACCAATGCGGACGAGGGCGCGCCCAATCCCGCTGTTTCAATCCACGCGCCTTCGCGAGGCGCGACTGGATGGTACGCCGTAGACATAAGCCAATTCATCAAGTTTCAATCCACGCGCCTTCGCGAGGCGCGACACAACACGACCGTCACTGCGGATCTGGGATATCAGTTTCAATCCACGCGCCTTCGCGAGGCGCGACTCGCCGTACCCAGTTCGACCTTTATGCTCCAAAGTGTTTCAATCCACGCGCCTTCGCGAGGCGCGACCCGCGATGATCAACTGGCTCGCCCAGGGTTACTAAGTTTCAATCCACGCGCCTTCGCGAGGCGCGACCCCAGCGCGCAAACTGATGTCGAGACATCAGCATGTTTCAATCCACGCGCCTTCGCGAGGCGCGACCCTCGTTCGCCTCATAGTGCGGCTCAGATTCACGGTTTCAATCCACGCGCCTTCGCGAGGCGCGACACCCAGCGCGCAAACTGATGTCGAGACATCAGCATGTTTCAATCCACGCGCCTTCGCGAGGCGCGACCAATGGTTGCGATAGTTCTAGACATTGAGTTTAGGTTTCAATCCACGCGCCTTCGCGAGGCGCGACTCCCCTTGCGTAAGCACGCAAAATCAAAGGGAAAGAAATAATAAATACGCGAACCGTTCTTGTACAGCAGCAAGATATGGAAGGCCACAAAAAATTTTCTGAAAACCCCTTAATAATCAAATAATTATATTTCCGCGAAAGCGGTAGGGAATTTTCAGACACTTAAGGTTCGCGTCAGAAGACCAGCGGCCCATTGAGGTTGAGAGTAGGTTTCGCGCCAATGTGCTCGATGCGGTGCTCCCACTTCGCGCCCAGTTGGTAAAAGCGCAAGCTGTCAAACTCTGGATCGATCAAGTCACACAGCCGCTGCCGCAGCTGCACCCATTGCGCAGGCTCGACTTCGATTTCGAATACAGAGTACTGCACGCGCTGCCCGTAATCACGGCAGGCCTTGGCAATGCGGCGCAAACGCCTCGCACCGTCGGAAGATGTCGTACTGACATCGTAGCTAACCAGGACCATCATCGCCATGCGCTCCGATCATTTCCAAAGAAACGGCGGATAGCCGTCAAGGTCACCACGCAAATGGCGGGCAAGCAGTTGCGCCTGTGCAAAAGGCAGCAGGCCGATATCGACTTTCTCGTCCAGGAAGGCGTGATAGAGTTGCTCGCGCTTACGCTCCTGATAGGCCACCAACACGGTCTTACGCGCATCATCTTTTAACTGCACAGCCCCACTGTCGAAAACCTGGAAATCACGTTCATTCAGCTGCCGCCGGTTGATAAGCGATAAAGCAAGCCGCTCCCCCAGCAAAGGGCGAAACTCCTCAGCCATATCGAGTGCCAAACTGGGGCGCCCTGGACGGTCACGGTGCAGAAAGCCAACAGAGGGGTCCAAGCCTACCGTCTCCAATGCAGAGCGGCAGTCATGAGTGAGCAAGGTATAAAGAAAGGACAACAGCGCGTTGAAAGCATCTCGCGGTGGGCGGCGGTTGCGACCGCCAAAACGCAACAGGGGCGACTCAGCCCGGATCAGCTGGTCGAACACACCGAAGTAGACTTGAGCCGCCTCACCCTCCAGACCACGCAGCAAGTCCACATCGCTTTCCTGCAGGATACGTTGCGGGATACGCTTGAGCCGTTTGAGCGCATGTTGAAAAGCAAGGCGGTCAGTCAGACGATCACCGTGGTCACGCCAGCCCCGGGCCAGCACCGCCCGCTGGTTGTGAATCTTGCCAACGAGTAGATTGCGCACGATGGCGGCACAGCCCTGGGGATCGTCACTGCGACGGTACTGTTCGCGGCGCAGCAGGACATTCCCAGAAACGGGGCCTTCGACGCGTGCCAGGAACCGTCCATACGGCGTGAGATAGCAGATGCTGATGCCCTGTTCTGAGCAGAAACCCAATAATTGCGGAGAGACCGCGACACGGCCAATACACACCAGACTTTCCAGCATGTGAACCGGCAGTCGCGCGCGCTCCTCGCGCTCAACCTCCATCACGATGGTGGCGCCATCCTTGCGCAGCCAGGCGCCATCGGTAGTGACGTACAGGGTGTTGAGTTGGCGACGCATGCTCAATCTTCCTTTTCATCAATCTGCCGTCGTAACCAATCGCCAACGCTGCGGCGACCTAGCAGGCGTGGTTGGCAGAGTTCCAATAGCGAACAGGCATCACAGCGTTTGGCCTCATAACAAGCGGAAGGCGTTTGCCGTGAAGCGATCATGGTGCGAACTTCAATGATGGTGCGTTGGGTTAGGTCACGCAGTTCTGGATCGAAGGGCACCTCCTTGCGCCGCCGGGTTTTTCCGTAGAACAGCGCACCTGCCTCTACGGGCACGCCAAGCATGGCTTCCAGGCAGAGTGCCTGCGCACACAACTGGACCTCATCGGCGCGGTGCGCCTTGGGCCGGCCGCGTTTGTATTCAACCGGGAAGGCACGTTCGCCAGTCTCGCCACGGTGGAATTCGACCACATCCGCCGTGCCTGTAATACCCAATTCCAGCGAAAGCAAGGGCATAGCCGTCACCGTGCGCACCCCCCGCCGCCGTTCAATCTGTGGAGTGTCGGCCCGCTGATGCAGCAAGCGGCCTTCCGCTGTCAGCCGGTTCTCCGCCCATTGCTGTTCCAAATGGATCAGCGCGCACTGGCGTGGGCAATACAGGTAATGTTGAAGAGCCGAGAGCGGAAGCAGGTCCTCGTCGTCCATGGTTTCCGCTCTCGTGGTGGGGATCAGAACAGTTGGGTGATGGTTACGCCCGAGGGCATCCCGGCATCATCCATCTTCACACTGTAGTCGGAAAAGCTGCGGGGAATTTCGGTGCTCTTTTGCACCTTGAGCCGCTCGAACAGTGCATGCGCCGGGGCGTTCCCCAGTTCCGAGTCATGTTTGAATATATACAGTCCGCGAGTGGCCATTTCGCCGCGAGCAGCGGAGCGATCATGCTCGAACATCTGTCCAAGAGCCTGCCACAACAGTGCCAGATCATCTTCCGAGAAGCCGGTTTGTTTGGCGAGAAAGCTTGATACAAAACCATGTGCAACGTAGAGACCGTAGGGGACGGTGTGCTTGCGGCCCATAGTGCGGTTGTCCCCCCCCTGCTTATCAGCCTCGGCTTCGGTCGCCACCGCCATACGGGTGATCGAGTGTTCTTGGGCAATGATCGGATCCACCGAGCGAGCAAAGGTAATCTGAACCGGACCACGTACTTGACCACAATTAACGCCGGTGGACATGACTGCGCCAAAAGTGCGTATATCGAAGAAATTCCGACACATCCAATCGCGAGCTTCGTTTACTGCATCACCACCCTTGCGCTTTTTGTCGTCACCTTTCAACAGTTCTGCCTTCCCAATGCCTTCATAGGCCCGTTCGTGAGTCTTGTTGAGAATGGCCTTTTCCTTGACATAGATCTCATACGGCGACGCATCTCCCTTGACCAGACCAACGAAATTACGCACCTTGCGTTTGAGCGACACATCGGTCACGAGCCCATGACCTGTTTCAGCGTCCAGGCGCGGCAGGTTTCCAGCATCCGGATCGCCGTTGGGGTTGCCATCCTTCACATCAAAAAGCAGGACGAAGTCGTAGCGGTGGTTGAGGCTCATTGGGATTCCTCCTTGCTCTTAGGTTCGGATTTGATAAAGAAAGCTTGGCGTTGATGGTAATAGCCAAGGGCGAAGCGCGCTTGGTCAGGCAGCGGCAGTACACGCGGAGGAAAGCTATCGACATCGAAGCCGTTCATAATGTCGCCAACCAGCCTTTCACGCGACACAGCGAGCCCGCCCGAAAGCTTACCCAGATGGTGCTTGGACAAGCGGATCAAGGTTGGAAATACGGAGGACGGCGTACTCGATGCTGCTCCGTAATACCGATCACGGATGGTGGCATTCAATCCAGGATTCGCGTCTTCCTGAATTTTTTCCAGCGCGGCGAACAGGCGCCCCAACCGGTAGCCTGGATTGATATTTTCAGGGTCAAGCATGGGCAGGAACTCCTTCTCGGGACTTAGGCGGAAACGTATCTGACGATTTAGGCAGGCCTTTATCACAGCAGCACGTGCATAACTCACGTTCTGAGTTGGCCTACCATTTTGATCCTTGCGGGATTGCTCGGCGCGGCAACGCATCACTGCTTGATTCAACAGTGCCACTGGATAGGGCAGCCCTTCTAGGATGGCGCGTACGACATCACCACCGAGATTGGGTGGAATATTGTCAGCCTTGTTGAGCAAGGCCACACCAGTCAACAGACGGAACAGCGACAGGTAACGTGGCTCGTAGTCGGCATGCGTAATGTCGGTGTCGTCAAAGTGCTGTTTGATGCGTTGCGCCAACTCAGCTGCAGTTGCCGTTTCCCAAAAACGGATGCTGATGCGAGCGGCATTTGGCGCAAGCCCCAATACATGGAAGCGCGTCTCTACACCCCCTTCGGCAAACTTCCCCGTATGGAGGGCGGAATACAAGGCCTCCACGGCCTGGACATGCCGATCAGGATCGTCTTTGGGCGCATCGCCGAATAGATCAGGTATCGCGTTCTCAAGGTCATGCGGCTCCTCTGCCCAGAAGACTGTAGAGGCATCGCCGATCTGGATACGTTGGCGTGAGTCTCGCGCCAGAAGATGATTCAATGCCGTGGTGTAGGCAAATACCGCAGCCTTTCCCAACGGAGCATTGGCGCCTTGTAATTTTCCATACGAGTTAAAGGCATCGAGATTGAAAGACACAATATTTGCGCCAAAGGTCTGCGCCCCCCATACGCCTTTGATCGCCGGATGCAGGCGTTCGATGGCAGCTGGCTGGCCAAGGACCAAACAGACCCCGTCAGGCGGGACTTCACTTTCACCTGTGACTGCATCAACAACGGCGCTGCGCTGACACACCAACTCAACGCCACCGCTCAATCGAAAACTGAGAACAGGATTACCAGCCTGAATGTCGGCAAAAGCAGGAAACCGCTCAAGCGCCGTTATTTCAAGTTTGCCAAAAAAAGCAAGTACAGCACGCACCCCAGCGTCCTCCTTCACCTCTCTTGGCAAGCCACTGATTTTTTCTAAAAACGCAGCATGCATGCCCAGCAGGCGTTCCCGATATTCGTCTTCTTTACCCTTCTTGCGACTCTCGTCAAGCTTCTTGTTATCCGGCAGACCAAGTACATATTCCGCGTTGTCCCAAAAAAGGTTCGCGGCGACGCCTGAGGTCTTCTTAATGCCTTGCGGCACCAGAAAACGTTGGCCTATCTTCTTTTTCCCCTCAGGGCTGCGTGTATCAGCAATATTGAGCAAGGCGCCATCGGCGGAAATCTCCAGAATAAACGGGATTTCCTTGTCTTCCAGGCCTTCGGCCGGAAGACGCTTGGTCGGATCTGGATCCATCTGTTTACGCCGGTAGTAGGCGTCGAGTGCTTGCAAAATCATCTGCGCACCTCACCACTGTCCCAGTCCGGAACGGCCACTACTCCATTGTTAAGCTGGGCGCGAAAGAAATGCGGCAACGGGTCGGCTGGTTCGGAAAAATCCAGGTCATGCAGCATGAAGCCCAAATCCCGTGTCTCAGTAATGGCTGCCCGCTCAGATTTAGGGTCACTCACTAACCGAAATGCAGCGGCAAATTCGCGGCAACCAAGGTAGGGCTGATTGACGCATTGTCCCTTGCGGGCACGGCGCTCAAACATTTCCTGGTACTTCATTGGATTAGCCGAAGGATCACGTTCATGCAAAAATTCCAGATCAGCGTGAACACGGTAGGCGACATCGCGAAGAAACAGGCCGGCCCGTTGCTGACGATCATCTTCGATGTACAGAGCAAGATCTCCCTTGCCAGCCTTCATTGCCGCCTCGACATTTCGCATGGAAACAACGCTGGCGACTTCATTGCGCCGTAGATTGATCCAGCGGATTGGTTTAAGCACCTCAATTTTGCGAACATGCCAGCGGACGGCAGGTTTCCATAGGATTGCTTCGAAGCAGGCGCGTCCGGCAGATGGCGTCATCACGTCATAACTCACACGCTCGACTTTCATTTCCGGACGGGTAAAACAAGCGTAATCACCGGAAAGTTCAAGACAGTAGTTTTTCAAAGGGCTCTCCATCAAAAGCTAATCAAAACGCTACATACGCTATCAACGCCGCCAGGAGTACAGCACACAACGTGTAAAAGCGACCGGCCGGAAGTTCAGTCAGCAAAATACGGAGCTCTCGAATCGCGCTTGCCCAGTCCATGACCATATGTGTGAAGTGCTCATGGACAGACTATACCATTCTTTCTTAGACAGGCCTAAAGCATGCTATTATTCTGCTCACGCGATTCTCGTGTGGATTGAAACTTAGATAGGCCAAAAGCCAAGGCAGCGGGGGACTTATCCCCCGCATTACCCCGCTCACATCACATAATCCTCAGCCGCCCACGTTTTCCCGTCAGGCAGTAATCCAAGCTGTTCGTCGTACACCCAGTGACCTTGCTCTATCTGTGCATACAGGCCCGGCAGCACCTCCTCAATGTCACCGCGATCCAGCAAAGGGACGGCCTGACGGCGATTCAGGTTGACGGTATAGCGCTGCAACTTGCGCATCAGCCAGCGTTGCGGCCCATCTCGGTGCAATAGACCGAGCCATTGATCGATACTTGTGTCTTTCCCATCTTTACCGTGATAGCGCACGACAATCGGCAGGCTATCCTCGTCATCGATCAGCCGGAATTTTTTGGCAGCGGTCCGAAAGGCAATCGCAAGTGTGTCTGCCGATAGCTTTTTATGTGCCATGAACAGGTCATCGCAGATGCCGTATTTATCCAGTGCGCATCCGTAGTACAGACGTTCGAAATAGGCCGCAAAAAGGGGGCGAGTCAGCCGCGAACCCACAACATCACGTAGCACTTCACGGCAGGCGTTTTCGCCCTGGCGCAGCAATCCTGGCGGCGCAGGGTTGGGCGGGACGAAGACGACGACCTCGCCCTTTCTATCCAATTTCCCCTCGCGATTACATCGTCCTGCTGCCTGGGCAATTGAATCCAGTCCTGCCATCGCCCGATAGACCACAGGAAAATCTACGTCCACACCAGCTTCCACCAATTGCGTGCTGACGACGCGGGTGGGCGTACCCGCCTTAAGCCGCGTCTTGATATCCTGAATGACTTGCGAACGATGTGCGCCACACATCAACGCGGACAGGTGCAGCGTCCCCTGCGGCATGGCCTCCCACAACGCACGGGCATCCTTGCGAGTGTTGACGATGGCAAGCACGGAATCGCGTGTACTGAGTTCCTCAGCCAATTGCAGCCATTCGATCGACTGCTGCCAATCTGTAGGCAATCGAACCTTGACGCGTTCCAGCGCTTCATACAACGCGTCAGGATCGGCGATGATCTCGCGCACATCGTCCAGGCCGCGAAGGCTCTGTCGAACATCGAAATACTCACGACTGGCAAGCGCAGGCTGTGTGGCGGTCGAGATCACCACAGTTACGCCATAATGCTGCGCCAACAAGTTGAGCATATCGAGAATAGGCTGTAGAAATTCCGGCGGCAGCAACTGCGCTTCGTCCAGAATAACCACCGATTCAACGATATTGTGCAGCTTGCGGCAACGCGAAGTACGTGAAGCAAATAGCGACTCGAAGAACTGCACATTGGTCGTGACGACGATGGAGGCGTCCCAGTTTTCGCAGGCCAAGCGCGAAGCCGATGTTTCCTGATCGGGGCTGGACTCGGCATTACTGTGATGCTCAACGACCGCATCGCCAAAGATATTGCGAAAGATGTTGGCTGTCTGCTCGATGATGCTGGTGTAGGGAATGACGTGGATGACGCGACGCTTGCCGTAGTGGCGTGCATGCTCCAGCGCAAAAGCCATGCCAGAAAGCGTCTTGCCACCACCGGTCGGGACGGTTAACGAAAACAGGCCGGGCTCAAGGGCAGCAGCGTCACGGCATTGACGCAGAATGCCGGCGCGCAATATGTTGACGTCGGTGGGCTTCGCTTGATCAGCGAGCTGCGTCATATGGGTGTCGAACAGAGGTGTCAGCTCTTCGAGTGTAGGCCACGTATTGCGGCGGACGAACTTATCCGGATCCATGTAACGTTCAGTGTCCAGAAAGTCCGCATCGACAAGCGCTGAGAACAGCATGCGCACCCATAGCGCGAAGCCGTTTTTTCCTCCAGGGACGGCACGTAAAGCCGCAGCGGGATCGAACTCCCCCACATCCAGTAGTTCGGCAGGAGGATTTTCGGCCAACGATTCAGACAATTCCTCGCGGCTTTTTGGATCGTCAAACCGTTCACGCAAGCCACCAAACCAATCGTCCAATCCAGCATGGTGCCCAGCAATCAGGTAGGCCAGAACGCGTCCCGCGACATCAAAACGGTCAATGGCCAACATGGCGCCAGCCGTCGAATGCGGGGCTTTCCCAGCTTCTCCCTTGATGTGCGCATCAGCCTCGAAACCGCTGACGAGCCGGATATACTTTTGAAACCGAGGGCGGAACTTCCCCAAATCATGCCAACGCCCGGCAAGCCGTGCCCAATCAGCACCAAACCACTGAGCAAAGTCAGCAGCCAGTTCGCCGACACCATGTAAATGCGCGACCAGATCATGCGGTTCACGCCAATTGCCATTTCCGTCTTGAGCGGCATGAGCAATAGGAGCAAGCCTGTGAGGAGCATTGGCTCCATCATGACTGGGCTGCATTGAGTTGCTTCCTCTCAGGATGGGTTACCAGTTCTAACATTTAACATAGTATCGGCACAAAGGCCAGCAACCCGACCCCTGTAGCAACCGCCGCGAACCCAGGGCCCGCCACAGCCAGTGGCGCATTGCCCCACCGGAAGCCATGGAACCCATCGACTCCACGTTCGAGACCCTGTAGCTACCCAGGCTGACACCTCCAACCGCCATTGAACGATAATACGTTTCTCCCCGTTCCACCCCCACGTTACGCCTCACTCATGACCACCCCCGATCTCTCCGGCCACACCCCCATGATGCAGCAATACCTACAGCTGAAAGCCCAGGCGGGCTCTCACCTGCTGTTCTATCGCATGGGGGACTTCTACGAGATGTTCTATGACGACGCGGAACGTGGGGCGCGGCTGCTGAATCTGACGCTGACCAAGCGCGGCACGTCCAACGGCGCTCCGATCCCGATGGCGGGGGTGCCGCATCACGCCATGGAAGGCTATCTGGCGCGGCTGGTGGCGCTGGGCGAATCGATCGCGATCTGCGAGCAGGTCGGCGATCCGGCGGCCAGCAAGGGGCCGGTCGAACGCAAGATCGTGCGGGTGGTCACGCCCGGCACGCTGACAGACGAGGCATTGCTGCCGGCCCGCGAAGACCGCGTGATCGCGGCCTGGGTGACGGGCCGCAACCGGCAACGGGACGGCGCGGGGCTGGCCTGGATGAATCTGGCCAACGGCGAATTCAAGACCTGCGAATGCACGCCGGAACTGCTGGACACGGAATTGGGGCGCATCGCGCCGGCCGAGCTGGTCTGCGCGGAGCAGGCGGACGTGCAGGCGCTGGAGGCATCCGGCCTGGAATCGGCGATCAGCCGGGTGCCGGACTGGCATTTCGAGCCCGACGGCGCGCGCGACACGCTGCTGCGCCACTTCGGGGTGGCGGACGTAGGGGCGTTCGGGCTGGACCACCTGCCGCTGGCGATGTGCGCGGCCGGCGCCCTGATGCGCTATGTGGGCGCCACGCAGGCGCAGACGCTCAGCCACGTCCACAGCCTGGCGGTGGACGCGGGCGGCGATTATGTCGTGCTGGATCCGGCCACGCGGCGCAATCTGGAACTTACCGACACGCTGAACGGGGGCGAAGGGCCGACGCTGTTCAGCACGCTGGACCATGCCCGCACGCCGATGGGCAGCCGCCAACTGCGCCGCTGGCTGCAGGCGCCGCTGCGCGACAACCCGCAGGCGCAAGCCCGGCAGGATGCCATCACGCAGCTGCTGCAGGCTGCCGACGCGGACCAGGCGCTGCTGACCCTGCGCGACGGCCTGCGCGCCCTGCCCGACCTGGAACGCATGGCGACCCGGCTGGCCCTGGGCACCATCCGCCCGCGCGAGCTGGCCAGCCTGCGCGACGCGCTGGGGACGCTGGAACCGCTGTCCTCGGCGGCCCAGGCCGATTTCCAGGCCGCCGGCCTGCTGGCCGACTGCCTGCAGGCGATTCCGGTGGATGCGGCGCTGGCCGCCCTGCTGGTCCGGGCCATCGCGCCCGAACCGGCGCTGATGATCCGCGACGGCGGCGTGATCGCCGAGGGCTACGACGAGGAACTGGACACCTTGCGCCAACTGGCGGGCGACAACGGAGCCTTCCTGATGGAGATGGAAACCCGCGAACGCGAACGCACGGGCATCGCCAACCTGCGGGTGGAATACAACCGGGTGCACGGCTTTTTCATCGAGGTCACGCGCGGCCAGGCCGACAAGGTCCCGGACGACTATCGCCGCCGCCAGACGCTGAAGAACGTCGAGCGCTACATCACCCCGGAACTGAAATCCTGGGAAGACAAGGTCCTGTCGGCCCGCGAACGCGGCCTGGCCCGCGAAAAACTGCTGTTCGACCAGATGCTGGCCCAGGCGGCCAGACACGCGGCGGCGCTGGCGGCAAGCGCCGCCGCCCTGGCCCGCATCGATGCGCTGGCGACGCTGGCGCACCATGCCCGCCGCCACGGCTGGGTCGCCCCCGAACTGTGCGACGACAGCTGCCTGGACATCCAGGCGGGCCGCCACCCGGTGGTGGAACACAGCATCGAGACCTTCACGCCCAATGACTGCCAGATGCACGAAGAGCGCCGCATGCTGCTGATCACCGGGCCGAACATGGGCGGTAAATCCACGTACATGCGCCAAGTAGCGCTGATCGCGCTGCTGGCCCGGATGGGCAGCTACGTTCCGGCCAGCCACGCCCGCATCGGGCCGATCGACCGCATTTTCACGCGGATCGGAGCGGCCGACGACCTGGCGGGTGGGCGCTCGACCTTCATGATGGAAATGATGGAGGCGGGCGTCATCCTGGCGGCCGCCACCCCGCACAGTCTGGTCCTGATGGACGAGATCGGCCGGGGGACGTCCACCTACGACGGGCTGGCCCTGGCCTGGGCCATCGCCCACCGCCTGCTGACGCACAACCGGGCGCTGACGCTGTTCGCCACGCACTATTTCGAAATCACCCGACTGCCGGAAAAAACCCATGGGGTGACCAACGTCCACCTGGCCGCGGCCGACGCCCCCGACGGGGTGGTCTTCCTGCACGAAGTGCGCCCCGGCCCCGCCAGCCAGAGCTACGGCCTGCACGTGGCGCAGCGCGCGGGCATCCCGCCCGTGGTGATCCGCCACGCCCGCAAGGAACTGGCCGAACTGGAAGCCCGCAACCGCGCCGATTCGCAGTTGTCGCTGTTCATCCAGCAGACCGAGGAAGAGGAGGCGGACGCGGACGCCCCCCTGAAAACCGCCCTGCAGGCCCTGGACCCGGACACGCTCAGCCCCCGCGAGGCGCTGCAGCTCATCTACCAGTTGCGCCGCGATTTTCTTTGATTTTCGGCAGCCAGCACCTACACTGACCCCACCGATCACCCCGTGACGGCGCCTACGGCGCCGTTGCGGGCTTTGCCAGGACACCCCGCCATGTCTCGCGCCTACGCCACCCCCGACATCGACCAGCCCGCCCCCTTGCTGGGGGGCCTGACGCCGCGCGAATTCATGCGCGATTACTGGCAGAAAAAGCCGCTGCTGATCCGCCAGGCGATCCCCGGCTTCCAGCCGCCGGTGACGATCCGCGACGTGCAGACCCTGGCTCGCCGGGAAGAAGTCGAATCGCGCCTGATCACGCACGGCGAAAAGGGCTGGACCCTCAAGCACGGCCCGTTTCGCGGCTTTCCACCGAAATCGCAGCCCAAATGGACGCTGCTGGTGCAAAGCGTGGATCTGCACGACGATGAATCCGCCGCGCTGATGCGGCAGTTCCGCTTCATCTCCGACGCCCGGCTGGACGATCTGATGATCAGCATCGCCACCGACGGGGGCGGCGTGGGGCCGCATTTCGACAGCTATGACGTGTTCCTGCTGCAAGGCCAGGGCCGGCGCCGCTGGCGCACCAGTTGCCAGGACGATCGCAGCCTGAGGCCTGGCCTGCCGCTGAAGATCCTGGCCGATTTCCAGCCGGATGCCGACGACATCCTGGAACCCGGCGACATGTTGTATCTGCCCCCGCACGTCTGCCACGACGGGGTGGCCATCGGCAACGACTGCATGACCCTGTCCATCGGTTTTCGCGTGCCCAGCCAGGCCACCCTGGCCCGCGGCCTGCTGGAATCGGCCGCCGACCAGTTGTCGGCGCAGCACCTGGGCGACCCCGGGCTGTATGGCCATCCTTGCCTGCCGGGCCCGGATCTATCCGCCCTGTACACCGATGCGGACACCCCCGCCACGCAGCACCCGGCCGCCCTGCCCGATGAACTGGTCCGGACCACCCTCGGCACCCTGCAGCGCATCCGCCTGGATGAAGCCGTGGCCGCCCGGTTCCTGGGCCAGTGGCTGACGAACCTGCCCGACAGCGCCTTGTTCGATCCCCCGGACGCCCCGGTGTCCTTGCTGACGGGCGTGCCCGCGCAGGGCCGGCTGACGCTGGATCGCTGTACCCGCCTGATGTACAGCGGCCCGCAGCTCTTCATCAACGGCGAAGTCGCCGAGCTGGCGGCCGCGCCAGCGCTGGAAGCCTTGGCCGATCGCCGCAGCCTGCCGGCTGCGGATCTTCAAGGGCTGGCCCCCGACGTCCTGGCCATGCTGGACGAATGGCTGCAGGAAGGCTGGGCCCACTGGGAAGACTGAACAGCTTGCCGACGGGCGGCCGGCGCCCGCCGGGGCGCCGTCGCATCGGCGGCGTCCATCAGGCGGCATACTCGGCGCCGAAGGCCTGTTCCAGCGTCTGCACCTGCCCCATCAGGCTGCAATCGTAGCCCACCAGATCGCGGACATAGGCCTGATAGGCCTCGCCATTCATCAGATCCAGCAGGCGCTGCAGGGATTGCGTGCCCACCAGGTCCTTGTTGATGCCGAAGAAATACCGTTCCTTGGCCAGGGGGATGAAATCCAGCCCGCAGCGCCAGGCGGCGGTCTCGACCCCGATGCCGACATCGGCCATGCCGCTGGCGATATGGGCCGCAATCGCCAGGTGGGTGAATTCCCCGCTGTCGAAACCCGTGACCTGACTGGGGTCGATCCCCTGGCTTTCCAGCATCAGATGCACCAGGAACCGGGTGCTGGAACCCATCTGCCGGTTGACGAAACGCACGTCCGGGCGCACGAAATCCTGGACGGACAAGATGTTTTTCGGATTGCCGGGCTGAACGAACAAACCGGTGTTGCGTTCCGCCAGATGCAGGAGCAGCATGCGATCCGGATTGAGCCAGTGGCCGTAGCGCTTGAGGATGGGCTGCTCGTATTCATCGACCGGCACCTGGAACCCCGCCAGGTCGCATTCCCCCCGATCCAGCGAGGACAGGGCCTCGATCCCGGTGCGGTAGCGCAGTTCCAGCGGCAGCATGTCCTGGCCGTTGGCCAGGCGCATCAGGCCTTCGACCGCGAAGCCATGGCTGGCGTGCAGGCGCAACACCGACATTTCCTCGGAATACAGGCGCTGCAGCTCTTCCTGCAGTTCCGACGCGATGCTTTCGAAGGTGGGCGCCAGACGCGCGTCGATGCGGCGATTGGCCCACAGCAGGTGCTGAGCGAAACTGGTCAGGCGCGAACCGCGCCGGCGGGACGTTTCGATCAGCGGCGCCTGGAAGTCGGCTTCGGCCTTGCGCAGGATGCCCCAGGCATGGCGGTACGACAGGCCGCGCGCCTGGCAGGCGCCGGCGATGTGGCCATGTTCGTCCACCGCAGCCAACAGCCGCATGACCTCGCCCATGGGCAGTATTTCCCCGGATTGCTTTTCCAGAACCCATTCTGAATCCAGCCTGGGTTTGAAGCGATAAACCGCCATGTCTCCTCCTGGTTTTTGAATAATATGCAATTAATTGCATATAAACAGAGTACCCATCTTTTTAATATGCTCTTTATATCTTATTGAAATCAATTCATTTTCGATAGTAGAGTAAACCAACGGCAATCAATATATATGCATATAAAAACATATTAAAGCGCATGGCCTGCCGCCCATGCGCCTGGAGACATCCGCATGGACAGCGTTCGCACCGACCCGATTCCCCCGGACCACAGCCCATTGATCCAGGACATCCTGACGCGGCATGCCGGCCAGCCCGGGTCGCTGCTGCCCATCCTGCATGCCGTGCAGGACGCCCTGGGCTACATCCCGGCCGACGCCATCGGCATGATCGCGGCGGGCATCCAGCGATCCCGCGCGGAAGTCCACGGGGTCATCCATTTCTACACGCACTTTCGCACTGCGCCGCCGGCCCGCACGCAGGTGGAAATCTGCCGCGCCGAATCCTGTCAGGCCTGTGGCGGCGATGCCTTGTACCGTCACGCCGAACAGCGCGTGGCGGGCGCTTCCCCAGACCAGGTATCGCTGGCCCCCGTGTACTGCCTGGGGCTGTGCGCGCAGTCTCCGGCCGTGATGATCAACGGCCGTCCGCATGCCCGCGTCACGCCGGAAAAACTCGACGCCCTGCTGGAGTCCTGACATGGCACACACCCTGTACATCCCCCTGGATTCCTCGGCGCTGGCCATGGGCGCGGACGCCCTGGCCGATGCCTTCCTGGCCGAAGCCGCCCGGCGCGGCATGGCGCTGAACATCGTGCGCAACGGCTCGCGCGGCATGCTCTGGCTGGAACCCCTGGTCGAGGCCCAGACCCCGGCCGGGCGCATCGCCTACGGGCCGGTCGCGCTGGAAGACGTGCCCTCCATCCTGGACGCCGCCTGGGCCGACGACGCCTCACATCCGCTGTGCCACGGCCCCACCGACGCCATCCCCTTCCTGCAGAAACAGGAACGCCTGACCTTCGCCCGCGTGGGCCTCACCGACCCGGTCAGCGTCGCGGACTACCAGGCCCACGGCGGCTACGCCGGGCTGCGCCGGGCGCTGGACATGGCCCCCGCCGACATCGTCTCCTGTATCACCGAATCCGGCCTGCGCGGCCGGGGCGGCGCGGCCTTCCCCACCGGCATCAAATGGCGCACGGTCCTGCAGACCGACGCCGCCCAAAAGTACATCGTCTGCAATGCGGACGAAGGCGATTCCGGCACTTTTTCCGACCGCATGCTGATGGAAGGCGACCCGCTCGCCCTGATCGAAGGCATGACCATCGCGGGGCTGGCCGTGGGCGCCACCCGGGGCTACATCTACCTGCGCTCCGAATATCCCCAGGCCGAACGCGTGCTGGCTCACGCCCTGCTGGCCGCCCGCGAGGCCGGCTGGCTGGGCGACGGCATCCAGGGCTCGAACCACGCCTTCGACATCGAACTGCGACGGGGGGCCGGCGCCTACATCTGCGGCGAGGAAACCTCTCTGCTGGAAAGCCTGGAAGGCCGGCGCGGCCTGGTGCGCGCCAAGCCGCCCCTGCCCGCCATCCGGGGCCTGTTCGGCTGCCCCACGGTCATCAACAACGTCATTTCCCTGGCGACCGTGCCTTTCATCCTGGACCGGGGCGCCGCCGCCTACCGCGACTACGGCATGGGCAAATCCCGCGGCACCCTGCCATTCCAACTGGCCGGCAACATCCGCCAGGGCGGCCTGGTCGAGAAGGCCTTCGGCCTGACCCTGCGCGAACTGCTGTTCGACTACGGCGGCGGCAGCCGCTCGGGCCGGCCGCTGCGGGCCGTGCAGGTGGGCGGGCCGCTGGGGGCCTACCTGCCCGAATCCCAGTGGGACACGCCGCTGGACTACGAGGCCTTCCTGCAGATTTCCGCCATGCTGGGCCACGGCGGGGTGGTCGCCTTCGACGACACCGTGGACATGGCCGCCATGGCGCAATACGCCCTGGAATTCTGCGCCATCGAATCCTGCGGCAAATGCACGCCCTGTCGCATCGGCTCGGTGCGCGGCACCGAAGTCCTGCAAAGAATCCGCGACCGGCAAGACCACGAAAACCAGGCCGACCTGTTGCAGGACCTGTGCGACACCATGCTGGCCGGGTCGCTGTGCGCTCTGGGGGGCATGACGCCCTACCCGGTGCTGTCGGCCCTGCGTCATTTCCCGGAAGACTTCGGTCTGTCCGCCGAACACGTCCTGCACACCGCCTAAGGAGCCCGCCATGCTGGAAACCGTCCTCAAGCGTGACCGCGATCTGGGCACGCCCGCATCCCTGTCCACCGAAACCGTCACCCTGTCCATCGACGGACAGACCCTTACCGTGCCCGCCAGCACCTCCATCATGCGCGCCGCCGCTGAAACCGGCATCCAGATCCCGAAACTGTGCGCCTCCGACAACCTGGAAGCCTTCGGGTCCTGTCGCCTGTGCCTGGTGGAAATCGAAGGCCGCCGGGGGCACCCCGCCTCCTGCACCACGCCGGTCGAAGACGGCATGGTCGTGCGCACGCAGACGCCGAAACTCCACGACCTGCGCCGCAACGTCATGGAACTCTATATTTCCGACCACCCGCTGGACTGCCTGACCTGCCCGGCCAACGGCGACTGCGAGCTGCAGGACATGGCCGGGGTGGTGGGCCTGCGCAACGTGCGCTACGGCTTCGACGGCGCCAATCACCTGCAGGACCCGCTGGACGCCAGCAATCCCTATTTCACCTACGACGCCTCGAAATGCATTGTCTGCAGCCGCTGCGTGCGCGCCTGCGACGACGTCCAGGGCACTTACGCCCTGACCGTGCAGGCCCGGGGCTTCGATTCGCGCATCGTCGCCGGCCAGGACGACGGCTTCCTGGACAGCGACTGCGTGTCCTGCGGGGCCTGCGTGCAGGCCTGCCCGACCGGCTCGCTGATCGAGAACACCATCATCGAACAGGGCCAGGCCGACCATGCCGTCATCACCACCTGCGCCTACTGCGGGGTGGGCTGCGGCTTCAAGGCCGAACTGCAGGGCGAAACCGTGGTGCGCATGACCCCCTGGAAAGACGGCAAGGCCAATCGCGGGCACTCCTGCGTGAAGGGCCGCTTCGCCTGGGGCTACGCCACCCACGCCGACCGGCTGACGACCCCTATGATCCGGGAAAAGATCACCGATCCCTGGCGCGAGGTCTCCTGGGAGGAAGCCATCGGCCACGCCGCCTCCGAACTGCGCCGCATCCAGGAAAAATACGGCGTCGATTCCATCGGCGGCATTACCTCGTCGCGCTGCACCAACGAGGAAACCTACCTCGTCCAGAAACTGGTGCGGGCCGCCATGGGCAACAACAACGTGGACACCTGCGGCCGGGTCTGCCATTCGCCCACCGGCTACGGCCTGAAGACCACCATCGGCGAATCGGCCGGCACGCAGACCTTCGATTCGGTCATGCACGTGGACGTCGCCGTGGTGCTGGGCGCCAACCCCAGCGCCGCCCACCCGGTCTTCGCCTCGCGGCTGAAACAGCGCCTGCGCCAGGGCGCCCGCCTGATCGTGATCGACCCGCGCCGCATCGAACTGGTCGACGCCCCGCACGTCAAGGCCGACTACCACCTGCCGGTGCGCCCGGGCACCAATGTGGCGGTGCTCAACGCCATGGCGCACGTCATCGTCGCCGAAGGCCTGGTCAACCAGGACTTCATCCAGGCCCGCTGCGAGGACCTGGCCTTCGAGCAATGGCTGCAGTTCATCCGCCGGCCCGAACACGCGCCCGAGGCGACCGAATCCATCACTGGCGTGCCTGCCTCCGACCTGCGCGGCGCGGCCCGCCTGTACGCCACCGGGGGCAATGCCGCCATCTACTACGGCCTGGGCGTGACCGAACACAGCCAGGGTTCCACGGCCATCATGTGCATCGCCAACCTGGCCATGCTGACCGGCAATATCGGCCGCGAAGGCGTGGGCATCAATCCCCTGCGCGGCCAGAACAACGTGCAGGGGTCCTGCGACATGGGCTCGTTCCCGCATGAATTCCCCGGCTACCGGCACGTCTCCGACGACCGGGTGCGGGGCGAATTCGAACGGGCCTGGGGCGTGCACCTGCAGCCCGAACCCGGCCTGCGGCTGCCCAATATGTTCGACGCGGCCCACAGCGGATCCTTCAGGGGCCTGTACTGCCAGGGGGAAGACATCGCCCAATCGGACCCGAACACGCAACACGTGGTGGAAGCGCTGAAATCCATGGAATGCGTCATCGTCCAGGACATGTTCCTGAACGAGACCGCGAAATACGCGCACGTTTTCCTGCCTGGGTCGTCCTTCCTGGAAAAGGACGGCACCTTCACCAACGCCGAACGGCGCATCTCGCGCGTGCGCCAGGTGATGCGGCCCAAGGCCGGCCTGGCCGACTGGGAAGTCACCTGCGCCCTGTCCACGGCCATGGGCTACCCCATGGACTACGCCCATCCGGGGGAAGTCCTGGACGAGATCGCCCGCCTGACGCCCACCTTCGCCGGCGTGTCGTTCGGCCGCATCGCCGCCCTGGGGGGCAGCCTGCAATGGCCCTGCAACGACGAGGCTCCCGAAGGCACGCCCATCATGCACGTGGGCGAATTCGTGCGCGGCAAGGGCCGCTTCATGATCACACAATACGTGCCCACCGAAGAACGCTCCACCCGCCGCTTCCCCCTGCTGATGACCACCGGCCGCATCCTGTCGCAGTACAACGCCGGGGTCCAGACGCGGCGCACGGCCAACAACGCCTGGCACAGCGAGGACGTGCTGGAGATCCACCCGCACGACGCCGAGGACCGCGGCATCCTGGAAGGCGACCGCGTGGCCATCCAGAGCCGCGCGGGTGAAACCATGCTGCGGGCCACCGTCACGGACCGCATCCAGCCGGGGGTGGTCTACACCACGTTCCACTTCCCGGAATGCGGCTCCAACGTCCTGACGACCGACAACACCGACTGGGCGACGGACTGCCCGGAATACAAGGTCACGGCCGTCCAGGTCAGCAAGGTCACGCAGCCCTCGTCCTGGCAGCGGGACTGGACCGCCTTCGGGCAGCGGCAGGATCAGCTCCTGCAGGCTCGGGAAACCATGGCCGGCGCGGCCGGGTCCTGAGGAGCCCGTCATCATGCATCCCGCCGACTTCAACCCCATGGCCACGCAGCCCGACAGCGATGCCGCCCATCAACTGGGCGCCATCGTCCGCATCCACGGGCCGCAGGCCGTCGCCGCTCAGGACGCGATCGCCTGCGAGCAGGCCGTGGCATTGGAATACAACGGCATCGCGCACGCCACCCTGCTGGCCTCCCCCCTGCACGTCCGGGAACTGGCCCTGGGCTTTTCCTTCACCGAAGGCATCATCCGCGACGCCGCCGACGTGCTGGACATGGACATCGAAACCACGCCGCTGGGCCTGATCGCGCGCGTGACGATCCTGAACAGCCGCCTGCACGCGCTCAAGCAGCGCCGCCGCCACCTGGCCGGCAGCACGGGCTGCGGCCTGTGCGGGGTCGAAGGCCTGTCGCAGATCCCCCGCGACCTGCCGTCCCTGCCCCGGCCGGCGCGCCCCTGGCGGCAGGCCGCCGTGGAACGGGCGCTTGGGCAATTGCGCCGGGGCCAGCCCCTGCACAATCTGACCGGCGCCACGCACGCGGCCGCCTGGGCCGACCCGGAAGGCGCGCTGGCCTGGATCTTCGAGGACGTCGGGCGCCACAACGCCCTGGACAAACTGATCGGCCACCTCCTGCTGCAGCCCGTGGATCGCAGCCAGGGCTTCGTGGTGGTGTCCAGCCGGGCCAGTTTCGAGATGGTGCAAAAGGCGCACGCCGCCGGCATCGGCGCCCTGATCGCGGTGTCGGCGCCCACGACCCTGGCCGTGCAGCTGGCGCAAGCCGCTCCCATGATGCTGGCCGGGTTCGCCCGGGATGGCCGCTTCACCTTGTACAGCCACCCCGATTACCTGGAACAGGAGAGCCGCCCGTGACCAATATCGAACACCTGATCCGACTGGCCAACCGCATCGGCTACTTCTTCGAGGCCATGCCGGACCGTTCCGCCGGCATCGACAGCATCGCCGACCACATCCGGCGGTTCTGGGAACCCCGCATGCGGGCGGCGCTGCTGGATTACCTGCACGCGCACCCGGACGGGCAATGGGGCGATACCGTCCTGACCCCCATCTGCCTGGAAGCCATCCAGCGCCACCGCGACCGGCTGACGCCGTCGCGGCCCGCGACAGCCTGACCCTTTTTTCCACGGATTTTCCGACCTCAACCGCAACACCAACCACAGACCGGGCATACGACCCAGGAGGAGACAGCATGAGTACGGAAGCAAGCCACCCCGGATTTTTCAGCAAGGAACGCATCACCGCCCCGCCTGGATTCAACCGCTGGATGATTCCACCGGCCGCCCTCGCGGTCCACCTGTGCATCGGCCAGGCCTATGCCTTTTCGGTGTTCAACGGCCCCATGACCAAACTCATCGGGATCCAGCAGCCCGCGCCGGACGACTGGGGCCTGCCCGCCCTGGGCTGGATCTTCAGCCTGGCCATCCTGTTCCTGGGCCTGTCGGCCGCCTTCGCGGGCAAATGGCTGGAAGAGGTCGGTCCGCGCAAGGCCATGTTCGTGGCCGCCTGCTGCTTCGGCGGCGGTTTCATCATCTCGTCGATCGGCGTCTCCACCCATCAGCTCTGGCTGCTGTACCTGGGGTACGGGGTGCTGGGCGGCATCGGGCTGGGCATCGGCTACGTGTCGCCGGTCTCGACGCTGATCAAATGGTTCCCGGACAAGCGCGGCATGGCGACCGGCATGGCCATCATGGGCTTCGGCGGCGGGGCCTTCATCGCCTCGCCCATGTCCGTCGCCCTGATGGAACACTTCCGCACGCCGATCTCCATGGGCGTGTCGCAGACCTTCCTGGTCATGGGCGTGCTGTACTTCATTTCCATGATGATCGGGTCCTATGCCATCCGCATTCCGGCGGTCGACTGGAAGCCGGACGGCTGGACGCCGCCGGCCACCCAGAAAGGCATGATCTCGCGCAACCACGTGCACATCGACCAGGCGCTCAAGACTCCGCAATTCTGGTTGCTGTGGTGGGCGCTGACGCTGAACGTCACGGCGGGCATCGGCGTGCTGGGCCAGGCGTCCGTGATGATCCAGGAAAGCTTCCGGGGCGCCATCACGCCCGCCGCCGCGGCCGGCTTCGTCGGCCTGCTGTCGCTGGCCAACATGCTGGGGCGGTTCTTCTGGTCCAGCGCCTCGGACTACGTCGGACGCAAGAACACCTATGCGGTCTTCTTCGTGCTGGGGGCCATCCTGTACTTCCTGGTGCCGGGCATGGGGTCATCCGGCAACGTGGCCCTGTTCGTGCTGTTCTACGCCATCATCATCTCCATGTACGGCGGGGGCTTTTCCACCATTCCGGCCTACCTGGCCGATCTGTTCGGCACACGCTACGTGGGCGGCATCCATGGCCGCATCCTGACGGCCTGGGCGGCGGGCGGGATCTTCGGTCCGGTGCTGGTGAACTACATCCGCCAATACCAGGTGGATCACGGCGTCCCTGCCGGCCAGTCCTATACGATCACCATGTACCTGATGGCCGGGCTCCTGGTGATCGGATTCTTCTGCAATCTGTTCGTGCGCCCGGTGGCATCGCACCACCACATGCGCAGCGAAGCGGACGGCAGCATCCTGTCCGGCGCTACCCTGGCCACCCAGAAATAAGGAGACCCCCATGTCCACCGCCACGCATACCCCGTCCCGAGCCCTGATCATCCTGTTCTGGCTCTACGTCGGCATCCCCCTGGTCCTGGGGGTCTGGGAAACCCTGCTGAAGGCCAGCGCCCTGTTTCACTAGCGCGCACCCGGGCGCCCGGCACACGCCGGGCGCCGCTTCGGCATTTGCTTATACCCGCATAAAAACATAAGCATCTGATCGTTCACGGCATGCGGGAAGCGTCCCAGAATGGACGCTTCTTTCGTTTCGACAAGGCCATGCCATGCTCGCGCCGAACTATCTGCCCGACGCCCATCATTCCCTGATCGCCGAACTGGCGGACACGCTCGAACCCACCAGCCTGCACTGGCTGTCCGGCTATTTCGCCGGGGTCGCCCAGGCCCGCCAACCGGCGCGCGAAGCCGCTCCGCCCCTGACGGTCGCCGCCGCGCCCGCAACCGACGCCGCCCAGCGCCTGACCATCCTGTACGGCAGCCAGACGGGCAACGCCAAGCGCCTGGCCACCCAGTTGCACGACCAGATCCAGGCCCAGGGGCTGAGCGCGCGCCTGGTGCGGGCCGATCAGTACAAGACCAAGGAACTGAAAGACGAACAACTGCTCTACGTCGTCATGAGCACCCAGGGCGACGGCGATGCGCCGGACGACTCCATCGCCTGGGTCGAATTCCTGCTGGGCAAGCGGGCCCCCAAGCTGCCCAAGCTGAAATACGCCGTCCTGGGACTGGGCGATTCCAGCTACCCGTCGTTTTGCGGCATTTCGCAGAAAATCGACGCGCGGCTGGCGGAACTGGGCGCCCAGCGCCTGCAGGATGCCGGCGCCGCCGACCTGGACATCGAGACCATCGCCGGCCCCTGGCAGGCCCGCGCCCTGGAACAGGCTGGACAGGCGCTGAAAGCCGCCGCGCCGCTCGCCGCCCAGGCCACGGTGACGCCGCTGCGCCCGCAGGCCGAAAAATTCACGCGCGACCATCCGTTCCCGGCCGAAGTGCTGTTGAACCAACCGATCACCGGGCGCGACAGCGACAAAGACATCCGCCATCTGGAACTGTCCCTGGAAGGCAGCAAGCTGCGCTACGAACCGGGCGACGCCCTGGGCGTATGGCCCGTGCAGGACGACACGCTGGTGGCCCGCGTGCTGGAAGCCGCGGGCCTGAATGCCGCGGACTCCGTCGACCACCAGGGCTCAGCGCGACCGCTGGGGGAATGGCTGGGCCGCTACCGCGAGTTGACCGTGCTGACCCGTCCCTTTCTGACGGCGCTGGCGGAACGCGCCGGCCAGGACGACCTGAAGGCCCTGCTGCAGCCCGAATCCCGCGAAGCCCTGTCGGCCTACATGGCGAGCCATCAACTGATCGACGCGCTGCGGGCCTGGCCGGTCCGCTGGAGCGCGCCTGACCTGGTGGCGGCCCTGCGCCCCCTGACGCCGCGCCTGTATTCCATCGCCTCCTGCGCCACGGTCGCCGAAGACGAAGTCCACCTGACGCTGGCCCATGTCGCCTTTGAACACGAGTCCGAATCCCGCTGGGGCGTGGCCTCGCATTTCCTGGCCGAACGCGCCGAAGGCGATACGGTGCCGATCTTCATCGAGGAAAACACGCGTTTCCGCCTGCCCGAGGATTCCGCCCGCGACATCATCATGATCGGCGCAGGCACCGGCGTGGCGCCCTTTCGCGCCTTCGTCCAGGCCCGCTCGGACGCGGACGCGGCAGGCCGCAACTGGCTGTTTTTCGGCAACCCGCACTTCACCAGCGATTTCCTGTACCAGACCGAATGGCAGCAGGCCCTGAAAGGCGGCCAGCTCAATCGCATCGACCTGGCGTTTTCCCGCGACCAGGCCGACAAGGTCTATGTCCAGCACCGGCTGCTGGAACGCGGCGCCGACGTCTACGACTGGATCCAGGCCGGAGCCCACGTCTACGTCTGCGGGGATGCGGATCACATGGCCCGCGACGTGCACGCCGCCCTGCTGGACATTGCCCGCGACCAGGGCGGCCTGAGCGAAGACGGCGCCCGGCAATGGCTGGACGATCTGGCGGCCCAGGGCCGCTACGCCCGGGACGTGTACTGACATCCAACCCCCGACCTGATCCGCGCGCCCGAGCGGCGCCTTCGACAGCAAATAGCAGATAGCAGCGACTGACCCAAGATGAGCATCTCCCCCCTATCCCCCCTGGAACACATCAAGACCGCCAGTCGGTTCCTGCGCGGCACGATCGCCCAGGAACTGGACAACCCGGTGACCGGCGCGATTCCCGAAGCCGACACCAAGCTGCTGAAATTCCACGGCAGCTACATGCAGGACGACCGCGACATCCGCGACGAACGGCGCAAGCAGAAGCTGGAACCCGCCCACGCTTTCATGGTGCGCGCGCGCCTGCCGGGCGGCGTCATCCCGCCGCAGCAGTGGCTGGCGCTGGACGCGCTGGCGCAACAATACGCAACCCGGGGCCTGCGCATCACCACGCGCCAGACCTTTCAGTGGCACGGCATCCTGAAGCGCAATCTGCGGGCATTCATGCAGGGCATCCACGATGCCCGGGCAACGACCATCGCCGCCTGCGGCGACGTCAATCGCCAGGTGATCAGTTCGGTCAATCCGCACCTGTCCAGCCAACACGCCCTGACCCAGGAATGGGTGCTGCGCCTGTCCAACCACTTCCTGCCGCGCACCACGGCCTACGCGGAAATCTGGCTCGGCGGCGAGCAGGTGGGCGAGGCCGGGGACGACGAACCGATCTACGGCAACGACTCCGCCTATCTGCCGCGCAAATTCAAGATCGGCATCGCCATCCCGCCGACCAACGACTGCGATGTGTTCGCCAACGATCTGGGGCTGGTCGCCATCATTGAAAACGGTCAGCTGCAAGGCTTCAACGTGGCGGTGGGCGGCGGCATGGGCGCCACGGCGGGCGATCCCACGACCTATCCGCGCCTGGGTTCGATGGTGGGTTTCGTCACCCCCGAAGACCTGATCGCCGTCGCCGAAGCGGTCGTCACGCTGCAGCGCGACCATGGAGACCGCAAGGAACGCCAGCACGCGCGTCTGAAATACACGGTGGACCGCCTGGGCGTGGAGTGGTTTCGCGAACAGATCCAGGTCCGCAGCGGCCGCACCCTGCAGGACGCCCGCCCCTACCGGTTCGAGAGCAACGGCGACCGCTACGGCTGGTCGCGCGGCGAGGACGGCCGCTGGCACCTGGGCCTGTACATCGCCTCCGGCCGCCTGTGGGACCGCGACGGCCTGCGGCTGCAGACCGGCATGCGTGAAATCGCCAAGGTGCTGACCGGCGAATTCCGCCTGACCTGCAACCAGAACCTGGTGATCGCCAATGTGGACGAAGCCGACCGCGCCGGCATCGACGCCCTGGTGCGGGAATACGGGCTGGACGGCTACAAGGAACAGAGCGGCATCCGCCGCCACCACATCGCCTGCGTGGCGCTGCCCACCTGCGGCCTGGCCATGGCGGAAAGCGAACGCTACGCCCCGGTGCTGCTGCCCAAACTGGAAGCCCTGCTGGACAAGCACGGCCTGCGCGACGAACCCATCCTGCTGCGCCTGTCGGGCTGCCCGAACGGCTGTTCGCGCCCCTATCTGGGCGAAATCGCCCTGGTGGGGCGGGCGCTGGGCCGCTACGACCTGAGACTGGGCGCCGACTTCGTCGGCGAACGGATGAACCGCCTGTACCGGGAAAACATCGACGAAGGCGAGATCCTGGGCAGCCTGGACACATTGTTCGGCGACTATGCCGGAAAACGCCAGCCCCAGGAGGCCTTTGGCGATTTCCTGGTGCGCACCGGGGTGGTGTGATCGTGCATCTGTTTCCCCTGTTCACCGACCTGAAGGGCCGCACCGTGCTGGTGGTCGGCGCGGGACTGGTCGCCGACCGCAAGATCCACCTGCTGCTGTCGGCCGGCGCCCGCGTGGTCGTCGGCGCCCATGCGGCCCATCCCCAGGTCCAGGCCCGCGCCCAGGCGGGCGACATCGAACTGCGCCTGGCGCCCTTCGACCCGGCCTGGCTGGACGAGGCCTGGCTGGTCATCGCCGCCACGAACGACCGGACGCTGAACCGGCGGATCGCGGACGCCGCCGCCGCCCGGCGGCTGTTCTGCAATGTGGTGGACGACGCGGAACTCTCCAGCGCCCAGGTGCCGGCCATCGTGGACCGGTCCCCCATCACCATCGCCATTTCATCAGGCGGCAGCGCGCCGGTCATCGCCCGGCGCCTGCGCGAACGCATCGAGTCCCTGTTCGATCCGGCGTTGGGCGCGCTGGCCGCGCTGGCGCAGCGCAAGCGCCTGGCGATCCGTCAGGCCCGGCCAGAACTGCGCGCCCGCCGGGATTTCTACGACTGGCTGATGGACGGCCCCGTGCTGGGGGCGCTGCGGCGCAGCCGGCCCGATGAAGCCGAAGCCGCCCTGGATCAAGCGCTGGGGCACAACACCCCCGCTCCGGCCGGCAAGGTCCTGCTGGTCGGCGCCGGCCCCGGCGACCCGGGCCTGCTGACCCTGCGCGGCCTGCGCGCCCTGAACGAGGCCGACGTCATCCTGGCCGACCGCCTGGTCAGCCCGGAAGTGCTGGCTCTGGCGCGGCGCGACGCGCAGGTGATCGACGTGGGCAAGGCCCTGGGCGGCCCCCACGAAGACACCCAGGCCCGCATCCATGCCCTGATGGTGTCCCACGCCCGGCAGGGCCGCTGCGTCGTGCGCCTGAAAGGCGGCGATCCCCTGGTGTTCGGCCGGGGCGGCGAGGAACTGCAGCACCTGAAGCGCCACGGCATCGCCTACGAAGTCGTGCCCGGCATCACCGCCGCATTGGCCTGCGGAGCCTACGCCGGCATTCCATTGACGCACCGTGATCACGCGCAATCGCTGACGCTGGCCACCGCCCACCGCCGCGCGGAAGCCACGCAGGCATCGGAGGACGGTGTCACGACCGATGGCCAGACCCGGGTCTACTACATGGGCGTGAAGCGTCTGCCGGTCCTGCGCGAACAACTGCTGGCCGACGGCCGCGCCCCATCCACGCCCTGCGCCCTGGTGGAAAACGGTTCCCGGGCGAACCAGAGGACGGTCTTCGCCACCCTCGACACCCTGGCCTCCACCGCTGTCGAGCACCAGGTGCAATCCCCCGCCCTGGTCCTGGTGGGCGAAGTCACTGCGCTGGGGCGGGAACTGGCCTGGTTCGGCCAGACGGTGAACGCCGGCGCAACGACACCGACAGCGGATTATCTGCAAGCCCTGGCCTGAGGTCCGCCATCCAGGCGCCGGCCGGCGTCAGGGGCGCCGTGCATAGCGCCCCGGCGGCACGCCGACGTGGCGGGTGAAGGCCACGCTGAACGTGTTCACGGAGCTGTAGCCGACGCGCTCCGCGATGTCGGCCAGCCCGCGTCCGCCGCGCAGCAACAGGTCCTTGGCCAGAGCCATTCGCCAAGCCGACAGGTACTCCATCGGCGTCGTCCCCATGATGCGGCTGAATCGCTCAAAAAACGCCGAGCGCGACAAGGCCGCTTCTGTCGCCAGCTGAGCGACTGTCCAGCGCCGAGCCGGCATTTCATGCATCCGGCGTATCGAAACCGAAAGGCGCTCATCCGCCAGCCCGCGCAACAGCCCCGGCGATGCGGCGCTCTCCGAGGTCGTGCGCAGGGCTTCGACCAAAAGCACTTCCAGCAGGCGGGCCAGGACGACATCGCGCGCCGGACGACGCGCGCGGCATTCTTCTCCCACCAGCTGGACCAGCGTCATCAGCCTGCTCTCGCCACGAGCCAGGACGAGCTGGGGCAAGAGCGGCACCAGCAAGGCGGCATCGGGCGCGCCGAAGACGCAGTAGCCGACGAGAGACCGGACATCGGGCGGCACGTCCAAAACACCCAACCTGAATTCGCCATCGGGCAGTGCGACCGGTGCTGCATCCACGCCATCCGGCGGCGGTTCCAGACTCGACATCGCGAAATTGTGCGCCGAAGGAATGAGGACGAAATCACCCTCCTGGAGGGTGATCGGTTCATGCTCGTCAGCCTGGATGAGACACGCGCCTTCGAGGATCGCACAATAAAAAACCTGCCCTGATTCTTCTCGGCTTACGCGCCAGGCCCCCGCCCCGCTGACGATCTTCGAGAATGGGGCGCCAGGCTGCAACAGCATGACCACTTCGGAGAACGGATCGATCATTTCCGGACTATTAGAACAAAAATATGGATTCTCTATTGTAGGTAATCCGGGCATGGGGATCTATCGTCTCCGTACTGCACACACTGACTCTGGAATCCCATGAAAACAGTCTTGATTACCGGATGCTCCTCCGGTTTCGGCCTTGAAACGGCCAAGCACTTCCTGAACCGCGGCTGGCAGGTTGTCGCTACGATGCGCGTGCCCCGCGAGGACCCGCTGCCCCGCTCCGAACACCTGCGCGTGCTCGCACTGGACGTCACGGATTCGGAAAGCATCCGCCTGGCGGTGCAGGCCGCCGGACCCATCGACGTCTTGGTCAATAACGCGGGGATCGGAACGCTGAATGCGCTGGAAGGCACGGCGACCGACACAGTGCGCGAAGTCTTCGAGGCGAATACCTTCGGCACGATGGCGATGACCCGGGCCGTGCTGCCGCAATTCCGAGAACGCAAGGCCGGCGTCATCATCAACATCACGTCGAGCGCGACGTTAACGCCGCTGCCCCTGCTGTCCGTGTACACCGCCAGCAAAGCGGCGATCAATGCCTTTACCGAGTCGCTAGCGCTCGAACTCCAGCCGTTCAACGTGCGCGTGAGCTTGATCCTGCCGGGCCGAGCGCCCGAGACCCGCTTCGGCGAAAACGCACGATCCCGGATGGGAAGCATCCCCGACGCCTATGTCGACCTGGCGCAGCGCACCTTCGAGGGATGGGCGCAATCGGCCGACGTCACCTATGCGGCGGATGTGGCCCAAGCCGTGTGGCGCGCAGCGAACGACCCCGCAAGCCCGACCCGCCTGCCCGCCGGGGCGGACGCGATGGCATTGGCAGCGTCGGTCGGACAAAGCGCTTTGACATAGGAAACAAACATATCCTAATATTGAGGCATGACACTTCCCACGCCTCTTTCCACAGCCCGCTCACCGGGGCGCCCGCGCGAGTTCGACATGGACCAGGTGCTGGACGCCGCCGTGGCGGTGTTTTGTCAGCGCGGCTACAACGCCACGTCGATCGCCGACCTCCATTGCGCGACCGGCTTGACCGCGGGTAGTTTGTACAAGGCGTTCAAGGATAAACGTGGCGTCTTCGTGGCGGCTCTCGACCGCTACATGGCAGGGCGGGAAACCGAGCTGGCCCGACGCCTCGCCGCCGCAACGACTGGCAGAGAACGAGTCCGCGCCATTTTGCTGGCGTATGCCGATACCGCCCACGAGGCGAGCGGACGACTCGGGTGCATGGTGCTGGGCGGGGTGACCGATATGGACACCTTCGACGCGGCATTGGCGGATCGCTTCCGCGCTGCGCTTGATCGTATCGAAAAGCGCTTTGCCGGATATCTTGAAGAAGGCATCCGCGACGGGTCATTGCCCGACCATCTGGATATTCCAGCAACGGCCCGGTACCTGCTATGCGTGGTGGAGGGGATCCGTGTGCTGGGCAAACGGGGCATGAGCAAAACGGCAGCCGATGCCGTAGTCGAGCAGACCCTGCGCGCCTTGTCCTGATATTTTTTTTCCTAATTAGGAAACAAACATTTTATTAATCGGGATTGCCCATGCTGCCTGACCTACAGCACAAAACGAACCATCGCAACGTCATGTCCATAGCGCTGGTCTTCGCCCTCGGCATGGCGGGCACCACCCTGCCAACGCCGCTGTATCCGCTATATCGGCAAACGCTGGGGCTCAGCCACCTGATGGTGGCGTTGGTTTTCGCCAGTTACGCCTTCGCCGTGCTGGCAGCCCTGATTGCGACAGGGCCATGGTCGGATCAAGTGGGACGGAAACCCATGCTGGCAGGAGCGCTGGCCACCTCAGTGATCAGCTCGATCCTGTTCCTCCTGAGCAACTCGCTGGAGCTGCTGCTGGTCGCGCGCGTGTTCTCGGGGCTGTCGGCCGGACTGTTCACCGCCACAGCCACGGCGATGATCGTCGAGTTGGCGCCGGCCGGCCACAAGCAGCGAGCCGCTATGATCGCGACCATCGTCAATATGGGAGGACTGGGACTGGGCCCCTTGCTGGCCGGCGCGATCTCCGAATATGCGCCTTGGCCCCTGCATTCGGTCTATGCGATCCACGCCATGCTCATGCTGGCAAGCAGCGTGCTCATAAGGCGTTGCCCGGAAACGGTCATGCGGCCGCCTCATCCAAAGCTCAGAAGACAAGGACTTGGAGTGCCGGCAGGCATGCGCGCCACCTTCATTCTCGCGGCCGTGGCCTGCTTTGCCGCTTTTGCCCTGTTGGGATTGTTGACCTCGCTGGAACCAGCCATTCTTGGCAAGGTCATGGGCATCTCCAACCGCGCAGCGATCGGGGCGCTGGTTTTCATGGTTTTCGCGGCATCGCTGGCCGGACAAGCAGGGCAGCGCGCACTGCCCGATCGGGTGCGTTGGCCAGTGGCCTGCGCAGCACTGGCGGTCGGCGCGGGATTCCTGGCCGTCGCCATGGCGTTGGGCTCCACCGCGTATCTGCTCTGCGGGGCACTGATCGCAGGGTTGGGCCATGGCGGGATCTTCGTTTCCAGTATCGCATCGGTGACGACGGACAGTCCGCAGGACAAGAAAGCCGAGGTCACGGCTCTGCTCTTCGTCGTCATTTATCTCGCGGTGTCCCTGCCGGTGCTGGGCCTGGGTATCGCGATTGAGCTGATCGGCCTGCAGGCCGCCGGTGTCCTGTTCGCACTGCTTGTTCTATTGCTGTCTCTGGCCGCCTGGCTCGCATCGTGGCATCGCTGCAAGCACGGCGCTGCGGACGCCCAACTTTCAACCCCACGATAGGAATGACTTCCATGAACCACGACAACCCCTCATCCTTTCATCACGACCACATTCGTGTCGGAGACGTGAATCTGCACTTCGCGGAGTGCGGCCGGGGCAAGCCCCTGCTGTTGGTACCTGGCTGGCCGCAAAGCTGGTATGCATGGCGCAAGGTCATGCCGGGCCTGGCTGCGCACGGGAGGCGCGTCCTGGCTGTCGATCCACGGGGGATGGGCGATTCGGACAAACCGGCGCAGGGCTACGACCTGAGCACAGTCGCGAACGACTTTCACCGTCTTGCCGAAGCACTGCAACTCATGTCTGACGGCCCCCTCGACGTGGCCGGACATGACGTAGGCGCCTGGATCTCCTATGCCTGGGCGGCGGACCACCCGGGAGATATCCGCCGGCTGGCCCTCTATGACGCAGCCTTGCCGGGTATTACGCCACCCGCACCCGCCGGGATCGTGGATGAAGTCGCCAATACCAGGACGTGGCATTTTGGCTTCAATCGACTCCAGGATTTACCGGAACAATTGGTGGAAGGTCGCGAGCGCTTGTACCTGGATTGGCTGTTCCGCAACAAACTGCGCGACCGATCGGCGATCACGCCAGCGGACCTGGATGAATACACCCGCGTTTTCAGCGCTCCGGGCGCCGCGCGCGCCGGCTTCAACTACTATCGGGCCTTGTTCAATGAAGGCGGCCTGGAGCGCAACCGCCAGCGAGGTGAACACCCCCTGGCAATCCCGGTCATGGCCTGGGGTGCCAGTGACGGTGTGCGCGACGCACTACTGCGCACCATGAAGCAAGTCGCCGATTCAGCGACCGGTGGCGTCATCGAGTCATGCGGCCATTACATCCCGGAAGAGGCGCCGGAAGTCGTGACCCGCCAATTGATGGATTTTTTCAGCGATTGAGGCCACGACCCCGCATCGAGCGCCGAGGGCAAGCGTACTGTTGATAAAGCACGCTGTAAAAAAAAGGTGCGCCCAAAGGGCGCACCTTGGTGACGTGGAAGCCGGTCCTACTGCGTGTCCTTCAGGTTCTTGTTCAGCACCGACAAGATCCGGCGCGCCGTGGCGTCGGTCAGCAACTGGCCGTCCGCATTCAGCACGGTGACCGCGGTGCCCGCGCCCTGCTGCGCCAGATGCACCCGCAGCTTTTGCGGTTCGGCGGAATTCTTGCTGCCGAACATGCGGCCGAAGATGTTCGGCTGTTCGATCTTTTCGCCGGTGTCCGTGTCCAGGTAGCGGATGTAGTAATCGCCCTGGTCGCGGTTGCGATCCTCGACGGTGAAGCGGGCCGAATCGATGGCCACCCCGACGCGCCGCCAGGCCCGGTCGAAGGATTCGTTGACGGTCAGGGATGCCTGCCCATCGGCCAGCTGGGCCGTGGTGCCGGGACCGGCATCCGTCGAGGCGTTCTTGATTTCCTGCGCGGCCTTTTGCTGGTCCGTGCCCAGGTACACCATCAGGCGCGCCAGCATGGCGGCGTTCAGGCCCGGATCTTCCTTGCCGAAGACCCACTTGAAGGCCGTGCCGTCCCCCGTGGGGGTTTCTTCCATGTGCTGATGGCTGATGTAGACCTCGGTCTTGCCGTTGACGCGTTCCAGACGGGTGGAGAAGCGGTCGCGTTCACCGCTGTCGAAGACCTGGTCCAGGACGCTGCCCAAGGCGCTGCGCAGCCAGCCTTCGGGGATTTTCGCCCGGTTTTCGGCCCAGTCGGTCTCGATCAGGCCGGCCTTGGAATTCTGGGACTGGATGGTGAAGCCCTGATCCCCCCAGAATTCGATGATCTTCGGGTACAGGGTTTCGGCGGTCTCGCTGACGACCAGCCAGCGCAGCGTGCCGTCGCGCATCACCTGGATGCCGGCCGTCTGCGGCAGAACGCGGTCCGCCGGGTTGGCGCTTTGGTTGCGCTGGCTGGCGGAATAGGCGCTGAGGCTGGCGGTGCCTTCGGGGGCCTTGTAGTGGGTGTTGTCGCTGGCCTGGGTCAGGTCGGGCGGAACCGACAGCGGATCGCCCGTGACCGTGCTTTTGTATTCAATGGATTCGGTCTGCCCGGTCAACTGGCCCAGCGTGGAGCAACCCGCCAGCAAGCTGAGCAGCAGGACGCTGGCCAGGGAAAACGGCGTACGTTTCATTATCATTTCAGAGGCAACCTGCATCAATCAAGGCTTGGCGCACCACCGTGCGGAAGGAATCGGACAAGGGCGTCAGGGGCAAACGGTAGCCCATCTGGATCAGGCCCATTTCCGCCACCGCCCATTTGACCGGGATCGGATTGGCTTCCAGGAACAAGACCCGGTTCAAGGTGGACAGCACCGTGTTCAGGCGCCGGGTTTCGGGCACGTCGCCGCGCAAGGCTGCCGCGCACAGTTCGTGCATCAGCCGGGGAGCGACGTTGGCCGTGACGGAGATATTGCCGCGCCCGCCCAGGAGAATCAGGGCGGCCGCCGTGGGGTCGTCACCGCTGATGACATGAAAATCCGCAGGCGCGGCGGCAATCAGTTGCGCGCCGCGGGCGATGTTGCCGGTGGCGTCTTTCACGCCGATGATGCCGGGCACCTGCGCCAGGCGCAGAATCGTCTCGTTGGACAGGTCGGCCACGGTGCGGCCCGGCACGTTGTACAGGATGCTGGGCAGCTCGACGGATTCGGCGATCGCCCGGAAGTGCTGATACAGGCCTTCCTGGGTGGGCTTGTTGTAGTAGGGCACCACCGTCAGGCCGGCCGCCGCGCCCGCCGCATAGGCATGACGCTGCAGTTCGATGGCCTCGGCCGTGGAATTGCCGCCCGTGCCGGCGATGATGGGGATGCGGCCATCGGCATGGCGCACCGCCAGTTCGATCAGTTCGGCCTGTTCCTGCACCGTGACCGTAGGCGATTCGCCCGATGTCCCGACCACCACCAGGGCATCGGTGCCCTGGTCAATGTGCCAGTCGATCAATTTTCGAAAGGCATCGAGGTCCAGTTGCCCATCCGGATGCATGGGCGTGACCAGGGCGACCATGCTGCCCTGAAAGACTGGAAGGGATGAATCCGCACCGGCCATGATGAAGAATGTCTCCGAAAAACGCCCGGGCGACATCCCAGGCGATAAAAAAATCAAGTTTACCGGATTCGCGCGACTGATTTACAAAAATCCGTTGACAATCCACTCGCCGAACTTCAGCAGCGGCATCATCAGGGGCCAGAGCCAGCCCATCATCATCAGCACGATCAGGATGACCAGGCCGTAGGGCTCGATGCGGCCATACTGCCAGGCCAGACGCGGGGGCAGCAGGCTAAAGACGATACGCCCGCCATCCAGCGGCGGCAAGGGCAGCAGATTCAGGGCCATCAGGATGAGATTGACCTGCACGCCCGCATGCGCCATCAGCGTCCAGAAACTGTCGGCGCCCTGCGCCACGCCGGTGGACAGCATCAGCCGCCAGAGCAGCACCCAGACAATGGCCTGCAGCAAATTGGAGGCCGGACCGGCCAGCGCCACCCAAAGCATGTCCTGTTTGGGACGGCGCAGCCGGCTCCAGTTGACGGGGACGGGCTTGGCCCAGCCAAAGAGCAGGCCGCCGCCCATGAAGCGCGTGACGAACAGCAGCACCAGGGGCACGACGATGGTGCCCATGAGATCGATGTGGCGCAACGGGTTCAGGCTGATGCGGCCGGCCTGCTGGGCCGTGGGATCACCGAAGAAACGGGCCACATAGCCATGGGCGGCCTCGTGCAGCGTGATGGCGAACAGGACCGGCAAGGCGTAGACCGCGATGGTCTGGATGAGTTGATCCATGAGGGGGCTGGCAAGGGAGCCGGCCCGCGCCGGCAATCCCCGCAAGCATAACCGCTATTGCAGCCCCAGCGTGGCCGGATCGCCGCGCCCCACCCGCACCACCTGCGGGACGTCCCGGGTCAGGTCGATCACGGTGGTCGGATCGAAGGGGCAGGCGCCGCCGTCGACGATGGCGGCCAGGTCATGCTGATACCGCGAGAGGATGTCCTGGGCGTCGTTCAGCGGCAGGGCCTCGCCCTGCGGGATCAGGGTGGTGGACAGCAGCGGCGAACCCACGGCTTCGATCAGGGCGCGGGCCACCCGGTGATCCGGCACCCGGATGCCGATGGTCTTGCGCGAAGGATGCGACACACGGCGGGGGACTTCTTTCGTGGCTTCCAGGATGAAGGTCCAGGGGCCCGGCGTAGCCAGCTTGAGCAGACGGTAATGGGTGTTTTCGACCTTGGCGAAATGACTGATTTCCGCCAGATCCCGACACAGCAGGGTCAGGTGATGGCGATCGTCCAGACCGCGCAGGCGGCGCAGGCTGTCGGCCGCCGCCTTGTCGTCCAGCCGGGCGACGACGGCATAGCTGGAATCCGTCGGCACGGCCACCAGTCCGCCCTGGGACAAAAGATCGCCCGCCTGTTGCAGCAGGCGGGACTGCGGGTTTTCGGGATGGACAACGAAAATCTGTGCCATAAGCGTTTCCTTTTAGAGGAGAGGCCCGGCTGGCATGAGCCCGGCCCGATCGAAACCACAACCCATAACATGACTGAAAACGCAGCGGCGATCAAGAGGTCGGGCGCATTTCAGCAAAAGGTTTACAGCCATGCTAGAATCCTTGTTCTCTCAGTGGTGACCGTAGCTCAGTTGGTAGAGTCCCGGATTGTGATTCCGGTTGTCGTGGGTTCGAGCCCCATCGGTCACCCCATCTTTTCCCCGGTTTCCGGGCCAGGCAGGGACGACCCCGCCTGAGATGCTTGAACGCGGTGACGACACCGCCTCCATAGCACACACTCTCCCATGCAGATTCATCATCGATCGCTATCCGAACGCGTCCTTCATGCGCTGGCGTTCGAAATCCTGGCCATCGGCATTTCCGCCCCCCTGGCCGCCTGGATCACAGGCCATTCCGCCCTGGACATGGGCATCATGACCGCCGCCATCGCCACCATCGCCGTCACCTGGAACATGATCTACAACTGGCTGTTCGACCGTCTGCAGGCGCGCCTGGGGTTCGACCGCACCTACTGGGTGCGCGTGGGCCATGCCTGCGGCTTCGAAGGCGGGCTGATCATCATCGCCATTCCTTTCGTGGCCTGGTGGCTGGACATTTCCCTATGGCAAGCGCTGATCCTGGATATCGGTTTCGTCTTGTTCTACCTGCCCTACGGGTTTCTTTTCAACCTGGGTTATGACAAGATTCGTCAGAATCTGATCGCCGCTCACTAGCCGCGCCCGCCCGGGAATCCCGGGCATCCGCGGCGGCGCCGGCCCATCAGCCCTGCCATCCGCCCGGATTTCCATGACGCACCACGCCGCCCCACCCTACTCGCCCGACTGGACAAGCGCGCCGCCCGACTGGGATTGGGCCGCCCAGGACGCGGACGGCCGCTGGTTCTGGTACCGGACCGAACCCGCCCCCGGCATCGGCGGCGGGGTCTGGCGGGCCAATTCACGCAACCAGCAATATGCCGGGCCCGGCGCTCCCAACCCGGACTGGCTGGATTCTCTGCAACAGCGCCCGGCCGGCGCCGACAAGGCCTGATCCCTATGCTGGCCATCTCGCAATTCCTGTCGAACTACTGGCCGCACCTGGTGGCGGCCATCTCGCTGACCCTGAGCGCATTCGCCGCCGTGCACGCGGCCATGAACAAGAACGACGTGCGGGCAGCCATCGCCTGGGTCGGGGTCGTGCTGATGTCGCCGTTCCTGGGGCCGTTCCTGTACCTGGTGGCCGGCATCAACCGGATCCGCCACGACCAGTTGTCCACCCAGCGCAGCCGGTTGATCAAGGACTATGTCAACCATGCCCGCGAACCCGTCAAAGACGTCGCGCCCCTGGCCGGTCCGCAGTTCGCATCCCTGCGCGTGCTGTGCGACCGCATCAGCCGCTTCCCCCTGCACGACGGCAACCACATCACCCTGCTCGACAGCGGCGACCAGGCCTACCCGGCCATGCTGCAGGCCATCGACTCGGCCACCCACTGCATCGCCCTGCAAAGCTACATCTTCGACCACGACCGGATCGGCCTGCAGTTCGCCGAAGCCCTGCGCCGAGCCCACGACCGGGGCATCGTCATCCGGGTCCTGATCGATTCGGTGGGCTCCCGATATTCCCGGCCCCCCATCATCCACCTGCTGCGCCGCCACGGCATCCGCACGGAACTGTTCATGTCGAACATGCTGGGCCTGCGCATGCCATACGCCAACCTGCGCAGCCACCGGAAGATCCTCTTCATCGACGGCCACCTGGGATTCATGGGCGGCATGAACATCCGCGAAGGCTTCATGGCATCCCTGACGGGGCGCCACGCCGCCTGCGACACCCATTTCCGCATCGAGGGGCCTGTCGCCACCCAGCTCTTCGCCGTCTTCGCCAACGATTGGGAATTCACCACGCGCGAACGTCTGCGCATCGAAGACTGGTGCCAACGCACCGCCGACACCCCCGAACATCAGGTGCCGGCCCGCTGCATCCGTTCCAGCCCCGACCGGTTCATCGCCGCCACCCACAACGTGCTGCTGGGCGCCCTGGCCGTCGCCCAGCGGCACGTGCGCATCCAGTCGCCCTATTTCCTGCCCGACCAGACCCTGATGGGGGCGCTGAATACGGCGGCCCGGCGAGGCATCCAGGTCGATATCGTCATCCCGGGGCGCAATAATCTGCGTCTGGTGAACTACGCCATGACCGCGCAGCTGGCGCAGGTGATCGCGGGCGGCTGCCGGATCTGGCGCAGCCGGGGCAATTTCGATCACTCCAAGCTGATCACCATCGACGAGGGCTGGTCGTACGTAGGCTCGTCGAACATGGACCCGCGCAGCCTGCGGCTGAATTTCGAGCTGGACATGGAAATCTACGACCCCGTCATGGCGCGCCGCATCGCCGAGCGCATCGACCGCGAAATCGCGGCCTCCGACCCGGTCACGCTCGAATCCCTCAAGGCCATCCCGTTCCTGAAACAGCTGCGCAACCGCATCATCTGGCTGGCCAGCCCGTACCTGTAGCGCCCTGCATACGGGACCGAAATGGTGCAGAATGAAAAGGCTCGCTCGATGAACCCTTTCGGATGACACCATGACCCAACGCCTCAACTATTTCAAGGCCTCGCCCGAGGCCGCCCAGAAGTATTCCGACTTCAGCCAGACCCTGCACAAGAACCCCTTCCTGGCCAAGATCGGCCACCTGGTCACCTTGCGGGCTTCGCAATTGAACGGCTGCGCGTTCTGCGTGGACATGCACGTGAAAGAAGGCAAGCTCGCGGGCGAGCGCGAGCTGCGGTTGCACCACGTCGCCGTCTGGCGCGAATCGCCGCTCTTCGACGCCAAGGAAAAAGCCATCCTGGAATGGACAGAGGCCCTGACGCAGTTGCCGCCCCACGGCATCCCGGACGAACTGTTCGCACGGGTGCGCGAACAGCTGTCCGAACAGGAACTGGCCGACCTGTCCTTCCTGGTCGTCGGCATCAACGGCTGGAATCGCCTGAGCGTCGCCTTCCGGGCCGTCCCGGGGTCGGCCGACAAGCAATACGGGCTGGACAAGGCCGGGCTGAACTAAGCCGCAGGCGCGGGCCGGCATCCGCCGGACCACGCGCGCCCAGGCTGCCGCTCCCAAGTCCGGGCAGGCGCGGCGCGCCCGCCCGGGCTCGACCTCAGACCGCTCCGGCCCGGGCCTGAGTCTGGATTTGCGCCCGGGCCATCGCCTGCGCCAGGTCGGCCTTCAAATCGTCGATGTGTTCCACGCCGACGGACATGCGCACGAAATTGGGCTCGATGCCGGCGGCCTGCATCTCGGCCTCGCTCATCGAACTGGCCCACATCGAGGCCGTATGCACGGCCAGGGTCTCCACCCCGCCCAGGCTGACCGCCTGGGTCGCCAGCTTCAGCGCCGACACGAAGCGCTGGGTGGCGGCATAGCCGCCCCGGATCGAATACGCCACGATGGCGCCAAAGCCCTTCATCTGGCGGGCGGCCAGGTCATGCTGGGCGTGGCTTTCCAGCCCTGGATACAGAACCCGCTCGACTTCCGGGCGCGATTCCAGCCACTGCGCCACGGCCAGGGCGTTGGCGTTGATGCGTTCCATGCGCAGGGACAAGGTACGCAGTCCGCGCAACAGCAGCCAGGCGTCCATGGGCGAGAGCACCGCCCCCAGCGTGACGTGCATTTTCCAGATCTTTTCCGCCAGTTCCTGGCTGCAGCAGATGGCGCCCGCCATGATGTCGCTGTGGCCGCCCAGATATTTGGTCGCGCTATGCACCACGATATCGATCCCCAGGTCATGGGGGCGCTGATTCAGGGGCGAGGCGAAGGTATTGTCCGCCACCGTCAGGATGCCCCGGGGCCGGGCGATCGCCGCCACCGCCGCCAGGTCCGTGATCGACAGACTGGGATTGACCGGGGTCTCGACCATGATCAGCTTGGTGTCGGGCCGCAAGGCGGCCTTCAGGCTGTCCAGGTCCGTCTGATCGAAGAAACTGACCTGCACGCCGTAGCGGGTCAGGACTTCGGAAAAGAGCTTGGACGTGCTCATGTAATGACGCTGCTGCGCCACGACATGATCGCCCGCCTTCAGCAAGGCCAGAATCGTGGTGCAGATGGCGCCCATGCCCGATCCGGTCAGCAGCGCCGTTTCCGTACCCTCCAGCCCCGCCAGGATGGCCTCGACGTGCTTGTTGACCGGATTGCCGTGGCGTGTGTAGAAATTGGCCGGCCGCACCGCGGTCGCCATGGCCGAGAATTCTTCCGCCGATTCCGCCCGGAACGTCGCGCTGTAATGAATGGGCGGCACCACCGCCGCATCATGATGGCAGGCTGCGTCGCCATGCAGGACCACGGTCTGTTCGTGCCAGGATGCCATATCGGGTGTGTCGGGCGAATGCGGATTCATGGGAAAGGTTCCAAAATGCGTCAAGAGGTTCATGATACTGCGGGGCAGTCAACGCATCGGGCCGCCCAAAGGCGGCCCGATCACCGTGTCGCGAGACCGGTCAGTGGGCGCTGGCTGCCGCCGCGCCGATGCCGGTTTCGCTGCGCACGGTCTGCGCCTCGAAGCCGGCCCGGTCGATGCGGGCGCGATCGCTGCGATCCGTGACCGAGAACAGCCAGATCGACACGAAGCCGACGGTCATGGAAAACAGCGCCGGCGACGCATACGGGAACCAGGCGGATCCCGCCGGGTGGCCCAGCGTGGCCTCCCACACGGACGGCGACACGATCGTCAGCCCCACGGCGCTGATCAGGCCGGCGAAACCGCCGATCATGGCGCCGCGCGTGGTGCAGCCCTTCCAGAGCACGGACATGAACAGCACGGGGAAGTTCGCCGACGCGGCGACCGCGAAGGCCAGGGACACCATGAAAGCGATATTCTGCTTTTCAAAGGCGATGCCCAGCACCACCGCGATGATGCCCAGGATGATCGTGGTGATCTTGGCCACTTTCATTTCCTGCTCGCGCGAGGCCTTGCCGTTCTTGACCAGCGTGGCGTAGATGTCATGCGACACCGCCGAAGTCCCCGACAGCGTCAGCCCGGCCACCACGGCCAGGATCGTGGCGAAGGCCACGGCCGACATGAAGCCCAGGAACACATTGCCCCCCACGGCATCGGCCAGGTGCACCGCCGCCATGTTGCCGCCGCCGATCAGCGCGCCGGCCGCATCCAGGAATTGCGGATTGGTGGACACCAGCACGATGGCGCCGAAACCGATGATGAAGGTCAGGATGTAGAAATAGCCGATCCAGGACGTGGCCCAGAACACGGACTTGCGCGCTTCGCGGGCATCGGGCACCGTGAAGAAGCGCATCAGGATGTGCGGCAGGCCCGCCGTGCCGAACATCAGCGCCATGCCGAAGGAAATCGCGCTGATCGGATCCTTGATGAAATTGCCCGGCCCCATGATGGACTGGCCCAGGGACCCGGCCTGAGCGGCATCCTTGCCGGCATTCAGGGCCGCCAGGGTCTTGACCTCGACGGCGGCGGCGAACAGGCGTTCCGGCGAAAACCCGTAGTGCGCCAGCACCATCAGGGCCATGAAGGTCGCCCCGGCCAGCAGCATCGCGGCCTTGATGATCTGCACCCAGGTCGTGGCCGTCATGCCGCCGAACAGCACGTAGACCATCATCAGCACGCCGACCACGACCACGGCGATCCAGTATTCCAGGCCGAACAGCAGCTTGATCAACTGGCCCGCGCCCACCATCTGCGCAATCAGGTAGAAGGCCACGACCACCAGGGTGCCGGATGCCGCGAAGGCGCGGATCGGACCCTGCTTGAAACGGTAGGCCGCCACGTCGGCAAAGGTGAATTTGCCCAGATTGCGCAGGCGCTCCGCCATCAGGAAGGTCAGGATCGGCCAACCGACCAGGAAGCCGATGGAATAGATCAGGCCGTCGTAGCCATTGATCATGACGGCGGCCGAAATCCCCAGGAAGGACGCCGCCGACATATAGTCCCCAGCAATCGCCAACCCATTCTGAAAGCCGGTGATGCCGCCGCCGGCCGTGTAGAAATCCGCCGTGGACCGGGTGCGCTTGGCCGCCCACTTGGTGATCCACAGGGTCAGCAGCACGAACACAGCGAACATGGCGATGGCCGTCCAGTTGGTCGGCTGCCGCTGCAATTCGCCCAGGTCGCCGCCGGCCGCCCAGGCCGACCCCATCATGCCCGTCAGGGCCAGCGCGCTCAAGGCGCGCGCAGTCATGCGGTGCATCTCAGGCCTCCTGCGCGATTTCGCGCGTCAGGCGATCGAACTCGCTGTTGGCGCGGCGCACGTACAGGCCTGTGATCAGCACGCTGAACACGATGACGCCGAAGCCGACCGGAATGCCCCAGGTCATGACGCCTTCACCCAGTTTCAGGGCGAACAGTTCCTTGTCGAAGGCGATGACGCCGATGAAGGCGTAATACACGATCAACATGACCACGGTCAGCGTCCAGCCGTAGCGCAGGCGGGTGCGGCGCAGGTGCTGGTATTTCGGGTTGGACACGATGCGCTGTGTCTGCTGGTCTCCCATGGGGGTCTCCTACTTGTAATGGGGGATGAATTTCTATCCGCCCGCAAGTTAGAGGTCGGGTCTTACGGAGACCTTACATTCCCGTTAAAGCGGCCCCGGATCAGGGAAAACACCGATCCGTGATTTGCACGTTAGAATTCAGGATTCACAGGCATGGCGCAATCGCCGCGCGGCGACCGGTCCGCGCCCGGCGACCCCGCCGACACCCTGCCTGACCGCCCTTAGCTCAGTTGGATAGAGCAACGGCCTTCTAAGCCGTAGGTCACTGGTTCGAATCCAGTAGGGCGGACCAAAAACCGGCCGATTCAACCCCGCACTTGACCTTCCCCCCAGGGTAAGGATCAGACTTCCAAGCAATCCGACTGGCGCTGGGCGTCAGATGCAACGAAGCATCCGATACAAGGGACAAGGGGTGAATCCATGCGACGTAGAGATTTTCTGACGAGCCTGGCGGGTTCGGCCGGCCTGGCCCTCGCCACAGGGGTCCGGCCCGCGCTGGGCATGGAACACATGCACCACGCCGCTGGCGGCGCGCCCTCTCCGCAGCCACCACACGATCCGTCCGCAGCAGGGGCGCGCAAGGGATCGCTGGCCGCCAGCGACGCCATTCCGCCCGGACGTCCTTTCGCGGCGCCAGCGACGCTGGGGAACACCGCCGCGCAACCTGGTATGTTCAGGGCGACGCTCGTCGCCGCGCCCGCAAAAATCGAGTTGATTCCCGGCGTCATGACCCAGGCCTGGGCCTACAACGGCCAGTTTCCCGGTCCGCTGATCGATCTCCAGGCGGGCGATGCAGTCGAGATCACGCTCGAGAACCGCTTGCCCGAACCGACCACGATCCACTGGCACGGCCTGCCCGTGCCTCCGGACCAGGACGGCAATCCCGACGCCGCGGTGGCTCCGGGGGCGAGCCATACGTACCGTTTCCACATCCCCGATGACGTCGAAGGCCTGTACTGGTATCACCCCCACCCGCACGGCCGGTCCGGCGAGCAGGTCTATCGGGGGCTGGCCGGGGCCATCCGGGTGCGCGCCAGACAGGACGCGCTCTCCGCCATTCCCGAGCGCATTCTCGCCATCACCGACCTGCGGCTGACGGCGCTCGGCATGATCCCGGAAAACGACATGATGGACTGGATGAACGGCCGTGAAGGCCAGTTCGCCCTGGTCAACGGCCTGAACCGCCCCACGCTGCCTTTCGACGCGCTCGGGCGGGAACGCTGGCATATCCTCAATGCCACAAACGCCCGCTATCTGCGCCTGGCCCTGCCGGGGCACGACCTGACGCTGCTCGGCACGGATGGCGGGCGTATCGAGCAGGCACAGACGGGCTTATCGGAAATCCTGGTCGCACCGGCCCAGCGCGTCGAACTGCTGGTGACCGCTGCGGGTGGACGTGGCGGCGCGCTGGTGGCAGAGACCTATGCGCGCGGCAAGATGGGAGGCGCGAGCGAGACCTCCGCCATCCCGCTCATGCAGGTGGATTTCAGTGCCGTACGGCAACCGCGGCCCCTCTCGCTGCCGCAACCGCTACGGCCATTCCAGGCGTTGCCCAAGGCAAGCGCACGGAAGCGGGTCGTCATGAGCGAAGGCATGTCCATGGCCCATGGGTCGCACGGCGCGCAAGCCATGGAGCACACGATGTCCCCGGGCGGCATGGGGATGACGGACATGAAGAGCATGATGACGGACGGGCGTCCCTCCATGATGCAGTTCATGCTCAACGGCAAAACCTTCGACATGCGGCGCGTCGACCTGAGCAGTCCGACCGGCGCATGGGAAGACTGGGAAATCGTCAATGATTCGGACATGGACCATCCCTTCCACATCCACGGCACGCAGTTCGCCGTGCTGGAACGCATGATCAACGGGCGCACAGCCCGGGAACCGTTTCGCGCCTGGTACGACACGGTCAATCTCAAGGCCCGGGAAACCGTACGCATCCGCATCATGCAGGCCGCCAAAGGCATCCGCATGTTCCATTGCCATATCCTGGAGCACGAAGACCTGGGCATGATGGGGCGCCTGGAAGTGATCTGAACGATCGCACCGGCCTCGCAAGGCCGCCCGGCGCCATCGCGCCGGCTGCCCGGAGCGCGAGTCTCAGCCGCCAGGGGCGGCTGCGCGGGGGGCGGCGTGATACCGCAAGGCGTCGATCACGAGCGCAAGCGCCGGCGCCATCTGGCGCCGGTTCGCATAGTACAGGTGGTATCCCGGCAACGTGGGCCACCAGGGTTCCAGCACAGGCGCCAAGCGTCCTTCCTCAAGATGCGACGCCGCGGCATCCAGGGGCACATAGGCCAGCCCCAGCCCATCCAAGGCGGCCTGCAGCATCAGGAACGTATTGTTGAATACGAGCTGCCCCTGCACCCGCACCGAGAGCCTCCGCTTGCCCTTTTCGAAGTCCCAGGCGTAAAGCCCCCCGTGCGTGGGCAATCTCAAATTGATGCACTGATGTTCGGTCAATTCCTGGGGGACGGCCGGAAGATCCTTGCCCCTGAGATACGAGGGCGCCCCCACCACTGCCATGCGCACATCCGGGCCGATGCGCACCGCGACCATGTCCTTGTCCACCACGTCGCCCAGACGCACCCCCGCGTCGAAATGACGGGCGACGATATCGGTCAAGGCATAATCGACGCTCAGTTCCACTTGAACATCCGGGTAGCGCTGCAATACCTCACGCAGCCTGGGCCATAGGACCGTGCCGATGGCATGGTCGTTGGCGGTGATCCGCACCGTCCCGGCCGGCCGGGCGTTGGACGACCGCAGGGACGCCAGTTCCCCTTCCAGCTCGCTGAGCATGGGCAAAAGCGTGCGCAGCAGGCGCGCGCCCGCGTCCGTCGTGGATACGCTTCGGGTAGTGCGCGCCAATAACCGCACCCCCAGGCGCGCTTCGAGCGCCGTCATGGCATGGCTCAATGCCGAGCGCGACATGCCCAGCTGCGCCGCCGCGCGGGTAAAGCTGCGTTCCCGCGCCACGGCCGCGAACGCACGCAAATCGTTGAGGTTATCCGCCATCATTGGTGAATTTCATGCACCAGACTATTCTGATATTTCTATCTTATCAGCCAATGAGCTTAGCCCTACACTGAACTCCGGCATCACCCAGGAGAGTTCCCCCATGATCACAGTCACAACCATCGGATCGCAGCCTTCGGTACCCGGGCCGGCCGAATACTTCACAGGCGTCGTCCGCATCGATGCGCCTTTCCAAGGCGCCACGCCGGCGCGGGTCGGCGGCGCCACGGTCACCTTCGAACCGGGCGCGCGCACGGCCTGGCACACTCACCCGCTCGGACAAACGCTGATCGTGACCGCCGGCGCGGGGTTCGTGCAAGAATGGGATGGCCCCGAGCGATCAATCCACCCCGGGGACCAGGTCTGGATCCCCGCAGGCGTCAAGCACTGGCACGGCGCCTCGCCCACGGCCGCCATGACCCATATCGCCATTGCCGAAGCGCTGGATGGCAAGGTCGTGGACTGGCTGGAAAAAGTAGACGACGCGCACTGAAACAGGAGTACTGCAATGACCACCAAAGCTTATGGCGCCCACGCCGGCAACCAGCCCCTCGAACCCATGGACATCACCCGGCGCGCGCCGGGCCCCCATGACGTGCAAATCGACATCGCCTACTGCGGCGTCTGTCACTCGGACATCCACCAGGTGCGCTCCGAATGGGCCGGCACGCTCTACCCCTGCGTGCCCGGACACGAAATCGTCGGGCGGGTATCCGCCGTCGGCGCTCACGTCTCCGGGTTCGCCCCCGGCGATCTGGTCGGCGTCGGCTGCATCGTCGACAGCTGCCGGCACTGCGGGGATTGCGACGAGGGACTGGAAAACTACTGCGATCACATGATCGGCACCTACAACTTCCCGACGGCCGATGCGCCGGGCCACACCCTGGGCGGATACTCGCAGCGGATCGTCGTGCACGAACACTATGTGCTGCGCGTCCGCCACCCCAAAGAGCAGCTCGCCGCCGTGGCGCCGCTGCTGTGCGCCGGCATCACCACCTACTCGCCGCTGCGGCACTGGAAAGTGGGGCCGGGCCACAAGGTGGGAGTGGTCGGCATCGGCGGCCTGGGCCACATGGGCATCAAACTGGCGCATGCCATGGGCGCGCATGTGGTGGCCTTCACCACCTCTGAATCCAAACGGGATGCGGCCAAGGCGCTGGGCGCGGATGAAGTCGTCATCTCGCGCAGCGCCGACGAGATGGCCGCGCACGCCAAGAGCCTCGACTTCATTCTCAACACCGTGGCCGCTCCGCATGACCTGGACGCCTTCTTCGCGCTGCTCAAGCGCGACGGCACGATGGCGCTGGTGGGCGCGCCGGCCACCCCCCACCCGTCGCCCAATGTATTCAACCTGATCACGAAGCGCCGCAGCCTCGCGGGATCCATGATCGGCGGCATCCCCGAAACGCAGGAGATGCTGGATTTCTGCGCCGAGCACCACATTGTGGCGGACATCGAATTGATCCGGGCCGGCCAGATCAACGAAGCCTATGAACGCATGCTCAAGGGTGACGTGAAGTATCGCTTCGTGATCGACAATGCCAGCCTGGCCGTTTGAAACCGACGGAAAAGGCCATACCGGCACACCCGCCGCAATCTGTCGGATCAGTTCTGTTACTGATTCCCCGGGTATTTTTGATCGCGACCCGGGAGGCCGGATGACGCAGATGCTACAGTTTCGGGCATAGTCCGCCATCCTGCCTTCTCCATGCGCGCTCCACGTTTTCTTCGCCTGCTTTCCCTGTCGATTCCGCTGCTGCTTGTCCTGGCCCCCGCCGCCCGAGCCGAACTCGTGCTGCGGCTGGGCAGCGTCCAGGCCGCGCCCGGCGCTACCGTCGAACTGGAAGGCCTGCTGGTCAACGACTCCGGCAACCCGCTGTCCAGCCCCATGCCCCGGGAATTGAACGGACGATGGACGGATGCCCAGGGCCGGACCACACCGGTGCATTTCCAGTTAAGGACATCGTCCGATGCGGCCGACCTGCCTGCCAACACGTTCACCCGCATGGCCTGGACCGGCACCGTCCCGGCGCAAGCCCACGGCCTGCTGACCCTGACCGTCCAGGGCGCGGACGACACGCTGCTGGCGCTGCGGGTGGGCGATGCGCCCCAGCTCGCCCAGGCCGGTGGCCCGGCCGCATCCCCGGCGCAGGCCACGCTCAGCGACAGCGCCACGCCCATTCCCCCGGCTTCCTCACAAACCGCGACGGCCCCTGCCGCGCTCTCGCCCTTCGAGACCTTCCGCAACGCGCTCTCTCCCTACGAACCCATTTATTTCGCCGCAGGCCGCACGGGCGGGGCCAACGCCCGCTTCCAGCTCAGCTTCAAATACCGCCCCTTCAGCCCTGCGGACCCGGCCCACCCCGGTTTCATGGACAACTGGTATTTCGGCTATACCCAGACGTCCCTGTGGGACCTGCATTCGGATTCCATCCCCTTCGTGGACACGACCTACAACCCCAGCCTGTTCTGGGCCCGGGAATCGCTGCTGGAAACCGCCGACAAACGCTGGACCTTCGGCCTGAACACCGGCGTCGAACACAAATCCAACGGCAAGGACGGCGACGATTCGCGGTCATTGAACGACGTGTACCTGCAGCCGGAATTCAGCTACCGCTTCGACGGCGGCAGCCAGCTCAGCTTCCAGCCGCGCGTCAAGGCCTACCTCGCGACCGACCGCGACATGGGCTATCAGGACTACCTGGGCTACGTGGACTGGAAACTGCGCTGGGCGCAGGACAACGGGCTGGGCCTGTCGGGCCTGTACCGCCAGGGCAGCCAGGGCTACGCCACGCAGATCGAGGCGACCTGGCCGCTGCAGCGGACCTTCCTGCACATGAACGGCTACCTGTATGCCCAGTACTTCCGGGGATACGGCGAAACCCTGTTAGGCTACAACCAGAAAAGCGATCCGCAAGTGCGCATCGGCATCGCCCTGGTTCCCTGACCAGGCAGTTCAAGGACACGGCATGTTCACCCAGATCGGCACTTTCATCCTGGCACTCCTGGTTTTGCTGACGGCCAGCCGCCTGCTATTGACTGCCTGGCTCTGGCCCCGGGTCAAAGCGGCCGGCGGCCCCTGGCCGATCTTTCGCTGGGGTCTGCGCATCGACCTGAACCAAGTCGCCATGTGGGCCGGCATCCCCGCCCTGCTGGCCCCCTGGCTGGCCGACCAGCCCCTGGCCATCTGGCTGACGGGCCTGTGGCTGCAGGGGGTCTGGCTGCTGTTCGTGCTGCTGGAAATTTCCACGCCCCAGTTCATCCAGGAATACGACAGCCGGCCCAACCGCCTGTATCTGGACTACCTGAAGTACCCCAAGGAAGTCTTCGGCATGCTCTGGAAAGGCTACAAGCTGGTGCTGGCCGCCGCCCTGGTGACGCTGCTGCTGGCCGCCTGGCTGGGGCACGCGCTGTTCGCGCAGGCGCAGCCGCATCCTCTGCCCGCCTGGCCCTGGCGCCTGGGCATGACGCTGCTGATCGCCGCAGCCATCGTGCTGGCCATCCGCGGCACCCTGGGACACCGCCCCATCAACCCGGCCTCGGTCGCCTGGTGCGGCGACAGCCTGCTGAACACCCTGCCCCTGAATTCCCTGTACAACGTGCTGTTCGCCCTGTACGCCATCAAGAACGAACGATCCGCCGCCGACGTGTACGGCGACCTGCCGGACCAGGAACTGCAGGCCATCATCCGCGAGCAGGCCGGCATTGCGCCCGGCCCGCCGGACATCCCCACCCTGCACCACCAGCCCGCCAGTCAACGACCGCCGCGCCCGCGCAACCTGGTGCTGATCGTGCAGGAAAGCCTGGGCGCGCAATACGTGGGCAATCTGGGTGGCGCGGGGCTCACCCCCTGCCTGGACGCGCTGGCCGCCACCGGCTGGAATTTCACCCGCGCCTACGCCACCGGGACGCGATCCGTGCGCGGCCTGGAGGCCGTCACCGCCGGATTTCCTCCCACGCTGTCGGACGCCGCCCTGCGCCTGACCGACGCCCAAAGCCGTTTCTTCACGCTGGCACAGTTGCTGCGCCGGCATGGCTACCGTTCGCGTTTCATCTACGGGGGAGAAGCGCACTTCGACAACATGAAGAGCTTCTTCCTGGGCAACGGCTTCGACGAACTGCACGATCTGCCGACCTTCGAATCCCCGGCCTTCGTCGGCACCTGGGGCGCCAGCGACGAGGACATGTTCGACAAGCTGCACACCTTGCTGTCGCAGGACGCGGATCAGCCCACGCTGCACCTGGCCTTTTCCGTGACCAACCACACGCCCTGGGAATACCCGGCCGGCCGCATCGCGGTCGAAGGCAACCCGGCCACGGTGCAGAACACCGTGCGCTATGCCGACTGGGCCATCGGCCAATTCTTCGAGAAGGCGCGCGGCAGCGCCTACTGGGAGAACACCGTATTCCTGATCGTGGCGGATCACGATGCCCGCGTGGGCGGCGCGCAGCGCATTCCGCTGCGCCATTTCCACATCCCCGCGCTGATCGTCGGCGCGGGCGTCGAGCCGCGCCGCGACGAACGCATCATCAGCCAGATCGACCTGCCTCCCACCTTGCTGTCACTGATCGGGATCAGCGATGCCCACCCCATGATCGGCCACGACCTGAACGATCCCGGCACCGGAGGGCGCGCCATGATGCAGTACGAGGACCACTACGGCTACCTGCGCGGCGACATGCTGGCTGTGCTGGAACCGGACCAGGCCCCGCATTTCTTCCGCTATGCCGCCCCGGACGGCTACACGGCGCTGCCCCCCGACCCGGACTTGGCGCGAATCGCCCTGGCACACGCGCTGTGGCCCACCTGGGCCTACCGCCATCGGGCGCACACGCTGCCGGAACTGCGGCTGCCGGGATAGAGCTATCGCCCTATAGGAAGAATGCCCTCGAGGCCGAGAGCCGCACTGTTTTTGCAGTGAGCCGATTCATTCTCTGATGCCACAGTCACCCAGCCCAGGGCAATAAGACCTTCCCCGGGACCGTCGCTGTCCACCACTGGAGGACGCGGCCTGGCGAGCGGATGAACTTCTCTGGTTGGCGGAGTGGGTCTGGATGAGCTGCTGCATCGACTGCATGAGGGCCGAAGCGTCGGGCGGCGGGGGCGCGGCAACCCGGGAATAGTCAGGCTGCAGATTGCCGGACTGCACGGACTCGCTCACCAGCGCATCGATTTGCGCCTGTATCTGCGCCTGCTTGTCTTCCGCCTGACGCGATGCGTCACGGCTTTCGCACACTTTGCAGCTGAAGACTTCCACCTGCTCGGGGCGGATGGCTTTTTTGGCGACGCCCAGCAAGCGGTCTTCAGCGTATTTGCCGTCCGTCAGCAGGGTCATATGCGGCGTGCTGTCGATGTAGTATTCCACTTTCGCGCAATAAGGCGCATTGGCGCGCACACGCAAATCGGCGCCGAACAGCTTGGTGCCGGGCGACTTGGTCGGAATGATTTCCATGGTCGCCTGGCAGCTTGCGACAACTTTTCTGCAATCGCAAGGCCAGTCCTGGGCATAGGCAGCACCGCCCGATCCTGCGGCCAGACCCAGCATCAGCAGGCCTTGGGCCGCTCTGTTCTTGAACATGCGCTTCATCATGATTTCAACGCTCCGAGGATGAGGCTGATAGGTCTATACGGCTAACACTGCTTCAGGTCGCGGATCTTGTTGATGAGATCAGCCCTGTTCTGGTAGGCTTCGCCGTCCACCGCCAGCTTTTCCCGGTCGTGCGAACGGGACTGATCGATCTGATCCTGCTGCTGGACGATATCCGCCCGCCCCATGCCGGCGGCCAGCCCCGATGTCACCGCGCCGAGGAAGTCCATGAAGCCAAACCCCTGCGCATCTTTCGCATGCTCCACCCTGGCATCCAGCGCCGTCTGTTCTTGTTGCAGTTCCTGGCAGTCGAGCTGAGCATAGGTATGGGTCTCTCGCAGTTGCGGCAAATTCGTGCAGGCCGCTACGGCCACCATGCCCATCGCCATGATCGGAAGTCGATAGAGTCCACGCATACCCGGTCTTCCCTGAAAATATTCTGTTCGTTGTGTGAGTGACGCCCACCCGACAGGCGTCGAGGATGGATGGGCCCGGCACACCCCAAGCCGAACCATGGCCCGGGCATGTCCACACGCATGGTAGGGGCGACGACGTTCCGCCGCCTCCCCAAAACAGGGGAGCGCGGGGGTTTTCCCTAGCAATGAAATACGCGCCCGATGGCGGGGCCGGGACCCGGCGCATCCACCAGGGCGCTCACGTCAGAGCGCGCGCATCCCGCGCCGCGCTCAATCCGGCGGCGCGTCCACCAGGGCCAGTTCCGTCAGCAGCCGCGCCAGGTCATGCTGCCTGTGCACGTGCGTCTTGCGAAAAATGGCCTTGATGTGCGTACGCACCGTCGCTTCTCCGACCGACCGCAAGCCGGCGATTTCCTGCGGCGTGCGCCCCTGCGCCATGAGTCCGGCCACCCGCGCCTCGGCCGCGCTCAGGCCGAAGACCTGCCGCAGCAGCGCCTGCGCGGGTGCCCTGGGCCGGGTCGGCCAGATCACCAGCAACGCCGCCCCCGCGCGCACGGCGGGCGGATCATCGCCCTCGCCCACGGGGATCGCCACGCAGGCGGTGCCTGCATGGTCCGCGTCGAACGACAGGCGCACCGACGCGAGCCGCGATGGCGACCCCGGTCCGCCCAGGGCCTGCCGGACGATGCCGAGCAGCGCCTGTCTGTCCCGCCCCGCACCCTCGACAAAGAGCCGGCCCCCGGGGCCGGACAACCAGGCTTCCGCAGCGCGATTGGCCTGCCGCGCGCGTCCCGCCCCGTCGACCAGCATGACGGGGAAATTCAAGGCATCCAGCGCAGTCCGCCTCCAGGCATGCGCCTGCTGCAGACCGCGCAGTTTCTGACGCACCGCCAGAACCCGTCCCACGCTGCCGTGCACGGCCGACACCACAGCGACCGCGCCGGCGTCGAAGGCCGGCTCGCCCACCTGTTTGTGGATGGACAGGTAGTGGGTCGTCCCTTCCTCCGTATCGACCCGGTGCCCCATCATGTGCGCCAGCCCGTGAGGCCGCATGAACTCCTGATAAAAAGGGCTGCGCCTGATGAAACCATGCCCCAGCACGTCCCAATCCAGATAGGTCTCGCCATCGCCGGACAGCACATCTATCTCATTCCAGGGGTTGAGCGCCCGGAAATCGGCTTCATAATCCGCCAGGAGCCGGGGGGACAGTTCGACCGGCTCCGTGACATGGAACTGCCCCGTGCCCTTGTCGCGGCTCATCACGGCCAGATAGGACGCGCCTGCCAGCGCGGCCACCTGCATCAAGGCCGCATTCCAGGCGTTTTCGGACATCACACCCGCCAGCAGGGCTCGTTCAACCGTCAATAACTGCTCCGGCGTCATCGCGTCACCCTCTCTATTTTCAGGTCATGCTCCCCGGTCGGATGCGGCTACTGTACCGCGATCCGACGCCCGGGAGCCGGCGAGGGCCCATGTTAGAATTCGCAGTTCGTCGGGGCGTAGCGCAGCCTGGTAGCGCATCTGCTTTGGGAGCAGAGGGTCGCATGTTCGAATCATGTCGCCCCGACCACATCGACCAGACGCTGCGCCCCTATCGCAGCGCGTGTCGACCCATTCAGCCCGAAGCCCGCGGGAACACACTTCGTCCCGGGGCTGAAAGCCCGCCCCATGCCTCCGGCATCGGGCCGGAGGGCGAAACCGCTTCCTACGGATGTCCCTGCCCGGCCGCCACGGCGGATACGTCCGCCTGCGCGTATCGCCTGGCCATGATGTACTGATAGGCGCTCTGGATGTCCTGCCACAGGGCCTCGCGCGCGCCGACCGCATCTCCGGCCTCCAGGGCGTCGATCATGTGCGTGTGGTGGCCCACCGCAGTGCGGGCGCGGGTCCGCTCCGATCCCTCCCTCAGGTCGTAGTTCAGGATCGGCCCGATGCGCAGCCACAGGATCTCGATGAGCTTGATGAGCATAGGCATGCGCACGGCCTCGTATAGCTGGAAATGCAGGGACTTGTTCAACAGGATGGTCTTGGCCAGGCTATCTCCCCCCTCCTCCATGCACCGCGACAGCGCCTCGTTCAGGTCGCGCAGGCTGCGGATCAGCGCCGGCGCGGCAAGGCCGGTCGCCAGCTCCACCGCATAGCCTTCTATGTGCAGCCGGATCCGCGTGATTTCGTCGAACTGCTCCGCCGTCATGATCGGCACGCGCACCGCCCGGTTCGGCGCCACCTCCAGCGCCTGGTCGGCCACGAGCTGATAGACGGCTTCGCGCACGGGCATCATGCTGACCCCCATGGCCTCGGCCATGGAGCGCAGCGACAAGGACTCCCCCGGCTGCAGCTGACCGCTCAGCAGCAGCTCCTTGATCTGGCTCAGCACATTCGCGCCCAAGGTCTCGGCCCGGTGCGCCGGTTTGAGTGAGATGGTCATTATGTTCTTCTCTTTCGGCATTAGGGTAACCACTATCTGTGATCTGTGATCACAATAATCTACAGTGACGCTTGAGTTCGTACTGTACGTCAACTACTTCTGGTGCAACCAAGGAAAGACATGGCAGGCAAGAGAAAAACTATTATCACCTGTGCGGTCACAGGCGCCATTCACACCCCCAGCATGTCGCCCCACCTGCCGGTGAGCGCCGACGACATCGCCGAGGCAGCCATCGGCGCGGCGCAGGCTGGCGCGGCCATTCTGCACTTGCACGCACGCCACCCCGAGGACGGCAGGCCGTCGCAGGAACCCGAACACTTCCTGCCGTTCCTGCAGAAGATCAAGGCGGCGACCGACGCCGTCATCAACATCACGACCGGCGGCAGCCCTCACATGAGCGTCGCCGACCGCATGCGCCCTGCCCTGCACTTCAAGCCCGAGCTGGCCTCCCTGAACATGGGCTCGATGAACTTCGGCCTGTTCCCCATGCTGGATCGCTTCAAGTCTTTCCAGCACGAATGGGAACGCAAGCACCTCGAGAACAGCCGCAACCTCATTTTCAGGAATACCTACGAGGACATCGAGGCGATCCTGCGCAGCGGGGCCGAGAACGGCACCCGCTTCGAGTTCGAATGCTATGACATCGGCCACCTCTACAACCTGGCGCACTTCATGGATCGCGGCCTCATCCAGGGCCCGCCCTTCATCCAGTCGGTGTTCGGGATCCTCGGCGGCATCGGGCCCGATCCCGAAGACCTGATGCACATGCGCCGGACGGCTGATCGGCTGTTCGGCGATCATTACCAATGGTCGATCCTGGGCGCGGGACGCAACCAGATCTCGTTGGCCACCATCGGGGCGGCCATGGGATCCAACGTGCGGGTGGGTCTCGAAGACTCGCTCTGGATCGGCCCCGGGATTCTGGCCCCGTCCAATGCCGAACAGGTGGCCCGTATGCGCACCATACTCGAGGCACTCAATTTGGAAGTCGCGACACCCGATGAGGCCCGATCGATGCTGCAGCTCAAGGGCGGCAGCCAGATCGGTTTCTGATTCTTTTTCGTGAAAGAGGCGCAAACGCCATGAATACAAGATTGTCCGATGCCGGGGCATCCTCCCGGGTGAACCTGTCGGCGACGCCGAACCTGCCTTATGCGGCGCGGGCCAAAGGGGTCTTCATCTACGACGAGGACGGCAATGATTATCTGGACGGTTCCGCGGGGCCCATGGCCGTGTCGCTGGGCCATGGACTGCCGGACATCCTGGATGTCATGCGGGAACAGGCAAACGAAATATGCTTCGCCTACCGGACGCAGTTCAACAGCCGCAGCAAGGAAGCGCTGATCGAAGCTCTGATCGGCCTTGCGCCCGAGGGCTTCGACTGGGCCTTTCTGGTCAATAGCGGATCCGAGGGCACGGAACTGGCCCTGCGCTCGGCCATTCACTACTGGGCCTTCAAGGGCAAGCCCGCCAAAGTCGACGTGCTGGGACAGAGCATCAGCTATCACGGCATGACCATGGGCTCCCTGTCCATGTCGGGCCACGCCAGCCGCCGCAAGGACTACGGCAGCCTGCTGCATGAATTCGCCCTCGGGGTGACGCCGTATTCCTTCCGCGCCACGCAAAAGACGGATGCCGAGTACCTGCGCGAGGTCCTGTCCAGCTGGGAGCGTGTGCTCGCCGAAAAAGCCGACACCATCGCCGGCATCATCGTCGAGCCCGTCGTGGGCGCGGCCGGCGGCGCGCTGACGCCTCCCGACGGCTATCTGTCGGGGCTGAGGGCGCTCTGCGACAAATACGACGTCCTCCTGATCGCCGACGAGGTCATCACGGGCCTGGGCAGGACGGGCACGTGGTTCGGCTGCGAACACGACGGCGTGACCCCGGACATGATCGTCACAGCAAAGGGGATGAGCTCCGGCTACACGCCGATGGGGGCGGTCCTCTATCACAACCGGGTGTCGGAGACCTTCCGCGACGTGCAGCCCCAGGGCCACACCTTCAGCGGCAATCCGCTCAGCTCCGCCGTCTGCCTGGCCGTCGTGCGCCACATGCAGCGCACCGACATACTGGAGAACGTGCGGGCCAGGGGCGCGCAGCTCAAGGCGGGCCTGGAGCGGCTGTCCCGCGCGTACCCCTGGATGGCCGACGTCCGGGGCCGGGGGCTGCTGTGGGGCTTTGAACTGCTGGCCGATCCCGTGCGACACACGCCGCTGGCGACGGAACTCGACGCCAGCAGGAAATTCGCCGGCCACTGCTTCAATTCGAAGCTCATCGTCTATCCCGCCGGCGTGGCCCCCTACAACAACGCAGCCATCATATCGCCGCCCCTGAACATCACGGAAAAAGAAGTCGACATCCTGCTGGAACGCCTCGAGGCCGGAATGCGCGGCTTCTCGAAAGAACTGGGGCTGCAGAGCCCGTAACTCCGCCCGGTGACGGGCACAGAGACGAACCCAGAGCATGATGAACACGACCGGCAACAGGCAAACCGTCAAGAAAGAGTACAAACGGGACAAGAGGAGAAAGGCCATCGGCGCCGCACTGCTCATGTTGCCGGCCGTCGCCTTCGTCTGCGTCACGTTCCTGTCGGCGATCGCGTTCTTCCTGTTCAAGAGCGTCGATAACAGCGTCGTGCCGGAAACCTTGCCCGGCACGACAGCCGCCATCGGCAGCTGGTCCGGCCACGACACACCCGGCGAGGAAGTCTACGCGGCGCTGTTCGAGGACCTCAGGCAGGCGAAAGGCAGCCAGGACCTGTTCGTCCTCTCCAGGCGCCTGAACTACCAGCATCCGGGGCTGATGTCCCTGATCAACAAGACTGCGCGCAAGCTTCCCAAGGGCGACGTCCAATCCTACAGAGAGACCCTGGTGGGCATCGACGCCCAATGGGGCCGACCGGATGTCTGGAAGCTGATCCGCCGGGAGTCCTCCACACTGACCTCGTTCTTCCTGCGCAGCACGATCGGGATGACCGGGACGAAGTACGGAGATGTCAGCGATTCGGGCGGCAGCGCCTATTCGAGCACACTGCTGCGAACGTTCCTGATCTCCGGCATCGTGACTGCGGTGTGCCTCGCGCTCGGGTATCCGCTGGCGTACCTGCTGGCGAGCGCGAAGGGCGGGATGCTGCGCCTGGTGCTGCTGGGCCTGGTGCTGACGCCCTTCTGGACTTCCCTGCTGGTGCGCACCCTGGCCTGGATCGTCATATTCGCGAAGGACGGGATCGCCAATGCTGTCCTGACCCAGCTCGGCTTCATCACCGAGCCCATCTCGATGTTGTATACCCGGGGCGCGCTGTATGTCGGGATGGTGCAGATCCTCCTGCCGTTCATGGTGCTGTCCATCTATTCGGTCATGCGGGGAATATCGCCCATCTATACGCGAGCGGCGCTGTCCCTGGGCGCGAACCCGTTATATGCGTTCTACACGGTGTACCTGCCGCAAACCATGCCGGGCGTGGGCGCGGGCATTGTCCTGGTCGGGGTGCTGGCCCTCGGGTTCTACATCACGCCGATGTTCCTGGGCGGCCCCCACGACCAGATGGTGAGCTATTACATCGCGTATTTCACGGATCAAAACGCCAACTGGGGGATGGCCGCATCCTTGGGGGTATGGCTGCTTGCATTCACCTTAGTGGCATTCGCACTGGTCAACAAGTTCGTGGGAGTGAACAAGGCCAGATGACAACCCGTCGCACTGTCGGCGAAAGCGCGAGAGGAGGGCTGTAGAAGCATGGCAATGAGAATGTCCTGGCATTGAACCGAATATTGAACGATTACGAATGGGGTAGACATCATGATTGGTACAAAAGCAGCGTTGTCCACTGTGGCGCTGATGGTCGCCGGGCTGTCGATACAGACCCAGGCCGCCGAACTCAATGTTTCATCGTACGGGGGGGCCGACGCGGCCGCCTACCGCGCCGCCTACTGGGTACCGTTCGAAGCGCAGACGGGCACCAAGGTCAACGAGAGCCTGTCCGACGGGTCCATCGGCAAGGTGCGGTCGCAGGTCGCAAGCGGCCACGTGGTCTGGGACGTCGCGCAGACGGACCTCGGCAACATGACGATCGGCTGCAACGAGGGCCTTTTCGAGAAGGTCGATCTCACCGGCCTGCCGGTGAACGATCTGCTGCCCAACGCCGTATCGGAATGCGGCATCGCGTCCGAATTCGCGGGGACCGTGCTGACCTACAACGCGAATGCGGTCAAGGAAGGGCCCAAGTCCTGGAAGGAGTTCTGGGACACCCAGGCGTTCCCCGGCAAACGGTGCCTGCGCAAGCATCCCGAAACGCTGATCTCCGCCTTGCTGGCCGATGGCGCCAGCCGGGACGAGATCTACAAACTGCTGGACACCGACGAGGGGGTGAAGAGGGCCTTCCGCAAGTTGGGCGAGCTCAAGGGCGACATCGTCTGGTGGGAATCCGGCACGCAGCAGATCCAGAATCTGCTGTCGGGCGAATGCGCCATCGGCAGCACCTGGAACGGACGCGCGGCGGACGCCAACGCGGCCGGCAACAACCTCAAACTGGTCTGGGAGGCAGGGTACTACCTGCAATGGGACAGCTGGACCATCCTGAAGAACAGCCCGAACAAGGAAGCTGCCAAGGCGTACCTGAAGTTCGCGCTTGATCCGGCGCGGCAGGCCGAATTCATGAAGCACATCACCTATGGCGTGGCCAATGAAAAGGCGTACGCGCTGGTTCCGACGTCCCTGAGCGACCAGATGCCGACCACGAAGGAACACCTGAAGTACGCCGTGGCGTCGGATGCCGAATTCTGGCTCCGCAACGGGGACGAATTGAATGCGACGTTCCAGGATTGGGTTTCGCATTGAGTCCCGATGTATTCCGTAATTCTCCGATGCACGGGCGGGCCGCCGCGCGGTGGCCCGCCCGGCACGGATCAGCCCCCCTCGGTCGGGCGGCGCAACGATTGAAAGGGCAGTCATGGATGATGGTTTGAATCCGTACGGCAATGGTTCGGCAGCGGCGAAACAAGACATACTGGTCCAGTTCAGGAATGTCTCGAAGACCTATGATGGGAACGATCTGGCCGTCCGCAATCTGGATCTGGATGTCCGCAAGGGGGAATTCCTGACCTTGCTCGGCCCGTCCGGATCCGGAAAAACGACCACGCTGATGATGCTGGCCGGATTCGAGTCGCCCTCCGACGGATCGATCTGGCTGTCGGGCAACCGCATCGACACGCTCCCCCCCCACCGTAGGGGAATCGGGGTCGTCTTCCAGCAGTACGCCTTGTTTCCGCACATGACGGTAGCGGAAAACGTCGCCTATCCGCTGCTGTGCCGCAAGGCGCCCAAACACGAAATCCGCGACAAGGTGCAGAATGCCCTCGAGCTCGTCCAGCTGGCCGATTTCGCCAAGCGCAAGCCCAGCCAGCTCTCGGGCGGCCAGCAGCAGCGCGTCGCCCTGAGCCGGGCGCTGGTGTTCGAGCCTTCCATCGTCCTGATGGACGAGCCCCTCGGGGCCCTGGATCGCAAGCTGCGCGAGACCCTGCAGATCGAGATCCGGCGCATCCACCAGGAATTGAAGGTGACGATCGTGTACGTCACGCACGATCAGAACGAAGCGCTCACGATGTCCGACCGGATCGCCGTGTACCGGAACGGCGAGATCAGCCAGATCGATACGCCTGATGAAATCTACGGCAATCCGCGGGACTCCTACGTGGCGACCTTCGTGGGCGAGAGCAACCTGCTGCCGGGCGTAGTCACGGATACAGGCGGCGACCACACCGTCCAGGTGGCGCTGGATGCCGGCGCCCCTGCGGAAGCCGTCGCATCGGGCGGCGCCGCCTTGCTGGCGGGACAGCGCATCGCGGCGTCCGTGCGGCCGGAAAATGTCCGGGCCTGCGCGTCCCTGGACGATTTGCCGGACACCTGCCCGGCCGGACTCAATCGCCTCGAAGGGACGGTGGCCGACATCATGTTCCTGGGCGAGCAGTACCGCTTGAACGTCTCTCTGTCCGACGGGCAGGCTTTCATCGTCAAGCTGCCGATCAGCGAGGCGTCCAGGTTCGCCGTCGGACACCCGATCGTCGTGTATTGGGACAGGTCCGATCTGAGGATCCTGGAAGTGGTATCGGCCGGGGGCGACACATGAAGCTCGCGCAAAACGATGCCTGGATTTTCGCGTTTCGGGCGCTCTGCGCCCTCATCCTGCTGTTCCTGCTGCTGCCCCTGGTCGTGATCGTCCCGCTATCGTTCAGCCCGGACAAGTTCTTCTCGTTTCCGCCCAGCAGCTTTTCCCTGAAGTGGTACGCGAACATATTCACCAGCGAGCGGTGGCTGCGGGCCGGCCTGAACAGCCTGCTTATCTCGGTGTGCGCCACAGTCATCGCCACCTGCCTGGGCACGCTGGCAAGCGCCGGCCTGGCGAAATACCGGTCGAAGGCGAGCAACCTCGTGCTGGGACTGCTGCTCCTGCCCATGCTGGTGCCGATCGTCATCACCGGGGTGGGCATCTTTTTTCTCGACGCCTATCTCGGGATCGCCGGCACCTACGCGAGCATCATCATCGCCCAGGCGCTGGTCGGACTGCCGTTCGTCGTGCTGACCGTCACCGCAACCCTGCAGGGGTTCGACCACACGCTGATCCGGGCGGCGCTGAGCCTGGGGGCGAGCCCGGCCAAGGCGTTCGTCTCCATTCTCGTTCCCATCATCATGCCCGGCGTGCTCGCCGGCGCCCTCTTCGCATTCGCCATTTCCTTCGATGAAATCGTGATCACGCTGTTCCTGGTCAGCCCGGGCAAGGAAACGATACCGGTGCAGATTTTCTCCGGCATCCGGGACAGCATCAATCCGGAGATCACGGCCATCGCCTCACTACTGCTGCTGATCTCCATCCTGATGATGGCGCTTGCGGGGCTCCTGCTGCGCGGCAGGGGCAAACTGAACTCTCCCGTCCGGGACGCATAGCCGCGCCTTGACGCCTCGGGCGAGCCGACCCGGGCATCCGCATGCGAAGCGACTCCACCCCGGTGGCGCCTTTACCATCTCTTGCAAGATCCCATGCCTCAAAGCGGATTTCCCGGTAAACTGCCCCTCTAACCGCCATGGGCGCCACGTCCGAACGGCAAGGTCAAGCACCCGGCGCCCGTGGAATTTCTGTTTTCGGAGCACAGGGCCGCATGTCCGAATCATGCCGCCCCGATCACCCTGAAAGGATTCCTCAATGTCTTCCTCTTCCACCGACGATCTGGGCAAACTGATCCTGCGCCTGGCGCTGGGCATCCTGGTCCTGCTGCATGGCTTGGCGAAACTGGACGGCGGGGTCGGCTGGATCGTCGGCATGCTGGATGCCCGCGGCATGCCCGGCTTCATCGCCTACGGCGTGTACATCGGCGAGGTCGTCGCCCCTGTGCTGCTGATCCTGGGGCTGTGGACGCGCGTCGGCGGCCTGATCGTCACCCTGAACATGCTGTTCGCCTTCAGCCTGGTCCACATGAACGACTTGTTCGTCATCGGCAAAAGCGGCGGCTGGTCGCTGGAACTGCAGGGCATGTATCTGCTCGGCGGCATCGCCGTGGCGCTGCTGGGCGCCGGGGCCTACAGCCTGGGCGGGCGCAACGGCCGCTGGAACTAAGCCGCCGCCCCGCATGACCGCTGCCCGCTTCGGCGGGCAGTTTCACGTCCGGCGGTCCCGCGCCCCGTCACGCGGCCGGCAGCGTGATCACCACACAGGCGCCGCCCAGTTCCCCTTTCCGGATCAAGGCCCAGCCGCCATACAGATCCGCAAGATCCCGCACGATCCCCAGGCCCAGGCCGGAACCCGGGGTGCGCTCGTCGGCGCGCTTGCCGCGCTCAAACACCGCTTCAGCCCGCTCCGGACTCAGCCCCGGGCCATCGTCCTCCACCAGGATTTCGAGTTCGCCATCCCGGCGATGGGCGCTCACACGCACGCGCCGGCATGCCCATTTGCCCGCGTTATCCAGCACATTTCCCAGCATTTCCTGAAAGTCCTGCGACTCGCCGCGAAAGGCCAGGCTCGCATCGACTCCCTGCAGTTCATAGCTCAGATGACGCTCGGCATGCACACGCTCCATCACCCGCACCAAGCCTTGCAACAAAGGCAAAATGGGACTGCGCAGGCCGGCCATGCGCACAGCGGCCGCCGCCCTCGCATGGGCCAGGTGATAATCGACCTGCCGGCGGGCCGCATCGACCTGCTCGGCAACCAGGCGCGGCAATGCAGGATCCCCCGCAGCAGCCGCATTGGCCATGACCGCCAGCGGCGTCTTCAAGGCATGGGCCAGGTTTCCGGCTTGCTGGCGGGCCCGTTCCAGGCCCTGGGCATTGCGCTGCAGGACCTGATTGAAATCCTTGACCAGGGGCTGGACTTCCGTGGGGAACGCCCCATGGATCTGCGCAGCGCGGCCCTCGCGCACATCCGCCAGGCGGCGACGCAGGCGGGTCAAGGGCCGCAGACCATAAGATACCTGCACCCACGCCGCCACCAGCATGCCCAGCACCAGCACGCCCAGCGCAAGGCCCAGCGTGCGGTTGAAACGGCTGATGGGTTCGGCCCATAGAGCCTGGTCGGCCGCCACGGACAACACCAGATCGTCAAAAGGCCCTTCAGCCGGTTCGACCTCGCGCGCCCTCACGCGCAGCTCGGCGCCTCCGGGGCCCATGGCTGTCGCGGGCAGATCCTGGCCCGCCTGCAGACCGGGGTAGGCGTCCGGCAAGCGGGCGTCCCACAAGGACCGGGAGCGCAGCAACTGGGCGGGCAAGCCATTCTGGGCGGGCACGCTGATCTGCCAATACAGGCCGGAAAACGGATGACTGAAGCGGGGATCGCTGGGAAACGAAGACAGGGATACTTCGCCTTTCGCGCTGACCTGCAGCACCGCCGTCAACTGATCCAGGTGGATGTTCAATTCGGACTGCAGCTGCGCCAGGATATGCTGGCGAAACAACTGCTGGATACCCCACCCGGCCACCGCCACGCTGAGCAGCGCCCAGGCCAGCACCCCCGCCAGCAGGCGCAGGCGCAGCGAGCGGTAGCGCGCCCGCAACCGCCTCATGACGCGGGAGCCGCGTCCAGCCGGTAGCCCAGGCCGCGCACCGTCTGGATCAGTTCGGCGGGAATCTTGCGCCGCAAGCGGGCGATGAAGACTTCGATCGTGTTGGAATCCCGGTCAAAATCCTGGGCATAGATGTGTTCCACCAGTTGACTGCGGGACACGACTTCGCCCTGGTGCATCATCAGATACGCCAGCACCCGGTATTCGTGGCTGGTCAGCTCCAGCGGCGCGTCGTCGAGCAGCAGGCGCGACTGACGCGTGTCGAGCAGCAGCGGCCCGCAGCGGATGTCCGAACTGGCATGGCCGCCCGCCCGGCGCAGCAGCGCCCGCACCCGCGCCTGCAGTTCTTCCAGATGGAATGGCTTGGTCAGGTAGTCATCGGCCCCGGCGTCGATGCCGGCGACCTTGTCGTGCCAGTTGTCGCGAGCGGTCAGGATCAGCACCGGCACCTGTCGGCCGGATTCACGCCAGGTCCGCAGCACCGACAGGCCGTCGCGCCCCGGCAAGCCCAGGTCCAGCACCACCAGATCATAGGGTTCGGCCAGGCCCTGGTGCTGGGCGTCCGGACCATCCGCGGCGACATCCACCACGTAGCCGGCGGATTCCAGAGCGGCTTTCAGCTGCGAGGCCAGCAGCGGTTCGTCTTCGGCCACCAACAGTCTCATCGATGGGTTCCTTGGGCATGCGCGGGACGGCGACCCACCCATAATACCTGCCCGGACCGGGCATCGACTTTGATTTTGACCAAACGTCCTTGATCCTGCAGGATCTTGAGTTCGTAAATCCAGCGCCCCCGGCACGGCGATCCGCCTGCGCAATCGCCCTGGCCGGATTCTTCCTCGAACTCGACCTTCAGGACCTGGCCGGGATAGTCCTTGGCCACGCGGTCCAGCACGTCCTGCAGCGGCAGGACCTGGCCGGCCGCCTGCAGGCGCTCGGCCTTTTCACGATCACGATCATGGTCGTGGGCCTGCGCGCCCGTGGCCCAGATTCCCAGCGCCAGGGCGCCGGCCAACACGCTGCGACGCTGCATGGCGAGACTCCATTTGGATTCGATGCAGGCAGGATAGCCGGGACAGGATGAATGCCGGGTGAATGAGGTCTCAAGCCGTGGCAGCCCTCCACCTCGCGCCTTGCAAGGCGCTCGGATTCGATAGGCTGAGAATGGTCCGCAGGGACCATTCTCAGTCCGATCTCATCCAAATCTACCCGTAATGTAGTCTTCGGTTTCCTTGCGGGCGGGCTTGACGAAGATCTGGTCGGTGGGGCCGAATTCCATCATTTCACCCAGGTACATGTAGGCGGTGTAATCCGAACAGCGGGCGGCCTGCTGCATATTGTGCGTCACGATGACGACGGTGTAGTCGTCCTTCAGTTCGGCGATCAGTTCCTCGATCTTGGCGGTGGAAATGGGGTCCAGGGCCGAGCAGGGTTCGTCCAGCAACAGGACTTCAGGCTTGATGGCCACCCCCCGGGCGATGCACAGGCGCTGCTGCTGACCGCCCGACAGGCCATTGCCGCTTTGGCCCAATTTGTCCTTGACCTCGTTCCACAGGGCCGCCTTGGTCAGGGCCCATTCCACACGCTCGTCCATTTCGCCTTTGCTGAGCCGTTCAAACAGACGCACGCCAAAGGCAATGTTGTCGTAGATACTCATGGGGAAAGGCGTGGGCTTCTGGAACACCATGCCGACCTTGGCGCGGATCAGGGAAATGTCCAGGCGCGAGTTCAGCAGGTCTTCACCGTCCAGTTCGATGGAACCTTCGGCGCGCTGGCCGGGGTAGAGCTCGAACATGCGGTTGAAGGTGCGCAACAGGGTCGACTTGCCGCAGCCCGACGGGCCGATGAACGCCGTCACCTTGTTTTCGGCGATATCCATATTGATGTCGCGCAGGGCGTGGAAATTGCCGTAGTAGAAATTCAGGTGACGCACGGCCAGCTTGGTGCGTTCGTGAGTGACGGTCGAAGACAGGGGCATGGTGGTCGATGGCGAATTATTTACGGAACAGGCTGCGGGCGGCGATGTTGATCCCCAGCACCAACAGGGTGATCAGGGCGGCGCCCGCCCAGGCCAGGCGATTCCAGTCCTCGAAGGGGCTGGCGGCATATTGGAAGATCACGACGGGCAGATTGGCGATGGGCGCATTCATGTTGAAGGACATGAACTGGTTGTTCAGCGCGGTGAACAGCAGCGGCGCCGTTTCACCGGCGATCCGGGCCACCGCCAGCAGGATGCCGGTGATGATGCCCGAACGCGCCGCCCGATAGCAGATGAACACGACCACGCGCCACTGAGGGCACCCCAGCGCGGCGGCGGCTTCGCGCAGGCTGTTGGGCACCAGGCAGAGCATATTGTCGGTGGCCCGCACGACTACCGGAATCACCAGGATCGCCAGGGCGAAGGCGCCCGCCCAGCCGGAATAATGGCCGACCTGCGCCACATACACGGCGTAGATGAACAGGCCGATCACGATGGACGGCGCCGAGAGCAGCACGTCGTTCAGGAAGCGGGTGGCCGGCGCCAGCCAGCCCCGGCGGCCGTATTCGGCCAGATAGGTGCCTGCCAGCACGCCGATGGGCGTGCCGATCAGCGTACCCACCGCCGACATCAGCACGCTGCCGATGATGGCGTTCAGCAGGCCTCCCGCCTCGCCGGGAGGCGGGGTGCTTTCCAGCAACAAGGTCACGGACAGCGCGCTGCCGCCCTTGAGCAGCAGCGTGGCGATGATCCAGGCCAGCCAGAACAGCCCCGACCCCAGGGCCAGGCTCGACAGACCGAGCATGAGACGGTTGAACCGCCGCCGGCGCCGGTAGATCGGATTGGTGAGAACGATGGGGGAATCGGGCACGGGCATGAGCGGGTCAGTGATGCGCGCCTTCTTTGCGCGACAGTTTCAGGAGCATGAACTTCGACAGGGCCAGCACCACCGTGGTGATCAGGAACAGGATCAGGCCCAGTTCCAGCAAGGCGGATTTCTGCAGGCCGCCGGCCTCGTTGAATTCATTGGCCAGGGCCGAGGCGATGGAGTTCGAGGGCGAGAAAATCGAAGCGGGCAGATTGAAGGCATTGCCGATCACGAAAGTGACCGCCATGGTTTCGCCCAAGGCCCGACCCAGCCCCAGCATGATGCCGCCGATGACGCCATGCTTGGTATAGGGCAGGACCACCTTCCAGACGACTTCCCAGGTGGTGCTGCCCAGGCCGTAGGCGGATTCCTTCAGCATGGGCGGCACCTGTTCGAACACATCGCGCATGACGGCGGTGATGAAAGGGATCACCATGATCGACAGGATCAGCCCTGCGGTGAACAGGCCGATCCCCATGGGCGGCCCCGCGAACAGGTCGCCCAGCACGGGCACCCCGTCGAACAGGTCCACCACATGCGGCTGCACGTATTCCTGGAACAGCGGCACGAACACGAACAGGCCCCACATGCCATAGATGATGGATGGAATGGCCGCCAGCATTTCAATGGCGATCCCCAGGGGGCGGCGCACCCAGGCCGGCGCCAGTTCGGTCAGGAACATGGCGATGCCGAAGGACACGGGCACGGCGATCAGCAAGGCCAGCAAAGCGCTGATGACGGTCCCCAGAATGGGCACCAGGGCCCCGTAGTGCTGCTTGACGGGATCCCAGTCATTGGTCCACAGAAAAGCCAGCCCATCCCGGATCAGCGTCTCCCGGCTGCCATAGACCAGCGACACCAGGATGGCGGCCAGCAGAATGAAGACCAGAAACGCGAACGCCCGCGTCAGATGCCGGAAGCCGGCGTCCACCAGCAGACTGCGGTGTTGAATGCTCATGAGGGGACTTTCGGTGATAGGGACCTGCCTGCCAGGAGGCGGATCGATCAGGATTCAAAAACCCGTATTTTCCCACAAACAGGCAGTCATCAGACTGCCCGTTCGCGGGAAGCCCCGGCGCCCGCCCGAATCCCTTGAGAGCCGGTTTGGCGTGCCGGGGCGATCAGCGCCGGATCAGGGCCAGACAGCGGACCCGTCCTCGCCATGGATCTGCTGCGTCCAGAGGCTGCGGATCTGCTGAGTCACCGCATCCGGCAGGGGCACATAGTCCAGCTCGCGCGCCATGTCGGCGCCATCACGCCAGGCCCAGTCGAAGAAGGCCAGGACTTCCTTCGCCTTCTTGGGATCGGCCTGCTTGCCGTGGACCAGGATGAAGGTCGCCGCGGTCACGGGCCAGGAATCCGCGCCCGGCTCGTTGTTCAGCACCAGCCCCATGCCGGGGGCGGAAGACCAGTCGGCGTGAGCGGCCGCGGCGGCAAAGGCCTGCTGGGACGGCTGCACGAACTTGCCTTCGCGGTTCTGCAGCTGGGCCCAGGCCAGGCCGTTCTGGTGGGCGTAGGCATACTCGACGTAGCCGATGGAGTTGGCCAGCTGGCGCACGTAGGCGGCGACGCCTTCATTGCCCTTGCCGCCCTGCCCCGTGGGCCATTTGACGGCCTTGCCCTGCCCGACCTGTTCTTTCCAGGCGGGAGACACCTGGGACAGGTAGTTGGTCCAGCCGAACGTCGTGCCCGACCCGTCGGAACGGTGCACGACGACGATGCCCTTGGCCGGCAGCGTCACGCCCGGATTCAGGTCGGCAATCGCCGGATCGTTCCATTTCTTGACCTTGCCCAGGAAGATGTCGGCCAGCACCGGGCCGGTCAGCTTCAGCTGGCCCGCCTTGATGCCCTGGACATTGATGACCGGGACCGTCCCGCCGACCACGGCCGGGAACTGGACCAGGCCGTTTTCCTGCAGGGCTTCGGGCTTCATCGGATCATCCGAAGCGCCGAAATCCACGGTCTTGGCGATGATCTGCTGCTGGCCGCCGCCCGAACCGATCGACTGATAATTGATGCGGTTGCCGGTGACTTCCTGGTATTTGGCCGCCCATTTGGCGTAGATCGGATAGGGAAAGGAAGCGCCCGCCCCGGTGAGGTCGGCGGCGAACGCGGGCGCGCCAGCAGCCGCCATCAGCGTCAGGCCGGCAGCGCACGTCAGAATTCGTTTAAGCATGTCAAAAACCCTTTGTGGTTTGCAGTGATGACAACTTTCAAGCTGTCAGGCCGCATGTTAGAGGGCCCACGTGACAGTTTGATGACAACGGCTATCCCAACCTGGCCGTCAGGTGCTGGTGCAGGTTGACGGGGGCTCGACGGTTGCGCACGCGCAGATAGCGGCCGTCCGGCTGAGCGGCCCAGGCCAGCTGGTTGTCGCGCCAGGCAAAGGTGAAGGCCTCGTCGATCACGCGGCGGCGCAAGGTCTTGTCCAGCACCGGGAACGCCAGTTCCACGCGCCGCAGGAAATTCCGGTCCATCCAGTCGGCCGAGGACAGGTACAGAGGTTCCGCGCCATCCTGGTAGAAATAGAAGACCCGGGAGTGCTCCAGAAAGCGGCCGATGATGGAGCGCACCCGGATATGTTCGGACAAGCCTGGCACGCCGGCCTGCAAGGCGCAGGCGCCGCGCACGATCAGATCGATGCGCACCCCGGCCTGACTGGCCTCGTAGAGCGCCTGGATGACGGTGGGTTCCAGCAGGGAATTCATCTTGGCGCGAATGCGGGCGCGCTTGCCGGCCCGGGCGAACTCGGTTTCCGAGCGGATCAGGTTCAGCACGGTTTCATGCAGGGTGAAGGGCGATTGCAGCAGCAGCTTCAATTCGCGCCGCGCGCCCAGCCCCGTCAGCAGCGAAAAGACCTGATCCATGTCCTCACAAATGGGCTGATGGGCCGTCAACAGGCCGAAATCGGTGTAGAGCTTTGCCGTGCGAGGGTGGTAGTTGCCCGTGCCCAGGTGGCCGTAGCGGCGGATGCGCCCGTCTTCCCGGCGCAGGACCAGGGCCATCTTGGCGTGAGTCTTGTGACCCACCACCCCGTAGCTGACGTGGGCGCCGACTTCTTCCAGACGCGCCGCCCAGTTGATGTTGGTCTGCTCGTCGAAGCGCGCCATCAATTCGACCACGACGGTGACTTCCTTGCCGGCGCGGGCGGCGGACAGCAGCAAGCCCATGAGCTCGGAGTCTTCACCCGTGCGATAGATGGTCTGTTTGATCGCCACCACCTGCGGGTCGGCCGCGGCCGCCCGCAAGAACATCAGCACCGGCTGAAAGGACTGATAGGGATGATGCAGCAGGTGATCGCGCGCCGCAATGGCGGCAAACAGGGCTTCGGGGCGTTCCAGATCCCCATCGAAGGGGGGCGGGACCCGGGGACGGAATACGGGATATTCCAGATCGGGGCGCCCGACCCGGTTGCACAACTGCATCAACCTGGACAGATTGACCGGCCCATTGACGCGATAGGTATCCGCGGCCCCCAGATCGAATTCCCGCTGCAGGAAGAGTTCCAGGTCCGGCGGCATGGCGTGCGCGATTTCCAGCCGCACGGAGGCCCCGAAATTACGCTGCGACAGCTCGCCCTGCAAGGCCTGGCGCAGATTGGTGATTTCTTCCTCGTCCACGAACAGATCGCTGTTGCGCGTCACCCGCCACTGGTAGCAGCCCTGGACGTCCATGCCGGGAAACAGGTCGCCCACGAAGGCATTGATCAGGGTGGTCAGCAGCATGAAACCATCGGGAATGCCGGAAATCTCGGGCGGCACTTTGATCATGCGCGGCAGCGCCCGGGGCGCCTGCACGATGGCGATGTGGCCTTCGCGCCCGAAGGCATCCTCGCCGGAGAGCGACACCACGAAATTCAGGCTTTTGTTGTAGACCCGGGGAAAGGGATGGGCCGGGTCCAGGCCGATCGGCGTCAACAGCGGCATGACTTCGCGCAGGAACACCCCATAGGCCCATTCGCGCTGCAGATCGGTCCAGCCGGTGGAATAGATCAGCCCGACCCCGCATTCCATCAATTTCGGCATGACCTCGCCCGTCAGCAGGCGATTCTGCCGATCCACCAGGGCATGGGCGGCCCGCTGCACGCGGTCGAAGGCCTCGCCCGGGCTCATGCCGTCGACCCCCAGCAGTTCCGGCGTCTGGCGCTGCTGTTCTTTCAGGCTGGCCATGCGGATTTCAAAGAATTCATCCAGATTGGACCCGACAATGCACAGGTAACGCAGCCGTTCAAGCGGCGGCACGTCCAGGCGTTCGGCCATGGACAATACCCGTTCGTTGAACTTCAGCACTGAAAGTTCGCGATTCAGCAAAGGTGGCGATACGTCAACGCCGTGCATGGAGGTCCTCAATCCTGTCATGTTCCGGCCACTATAATCGCACAGTGTGACATTCTCAGGTATCCCCATGGACGACCGGCTGGCCTCGATTGACCTCGGCTCGAACACATTCCGGCTTTCCATCGGGCGCATCGTGCGCCATGGCGACGCCGTCCAGATCTACACGGAAGACAAGCTGCGCGAGCTGGTCGCCCTGGCCAATGGGCTGGACGAATACCAGCGCATCGACGCGGCGACCGTCGCCCAGGCGATCGCCGCCCTGCGGCGTTTCGGCGAGCGGCTGAAAGGCTTTCCCCCGGCCAACGTGCGGGCCGTGGCCACCAATACCTTCCGGGTGGCCCGCAACGCCGCCGACATCCTGCCGGAAGCCGAGCGGGCCCTGGGCTTTCCCATCGAAATCATTTCCGGCCAGGAGGAAGCCCGCCTGATCTACCTGGGCGTCATCCAGGACCTGCCGCCGACGAACGACCGCCGCCTGGTCATCGACATCGGCGGGGGATCCACGGAATTCATCATCGGCCAGGGCAAACAACCGCTGCAGCTGGCTTCGCTGCAGCTGGGCTGCACGACCTGGACGCGCCGTTTCTTTCCCAATGGCCTGATCACCAGGGCGCGGATGCATCGGGCCATCCTGGCCGCCCGCAGCACCCTAGAATCCATCACCCACCGCTACCGCCGCATCGGCTGGCAGGACGCCTATGGTTCGTCGGGCACCGCCAAAGGGCTGCTGGCCGTCCTCGTGGAAAACGGTCTCAGCGAACGGGATATCACCCTGGACGGCATGGACCGTCTGGCCACCGCGCTGATCAAGGCCGGGCAAGTGCACCTGCAGGACTGGGCCGGCCTGAAGGCCGAACGCGCGCCGGTGCTGGCGGGCGGCCTGTCCATCATGATGGCGGCCTTTCAGGAACTGGGCATCACGCACATGAGCGCGGGCGATGGCGCCCTGCGCATCGGCGTGCTGCACGACCTGCTGGGCCGGGACTCTCATCACGACCAGCGCGACGAAACCGTGCGCCAGATCAGCAGCCGCTACCAGCTGGACACGGCCCAGGCCGACCGGGTCCGGCAGACCACCCTGGCGCTGTTCGACCAACTGGGCCTGGACGACCGCGAACTGCCGATGGCGGAACTGCGCAAGGCGCTGGGCTGGACCGCTCAACTGCACGAAATCGGCCTGGTGATCGCCCGCAACGACTATCACAAGCACGGCGCCTACATCCTGGAACACGCCGACATGCCGGGGTTTTCACACGACGACCAGGAATTGCTGGCTTTTCTGGCCCTGGGCCATCAAGGCAAACTGGCCAAGGTCCGCCCCTACGCGCCCAGCCGTGAACAATGGCTGGCCCTGTGCTGCCTGCGTCTGGCCGTCCTGCTGCTGCGCCGCCGGGAAGCCCGCGACACGCTGCCCATCAAGCTGGTCGCTCAAGCCCAGCACATCACCTTATCGACGCCCGCGGGCTGGCTGGCCGCCCATCCGCTCAGTGGCTTTCTCTTGAAAGGGGAAACCGAGGTCTGGCGCAAGGCGGGGTTCGTGCTGGACGTCGCGGAACACTGAAGACGCGCCGGAGCACCGGCCGACAGACCCTCTGCAGCGCCAGGCGCCGGGGGCGGTTCACACCATGCCGAAATGCCGGCGATAGCGGGCGTCCAGCCATTCCAGATCCAGCAGGATGGGGAAATCGGCGGTATGGAAATCCGGATCCCAGGCCGGCGCCCCGCAGATGGTCGCGCCCAGCTTCAGATAGCCCTTGATCAAGGGCGGCACCCGCGCCGGCAGCGTGCTGTCGAGGCGGTCCACCGGATAGGGATGCAGGGCCTGGATGCGCGGCACCTCGGGGCGGCGGTCCATCAGCGCCTGAGCCCGACGCCAGACCTCGGACGCGGTGGCCCCGCCATCGCGCAGGCTGACGCTGGCGCAGCCCAGCATGTAGCGGTAGCCGCCCTGCATCATGACCTGGCTCAGGGCCGACCACAGCAACATGATGGCCGTGCCGTGGCGGAATTCCGCGTCGATGCAGGACCGCCCGACCTCCACCAGCCAGGGGCGCAAAGCCCGCAGCGGTTCCAGGTCGAATTCGGATTCGGAATAATAGCTGCCCGCCCGCGCGGCCGCTTCCGGCGTCAGCAGGCGATAGGTGCCCACGACCCTCCGGGTCCGGATGTCCCGCACCATGAAATGCACGCACCAGGGATCGAAATGGTCCACGTCCCGGTCGCCTTCGGCCTGGGGAAAATGGGCGCCCATGTCTTCGGTGAACACCCGGAAGCGCAAGCGCTGCAGCGCTTCCAGTTCGGACGGCGTGCGGGCGATGCTCAGGGTCAGGCCGCCGGCCTCGACCCCCGGCCAATCTATCTGTTCCATGGGCACCGCTTGCGGCAAGGGATGGCAGGCCAGCATGAAGATCTCCAGGGTTCCGTAAGGTGGAGACGATTGTGCCCGAACAATATGTCACCCATGAGACAGGATGCGATCAGGTCAATTTGACGGCCACGAGCTGACGCACGCCTTCATCGGCAAGCAGGGCATCATCGGCCTCGACCATCAGACGCAGCTTGGGTTCGGTGCCGGAAGCGCGGATCAGCACCCGCCCCCGCTCGCCCAGCGTCTCGCGCACCGCCTGCGAGGCAGCCTGCAAGCCGGCATGCGATTTCCAGTCCAGGCCCGGCGCCAGCGGCACATTGACCATCTTTTGCGCATACATCTTCAAGTCGGCCACCAAGGCCGCCAGCGGCATCTGCGCATGACGCACCGCAGCCAGCACCTGCAAGGCCGCGACGATGCCGTCGCCCGTGGTGTGCTTGTCCAGGCACAAGAGATGGCCGGAACTTTCGCCGCCATACAGCCAGCCATGCTGGCGCAGCAGTTCCAGCACGTAGCGGTCGCCGACCTGGGCGCGTTCGAAGGGAATGCGCAACTCCTTCAAGCGTCGTTCCAGACCGAAATTCGTCATCAGCGTACCGACCACGCCGTCGATGGGATGAGATTTCGCCCGATCCCTGACGATGGCATACAACAGTTCGTCGCCGTTATACAGACGCCCGGCGGCATCCACCATCTGCAAGCGATCGGCATCGCCATCCAGCGCAACGCCGAAATCGGCCCCCTGGGCCGCGACGGCCGCCGCCAGAGTCTCGGGATGAGTGGCCCCGACCTTCTCATTGATGTTGAAACCGTCCGGTTCGCAGCCGATGGCGCTGACATCGGCCCCCAATTCGCGAAAGACGTGGGGCGCGATGTGATAGGCCGCCCCATGGGCGGCATCGACCACGATCTTCAGGCCTTGCAGGTCCAGTTCGTTGGGAAAGGTGCTCTTGCAGAATTCGATGTAACGCCCGGCGGCGTCATTGATGCGCCGCGCCCGCCCCAGTCCGGCGGAATCCGCGCAGCCCACGGGCTGCTCCAGCATGGCCTCGATGGCGGCTTCGGTATCGTCGGGCAGCTTGGTGCCGCCCGAGGAAAAGAACTTGATGCCGTTGTCATAGTGCGGATTGTGCGACGCGCTGATGACGATGCCGGCGGCCAGACGCCAGGCCCGGGTCAGATAGGCCACGGCGGGCGTCGGAATCGGCCCCGCCAGCAACACGTCGACCCCGGCCGCCGAAAGCCCGGCCTCCAGGGCGGATTCCAGCATATAGCCGGAAATCCGCGTGTCCTTTCCGATGACGACGGTCGGGCGACCCGCCGTGACTGCTCCCTGGGCCAACACACGGCCGGCCGCGTAGCCCAGGCGCAGGGCGAATTCCGCATTGATGCGCTCGCCACCCACTACGCCGCGGACCCCGTCGGTCCCAAAATATTTGCGCGCACTCATGCACGGACTCCTTGTTCAACATGCGGCTGTTCCACCGCCGCCCAGACCCGCAGGGCATCCACGGTATCCGCCACATCATGGACCCGCAGAATATGGGCCCCCCGCGCCGCACCCGCCAGCGCCGCCGCGACACTGCCGCCCAGGCGCTGGGCGGCGGGCCGCCCGGTCACGGCGCCGATCATCGACTTGCGCGACACCCCCACCAGACTGGGATAATCGCCCCCCATGACCTGCGGCAAATGACGCAGCAAGGCGTAATTGTGCGCCACCGTCTTGCCAAAGCCAAACCCCGGGTCCAGGACGATGCGCTCGGCGGCGATGCCGGCATCGCGCAGGCGCCGCGCCCCGGCCGCCAGATAGTCGCGGACCTCGGCCACCACGTCGTCATAGACGGGTTCCTGCTGCATGGTGCGGGGCTCGCCGCGCATGTGCATCAAGCACAGGGCGCAACCGGCATCCCGCACCGCATCCACGGCGTCCGGCGCCGCGAATCCGCTGATGTCGTTGATCATGTCCGCCCCCGCCTGCACGGCGCGACGCATCACGTCCGCCTTGCAGGTATCGACCGACAGCGGGACGCCGCCATCGCGCAAGCCCTGGATCACCGGCAGGATGCGGCGCCATTCCTCGTTCGCCGGGACGGCCTGCGCCCCCGGTCGCGTGGATTCCCCGCCGATGTCCAGCAGGTCGGCGCCTTCCCGGATCAGACGCAGGCCATGGGCGATCGCCTGATCCGCCCGGAAGTGGGCATTGCCATCGGAAAAGGAATCGGGCGTGACATTGACGATCCCCATGACCAACGGGCGTTCCAGAGACAGCTGGAAACGCCCGCATTGAAGAGTTGAGAACATATGGATCCGAAAGCGGCCCGATCAGACGGGCGTGGCGGCGGGGCCTTTGTCCGGATTGGCGGCCGCCTGGCCGGCCGACGGCGGCGTATGCGGCGTATTGTCGCCATTGCCCGACGAAGACGAGCGCGGGGGGCGCGGAGGCCGGCCTGCCATGATGTCGTCGATCTGCTCCGCATCGATGGTTTCCCATTCGAGCAGGGCATTGGCCATGGCATGCATCTTGTCCTGATTGGATTCGATCAGGTTGCGGGCCACGCTGTACTGTTCATCGATGATGCTGCGGATTTCCGCATCGACCTTCTGCATGGTGGCTTCGGACACGTGCGTGGTCTTGGTCACGCTGCGTCCGAGGAAGACCTCGCCCTCGTTTTCGGCATAGACGACCGGCCCCAGGGAATCGGTCATGCCGTAGCGCGTGACGATATCGCGGGCGATGGCGGTGGCGCGCTCGAAGTCGTTGGATGCCCCCGTGGTCATCTGGTGCATGAAGACTTCTTCGGCGATGCGCCCGCCAAACAGCACGGCGATGGTGTTCAGCAGGCGGTCCTTATCCATGCTGTAACGGTCGTTTTCCGGCAACTGCATGGTCACGCCCAGGGCGCGGCCGCGCGGAATGATGGTGACCTTGTGCACCGGATCGGTCTTCGGCAGCATGCGGGCCACCAGCGCGTGGCCGGATTCGTGGTAAGCGGTGTTGCGGCGTTCTTCCTCGGGCATGATCAGGGAACGGCGCTCGGCGCCCATGATGATCTTGTCCTTGGCCTTTTCCAGGTCGTTCATGTCGACCGTGCGGCCGTTGCGCCGGGCGGCGAACAGGGCCGCCTCGTTGATCAGGTTGGCCAGATCGGCCCCCGAGAAACCGGGCGTGCCCCGCGCCAGGACATTGGCATCCACGTCCTGGGCGATGGGGACCTTGCGCATGTGGACTTTCAGGATCTGTTCGCGGCCGCGGATGTCGGGCAACGACACCACCACCTGGCGATCGAAACGCCCCGGACGCAGCAAGGCCGGGTCCAGCACATCGGGCCGGTTCGTGGCCGCGACCACCAGCACCCCCTGGCCGGTTTCGAAACCGTCCATCTCGACCAGCAACTGGTTCAGGGTCTGTTCGCGTTCATCGTTGCCCCCGCCCAGGCCGGCGCCGCGCTGGCGGCCCACAGCGTCGATTTCATCGATGAAGATGATGCAGGGGGATTGTTTCTTGGCATTTTCGAACATGTCGCGCACGCGCGCCGCGCCCACGCCCACGAACATTTCGACGAAGTCGGAGCCGGAAATGCTGAAGAAAGGCACTTTGGCTTCGCCCGCGATGGCCTTGGCCAGCAGCGTCTTGCCGGTCCCCGGAGGGCCGACCATCAGCACGCCGCGAGGAATGCGGCCGCCCAGGCGCTGGAACTTGGTCGGATCGCGCAGGAAATCGACCAGTTCCTGGACGTCTTCCTTGGCCTCGTCGCACCCGGCGACGTCGGCAAAAGTGATGTTGTTGTTGTTTTCATCCAGCATGCGGGCGCGGGACTTGCCGAAGCTGAACGCCCCGCCCTTGCCGCCGCCCTGCATCTGGCGCATGAAGAAGACCCACACCCCGATCAGCAGCAGCATCGGGAACCAGGAAATGAACAGGCTGGTCAGGAAGGACGGTTCTTCGCGGGCCTTGCCCGACACCTGCACGCCGTCTTTCACCAGTTCGGGCACCATCCACAGATCGCCCGGCGAAGTCAGGCTGTAGGCACGGCCGGATTCCGGCGTGACGTAGATGGTGTCGCCCTGGATGTCGACCTTGTTGATCCGGCCGGCACGCGCATCGTTCATGAACTGCGTGTAGGTCACGGCGTCGCTGCCGGAGACCGGGCGTCCGTCGAACTGTTTGAACACCGTAAAGAGCACGAGCGCGATCACCAGCCAGACCGCGATCTTGGAAAACGAGTTGTTCAAAGCAAATCTCCTGGGTTTTGCTGATGTCCGCCTGCCAGCGCGGGAATGCGCGATTACAGCAAGCTGACAAATCCGTCAATATTTCATTCTACCTGAATCCACTACCCCGCCACAGCCCGCTCGCGCTGCCTCACGCGCCCGGTTCCCGTAGGGCTTTCAGCCCCTGGCCGACCAGGAAGGTTTCCGAGGATTCACCCCGCGAAGCCTTGGGCTTGCGTTCGACGACCCGCGTGAAATGCTGCTTGAAGGTCTGCACGATCTGGGAAAACCCGCTGCCATGGAAGGCCTTGACGATCAAGGCTCCGTCCGGTTTCAGGTGGCCGCAGGCAAACTCCAGCGCCAATTCGCACACATGCGCGATCCGGGCGGAATCGGCCGAGGCCACACCGGATAAGTTGGGGGCCATATCGGAAATCACAAGATCCACCGCCTGGCCCTGCAGGCAATCGTGCAACTGCTGCAGCACCGCGTCCTCGCGGAAATCGCCCTGGATGAATTCCACGCCGGCAATGGGCTCCATGGGCAGGATATCCAGGGCGATGATGCGCCCGTCGATCACGCCGCCCGCCGCCAGCAGCCGTTCGCGCGCGATCTGCGACCAGCTGCCCGGGGTCGCGCCCAGATCGACCACGACGTCGCCCCGGCGCAGCAGTTTTTCGGTATCCAGGATCTCCGTCAGCTTGAAGGCCGCGCGGGCGCGATAGCCCTTTTGTTGCGCCATTTTGACGTAAGGGTCCTGAATGTGACGCTGCACCCAGGCTTTGGAGAATTTTTTCTTGGCCATTCCCGTACAATTCCAGTATGCCGAAACTTGAACTAAGCTCCCAGCAGCGCCGCGACTTGCGAGCCGCTGCCCACCCTCTGCACCCTGTCGTCCTGATCGGCGACAAAGGCCTGACCGACGCCGTGCTGGGTGAAATCGACCGCAGTCTGACATCCCACGAACTGATCAAAGTCCGTGTGGCGGGCGCCGAACGCCCGGACCGCGAAATCATGCTGGAAACCATCTGCGACGCGCTGTCGTGCGCTGCAGTGCATCATCTAGGCAAAACGCTGATTATCTACCGGCCCGACGTGCTTGCGCAACAGGCGGCGGCTGCGGCGGCCAACATCACCCGCGCGGTGCGTAAGAAATCCGACCCCTACGTGCCCAAGAAACAGGCGGCGCACCCGGGGGCGGACAAGCCCGCCAGCCGCAAGCCGCACAAGGCACGGGACGACCATTCCGGCAAGACCGGTTTCGGACCGGCCGAGACGCGTCCAGGCAACCGCCAGGAAGAACCTCTGGGCCGGCCGTCCACCCGCCGCGCCCGGCCCGCCGGGGGCAGCCGCTCGACGGACTCCGTCCACGGCATCCCGCGCCGCAGCGGCAGCGCCCTGTCGCTGCGCGCCGGCGCCCGGCGCAGCCGCAACCCGCGCTAGCGCAAAGCCCGCCCGGCCTGCACAAAAGCCCAGCCCCGGCATCAGGACAGACCTGATGCCGGGGCTGGGCCTTTTACGGTCCCTGTCGGCCCGCCTTATTGGTAGCTGACGGAACAGACCTCGTATTCGCGCACGCCGGCGGGCGCGCGGACTTCGACCACGTCGCCCTGGCTCTTGCCGATCAAGGCGCGCGCAACCGGGCTGGACACCGAGATCATGTTGGCGCGAATGTCGGCTTCGAGGTCACCCACGATCTGGTAGGTCAGGCGCTCGCCCGATTCCAGGTCTTCAATCTCGACGGTTGCGCCAAAGACGGCCTGGCCTTCGACGTCCAGATCGGCGGGATTGATGATCTGGGCATTGGACAAGGAGCCTTCCAGTTCCTGGATGCGGCCCTCGATGAAGCCCTGACGTTCGCGGGCCGCATCGTATTCGGCATTTTCAGACAAATCGCCCTGCGCGCGCGCCTCGGCGATGGCATTGATGACGTCGGGGCGTTCCACCGTCTTCAGACGTTGCAGTTCGGCTTGTAAACGCTCGGCCCCACGAGCTGTCAAAGGGATCGCAGCCATAATTTCCTGACTCAAAGTAAAAAGACGCCCCATGCGCAGGGGCGCCCGACAACAAGAAAAAGTAAAGACAGGGGTAATCCCCGTCGCCATACCCCGGCAGATTCGAAACGTGATTCCAGCCCGGGATACTGAGCGCGAGTGGCCTACGCGGTGGACTGATCACAGCCGCCGGCGGCGGGATTGAGTTCCCTGCGCGAAGCCGGAAGAAGCAGTAGGCTCACTCGTGAAAAACCCCGGCCGAAACCGGGGTGCTGAGGCTATTGTGGTCAATCTGGCGGGAAAAAGCAAGCCCTACCGCTCCTGAAAGCCAGGGGCTTTCTTCCGGCATTATTTCCCGGGGTCCTTGACGTGCTCCAGTTTGTCGAATTCGACGTTCTGCAGGACCGCGCCCACCCGCTCGACCTTGCGGATGTAGACATCCTGGATAATGTCGCGGGTGTCCGGATCGATCGAGACCGGGCCTCTCGGACTCATCCAGTTCATGCCCTTCACGGCCGCCATGAATGCATCCCCGCCGGCATCGCCGTGAGTCTTGCGCAGCGCCTCGTAGATGACGTGCATGCCGTCATAGCCGCCGACGGTCCAGAAGTTCGGCCTGTGCCCCGGATACGCCTGGGCGTAGCCCTGCACGTAAGCCTTGTTCTCGGGCGAATCGTGGGCCTGGGAATAATGAAAGGATGTGATCATGCCCAGGGCCGCGTCGCCCATCGCGTCGATCACGCCCTCGTCCGTCAGGTCCCCGGTCGTCACCAGGCGGATGCCGGCGGTATCCAGGCCGCGCTCTTTATAGCCTTTCACAAATGCCACGCCCTGTTCGCCCGCCGGCAGCATGACGAAGATCGCATCGGGCTTCGCATCCTTGGCCTTTTGCAGGAAGGGCGCGAAATCGGGCGTATTGACCGGCGTGCGGACCTGGCCGATGATCTTCCCCCCGCCCGCGGTGAAGGTCTTGGTGAATTCCGCCTCGGCATCATGGCCGGGGCCATAGTCGGCAACGATGGTATAGACCGTCTTGATCCCGTTCTTGAGCGACCAGGCCGCAATCGGCGTCGTGACCTGAGGCAGGGTGAACGAGGTCCGGACGATATAGTCCGATTTCGTGGTGATGGACGAGGTGGCCGCATTCATGACCACCATGGGGGTCTTGGCCTCCTGCGCCAGGGGGGCGACGGAAAACGCCGAGGGCGTCATGCCGAAGCCGGCCAGCAGATCGACCTTGTCCCGGACCAGAAGCTCCTGGGCCTGGCGCTTGCTGACCGCGGGCGCGATGCCAGTGTCGTCCTTGATGATCAGCCGGATCTTGCGCCCGGCCACGGTGTCGCCATGCTGCTGCATGTACAGGCGAATGCTGTTTTCCAACTGTTGGCCATGGGCCGCGAAAGGCCCTGTCAACGGCAGGATCACGCCGATCTTCAGATCCTGGGCCTGCGCGTTGGCGGCGGCGGCCAGAACGGCGGCAAAAGCGATTTTCTTCAGCAACATCATGTCTTCCTCCTTTGGCATTGAAACCGGAAACGGTCTGTTTCCAGTGCTTAATCCAGTCCGCAGAAATTTTCCGCAATGGCGATCTGTGCCGCCTCGGAGCCGCGCGTGTACTCGAATTCCGCCAGCTGCATCTGCCGCGCGAACGGGTTGTCCGTCATTTTGTGAGTCAGGTTGGTCATCCACCACGAAAACCGCACAGCCTTCCAGATCCGCGCCAGCGCCCTATCGCAGTACCCATCCAGATCCGCGGTATCGCGGTCCCGATAGTGCCGCAGCAGGCCATCGGCCAGCTCCTTTGCGTCCCCGACGGCCAGGTTCAGGCCTTTGGCCCCCGTCGGAGGCACAATGTGCGCGGCATCCCCGACCAGGAACAGCCGTCCATGCCGCATCGTCGTGCAGACATAGCTGCGCAGGGGCGCGATGCTCATCTCGAGCGCCGGGCCTGTCACCAGCTTCTCAGCCAGGTCCCGGGGCAGGCGGCTGCGGTACAGCGCCCAGAACCGGTCGGCATCCCATTGGCGGATGTCTTCCGTGGATGGAACCTGCACGTAGTAGCGGCTGCGCGTCTTGGACCGCAGACTGCACATCAGAAAACCTTCGGCGTGGTTGATCCAGGCGACTTCCTCGGAGACCGGCGGGACATCGGCCAGTAAAGCCAGCCATCCGAAAGGAAAAGTCAGCGCATATTCCCGCAGCACGTTCTTGGGTATGGACTGGCGCGACACCCCGTGAAAGCCGTCGCACCCCGCGATGAAATCGCAGTCCAGCCGACATTCCCGCCCCTCGTGGCGATAGGTGACGTAGGGGCGCTGGCTCTCGATATCGTGGGGCCGCACATCGCCCGCCTCATAGAGCGTGATGCCGCCGCAGGCCCTGCGCGCATCCATCAGGTCGCGCGTGACGCGCGTCTGCCCATAGACTGTCGCGTGCTTGCCGATCCGGCCGAAATCGATATGGCAGGACTCCTCGTCCCAACGCAGATCAAAGCCGTTCATGCGCAGGCCTTCCCGCTCCGCGCGGTCTCCGACGCCCGCCTCGCGCAAGGCGGCGATCGTGGGCTGTTCCAGCACGCCTGCGCGGACGCGGCCAAGCACATAATCGGCGCTGCGGCTCTCCAGAATGACATGATCGATCCCGTGCTTGTGCAGCAATTGGCCCAGCAGCAGGCCCGAAGGCCCCGCGCCGATGATGGCGACCTGGGTGCGACGTGTTTCTTCCATGAATTGTGTCTCCTATTGGTAATTCCGGATCAGGGCTCTTCGAAGGTGACGAGCCCCATGCCCGTCGTCATGGGGGCGTAGTAGTGCCGATGCACGCGGCGAGCCTGGCCTGAAAGCGCCCCTCGCATCACCAGCCACATGATCAGTTCGATGCCCTCGGCGCCCGCCTGCTCCATCAGTTCCTGGTGCGTCATCCGGGCCAGGCTCTCGGGATCGTGCTCGATCCGGTCCAGGAAATCCTGATCGAATGCCGGATTCATCGCGCCGAAATGCTTGCCCTGCAACTGGTGGGACATGCCGCCGGTGCCCAGGATGACGACCCGCAAGTCGCGCGGATCGGATTCGACCGCCCGGCGGATCGCCTGGCCCAGCCTGAAGCAGCGCCGGGCTGTCGGCAGCGGATGCAGCAGCACGTTCACGGCCAAGGGCACGGCGGCGACCTGCCAGTCCGGAACAGGGTCGAAACACAGGTGCATCGGCACCAGAAAGCCATGCTCCACCGCCATTTCCTGGCACAGGGTCAGGTCGAACTCGTCGTAGACCAGCGACTCGCACAAATGGCGCGAGAACTCGAAGTCGCCTTTGATGGGCGGCAGGGGCCGCACGCCCATGCCCTCGTCGGCAATCGCATACTGATCCGCGCAGCCGACCGCGAACGTGGGATATTTATTGAAGAAGAACTCCGCGCCATGATCGTTGTAGACCATGATGACCACATCGGGCCGCAGCTCCGTCAGCCATTCGCGCACCGGCACGTAGGCGTCGAACAGGGGCTTCCAGTCGGGATCGTTCTGAGCCCCGCGATCATAGGCCCCGCCGATCGAGGGGACGTGAGAAGTGCCGATGCCGGCGATGATTTTCCCCATGATCAGCGCGCTCCCTTGGCATTGCGGGACCCGAGGAAGGCGTCGAAGCTCTCGCCGCGCATCTGGGCGCCCATCCGGTACAGGCCGTGCCCTGTCACGAAGCCCAGTTTGAGCAGGTAATAGATGTTGCCGCCCGCCGCATTGAGCCCCGCCCAATCGCGCGCGCGGACCAGGTCCTTTTCGGCCTCGGTCAGGCCATGCGCAGCCAGGTAGGCCGACTCGTCTGCCTGAAACGCCTGGCGGTTGGCTTCAGAGGTCAGTGAGTCGCACAGCTTATTGATGCGATAGCCCTTGTGTGATTCCCGCAAATTGAATATCAGGACACCGGGGATGGGTCGACTGGGATCCAGTTGTGTCATGTCGCGCTCCGATCATGTGACGGCTTGTGCTTTTCAGCCCACAAGCCTTAAGCTTCAATCATTCCAAGAATGAGCCTTCATGATCGCGTCCCGTCCGCCCGCTGCGAATGGACGAACGGGACCAATAATGGTGTTTTTCGGACATGGGCGCTTCGATACCGCTGTATTCCCTGTATGGCCAGATCGACACGGCGGCCGAGTTGCGCTTTCTGCACCTGGAATCCCTGGAATCACGCAATCGCGTGTACGGATGGGACATCCGGCCGCATCGGCATCACGACCTGTATCAATTGATCTGGGTTGATGAGGGCGAAGGAACCGTCATGCTGGATGAACAGACCCTGTCGCTCCGGGCGCCGGTCCTGATCAGCATCCCGCCCCCGATCGTCCACGGCTTTCGCTGGCGCCCGGACACCAAGGGGCTGATCCTGACGATCGCCGACGGGTTCGTGGCGGACCTGGCGAAGCAATCGGGCGACGCGGCGGTCCACTCCGCGCTGGGGCGGCTGCTGACCATCACCGGAGAAGTCGATCCGGGCAGCATCGGACGGCTCAGGGGCCTGTTTGAAACCATCCTGGACGAATACATCCACGACCGGGTCTGCCGCGGCACGGCGATTTCCGGAAACGTCCTGATGCTGTTTGCGGAAGTGGCCAGGCTGCGCCACCTGAGCCTGCAGAAGGACGCCCACGAAGACTCGGGAAGGCTGGCGCTCTACAGGCGCTTCAAGGAACTGGTCGAGACGCACTACCGGGACTCGTGGCGGGTGGCGGACTACGCCCTGGCCCTGGCGACCACCGAACGCAACCTGCGGCGCGTATCTTTCGACCTGGTGGGCCAGCCGCCGGTCCGGATCCTGCACCAGCGCATCCTGCTCGAGGCCAAGCGCAATCTGCTGTACACCGAGAAAACGGTGGCCGAGATCGGCTACGACCTCGGCTTCGAAGATCCCGCGTATTTCACCCGTTTCTTCGCCCGCAACGAAGACCTCACCCCCGCCGCGTTCCGGCGATGCAGCCGGCGCGCCTGATCAGGCGCACTCGGACTCGCCAGGCGTAGAACAGTCCTCAACCCGGCAGCAGGCATCATTCCAAAAGAGGGACAGCTCTCCACCTCGCCGCCTGCAGGCGGCTCGGACTCGCCAGGCGTAGAACAGTCCTCCGCCCGGCAGCAGGCATCATTCCAAAAGAGGGGTAGCTCTCCACCTCGCCGCCTGCAGGCGGCTCGGACTCGCCAGGCGTAGAACAGTCCTCAGGACTGTTCTACGTCCGGGCTCGTCCACGCAGCAAGGCGTACAGGATGATCGCGCCGAACGTGGCGGTGCCGATCCCATCCAGCTTGAAGCCGCCCAGTTCGATGGAGAAATTGCCGGCCCCCAGGATCAGGGTGACCGCCGCCACGATCAGATTGCGGTTATCGCTGAAATCGACCTGGTTGACCACCCAGATGCGGGCGCCGGCAATGGTGATCAGGCCGAACACGACCACGGCCATGCCGCCCAGCACCGGAGCCGGAATGGCCTGGATGACCGCGCCGAACTTAGGCGAGAAGCCCAGCAGCAGCGCCACCAGCGCCGCCACGACGAACACCAGGGTGGAATAGATCTTGGTGACGGTCATGACGCCGATATTCTCGGCGTAGGTGGTCACCCCCGTGCCGCCCATGGAGCCGGAAATCATGGTGGCGACGCCATCGCCCAGGAACGCCCGGCCCAGGTAGCGGTCCAGATTCTGGCCCGTCATGGCGCTGACGGCCTTGATGTGGCCCAGGTTTTCCGCGACCAGGATGATGGCGACCGGCGCGATGACGCTGATGGCATGCCCCTCGAACACCGGCGCCGTCATTTTGGGCAAACCCAGCCAGGGCGCGGCCACGATGGCGGAAAAATCGATGGGCGCGCCCAGCCCCAGGCCATTGGTCAGCACCACATACAGAACGCAGGCCAGGAACAGGCCGACCAGGATCAGCAGACGCTGCACCAGGCCGCGCGTGTAGACCGCGACACCGCCCACGCACAGGATTGTCAGCAGCGCCATGACCGAATCGAACAGCGAGCCGCCCATGGCGCCCTTGGCGGCTATCGGCGCCAGGTTCAGCCCGATGACGGCGACCACGGCCCCCGTCACCACCGGCGGCATCCAGCGATCGATCCAGTCGGCGGCCCCGCCCTGGCGGGCATTGACGAACATGGTCAGCAGGCCGATGCCCGCATAAATCAGGCCGCAGACGATGATGGCGCCCAATGCGACCCCGATATTGGGGTTCGGGCCGCTGCCGGCGTAGCCCGTGACGGCCACCACGCCGCCGATGAAAGCGAAGCTGGAACCCAGGTAACTGGGGACCCGGCCGCCGACGAAGAGGAAAAACACCAGCGTGCCGACCCCCGACATCAGGATGGCCATATTGGGGTCGAAGCCCATGATCAGCGGCGCCAGGATGGTCGAGCCGAACATGGCGACGACGTGCTGCGCGCCCATTGCCACGGTCTGGGGCAAGGGCATGGTTTCATCGGGCTGCACGACGGCGCCGTCGGCGGTGCCGGAGACGCGGCGCCAACGGGGGAAGTAGGTATTGGACATGGATCGGACTCTTGTTATTGGCTGCCGGAAATCGGCATGCGAAAGTGTAGGGTCTGACGCTCGGGTGACGCAAGCATCAAAACGGTTCATGAACGTCCGACGGTCCCCGCGGCGATCCAGCCGGTCTAGACGACGGACGAGTGCCTTTGGATGCAGGTATCCAGCACCTCGCCACCCGCGCGGGCCCACCATGCGTCCGAAAAGATCTCGACCTCGCAGTACCCCGCATAACCGGCGCTTTCCATCTCGCGCCGGATGGCCCGGAGCTCGATCACCCCGTCGCCCATCATGCCGCGGTCATTCAGCAGATCTTTCGTGGGGGCCAGCCAGTCGCAGACGTGATAGGCCAGCAGCCGGTCCCGGCCGGCCCGGCGAATCTGGGCATGCAGCTTGGGATCCCACCAGACGTGGTACACGTCGACCGCGACGCCCAGCATGCCGGTGCGCCCAGGATCGAGTTCGTCGCACAGGTCCAGCGCCTGCTCCAGCGTATTGACGCAGGCCCGCTCGGCGGCCTGCATCGGATGCAAGGGTTCGATCGCCAGCGGCATGCCGACGGCACGGGCGTATTCCAGCGTGGCCGCAATCCCATCGCGCACCTCCGCGCGCGCCCTCGCCATCCCGGTATAGGCGGGCGCTCCCTGCAATGCGCCCGGCAGGGAGCCGACCACCAGGACGAGACAGGGCGCGTCCAGCGTCCGGGCTTCGTCCACGGCGCGGCGATTGTCTTCCAGCGCGGCCCGCAGCCCGGCCGCATCGGCGGCCGGGAAGAACCCGCCCCGGCAATAGCCCGAGAGCGCCATGTCATGGTCGCGCAGGCGGCGCGCAACCGCCTCCAGGCCGATCTCGGCGACCTGATCCCGCCACGGCGAGATGGCCCGAATGCCCCGCCGCGCGCACTCGTCGATGATGGTGTCCAGCCGCCATTGTTTGCGCACGGTCGCCGTATTGATCGACAGCAGGCCGTGGTCCTTGGACAAGTCACGCATGACGCGCCTCCTCAGGATTGATGAACACCGTGCACGGCCAGCCACTGCGCCATGCGCTCGATCGCCAGCCCGGGGTGCTCCAGCACCCCCGCCTGGTCCGCCAGGCGGAACAGCTGGGCGACGTGCAACACCGAACGCGCGCTTTGCTGCCCGCCCACCATCGAGAAATGATCCTGGTGACCATTCAGCCAGGCCATGCACACCACACCCGTCTTGTAGAACCGGGTGGGGGCCGCGAAGATGTGCCGGGACAAGGGCACGGTGGGCGCGAGGATCTCATGGAAGCGCGCAGTGTCGCCCTGGGCCAGCGCCGCCAGGGCCGCGCTGGCTGCCGGCGCGATCGCATCGAAAATACCCAGCAAGGCGTCGCTGTGGGCATGCGTGGGCAGAGTCCCGACGCCATCGCCGGCAATCAGTTCGGCATAGTTGAAGTCATCGCCCGTATACATGCGGACCCCTTGGGGCAGGCGCCGGCGCATCTCGACTTCGCGATCCTTGTCCAGCAGAGAAATCTTGATCCCGTCGATCTTGCCGGCATGGGCGGCAATGACTTCCAGCGCCGTGTCCATCGCCCGCGAGATATCGTCGCTGCCCCAGTAACCCTTCAGCTGCGGATCGAACATGTCGCCCAACCAGTGCAGGATGACCGGTTCACGCACCTGTTCAAGTATGCGGCCATAGACCCGCGCATAATCCTCCGGGCCGCGCGCGACCCGTACCAGGGCGCGGCTTGCCATCAGGATCAGACGTCCTCCCAGGGACTCGATGGCCTGCGCCTGGGTCTCGTAGGCGGCAATCACGTCTTCGACCGTGCGGGCCGCATCGGGGGCAAGATGGTCCGTGCCGCAGCCCGATGCCACCCGCGCCCCGGCGAAGTCCCGCGCCGCGTCCAGGGAGCGGCGTATCAATTCAAGCGAGGTCGGCCAGTCCAGGCCCATGCCGCGCTGCGCCGTATCCATGGCCTCGGCAACCCCCAGGCCCAAGGACCACAGGTGCCGGCGGTACCCGATCGTCGCATCCCAATCGATGGCGCAATCGACCCACGGGTCCGCTGCCGCCAGGGGATCCGAGACGACGTGGGCCGCCGAATACGCCACGCGGTTGAACGCCGCGCCGGCCGCGGGCCGCGCGGGAACCGATCCCCGCAAGGTATAGGTTTCCAGCCCACCCGCTGCGGTGGGAAGCAAAAGACTTCGACTCATGACCTGCCCTCAGTTCGCGGAAAACAGGGCCGGCACATCGACCCAGCGTCGTTCTTTCCAGCTCTGGAGCGCCGTCTCGACGAGCTGCACCCCCTTGGCCCCTTCTTCCAGCGTCCAGCGGAAAGGTTCGTCCGCCACGATATGGCGAATGAAATGTTCCCACTGGACCTTGAAACCGTTGTCGTAGACTTCGGTATCCGGGACTTCCTGCCACTGTTCCAGGAACGGCATCTTCTGCTTCTCGTCCGGATTCCAGACGGGACGCGGCGTGGCGACACGCGCCTGGCTGACGCAATTCGTGAGGCCCGCGACCGCCGAACCGTGGGTCCCATCCACATGGAAGGTCACCAGGTCGTCGCGGCGCACCCGCGTCGTCCATGAGCTGTTGACCTGCGCGATGACGGGCTCACCGCCATGCCCCTTCAATTCGAAGGTGGCATAGGCGGCGTCGTCGGCCGTCACCTCGTAGGGGCGGCCCTGCTCGTCCCAGCGCCGGGGCACATGGATGGCTCCCAGGCAGGACACGGACTGCACCTCGCCGAACAGATTGTCCAGCACATAGCGCCAGTGGCAGACCATGTCCAGGATCATGCCGCCGCCGTCTTCCTTGCGATAATTCCAGGATGGCCGCTGGATCGGCTGCAGATCGCCTTCGAACACCCAGTACCCGAATTCGATGCGAACCGACAGCATGCGCCCGAAAAATCCGGAACGCCGCAGCATATCCAGCTTGCGCAGGCCCGGCAGGAACAGCTTGTCCTGGACCACGCCGTGCTTGATCCCGGCATCCTGCGCCAGGCGGCAGACCTTCAACGCTTCATCCAGCCCGGTGGCGATGGGCTTCTCGCAATAGACGTGCTTGCCCGCCTGGATCGCCCGGGTCAGCAGCCCGGGGCGCATCTGGGTGGACCCGGCATCGAAAAACACCGTGTCGTGCGGATTGGCCAGGGCAGCATCCAGATCGTCCCCGTAGCGCTCGATCCCGTGGGCCTGGGCCAGCGCCCGGACCTTGTCCAGATTGCGGCCGACCAGGATCGGATCGGGCATGACCCGGTCTCCGTTGGCCAGCGCCACCCCGCCCTGGCGGCGGATCGCCACGATCGAGCGGATCAGATGCTGATTCATCCCCATGCGTCCCGTGACGCCATGCATGATGATTCCAAGACGTTGCGTGCTCATGGACATCCCTTTCATCAAATAAAGTCAATCGGCGGGACGCATCGCATCCCAGGAAACATGACCTGCGGCGGCCCCGGTGGCAAAGCCGGGGCAGTCGAGGTCTGACAGATCGATCTCGCCATCCGAGATGGACAGGCGCACGGCGCCGTCGGAGCGCTCGTAGAGTTGCGGAAATCCCTGCAGGAAGGCCGCCTGTTCAGGCTCCGGCGAGGCGGCCATGCCGTTGACGTAGTGGTGCCCATTACGCTCCACGTGCCGCAAGCCCAGCCATCCGACCAGTGCCAGATCCTGCTGGATGCCCAGGCCGGCCTGCATCGTCAGGTCCTCGCCGGACAGGAAATAGGCGCGGCCGGTCTCGCGCGACCACAGGGCGCAGCGGGCCGCGTTCAGGACGGACTTGTAAAAGCCCTTGCAGCTCTTGCTGGACACGCCGGTGTAGCCCATCGCCCGCGCACGGGGAAAGGCGTCCAGCGTCGCATCCGACTCGTCGATCAGCAAGGGAATCCGGCGCCCGAGCGCGCCGACGTCCGAGTCCAGGGTCCGGGCGCGGGCCATGGGCTGCTCGATGAACGCCAGACGCGATCTCAGGGACGCCAGGCCCGCATGGCGTTCGAAGGCCTCGAAAAACTCCGTCAGGTGATCCGCATCGCGATACTGCTCGTTGCCGTCCAGCGTCACCAGATGCATGGCGTCGCCGAGCACCCCGGCGATATCCGCCAGGCGTGCGACATCCGCCGCCGCATCACCCGCCAGCTTGAGCTTGAAATACCGGTGACCGTAACGCGCAAGGGTTTGCGTCAGCGTGCACGGCAGGCCGTCTTGCGGCGCAGCGGCAGGCCGCTCGACCAGCGCATCGGCCAGGCCCACCGTATGGCGCGCGGCAATCCGCCGGCCCGACAAGGAAGACGGATGGGCCGCCAGGAACGCCGCAAGATCGAATTCCCGCAGGTCATCCGCCAGGCCGGTGCCTTCCGTGCGCATACCTGCCGCATTGGCGGACATGGCCTGCGCGAAACCCAGGCGCAGGCCGTGGCACACGGCATCGAACAGGGCCCGGTCCAGCACCGCAGGACCATAGGCCGCCGCGAGCGGCGGCAAGCCGCGTGATTGCGCCGTCGCGAGAATCCCGCTGTAATGCCTGGCGAAATGCCCCCACGCGGTATCGGGGGCGGGGTCCGACAGATAGGCATCGCGGGCCATGGCGAGCGCTTCGCGCAGTTGTTCGATATTCTGATCCTGCGTCAGCCGCGGGTCCTTGTCGAACCACTTGGGGATCATCATCTCGGCCGCGCACCCATGCGCCGTCGCGCCGTTTTCCAGGCGGATACGCACCCTGGCATAGGCCTGCGGGCAGGCCTGCACAGTCGTGCTGCCGAAGCGAAAGGGCAGCCTCAGGGTGACGTCGCGCTCGGCGAAGCGGACGTCCTCAATGACGAAACGGATGGCTTGCATGTCTTGAACCCGGCCGTTCAGGCGCGGGCCTCATTGATCCAATATGCCTTCGGAATAGAAATGCGAACGGACCTGCTTGGCATACACCGCGAATTCAGGGGTGCCCATGACGTCGAGCGAGCGCATGCGCGGCAGGTCGATGTCGTAGATGGCCGCGATCGACCCGGGACGTTCGCTCATCACAACCACCCGATCGGACAGGAAAATGGCCTCGGGGATGCTGTGCGTGATCAGCAGCACGGTCTTGCGCGACTCGGCCCAGATTCGCTGCAATTCGAGATTCATTTTCTCCCGGGTCATGGCATCGAGCGCGCCGAAGGGCTCGTCCATCAGGAGCAGCGCCGGATCATGCAGCAGCGCCCGACAGATCGAGGCCCTCTGCTGCATGCCGCCGGAAAGCTGCCATGGATACTTCTTTTCGAAGCCGGACAAGCCCGCCATCTGCATCAGTTCGAGGGCGCGCTGGCGCGCCGGATCCCTGGGCATGTGACGCACTTCGGCCTGCAGCAGGATATTGTCCAGCACACTGCGCCAGGCCAACAGCACCGCGCTCTGGAACACGATCCCCACATCCTTGCGCGGCCCGGTGACGGGCTGCCCGGACAACATCAGCGAGCCATCGGTGACCGGCAGCAGGCCGGCCACCATTTTCAGCAGGGTGCTTTTGCCGCAGCCCGACGGCCCGACCACGGATACGAACTCGCCCTTGCGAATATTGAAGCTCAGCGGCTTGAGGGATTCGACGGCGCCATCGCGGGTCTGATAGACCTTCGTGACGCCGGCGGCTTCGATCAAAATATCGTCAGGCATGTGCTGCACCCCGTGCTACGTCAGTTCTTCGGCAGGTAATCCAGCGTCACATAATCGGACGCCTTGCCACGATGCGCGGCATCGATTCCGCCATACTCGACCAGCAGGTCCAGGGATTTATCGACGTTGTCCGTCGCCACGCGGAACGGCGGCTGCCCTTGGGTTTCCTTCGTGTGATAGAGCTCGATGCTGCGCTTCAGGCCGATCAGCAGGGTCTCGTTCACGCCCGCCTTGGGCTTGGCTTCCAGCATGGCATTGACGGCGGCCTCCGGATCCTTGACCGCGGCCTCGACGGCGCGCGTGGAAGCGCGCATGAAGCGGCGCGCCAGATCCTGATGCTCGGCCAGCCAGTCCTTGTTGACGATGATGCCGGAACTGATCTGATTGACCCCGGAATCCGCGAACCGGATCGGGTAGACCTTCCTGCCGGTCGCATCCTGCAGCTTGATCGCCTGATCCATGACGTACCCCAGCAGCATGTCGGCGCGCCCGGTCATGACGGCATTGAGCTTGGTCTGGGCATCCCCCGAGACCGTCTTGATCTGGCTGGGGTCGATGTGATTGGCCTTGAGAAAGATCGGCCACATCTGCGACATCGAATCGCCGGGCGTGATGGCCACGGTCTTGCCGATGATCTGCTGCGGAGTGCGAATGTCCTTGTCCTCGAATGCCATGACCGACATGGGGCTGACCTGGAACAGCACGCCCGTCGAAATCAGGGGCGCCCCCTTGGCCGCCGCCTTCATCATCGTGGTCACGTCGATATAGCCGAAGTTCACGGACTTCGCGGCCACGGCCTGCGCCGTCACCGCCGAGCCCCGGCCTTCCTGGATATCGAGATTGATGCCTTCATCCGCATAGTAGCCAAGCTTCTTTCCGAGAAAGAACGGCGCATGCTCGCTGTACAGATACCAGTTCAGCATGAGCGTCACATCGTCTTTCGGTTTGTCCTGAGCCTGGGCCGGAGATGCGCCGATCAGCATGGCGCTCAGGGCTACGCTCAGTCCGGTTTTGAGCAAATTGCGAATCATCCAAGTCTCCTTCGGGCGCTCCACCCATATTGTTGGAACCGCTGACTGCGGCCCTTCATTGCCCTAGCGCTGCGAGGCGTGCCAGGGAATCATGACGCGTTCGATCAGATCCACGACGGCGAACAGCAAAACCCCGATGATCGAAAGCAATACCAAGCCTGCAAACATCAATGGCAAGTCGAAGTTGCCGTTGGCCACCTGCAGGACGTAGCCGATGCCGGAATTCGAACCGACGAATTCGCCCACCACCGCGCCGACGACCGCCAGCGTCACCGAGACCTTCAGGCCGCTGAACAGCGCCGGCAAGGCCGCCGGCAGGCTGATCTTGAAAAACGTCTGCAACCGGCTGGCGCCCATGGAGCGGGCCAGGTCGATCATGTCGGACTCGACCGACTTGAACCCCATCACCGTGGATACGACGATGGGGAAGAACCCCAGCAGAAAGGCCGTGATGACTTTGGGCAGGATGCCGAAACCGAACCACACCACGAACAGCGGCGCAATCGCGACCTTGGGAACGCTCTGCGAAAAAACCAGCAGCGGATAGACATAGGATTCCACCACCCGCGAATACGCGATCACCATGGCGATCGGAACGCCGACCACGATCGACAGCAGGAACCCCCAGATGGTGGCCTCGGTGGTGAACCAGCTTTGGGACAGCAGCATCGGCCACTGTTCGACCAATTGGGCCAGGACCTTGATGGGCGGAGGAATGAGATAGGCGGGGATGCCGAAGATCCGGATCACAAGATCCCAGAACACCAGCAGGAACACAACCAGCAGCAAGGGCCTGGTGGCTGGAAACATCATCAACTTTCGCAACATCCAAGGCTCCCGTTTGGCACTCGATGCAACTAATTCACTGATTGGTGAATTATCAATTGCGCTCAACGGGGTGTCAATGACACCCATACCTATGGATTACCCTGAACAGGGATGTTATGGACGCTCCGCGCGCGGGTTCCGGGCAGTGACGGGCCGCAGGGCGGCGAGATCCAGACGATTCGTCGCGTAGCTGACGACCAGGTCCGTCATGTGATCCAGGCGTTCTTCCAGCGCATCGGGGGCGCGAAGATCCCGCCCGAAAATGACGGACAGCGTATGGTTGTTGGCCAGGTAAAAGAAGCCCAGGGAGGCGATCGAAATGTACAGTTGCACCGGGTCGACGCCATCGCGGAAAATGCCCTGCGCGCGGCCGCGCGCCAGCAGCGTATCCAGCATCTGCACCAGGGGTGAATGCATTTCCCGGATCCGGAGGGATTTGCTGAGGTTCCTGGCTCGCATCAGATTCTCGCTGTTCAGCAGCGAGAGGAATTCGGGATGGGCCAGGAAATAGCGCCAGGTAAAGGTGATCAGCCTGCGCAGCGCCTCGACTGGTTCGAGCAGATCCAGGTGCAGGCCCTGCTCCGCCGCGCGGATATCCGCATAGGTGCTTTCCAGGACAGCCAGGAACAGCGCGTCCTTGTTGCCGAAATAATAGTAGATCAGGCGCTTGTTGACGCCCGCGCGCTCCGCGATCCGGTCCACGCGTCCGCCGGCGAAGCCATATTCGCTGAATTCATCGCAGGCGGCCCCGAGGATCGCCGCCTTGGAGCGATCCGTATCGCGGGATGGCGGAGCGGCAGTCCGGCTGGCGGGGGCGATCGGTTCCATCCGGCGATTCTACCGGATGCGCCGGCAATGGGGATAACGATCCCGCACCCCGGTCATTGGCGCCCCGCGTCCCGCGCCCAGGGTTCCTCCACCAGAGCATCCCGCAGATAATCGATCAGGGCCTGGACGCGGAGAGGACGGTTGCGCCCCGGCGGCGTGATGGCATGCAGCGCCAGGGGTTCGAGTTCCCACGGCGCCATCACGGTTTCCAGGACACCGGATTGCAGGTCCGGCCATACCAGGAATTCCGGCTGCAGGGCCAGCCCCAGGCCCGCACGCAGGGCGGGCATCAAGGCATCGGCATTATTCACCTGCAGACGCGTCGGCATGAACTGGGAAAATTCGCCCTGGCTGGGATGGCGGAAATGCCACGTCGCCCCATGACGCGCGTAGGAATAATGCAAGGCCTGATGCGTCTGCAGGTCCCGCGGATGGCGCGGTCGCCCATGCCGATCGAAGTACGCAGGCGCCCCCACCAACACGATGCGCACGCCGCACAGGCGCCGGGCCAGGAGGCTGGAATCCGCCAGCCGGGCGATCCGCAGGGCCAGGTCAAAGCCCTCGGCCACCAGGTCCACCTGGGCATCGTTGAACTGCACATCCAACTGCACCTCCGGGTGCATCGTCATGAACCCCGGCAACAGCGGGGCCAGGCGCGCCAAACCGAAGGACATGGGCGCGGACACGCGGACCCGCCCCCGCAGCGCCTGCGACTGCTCCGTGACTTCCGCTTCGACCGCCTCGCCCTCTTCCAGGATGCGCGTGGCGCGATCCAGGGCGGAGCGGCCGCTGTCGGTCAGCGTCAGGCGACGCGACGTGCGATGGATCAGCGTCGTCTTCATGCGAGCTTCCAGGCGGCTGATGGCCTTGGACACGGTCGCCTGGGACAGCTGGCAGGCCGCCGCCGTCCGGGCGAACGACCCGGTTTCGGCGACCTTGGCGAACAAGGCCCAGGCCTCAAGATCGGGGAGTCCCTTCACGGCATTTCCTTTCCACGAGGTCGGATGAATTCCATCAATCATATCAAAATTGGAAACGATGAAATTCTATTGTTTATCTTCTCAACATGATCCATCACCCGTAGACTACTCGCATTGTTCAAGCCTCAAGGAGCCCATCATGATTGAACGCCGTCCCTACGCCTCGCTGGGTGCAGCCGACCACGGCTGGCTCAATGCCCGGCACCACTTTTCCTTTGCCGAATACCACGACGCCCGACGCGTCAACTGGGGCGCCCTGCGCGTCTGGAACGACGACACGATCCAGCCCGACAGCGGCTTCCCGCCACACCCGCACGCGGACATGGAAATCATCACCTACGTGCGGGAAGGCGCCATCACGCACCAGGACAATCTGGGCAACCAGGGCCGCACGCCGGCGGGCGACGTCCAGGTCATGAGCGCGGGCAAGGGCATCGTCCATTCCGAATACAACCTGGAGCCCGGCATCACCCGGATCTTCCAGATCTGGATCTTCCCGGACCAGAAAGGCGGCGAGCCCTGCTGGGGCGCGCAACCCTTTCCCAAGGCCGACCGCTCGGGCCGTTTCGTCACCCTGGCCAGCGGCCTTGCGGGCGACGAGGACGCGCTGCCCATCCGGGCGCAGGCCCGTGTTTCCGGGGCCACGCTGAAGGCGGGCGACACGCTGGAATACGCATTCCAGGATACCCGCCGCCTGGGCTACCTGGTGCCGGCAGTCGGCCGGATCGAGGTCAACGGCGTCGTGCTGGAAGCCCGCGATGGCGCCGCCATCCGGGACGAGGCCGCGCTGCGGATCACCGCGCTGGAAGACGCCGAACTGGTGCTGGTGGACAGCGCCCCGCTGTAACGCGCCCCCGCCATTGATCCACACACGCATCCCGCCCTCCGGGACGGGATGTCTTTTTCCACCCCTTGTCTCACCTCTTTCTCAATCACTTCTCTATCCAACACCATGAACACTCGCAACCTAGACTCTCTGTCCCTGATCGGCCGCATCCTGATCGCCATCCTGTTCTGGATCGGCGTCTCCGGCAAAATCGCCAACCCCGCCGGCACCATCGGCTACATCGCATCCGCAGGCCTGCCGCTGCCGAGCCTGGCCTATGCCGTCTCGGTCTTCGTCGAACTGGTCCTGCCGATCCTGCTGGTGCTGGGCTACCGGACGCGCTCGAGCGCCCTGATCCTGGCCGTCTTCACCGTCGTGGCCGCCCCGTTCTTCCATGCCCAGTTCGGCGATATGAATCAATCCACGCATTTCTTCAAGAACCTGGCCATTGCCGGCGGCCTGCTGCAACTGACGGCCTTCGGCGGCGGTTCACTGAGCCTGGACGCACGCAGCCGGCGCTGAGGCGCGCGGCCTGAACATGCCGCTGTCCCGTGCGGTTGACGCTCCGGCGCACGGGATAGCGGATTTTCCGGATCCTCGACAGGCATCCGGCCCCGGGACCGGGCGCTGCGCAAGCGCCCGGTTCTTCATTCGGGATCGTGAGGGATTCGCGGTTTGCGCTTGCGGCCGGCCGCCACCGCGTCATACAGGGCATCCGGCACCAGGCGCAACAGGCGTCCGACCCAGGCCATGGGCCAGGGAATGACCCGATAGCGGTCGCCCGCCTCGATGGCGCGCACCGCCCGCTCCGCGAAACGCTCCACCGGCATCAGAAAAGGCATGCGGTACGGATTGCGCGCCGTCATGGGCGTGGCGATGAAGCCCGGCGCCAGGGTCACGACCTGTACGCCCGAGCCGCGGAGCTCCACCCGCAGGCTTTCGCAGTACGCCCGCACGGCGGCCTTGGATGCGCTGTAGGCGCCGGCCCCCGGCAATCCGCGCACTCCCGCCACGCTGCCGATGCCCACCAGCACGCCCCGGCGCCGGGCCCGCATCGCTGCGATGAACGGCTCGAACGTCGCCACCATCGCGAGGACGTTGGTATCGAAGATGGCCTGGAACACCGCAAAGTCTTCGGGCGCATCGGTCAAAGTGCCGGCGCTGATGCCGGCGCAGGCAATGACCCGATCCACCGGGCCGCCCGCCAGGAAATCCACGGCGGCCGCCCTCAAGGCGGGCCGATCCCGGACATCCAGGGGGTACACCCGGTGCCCCTGACCCGGCAAGGCATCCGCCAGCGCGAGCAAGGCGTCCTGGCGACGCCCCACCAGACCCAGGACGGCCCCCTGACCGGCATACCGGCGCGCCAGCGCCGCGCCGATGCCGCTGCTGGCGCCGGTAATGAAAACCCGTCCGGGCGCTTCCGCCAGGACGGGTTGGGAAGACGCCCCCGGCACTGCGGAGGCATCGGGGCCTGCGGACGCCATCGCTTCGCCCGCCATGGCGCGTCAGCCTAGAGTGGCCGCGTGCATGGCCTGCAGGCCGTAGACCTTCAGGCCCCCGCCATGACGCAGGTACTGCAGCCCTTCGACGGCGGCGCGCGCGCCCGCGATGGTCGTGAAGAACGTGACGCGGTTGGCCAGCGATTGCGTGCGGATGATGCGCGAATCGGCAATGGCGTTGCGGCGTTCTTCCACCGTGTTGATGACCATGGCGATTTCGCCGTTCTTGAGCATGTCCACGATGTTGGGACGGCCTTCGGTGACCTTGTTGACGGTTTCCACCGACAGGCCCGCCGCCTCGATGACGGACGCCGTGCCGCGCGTCGCGATCAACTGGAAACCCATGGCCGCCAAGCCCCGGGCGACTTCGACTGCGCGCGGTTTATCCTGGGCGCGCACGCTGATGAAGACCTTGCCCGATTCCGGCAGCCAGGCGCCCGCCGCGATCTGGGATTTGACGAAGGCTTCGCCGAAGGTCTCGCCCACTCCCATGACTTCGCCGGTGGATTTCATCTCCGGGCCGAGGATGGTATCCACCCCCGGGAACTTCACGAAGGGGAAGACGGCTTCCTTGACGCAGTAATGAATCGGCGAAGGAATCGAGGCGATGCCCTGCTGGGCCAGGGTGCGGCCGGCCATGACGCGGGCGGCGATCTTGGCCAGTTGGCGGCCCGTGGCCTTGGACACATAGGGCACCGTGCGCGAGGCGCGCGGATTGACTTCCAGCACGTAGACATCGCCATCCTGGATGGCGAACTGCACATTCATCAATCCCTTGACGTTCAAGGCGCGGGCCATGAGCGCGGTCTGGCGCTTGATTTCGTCGACGATCTCGGCGGACAAGGAATACGGCGGCAGGCTGCAGGCCGAATCGCCCGAATGCACGCCAGCCTGTTCGATGTGCTCCATGACGCCGCCCACGACGACCTGATCGCCGTCGGCCAGGCAGTCCACGTCGACTTCGGTGGCGTTGTTCAGGAAATGGTCCAGCAGCACCGGGGAATCGTTGCTGACCTTGACGGCCTCGCGCATATAGCGCTCCAGATCCTGGGGCTCGTGCACGATTTCCATGGCGCGGCCACCCAGCACGTAGCTGGGGCGCACCACCAGGGGATAGCCGATTTCGCCGGCCAGGGCCAGGGCCTCGCTTTCGGTGCGGGCCGTGCGGTTGGCCGGCTGGCGCAGGCCCAGCTTGGTCAGCAGCTTCTGGAAGCGTTCGCGGTCTTCGGCGACGTCGATGGAATCCGGGCTGGTGCCGATGATGGGCACGCCGTTGGCTTCCAGGGCGCGGGCCAGCTTCAGCGGCGTCTGTCCGCCATACTGCACGATGACGCCCACCGGATTTTCCTTGTGGACGATTTCCAGCACGTCTTCCAGGGTCAGCGGTTCGAAATACAGGCGATCGGACGTGTCATAGTCCGTGGAGACGGTTTCGGGGTTGCAGTTGACCATGATGGTCTCGAAACCGTCTTCGCGCAGGGCCAGCGCGGCGTGCACGCAGCAGTAATCGAATTCGATGCCCTGGCCGATGCGGTTGGGACCGCCGCCCAGCACGATGATCTTCTTGCGGTCGGTGGGCGCGGCCTCGTCCTCTTCCTCGTAGGTCGAATACATGTAGGCCGTGGTCGTGGCGAATTCCGCCGCGCAGGTATCCACGCGCTTGTACACCGGACGCACGTTCATCTGATGACGCAGCTTGCGCACTTCGGCTTCGGCCGCATCCAGCAGGAAGGCCAGACGGCGGTCGGAAAAGCCCCGGCGCTTCAAGCGGCGCATGGTGTCGTCGTCCAGTTCGGACAAGGTGCGCTGTTCCAGAGCCAGCTCGATATCGACGATTTCCTTGATCTGCGCCAGGAACCAGGGGTCGATCTTGGTCAGCTGATGGACTTCGTCCAGGCTGAAGCCCTGGGCGAAAGCATCGCCCACGTACCAGATGCGTTCCGGGCCCGGCTCGCCCAACTCGATCTGCAGGCGTTCGCGGTCGGTGGTTTTCTGGTTCAGGCCGTCCACGCCGACTTCCAGGCCGCGCAGGGCTTTCTGGAAGGCCTCCTGGAAGGTGCGGCCGATGGCCATGACCTCGCCCACCGCCTTCATCTGGGTGGTCAGGCGGGAATCGGCCTGGGGGAATTTTTCAAAGGCGAAGCGGGGGACCTTGACGACGACGTAGTCCAGGGTGGGCTCGAAGGACGCGGGTGTCGCGCCGCCGGTGATTTCGTTGCGCAGTTCGTCCAGCGTGTAGCCCACAGCCAGGCGGGCGGCGACTTTCGCGATGGGGAAACCCGTGGCCTTGGAGGCCAGCGCGGAAGACCGCGACACGCGCGGATTCATTTCGATGACGATCATGCGGCCGTTGGCCGGGTTGACCGCGAACTGCACGTTCGAGCCGCCCGTGTCCACGCCGATCTCGCGCAGCACCGCAATGGATGCGTTGCGCATGATCTGGTATTCCTTGTCGGTCAGCGTCTGCGCCGGGGCCACCGTGATGGAATCGCCGGTGTGCACGCCCATGGGGTCCAGGTTTTCGATGGCGCACACGATGATGCAGTTGTCGGCGCTGTCGCGCACGACTTCCATCTCGAATTCCTTCCAGCCCAGCAGCGATTCCTCGATCAGCAATTCACGCGTGGGCGAGGCTTCCAGACCGCGCCGGCAGATGGTTTCGAATTCTTCCGCGTTATAGGCGATACCGCCGCCCGTGCCACCCAGCGTGAAGCTGGGGCGAATCACGGCGGGGAAGCCGGAATTGCCCAGATCCGCGGCGATGCTCTTTTGCACGGCCCAGGCTTCATCCATGCTGTGGGCCACACCCGATTTCGCGGATTCCAGACCGATGGAGGTCATGGCGTCCTTGAATTTCAGGCGGTCTTCGGCTTTTTCGATGGCGGCCGCATTGGCGCCGATCAGTTCGACCCCGTGCTTTTGCAGCACGCCATGGCGATCCAGGTCCAGCGCGCAATTGAGCGCTGTCTGGCCGCCCATGGTGGGCAGGACGGCATCGGGTTTTTCGATCTCGATGATCTTTTCCAGGGCCTGCCAGGTAATGGGCTCGATGTAGGTGACGTCGGCCGTTTCCGGGTCCGTCATGATGGTGGCGGGATTGCTGTTGACCAGGATGGTGCGAAAGCCGTCGGCCTTGAGGGCCTTGCAGGCCTGGGCACCGGAATAGTCGAATTCGCAGGCCTGGCCGATGATGATGGGGCCTGCCCCGATGATGAGGATGCTTTTGATGTCTGAACGCTTGGGCATGAGAAGACGGTACCGGTTATTTGGACGACTGGGCTTTGTGCTGCGCCATCAGGTCGATGAATTTGTCGAACAGCACCAGGATGTCGTGCGGGCCGGGGCTGGCTTCGGGGTGACCCTGGAAGCAGAACACGGGCTTATCGGTCAGTTCGAACCCCTGCAGCGTGCCATCGAACAGCGACACGTGCGTCACGCGGGCATTGGCCGGCAGGCTGTCGCCATCGACGGTGAAGCCATGGTTCTGGCTGGTGATGAAGACCCGGCCGCTGGCCAGGTCCTGCACCGGGTGGTTGGCGCCATGGTGGCCGGTTTTCATTTTCACCGTGCGCCCGCCCAGGGTCAGGCCCAGCACCTGCTGGCCCAGGCAGATGCCGAACAGCGGGATGCCGCGTTCCAGCACGGCCCGGCAGGTGTCGACGGCGTACTGGCAGGCGGCGGGGTCGCCGGGCCCGTTGGACAGGAACACGCCGTCCGGATTCTGCGCCAGGATGTCGGCCACCGGCGTGGTGGCCGGCACCAGCGTGATGCGACAGCCGCGATCCGCCAGCAAGCGCAGGATATTGGTCTTGATACCGTAGTCGTAGGCCACGACATGGTAGTCGGCGACTTCCTGGCGGCGAAAGCCGCGCCCCAGTTGCCAGGTGCCCTGCATCCAGGCGCCGGTCTTGGGCGTGGTGACTTTCAGCGCGAGGTCCTGGCCTTCCATCCCGCCGAAACCACGGGCCAGTTCGACCGCGCGGGCCACATCGTCGCCCACCAGGATGCAGGCGCCCTGCGCCCCGCGTTCACGCAGAATGCGGGTCAGCTTACGGGTATCCACGTCCGCGATAGCCACGATGCCCTGAGACTTCAGGTAGTCGGGCAGAGACTGCGTCGCGCGGAAATTGGAGACGCGGGCGGGGCAATCGCGCACCACCAGCCCGGCGGCATGGATCTGGCTGGATTCGACGTCTTCGGCATTGACGCCGGTATTGCCGATGTGGGGGTAAGTCAGAGTGACGATCTGACCGCTGTAGCTGGGGTCGGTCAGGATTTCCTGATAGCCGGTCATGGCCGTATTGAACACGATCTCGGCCACGGTGAATCCGTCGGCGCCTATGGAAACGCCCCGAAATACAGTACCGTCAGCCAAGGCAAGAATTGCTGGAACGAGCCCTGTCGGCCCCTCGGGAAAGATTGACGGCAGCAAAGTGGTACCCCGGTTGTAAAGTCGATATATAAACCTTCCTATTATACAGTCCGATAGGGGTTTATCCCCATGAGTCTGCAGTCCGGCTTGCTGAAAATGATCTAAAGTAAGAACTTTTCACTGCTTCACCAGAGGGTTTTTTCTTCATGAGTCACCAACTTGACGCCCTGCGCGCGCTGACGACGGTTGTGGCGGATACGGGGGATTTCGAAACGATGCGGGCCTACCAGCCCACGGACGCCACCACCAATCCGTCGCTGATACTCAAGGCCGTCCAGCAGGACGCCTATCGTCCGCTGCTGGATCAGGTGCTGCGCGATCATCCTTCGGCATCGCTGGCCGAGCAGGTGGATCGGCTGCTGGTGGCTTTCGGGCGGGAAATCCTGGCCATCGTGCCGGGCCGGGTGTCCACCGAAGTCGATGCCCGCCTGTCTTTCGACACGCAGGCCAGCATCGAGCGGGCGCGGCAGATCATCGCGCTGTACGAATCCCACGGCGTCCCCCGCGAACGGATCCTGATCAAGCTGGCCTCGACCTGGGAGGGCATCCAGGCGGCGCGCGTACTGGAAACCGAGGGCATCCGCTGCAATCTGACGCTGCTGTTTTCCCTGACACAGGCCATCGCCTGCGCCCAGGCGCGAGTGACGCTGATTTCCCCCTTTGTGGGCCGCATCTACGATTGGTACAAAAAGGCGGCCGGCGCGGATTGGGACGAGGCCGCGAACGCGGGTTCCCGGGATCCGGGGGTGCGGTCGGTGACCCGCATCTACGAGTATTTCAAGGCCTACGATCTTCCCACGCAGGTGATGGGGGCCAGTTTCCGCAACATCGGGCAGATCCGGGCGTTGGCGGGCTGCGATCTGCTGACGATCAGCCCGGCCCTGCTGGGCGAGCTGGCGGCATCCCGCGATCCGCTGCCCGCCGCGTTGACGGTGGCGGATGCAAAGGCGAATGCGCCGGAATGGCTGGCCAGCAACGAGGTGGCTTTCCGCACGCACCTGAATCAGGACGCGATGGCGACGGAAAAGCTGGCCGAAGGCATCCGGATCTTCACGGCGGACGCGGTGAAGCTGGATGCGTTGGTGGGGAAGCCTGGCTGAACTTCTTGCCGGCACGCTTGGTGAGGGCAGGCAGACCCTGGAGCGCCCCAACCAGCGGCCCTCCCTGCGGTCGGGCTGCCCGGGTCTGCCTCGTCCAGCCGGGCGGCGGGCGAACTCGGCCTTCGGCCTCAGACACGCCCGCCGAAACCTCCCGGCTTCCCTTCGTCAGCACCCGGCGCTGGTCGACCGGGCGCTCCAGGGTCTGCCTGCCCTCGCCAAGCTTATCTTCGATCGCTGATCAGGTCTTGTCGGTAGCGCCCGGCCCGGGCTGCCAGACCAGCAGGCGGCGTTCGGCCAGGGACACCGCGCCGTCCAGCAGCAGGGCGAACACGGTCAGGACGACGATGCCGGCGAAGACCGTGTTCACGTCCAGCGTGCCTTCGGCCTGCAGGATCAGGTAGCCGACACCGGCGGCAGACCCCAGGTATTCGCCGACGACCGCGCCTACGAAGGCCAGGCCTACCGATGTGTGCAGGCTGGAAAAGACCCAGCTGGTGGCCGAGGGAATGTACACGTGGCGCAGCAGCTGGCGGCGGGTGGCGCCCAGCATGCGGGCGTTGTCCAGCAAGGTGGGAGACACTTCCCGCACGCCCCGGTAGACGTTGAAGAACACGATGAAGAACACCAGGGTGACCGCCAGGGCGACTTTGGACCAGATGCCCAGGCCGAACCACATGCCGAAGATGGGCGCCAGGATGACGCGCGGCATGGAGTTGGCCGCGGTCACGTAGGGTTCCAGCAAGGCACTGGCGCTGCGCGACAGACCCAGCCACAGGCCAAAGCCCAGGCCGCCGACCGTGCCGATGAAAAAGGCCAGCACGGTTTCGGACAGGGTGATCCACAGGTGGCGGTAGACGTTGGCATCGGTGACGAACCAGGCCCAGATGACCTGGGCGACTTCCAGGGGCCGGCCAAAGAAAAAGGCGATGTTCCGGTTCAGCGAAGCCCAGTACCAGATCAGCAGGATGGCGGCCAGCAGGGCCACTTGCAGCGCCCGCAGCGCAGGCCGGGACAGTTCGTCGGATTTCATGATGGATACAGCTCCGGTTCAAACCCCGGCGCCTATGGCAGGCCGGGAAGTCAGCCAGCGGTCAGGCCTGTTTCTGGCGTTCGTAGCCTTTCAGGACCTCGTCGCGCAACACGGCCCAGATGCCCTGGTGCAGTTCGATGAAGCGAGGGTGCATTCGGACTTCGGCCACATCGCGCGGACGCGGGATGTCGATGATGAATTCGCCGATCGGATGGGTATCGGGTCCGGCCGACAGCACCACGACGCGGTCGCTCATGGCGATGGCTTCGTCCAGGTCGTGGGTGATGAAGAGCACGGCCTTGCGGCGTGCCATCCAGAGGTCGAGGACCTCGTTTTCCATCAGCTGGCGGGTCTGGATGTCCAAGGCCGAAAAGGGCTCATCCATCAAGATGATGTCGGGATCGCGGATCAGGGTCTGGGCCAGCATGGCGCGTTTGCGCATGCCGCCCGACATTTGATGCGGATAGCGGTTCTCGAAACCGCCCAGCCCGACCCTGCGCAGCCAGTCGCGCCCCTGGACCACGGCGTCCGCCGCCGCCACGCCGGCAAACTCCAGGCCGGCGGTGACATTGGCCAGCGCATTGCGCCAGGGCATCAGGGCGTCGCCCTGGAACATGTAGCCCGCCCGGTGGTTGATGCCATGCAGGGCTTCCCCAAAGACGTTGACCTGGCCCGACGAAGGGTGCAGCAGGCCGGCGGCCATGTTCAACAGCGTGGATTTACCGCAACCGGTGGGGCCGACGACCGACACGAATTCGCCGGGCGCCACGGCCAGGGTGGCGTCCCGCATGGCCGTGTAGGATGATCCGTCGGGCGACGCGAAGGTGCACGTGACCCGGTCGAGCAGCAAGGCGGGCGTCTGCCCGGCCGAGCCGGGCGCCGAGGCGGTCTGCGGATCAGCCATGCGGATATTTCTGGCCGGCCTTGATCGCGAACTGGTTGGTCCAGATGCGCGAGATATCGATCTTGGTGCGGTCGAAATGCGGCACGAATTCGGCCAGGGCGTTCAAGGCCGTCTGCGGACCGTCCTCGGGCACCAGGCCATCGGGCGACAGGGCTTCGCGATTGCCTTTCAGGGCCAGCTTGTAGAGTTCCGGGTCGCCCAGCAGGTAGGATTCCGGCACCAGCTTGGCGATGTCGTCGGGCGTGACGGCCTGGATCCATTTGTCGGCCCGCACGATGGCGTTGGCCAGGGCCTGGGTGGTGTTGGGATTGGCATCGATGAAGGCCTGCGAGGTATACAGGCAACCCGAGGGCATGTTGCCGCCGAAGATCTGGCGGGCATCTTTCAGGGTGCGCGTATCGGCGATGACCTGGATGGCGTCTTCCTTGACCAGGGTGCTGATGACGGGGTCCAGGTTCGCGATGGCGTCGATCTGCCCCGAACGCAGCGCCGTCACGGCCCCCGCCCCGGCCCCCACCCCGATGTAGGACACATCGGAAGGCTTGAGGCCATGTTGGGCCAGGAAGAAGCTGGCCATCATGTTGGTCGAGGATCCCGGCGCCGTCACGCCGATTTTCTTGCCTTTCAGGTCGGCCGGCGTCTTGTAGCCGGCCAGCGTCTTTTTGGACACACCCAGCACGATCATCGGCGCCTGTCCCTGGAGCACGAAGCAACGGTAGAACTGGCCCTTGGCCTGCAGATTGATGGTGTGTTCAAAAGCGCCGGACACGATATCGGCGCTGCCGCCCACCACCGCCTGCAAGGCCTTGGAGCCGCCCGCGAAATCGGCGATGGTGGTATCCAGGCCCTCGTCCTTGAAATAGCCTTTCAGGTGGGCGACGGACAAGGGCAGGTAATAGATCAGGGGTTGGCCGCCGACCGCGATGGTCAGGGATTTCTTTTCCAGGGCGACCATCTGGGCGCGGACCACACCAGGCAATGCGCCCAGCACGCCCGCCGCACCGGCGGTCTTCAGCAATTCACGGCGAGAAATCGGCATGGTGTTGTCTCCTTGTGATTTGGATACCGAGCCAGCATGATAACGCGTCTTAAAAAGGGCCCCCACGCCGCGCAGGCTACGCCTGCTTGCTGCCCCCCGAGGGGGCGTGTTTTACCTTGGGGCGGCCCGGCGGTAAAACTGCCCCCACGCCGCGCAGGCTACGCCTGCTTGCTGCCCCCCCGAGGGGGCGTGTTTTACCTTGGGGCGGCCCGGCGGTAAAACTGCCCCCACGCCGCGCAGGCTACGCCTGCTTGCTGCCCCCCCGAGGGGGCGTGTTTTACCTTGGAGCGGCCCGGCGGTAAAACTGCCCCCACGCCGCGCAGGCTGCGCCTGCTTGCTGCCCCCCGAGGGGGCGTGTTTTACCTTGGGGCGGCCCGGCGGTAAAACTGCCCCCACGCCGCGCAGGCTACGCCTGCTTGCTGCCTCCCGAGGGGGCGTGTTTTACCTTGGGGCGGCCCGGCGGTAAAACTGCCCCCACGCCGCGCAGGCTGCGCCTGCTTGCTGCCCCCCGAGGGGGCGTGTTTTACCTTGGGACGGCCCGGCGGT
>NZ_JBATVG010000021.1:0-40108 GCF_049671645.1 Castellaniella sp. | reverse complement strand
CCGCGACGACCGCCTGCGGGGCCTCGCCCGACTGCACCTCGGCCGCCGTCGGCGCATGGGCCGCCGCGCAACCGCTCAGGCCCAGCGCAGCCGCCAGCCCCCAGGCCAGCACGCGCCCATGCGATATCGGCTGTTCAGGAGAACAGGCGGCACGCCCGGCCCGGTCGAAATGTCCCGGATCCCTTAGAATGTTCACGCGCATCACGCCACCCCACAGCTACTGCTTGCCTTATGAATCAGAACGCACAGGATAACGCAGTCCCCTTGAGGACGCGACTGAAACAACGCCGCACGGACCTGCCCGCCGCCGACCGCGACCGGGGCGCCCTGCTGATCCGCGGCCGCCTCTTTACCTGGCTGGCCGGCCGTCGAACCGCCCTGCGCGGATCAGGCCGCGCGGACATCCGCCACATCGCGGCCTTCTGGTCCATGCCCGATGAACCCGCCCTGCAGGCGCTGCTGCGCCAGTGGGCGGAAGACGACTCCCTGACGGTATCCCTGCCCGTGGTGACGGGCCCCGAGACCCCATTGTCGTTTCGCTGCTGGACGCCGGACGCCCCGATGCGAACGGGCGCCTACGGCATCCAGGAACCCGATGGCCCCGACGCCCCCGCCCCGGACCTGGTCCTGGTGCCGACCCTGGGCTTCACCCGCCAGGGCGACCGCCTGGGGTACGGCGGCGGCTACTATGACCGCACGCTGGCGGCCCTGAAGGCCGCCGGCCATCCCTTCACCGCCATCGGCATTGCCTGGGCCAGCGGGGATCTCAGCGGGGAATCCTATACTCCGGCCCCGCACGACATCCGCCTGGATGCCGTCCTGACCGACAAGGGCTGGGCCGTCCCGGCCCCCGAGCTCTGACGTCCCGGCAGGTCACCCCGCGCCGTCGTGCCCAGCGCAGCCCGGCCAAGGGGCCGGGCCCGGCGGAACATTACGCCCCGATCCGCAGGTTGTCGCAAACCTGCACCACGGCGTCCGCGTTGTTCAAGGTGTAGAAGTGCACCCCCGGAGCGCCGTTTTCCAGCAACCGCGCGCATAGGCGCGTGACGACGTCGACGCCGAACGCCCGGATCGACGCTTTGTCGTCGCCGAAGTCCTGCAGGCGCAGCCGCATCCAGCGCGGGATTTCCGCCCCGCACATGGATGAAAACCGCGCCAGCTGGGTGTAGTTCGTCACAGGCATGATGCCCGGCGTGATGGGAATCCCGACGCCTTTGGCGCGCGCCCGATCGACGAAATCGAAATAGGCGTCCGGGTTGAAGAAATACTGTGTGATGGCGCCGTCGGCGCCGGCTTGCACCTTGTCGACGAAGTGCTGCAAGTCCCGTTCGGCGCTTTCCGCCTGGGGGTGCATTTCCGGGTAGGCCGCGACTTCGATATGGAAGGCATCGCCATATTGTTCCCGCACGAAGCGCACCAGCTCGCCGGCGTGATGCAGGTCGCCCGTATCCCCCCCCATGCCGGAGGGCAGGTCGCCGCGCAAGGCCACCAGCCGGCTGATACCCCGGCTACGGTAATCATCCAGGATCACACGCAGATCATCGCGCGTCGCCCCGATGCAGGACAAGTGCGGCGCCACGTCGGTGCCCAGGTTGCGCAGCATCTGCACGGTGTCGACCGTGCCGGTGCGGGTAGACCCGCCTGCGCCGAACGTGACGCTGACGTAGGCGGGATTCAGGGCCGCCAGGCGCTTGGCTGAGCGCACCAGGCGTTCCTGGGCGGCGATGTCGCGGGGCGGAAAATATTCCAGACTGAGAACGGACGCCCCCGGCTTTGTAGGATGTGACATGATTTCCCGGAATCTCTTATTGCAGCAGCAGATTGGCCAGCACGCCGGACACCAGGCTGTAGACGATGGCGCCAATCACGGCCCACCAGAAGCCGTCCACCTGGAAGCCCTTCAGGATCGACCCCGCCCACCAGAACACCAGGGCATTGAGCACGAGCAGGAACAGCCCCAGCGTGACGACGGTCAGCGGCAGGGTCAGCAGGATGAGCAAAGGTTTGACGACGGCATTGAGCAAACCCAGCACCAGCGCCGCGATCAGCGCCGAGCCGAAGGATGCCACCGTGATGCCGGGCAGCAGATAGGCCACCACCAGCAGGGCGACCGCATTCAGGATCCAGACAAGCAATAGCATGATGATGCTCCTTTGACAGTGCGGGCCCGGGTCGGCCGCGAACTAGGCGCCCGGCCTGGCGCTGTATCCGCACCAGGCCGGGCGCCGGGACCGATCAATAGCGGTAATGGCCGGGCTTGAAGGGGCCCGTGACCGGCACGCCGATGTAATCGGCCTGCTTTTGAGACAGCGACGTCAGGCGCACGCCCAGTTTCTTCAGGTGCAGGCGGGCGACCTTCTCGTCCAGGTGCTTCGGCAGCACATAGACCTGGCCGGTCTTGTACTGATCGCCGCGCGTGAAGAGCTCGATCTGCGCGATGGTCTGGTTGGTGAAGGATGCGGACATCACGAAAGACGGGTGCCCGGTGGCGCAGCCCAGGTTCACCAGACGGCCCTTGGCCAGCAGGATGATGCGCTTGCCGTCGGGGAAGATGATGTGATCGACCTGGGGCTTGATTTCTTCCCATTGCAGGTCTTCCACCGAAGCCACGTTGATCTCGCTGTCGAAGTGGCCGATGTTGCAGACGATGGCCTGATCCTTCATGCGATACAGGTGGTCGCGATCGATCACGTGGTAGTTGCCGGTGGCGGTGACGAAGATGTCGGCCTGTTCGACGACGTCCTTGTCGTTCAGGTCCACGACCCGGTAGCCTTCCATGGATGCCTGCAGGGCGCAGATGGGGTCCACTTCCGTGACCCAGACCTGGGCGCGCAGCGCCGCCAGCGCCTGGGCGCAGCCCTTGCCCACGTCGCCGAAACCGCAGACGATGGCGATCTTGCCCGCCACCATGACGTCGGTGGCGCGCTTGATGCCGTCCACCAGCGATTCGCGGCAGCCGTACAGATTGTCGAACTTGGACTTGGTCACCGAGTCATTGACGTTGATGGCCGGGATCTTCAGTTCGCCGCGCTGCGACATCTGGTACAGGCGATGCACGCCCGTGGTGGTTTCCTCGGTCACACCCTGGATCTGCGCCAGACGGGTGGAATACCAGGTGGGGTCCTGCGCCAGTTTCGCCTTGATGGAGGCGAACAGGACGCGTTCTTCCTCGTTGTCGGGCTTGGCGATCACGGACGCATCGGTCTCGGCCCGCGCGCCCAGGTGCAGCAGCAGCGTGGCGTCGCCGCCGTCATCCAGGATCATATTGGCCTGTTCGCCCTGCCAGTCGAAAATGCGGTGGGTGTACTGCCAGTAGTCTTCCAGGGATTCGCCCTTGACGGCGAACACCGGGGTGCCGCTGGCTGCGATGGCGGCGGCGGCATGGTCCTGGGTGGAAAAGATGTTGCACGAAGCCCAGCGGACTTCCGCCCCCAGCGCCTTCAGGGTTTCGATCAGCACCCCGGTCTGGATGGTCATGTGCAGGCTGCCGGCGATACGGGCGCCCTTCAGCGGCTGCGATGCGGCGAATTCCTCGCGCGTGGCCATCAGGCCCGGCATTTCGGTTTCGGCAATGGAAAGTTCGCGGCGGCCCCAGTCGGCCAGTGCGATGTCGGCGATGACGTAGTCGTGTGCAGTGCTCATGGTATCCCTATAGAGCCTGCGCAGCGGAGGAACGGTTGCCGCCCACCCCTGCCCGCGCAGGGCAACGATGGGCGCCGTTCATAAAGAAGGTTCCTGAGCCTGGCGGCCCGCATCAAGGCCCATGACGGGCCGGCGGGGCCGGTGCAGCGCCCCTCAGGAAAGCGGGTCATTATACTGTGTCGGCGGCGGACTCCGGATCGCGGCCCGCCGCATGGCGAGCCCGAAGGGCGCGCGCCCGGTCAGACCCCCTTGTCATTGGGATGGGCGATCGCATCCTTCAGAGGCTGCGTCATCGGGAAATTCAGGTTCAGGCCCTTGGGCGGAATCGGCTGGGTGAACCACTTGCCGTACAGGGACTGGAACTCGCCCGACCGCATCAGGCCGACGATCGTTTGATCGACCAGGGTCTTGAACTGTGGATCGTCCTTGCGCAGGATCAGGCCGTAGGGCTCCACACGCAAGGCCTCATCCAGCAAACGCCATTTCCCGGGATCCTGGCTGTTGGCCACCATGCTGGCCAGCAGGATGTCATCCATCACGAAGGCGTCGGCGCGCCCGGTCGTCAAGGCCAGGAACGACCCCGCATGGTCGGAACTCAGCACCCGGACCGTCTTGAAGTCGTGCTTTTGCTCGTAGGCGTTCAGCAGGGCGATCGACGTGGACGCCGCCGTCAACGCGACGTTCCTCCCGGCGAGATCCTTGAAAGTCTTGACGGGGCCGTCCTTGCGGACGACCGCGCGGATGCTGGACACGAAAATCGTGTCGCTGAACGCTACGACCTTCTGCCGTTCCAGCGTGTTGGTGGCGGGGCCGCAGACCAGGTCGATCGTCCCGTTCTGGATGAGAGGAATCTGGTTGCTCAATTGAATCGGCACGAGCTTGATGCGCAGATCCTGCAATTTCAGCTTGGCCTTCGCCGCATCGGCCACCTTCTTGCACAGATCCATTGCGAACCCGACCGGCTTGGGCCGGTCATCCAGATAGGAAAACGGGACCGACACATCCCGATAGCCCAGGCTGATCTCGCCGCTTTGCTTTATTTTCGCCAGCGTCCCGTCCAGGGCCTGTCCCTGGGCGGGAACCGCCGAAAATGCCAGTGCGGCGCCCGAAGCCAACAGGGCGGCAAGTAATCTATTCATGGTCTGTCTCCTTGGTGGGTCGGGCGGCAAGCCCGATAGTCCGTCACATGCTAAAAAGGCCGGTCGCGCGAGGTTTCCTGTCGCTTGCGGCGCAACACCGTGCGGGTCTTCTCGATGTGCGCCTCCAGAAGGCGCACCGCCCGCTTCGCATCCTGCGCGGCGCACGCCTGCAATATCCGGTGATGGTCGGCCTGCGGGCCGGATCGCCCGACGGTCACGGAAATGTAGGTGCGCAGGAACTGGTGATTGACCAGCACGGCGTCCTCGATCATCTTCAGGAGCCGGTTCCTGCCGCAGGGCCGATAGAGCGTCATGTGGAAGCTCATGTTCAGGTCGCGCCATTCTTCGGGGTTCTCGCTGCCGTCGTACCGGGCGAGCACCGCTTCCGCCTGGGCGATGACCGCCGGCGTCATGTTCGGGATGGCCAGCTTCAAAGCGCGCGATTCGAGCGCGATCCGGATGTCCAGCATTTCCTCCAGTTCGTCGAGGCTGCGCGAGGACACGAAGGCGCCGCGATGCAGTTCCGACGCCACCAGGCCCTCGGCCTCGAGCTGGCGCAGGGCTTCCCGCACAGGCACGCGGCTGACGCCGTACTGGTCGGCCAGGGCTTCCTGGCGGATCTGCAGGCCCGGAGGCAGGACGCCATTGAGGATGTCATGGCGCAAGGCCCTGACGATTTTGAGGGATACCGGTTCAGCATCAGACATGGCCGATCGCACTCCTGTGACAAGAACGAATCGCGGCGCCGCCCGGGCTGACATGCGCGCCGCGTGAAAAGCGCTGTGAATCCTTAGAGACTGCCTTTGCCCATCCGGGCCAGTTCGGCCATCAAGGCCGCATCCGCGTGGCGGCTCAGGCTGAGCGACGAGGCGAAATCCGGCAGCGGCCGGCCCGCGACCCACCGGGCGCACAAGGCCCCCGCCGCGCAGGCTCCCATGGAGCCATATCCCGACAAGGCCCCGGCGACAAAGGCCCCCTGCCCATCCAACGGGCCGATCAAGGGCCAGTTTTCCTCTGTCATGGTGTAGTACCCGCCGTAATGGCGGGCGCCGCGCGGCAGGCGCCCGATATAGGCGGCCAGGCCCGGATGCAGGCGGCTGGCGCCCCGCAGGACTGTATCGGGAAACTGCGGATCGATGGGATCTTCCTGATGCGGGTCCGTCGCCGTCTGGTTGTATGCCCAGCCCAGCTTGATCCACTTTCCCCCCGGCGCCCCGTCCGGGCGGCAATGAATGCCGCCCCGCATCGGCTCGGTCAGGTGGCGGGTGGCGGGGTCCTCGGCCAGCAAGGCCCGGTCTTCGTCTTCCCAGAACAGGACCTGGTCGTCCAGGTCGATGGTGAACGGCAGATCGCGCGGAATCGCCGCCTCGCGGTCCTCGAAGGCGATTTTCTGCTGGAAGACCGACTTCACCGGCAGATCGCATCCCAGCATTCGCCCGACATCCCCGAGATACGGGCCCGCGGCATTGACCACGCGATCCGCCATGAGAGTGCCGCGCCCCGACCCGCCATCCAGATCCAGGCTGTACCGCGCGCCATGAGTCACACCCCGCACCTCGGCGCGGATCAGATGCCCGCCCCGGGCCCGGAGCTGTTCGAGCATGTACTGGCCCATCTGCTGTGCGCTGATGGACCCGGCGCGGCGGATGTGGATGACGGTGGCGATGTCCTGCGCGCAGGTGGGAAACGTCTTGCGGATGGTCGCGGCGTCCAGCAGCACATCGACCCCGTTCGGAGCGTTTTCCCAGGGCGTCCGCCGAGGCGGATCGTATCGCGACGACACATGGTCATGGATGCGGATGGGCGCGTGCGATTGCGCGTAGCCCTGGTACAGGCTGTCGATCAGGTCCTGCGGCTTGCGCCGCCGGGTGACCAGAGCGTACCCGCCGCGGGTCATGTTCAGCCGCCCGCCGCTTTGCCGGTCGATGTCCTCCATCAGCGAAATCGAGTGGTCGGTGAAGGCGGTCATCACCGGATGCGGCCACCAATTCCTGTAGTTTTCCCCGGACTGGGCCGAGGTCAGGCTCATGGGGTCGAGCGGGTCGATCAGCGCCACGCTGCGCACCCCTTCCTCGATTGCGAGGTAATAGGCGACGGCAATGCCCACGCTGCCCGCGCCGATCACCGCCACATCCACGGATTGAATTGAGCTTTCCGACACACGACCCCCAAAACCAGACAGGACAATCAGCCCTGAAAAATTCAATGTTTCATATCCAATATCGTATCCAATCTTGGCGACAAAAATGGATCGGTGATAACCCTGATATCAGAGTCAAGATCCCGGATTCGAAAGGGCTCGCGAGGAAATGAGACGCGCCGTCAGCGAACGCATCGCATCTGGGCAGAGGGGGAATTCAAAGAGAAAGGCCAGGGCCCCGCCATGGACCATGGCCTGGAATGGACACGGCGCGACCCATCCGCCGATGGTGTCGCGCCCCGCGTCCGGAGGATCAGGCAGCCGCCTTCAGCACCTGGACCTTATCGGTGGCTTCCCAGCTGAATTCCGGCTCGCTGCGGCCGAAGTGACCGTAGGCGGCTGATTTGGAATAGATGGGACGCAGCAGATCCAGCATGTTGATGATGCCCTTGGGACGCAGATCGAAGTGCTCGCGCACCAGGCGGGCGATCTGGTCATCGGGGATCACGCCCGTGCCTTCTGTGTAGACCGTGATGTTGATGGGTTCGGCCACGCCGATGGCGTAGCTGACCTGCACCTGGCACTGACGGGCCAGACCGGCGGCGACGATGTTCTTCGCGACGTAGCGGGCGGCATAGGCGGCCGAGCGGTCGACCTTCGACGGGTCCTTGCCTGAAAAGGCGCCGCCGCCGTGCGGGCACGCGCCGCCATAGGTGTCGACGATGATCTTGCGCCCGGTCAGGCCGCAGTCGCCCTGCGGGCCGCCGATGACGAATTTGCCCGTGGGGTTGATCAGGAATTTGGTCTTGTCCGTCAGCAGGCCTTCGGCGAAGACCGGGCGGATGATGTGCTCGATGGCGGCATCGCGGATTTCCGCCTGGGAAATGTCCGGATGATGCTGGGTGGACAGCACGACGGTATCGACTTCGGCGGGCTTGCCGTCCAGGTAGCGGAAGGTGACCTGGGACTTGGCATCCGGACGCAGCCAGGGCAGGCGGCCGTCCTTGCGCAGTTCGGCCTGACGCTGCACGATGCGGTGCGCGTACCAGATGGGCGCCGGCATCAGGTCGGGGGTTTCGTCGCAGGCATAGCCGAACATCAGGCCCTGGTCACCCGCGCCCTGATTCAGGATTTCTTCAGGCGTGCGGTCCACGCCCTGGGCGATATCGGGGGACTGCTTGTCGTAGGCGACCAGCACCGCGCAGCCCTTGTAGTCGATGCCGTATTCGGTGTTGTCGTAGCCGATGCGACGGATCGTGTCGCGGGCCACCTGGATGTAATCCACATTGGCGCGGGACGTGATTTCACCGGCCAGCACGACCAGGCCGGTATTGCAGAGGGTTTCGGCGGCGACCCGGGAAGTCGGGTCCTGTTCGAGCAAGGCGTCGAGAATCGCGTCGGAGATCTGGTCGGCGACCTTGTCGGGATGGCCCTCGGAAACGGATTCCGAGGTAAAGAGAAAATCGTTGTTTGCCACAGCGATACGTCCTGTATGTACACCGGCAAGGCCGGCGCGAGGTTGAACGAAACGCGTTGCACCTCTGGATGTATCGGGGCGCGACGCTTTAGCGGTTTAGACCATGCCGTCGCCGGCACGGAGATCGCTCCGCAAGTTGTCGGGTTAACTCAGCGATCAGGAGAATTTTAAGCGAAAATACCCCATGCCTGCTGAAAACGCCTCGCCCGACAGGGATATTCCGTCCCTCGCACTGTTGTTTCTCGTGCGCCTGCTTGCCCGATTGCCCCTGGCCTGGCTTCAATCCCTGGGCCGGCTGATCGGCCTCGCCGTGTACTGCTGCCCGGGACGCTACCGGCGCCGCCTGCAGGACAACGCCCGGCGGGCCGGCTATGACACGCCCGCGTTCTTCCGCAAAGCCGCCGCCGAATCGGGGGCCATGATCCTGGAAATGCCCAAGGTCTGGTGGCGCACCGCCCAATGCCTGGCCCAGACCCATAGCGACCAGGAGTCCATCGTGCGCGACGCGCTGGCCGAAGGCCGGGGCGTGCTGTACCTGACCCCCCACCTGGGCTGCTTCGAAATCACCGCCCGCCACCTGACGCAGCATGGCCCCTTGACGGTGATGTTCCGCCCTTCGCGCAGCGCGCTGCTGGATCCCATCGTCGAGTCCGCCCGCGATATGCACAATCTGCGCGCCGTGCCCGCCAATCGCCACGGGGTACGCGAATTCGTCCGGGCGTTGAAGCGCGGCGAAGCCGTGGGCATGCTGCCCGACCAGGTCCCCCGCGAGGGCGACGGCCTGTGGTTGCCGTTTTTCGGCGAACACGCCCTGACCATGACACTGGCGGCCCGCCTGGCCTTGCAGACCGGGGTCGCGGTCATCCTGACGGCCGGCGAACGCCTGCCCGGCGGCCGCGGCTGGCGCATCCACTATCTGCGCCTGCCGGAACCCCTGCCGCAAACGCCGGAAGCCCTGGCCCTGGCGATCAACCAGGCCATGGAATCCCTGATCCGGCGCTTTCCGGAACAGTATCTATGGAGCTACAACCGCTACAAATGGCCGGATGACGCCCCGCCCCACCCGGGCGGCTGATCCTCCTACAATGCCCCGATCATGGCTTTCGATAAAAAACCCCTGCTGCGGGCCTTGTTCGGCTATTTCGGCCGCTGCCCGACCTCCACCCGGCTGCGCTGGGGGCGCATCCTGGGCTGGCTGACTCCCCGGCTGCTGAAATCCCGCGCCCACATCGTGCGCGTCAATCTGGCGCGCTGTTTCCCGGATATGGACGATGCGCAACGCGAAGCCCTTGCCCGCCGTCATTTCCGGCTGCTGGCGCAGTCCTTCGTCGATCGCGGCCTGTGCTGGTTCGGCGCGCGCGAACGCATTCTGTCGACCATCGAACTGCAGGGCGAGCATCACCTGCAGACCCTGCTGGACCAGGGCCGGCGCATCCTGATGTTCGCTCCGCACTTCATCGCGCTGGATGCCGCCGCCACCCGCCTGACCCTGTTCCTGGGAGAGTCCGCCACGCTCTACACCCGCCAGAGCGATGCCGACGTGGACGAGATCGTGCGCCTGGGGCGCGGGCGCTTCAACCAGGTGCATCTGGTCAGCCGCCACGACGGCGTGCGCGGCCTGATCCGGCAGTTGCGCAAAGGCATCCCCGTCTACTATTTGCCGGACATGGATTTCGGCCGCCAGGGCAGCGCCTTCGTGCCGTTTTTCGGCGTGCCCGCCGCCACCCTGCTGTCGGCAGCCCAGATCGCGGCCGCCTGGGACGCCGCAGTGGTGCCCATCATCAGCCGGCTCGACCCCGACACAGGGCGCTATCAGGTCATCGTGGGCCCGCCGGTGGACGATTTCCCGGGAGGCGACACCCCGGAAGCCGCCACCGCCCGCCTGAACCGCCTGATCGAAACGGAAGTCCGCCCCGACCCCGCGCAATATTACTGGGTGCACCGGCGCTTCAAGACGCGCCCCGAAGGCGAGACTGGTTTCTACTAGCACCCGCCCTCGCCAAGTCCCGGGGACGCTTGCGCCCCCCGTTTTTTGCAGGATAATCTTCGGATGATCTGGAACTTCACCAAAATGCAGGGCGCCGGCAACGACTTCGTCGTGCTGGACGGCGTGCGTCAATCCATCCACCTGACGCCGGAACGCGCCCGCGCCCTGGCGGATCGGCATTTCGGCATCGGCGCCGACCAGATCCTGCTGGTCGAAGACCCGCTGGACCCCAACGCCGACTTCCGCTATCGCATTTTCAATGCCGATGGCGGCGAGGTCGAACACTGCGGCAACGGCGCCCGCTGCTTCGTGCGCTTCGTGCATGATCAGGGGTTGTCGCGGCGCAATCCGCTGCGGGCGGAAATCGCCACAGGACTGCTCGTGCTGCACGAATCTGACGACGGCCGGGTCTCCGTGGACATGGGCCAGACGGCATTCACGCCCGACCGGCTGGCCTTCGATGCCGCTGGGCTGGAAACCCGCGCGGCCGGCGCCGACACGCTGTACGGCCTGGACCTGCCGGGTGAAGCCGACCCGGTCTGGTGCTCCCTGGTCGCCATCTCCAACCCCCATGCCGTCACCCTGGTGGACGACACCGAAGCCTTCCCGGTCGGCCGTATCGGCCCGGCCATCGAACGCCATCGCCGCTTCGCACAGCGGGTGAACGCCGGCTTCATGCAGGTCCTGGACCGCCATCACATCCGCCTGCGCGTCTTCGAGCGCGGGGCCGGTGAAACCCTGGCCTGCGGAACCGGCGCCTGCGCCGCCGCCGTGGCCGGCATCCGCCGCGGCCTGCTGGACAGCCCGGTCCGGGTGGATACCCACGGCGGCGCGCTGCACATCGAATGGAACGACCAGGCCTTGCGCATGCGCGGCCCGGCCGCCACGGTTTTTCATGGCCAGGTCGATATCGACACTCTGGTCGCTTCTCGCTGATGGAACCCCACATGACACAGGAAGCCCCAAGCGCTCAGGACATCGCAGACTACCTGAGCCAGAACCCACAGTTCTTCGAAGACCATGCGGACCTCTTTGCCACGCTCAGCGTGCCCCACCCGCACCAGGCCCGCACCATATCCCTGGGCGAGCGCCAGATCCTGACGCTGCGCACCCGGGTCAAGGAACACGAACACCGCCTGATGCAACTGCTGCAGAACGCCGGCGGCAACGAGCGCATCAACCAGGCGCTGATGCAGTGGTGCGCCCGCATGCTCGCCGAACCGGATGCACTGCGGATCCCCGCCCACATCATCCGCAGCCTGGGCGATCAATTCGACCTGGACGCCATCGCCCTGCGCGTCTGGGGCCTGCCGATCCTGGCCGACAGCGAATTCGCCCAGGACGTGACTTCCGACATCCGTCGCGATGCCGCCGATATGCCCCAACCCTATTGCGGCCCGGTCAAAGGCCAGGCCGCCGCCGGCTGGCTGGCCAACGAGCCCGCGTCGCTGGCCATCGTGCCCTTGCGCGCGCTCAATGGCGCGGAACCCATCGGGATGCTGGTGCTGGGCTCAGCCGACCCCCAGCGCTTCACCGCCGACATGGGCACCGCCTTTCTGGCGCTGATCGCCTCCCTGGCCGGCGCCGCCCTGGGGCGCCTGATCGATCCGGCGCCCCAGGCAGCCTGAGGCGCCGGGCAGCGCCATGTCCGCCGACGACACCCGCCGCATCGAAGCCTGGCTGACGGAACTGGGCGCCGGACAGCGTTACTCTCCGCACACGGTCGCCGCCTACCGGCGCGACCTGCAGGCCCTGCAGGGCTGCTTTCCGGACCGCCCGCTGGATACACTGGAAGAAATCCACATCCGCCAGGCGTTGGGGCGCCTGCACGCCCAGGGGCGCCAGCCACGCGGTCTGGCGCGCACGCTATCGGCTTGGCGGGCCTATTTCGCCTGGCGGGCGCCTCACGCCGGCCTGCACCGCAATCCAGCCCAGGGGGTGCGGGCGCCCCGCATCCCTCGCAGCCTGCCCAAGGCGCTATCGGTGGACCAGACCCAGGCGCTGCTGGACCGCGCGCACTTGCCGCCGGCGCAGACCCCCATCGAAAAGCGCGACATGGCGATGTTCGAGATCCTGTATTCCAGCGGGCTGCGCCTGTCGGAATTGGTCGGGCTGGACTGGCAGCCGCTGCGCGAGCCGGGATACGCCTCGCACAGCTGGATCCAGTTGGCCGAACGCGAAGCCATCGTTCAGGGAAAAGGCCGCAAGACGCGCGCCGTGCCCCTGGGACAGCATGCCATCGACGCGCTGCAGGCCTGGCTGGCTGCGCGCGCCCCGATGCTGCCGCCCGAACCCGACGCCGACACCCGGGCGGCGCTGTTCCTGGGCACCCGGGGCCGGAGAATCAGCCCGCGCGTCGTGCAATTGCAGCTGCAGGCCCTGGCGCAGCGCGTCGGCCTGCCGCTGCACGTCCACCCCCACAGCCTGCGGCACAGTTTCGCCAGCCACCTGCTGCAATCCGCCCAGGACCTGCGGGCGGTGCAGGAACTGCTGGGGCACGCGAACATCGCCACCACCCAGATCTATACCCGGCTGGATTTCCAGCATCTGGCGGCCAGCTACGACCAGGCGCATCCGCGGGCCCGGCGCAAGGCCAAGGACGAGACGTCCTGATCCATCCCGCCACCGGCAAGGCCCCGGCCATCCTGGCCCAGGTCCCCTACTGCGCCGATTTATCCCCTTGCCAGGCCGCCAGCAACTGCTGCGTATTCCAGCGGAACATTCCCAGATAGGTCGAGGCTTCCTGCCCGGGCTTGCCCAGCGTATCGGCATACAGCGCCCCGCCCAGCGTGACCCCGGCCTCATCGGCCAACTGCCGCAAGGCCTGGGAACCGCTGCCGTGTTCCAGGAAAACGGCAGCGACATGCTGCGTGCGGACCTGATTCAGCAAATCCGCCATGGCGCGGGCGGACGGCTCGGCCTCGCTGGAAATGCCCACCAGCGACAAAATGCGAATGCCATACGCGGCGCCGAAATAACCGAAGGCATCGTGCGAGGTCGCCAGGACCCGGCGGTCCTCCGGCACGGCGGCCAGCTGCTCGCGCCACCGCGCATCCGCTTCGCGCAACTGCTGGACATAAGCGTCGGCCCGAGCGAAATAAGCCGAGCCATGAGCCGGGTCGGCCTGCGCCAGCCCCTGGGCGATGTTCTGCACGTACTGCACGCCGTTGCTCAGGTTCTGCCAGGCATGCGGGTCGACTGCGCCGGCCTCGTGCGCATGGCCGTGCCCATGATCATGCGCCGCATGGTCATCGTCGTCGTGCTCATCCGCACCGGCCTGCGCGGCTTCCGCTTCGCTCAGGTGGCGCGGGGCCACGCCCCGGGACGCCAGGATCGTCTGCCCCTTGAAGCCGGAAGCCTCCAGCAGGCGCGGCATCCAGGACTCGAAGCCCAGCCCGTTGACCACCAATACCTGGGCGGCGCCCAAAGCGCGGGCATCCTTGGGACTCGGTTCAAAAGTGTGCGCATCGCGCATCGGCCCCACCAGCACGTCCAGGCGGATGTCGTCGCCGCCGACCTCGCGCACCATGTCCGCCAGGATCGAAAACGAGGCCACCACCCGCAAGCGGGCTGCGGGCGCGGCGCCAGGGGCCTGCGCCCCCGGCGCGCCTTGCGTCTGCGCCTGGGCCGTTCCCAGGGCCAAGCACAGTGCCAATCCGGCACCCAGGTGCCGCCAGAGTTCAAACATGTTCATTCTCCATCGATTGCAACAACCTGGTCCGCCGCGCCCGGGCCTGCCGTGCCGTCTGCAACAGGCCGCCATGGGGTCCGACTGCCACGGACACGAAATGCGCCGCTCCCGCAGCCAGGATGATGGCGGGCGACGCCGCCACATCCGCGTAATACGACACCAGCAAGCCGACATAGGACGCCACCGCCCCCAGGATGGCGGCCAGCACCATCTGCGCCCCGACCGAGCGCACCCAGAACCGCGCCGCCGTGGCGGGCAGCATCATGATGCCGACCACCATCAGCGTGCCCAACACCTGGAAGCCGGCCACCAGGTTCAGCACCAGCAACAGCAGGAACCCCATATGGGCCCAGGCGCCGACCCGGCCTTCCGCGCGCAGAAACAACGGATCCAGGCATTCCGTGACCAGCACCCGGAACATGCCCGCCAACGCCAGCAAGGTGATGCTGCTGACCAACGTCACCAGCAACAGCGCGGCGGTGCTCAGACCCAACACGGTGCCGAACAGCACATGGATCAGATCCAGATTGGTGCCCTTCAAGGACACCAGCAGCACCCCCAACCCCAGGGACACCAGATAGAAGGCGGCGAAACTGGCGTCTTCGCGCAAAGGCGTCAGGCGCGAGATCAAGCCGGCCAGCAGCGCGACGATCACACCCGTGATCAAGCCGCCCACCGTCATGGCGGTCATCGACAGGCCGGCGGTCAGGAAACCCACCGCGACCCCCGGCAAGATGGCATGCGCCATGGCATCGCCCATCAGGCTCAGGCGCCGCAGCACCAGAAACACGCCCAGAGGGCCGGCCGCGAACGCCAGCGCCCAGGAACCGGCCAGAGCCCGACGCATGAAACCGAAATCGATGAAGGGCTGCGTCAGCAGATCCCACAGGTGCATCATGACAACCCCCCGGCGCACAAATGCCGCGCCAGATGCAAATTGGCCGTGCTGAGCACCTGATCGCTCGGCCCCCAGTCCACGACCTGGCCGGCCAGCAGCAACGACTCCGGAAAATGATGGCGCACCATGTCCAGATCATGCAGCACGGCGATCACGGTCCGGCCTTCCTCGTGCCACTGATGCAGCAGGACCAACAGATCGTCGGTCGTGGCCCGATCCACGGCGGCAAAGGGTTCGTCCAGGAGAATCACCCGGGCATCGCGCAGCATCAGCCGGGCGAACAGGGCCCGGCGCAACTGCCCGCCCGACAGAGTATTCACCGCCTGATGGCCAAAGCCCGACAGGCCCACCGTATGCAGGGCTGCTTCCACGGCATCCCGGCCCGCGCCATCGAGCCCTTTCCACGCGCCCACACGGTGCCAGGCCCCCAGCGCCACCAGATCGAAGGTGCTGATGGGGAAATCCAGATCCAATTCCGCCGCCTGCGGCAGGCAGGCCAGGCTGCGCCCAAGATCGGGGTCGATGCGGATATGGCCCCGGATCGGGTTGAGCCGCCCCGTCAGCGCCTTGATCAGGGTCGATTTGCCCGCGCCATTCGGGCCGACCAACGCCGTCAGCGTCCCCTGGGAAAAAGTGCCGCAGGCATCCCGCACGGCGATACGGTCGCGCCAACCCAGCCAGACCTGCTGCAGTTCGACGGCCGGCGCACGCATCCCCTGACCGGCAGCTCCGCCATGCACGGAGCAGGATGCCCCCGCCCCGTGGTCTACCACCATTGCAGCGCCCACCCGGTCAGCGCCCACAGCAGCAGCACGGCCCAGGCCGCGCGCCGCATGCGGCACGCGGCCGACAGCAGCAAGGACGACCCTCGGTAATGGTCGGATCGGGAAAACGACAGGAATCGCGGCATGGTGGAGTCAACAAATAAGGTTCGTTATGTTATAACATAACTATCATGACGACCAAGGCACATTCTCATCCGGCTTCCGCCATCGCCCAACGGCTGCGCACGGCGGAACAGCTCTGCGCCCAGCGCGGTTCGCGGCTGACGCCGTTGCGCCGCCAGGTGCTGGAAACGCTGTTGCAGCATCCCGGCAGCCTGAAAGCCTACGAACTGCTGGATGCCTTGCGCACCGCCCAGCGGGGCGCAGCCCCGCCCACGGTGTACCGCGCGCTGGATTTTCTGACCGCCCAGGGCCTGATCCACCGGCTGGACGCCATCAATGCCTGGACCGCCTGCACCGATGCCGGCGGCCAGCCGCACGACCTGCTGATCGTCTGCACCCGCTGCGGCAACGTCGCGGAACTCAGCGATCCGGCGCTCAGCCGGCGCCTGGCCGACTGCGTGGCTCAGGCGGGCTTTGTGCTGGACGGCCGCGAAACCGAACTGCGCGCCGTCTGCACCCGCTGCCAGCAAGGATGAGTCAGGACATAGTGCCGTCCCTGCGGACGGCACTATGCCTGACGAATCCGCACCGCTTGCAAGCGGCGCGGTGGACAAGCAACGCGGGATAAGAGGCGCAGATGCCGAATTTGCGTCCAGGCATGGACGGCACAGGACGCCGGAGCGTCCTCAGTCAGCCAGCAGATGGGCGTAGCGCTGGCGGAATTTCGCCATTTTCGGGGCGATCACGAACTGGCAATAGCCCTGTTCGGGATAGCGCTCGAAATATTCCCGGTGCAGGGATTCGGCGGGCCAGAACGCGCCTGCCGGCTCGATCCGGGTGCAGATCGGAGCATCGAAAAAGGCCTGGGCATCGTCGCGCGCGGCCTCGGCGGCGATGCGCTGCGCCTCGTCCCGATAGAAGATGACCGAAGCATACTGGGGACCGATATCATGCCCCTGGCGATCCGGCGTGGTCGGGTCGTGCGTGCCGAAAAAGACCTCCAGCACGGTGCGATAGCTGATCCGGTCCGGGTCGAAATCCACCTGCACGACTTCGACGTGACCGGTGTCCTTGCGGCAGACCTGTTCATACGTCGGGTGATCGACATGCCCGCCGCAATACCCCGGCTGCACGTCCCGCACGCCCGCCATCGCCCGAAATACCGGCTCCAGGCACCAGAAGCACCCGCCGCCAAGAATGGCCTGTTCCATATTTTCCTCTTGATCGTCCGTTGATCATCCGCCCCAGGATACCCCGGGCCGACCGGCTTTCAGGGCTGCCCGTCGTCCGACAGGGACAGAATCCACTGCGCCAGGCGCAGAGCATCGGCATCGGACAGTCTCGTCTGGGCCGGCATGGGAATCGCCCCCCATTGGCCGCTGCTGCCCCGGCGCATGGCCTGCGCCAGATACTGCGCCGCCTGCGGCCGCCCCTGAAAACGCTGCGCAATGGCGCGGAAGGGAGGTCCCACCCGGCGGGCCTCCACCTGATGGCATCCCAGGCACTGACGCTGGCTGGCCAGGGCCTGGCCTCCGGCAATGCCGGCCTCTGAGGCCAGGGCCGGACCGGCCATCAACGCAAACAGGCCCGACAGCAAGCCCAGGCGGACCATCCGGATCATTGTGCAACGATATTGCATGGCGTGGCTGTCACCCCCATCAAACTGATCACGGTATTATCCTTGATTGTCTTTCCTGCGGGTGTCTCACATGCACTACCCTCAAATCGACCCCATTGCGCTGCAGTTGGGGCCTATCGCCATTCACTGGTACGGCTTGATGTATCTGGCCGGATTCGCCCTGGCCTGGCTGCTGGGCCGCTGGCGCATCCAGCACCACCCCAACGGGCTGACGCTGCGCGACCTGGAGGACATCATCTTCTACGGCGTGCTGGGCGTCGTCCTGGGCGGACGCCTGGGCTACGTGCTGTTCTACAAGTTCGACGATTACCTGGCCCACCCGCTGTCGATCTTCGAGGTCTGGCAGGGAGGCATGTCGTTCCATGGCGGCCTGATCGGCGTGATCCTGGCCATGCTGATCTTCGCCCGCAAGCGCGGCCAGCACCTGCTGGCCATCGGAGACTTCATCGCCCCGCTGATCCCCCTGGGGCTGGCGGCCGGCCGGCTGGGCAACTTCATCAATGGCGAACTCTGGGGCCGCCCCACGGACCTGCCCTGGGGCATGATCTTCCCGGGCGCGCACGACGAAACGCCGCGTCATCCGTCGCAACTGTACGAAATGGGCCTGGAAGGGTTCGCGCTCTTCGCCCTGGTCTGGTGGTTCGCCCGCAAGCCCCGCCCCACGGGGCAGATCAGCGCCGTATTCCTGATGGGCTATGGCGCCTTCCGGTTCCTGGTGGAATTCACCCGGGAACCCGACGATTTCCTGGGACTGCTGGCGGGCGGCCTGTCCATGGGACAGATCCTGTCCATCCCCATGGTGCTCATTGGGCTGTGGCTGTTTGTGCGGGCAGCAAGACGATCGTCCCCTGAACGGACACGCTGAGCGTCTGGCGCCCGCCCTCGATGGGGGCGGCGACCTTGTCCGCCGCCATGGCGCTCATCATCATGCGCGGCATGGGCGCCGCCGGCACATCGCCCTCTCCGCCCAGGTCCACGTTGTACAGCCGGTAGGCGCTGAACCCCAGGGCCTGTGTCAGGGCCTGGGCGCGATCCTGGAATGCCTTGACCGCCTGCAGCATCAATTTCCGCTCTTCAGCCGCCTGGCGTTCCCGGGAGACCGAAAACGACATCCCGGCGATCGGCATCCGATCGGCCAGTTGGGCCGCCAGCTTCGATGCCGCCGGAAAGTCCCGGGACTCCAGCAGGATCTCGGCATGCCCCCGCCATTCTGAAATGCGGCCGTCCCGATCCGTCATGGGCCAGATGCGATAGTTGCCGCTGCGGGCTTCGATCCCGTCGTGGCCCTTGGCCTGCTTCATCACGGCATCCAGTCTGCCGTTCAACTGATCGGACACCTGGGTCTGCGACGCCCCGGTGACCTCCGCCGCCAGAGTGACCACCACCGTATCCTGCTGCACTTCCTCGCTGGCCTGCGCCGACAGCGTCGCCTGCGGACGGTTCCGGCCGGATTCCGGCGAATCATGGGAGGATCGGGCCTGCGCCGGCGGCGCGATCGCCAATACGGCGCCCAGCGCCAAGGCGGCCATCAACGGTTGACGAAACGAGACGAAATGCGTCATGAGGAATCCCTGCGAGCACCGCCGGAAAAGGCGGCCAGAAGCCTGCAGGATACCTGCAAAGAACAGGCAAACAAAAGTCCGCCGTGTTACCACGGCGGACCATTTGTAAATGCCCCACCTGTGCCGTCTAGGCCGGCATCCCGGAACCGGAGGTTCACGGTGGTCGCCTTCAGTCAGCCTTCGGGCTATCCAAGTAAAGGTAGCGCGCCTATCTGTCAATCCGGCAACCGATGCCAATTAGCATTGGTTCAAGGAATGTATGGCCAGGTCTCGAACACGGCAGGGACTTAAACCGCCGGATGCCAAAGCGCACCCGGGAAAATCTGTTAACCGGCGTCACCCGACACGGAGTCGAGCATGCGGTTCATGGCGTCAATTTTACCCCTGAAATCACCCAACGCAATATGACTGAGTGGACCGTCCGGCGCGCGCAGGGTGAGCAGCTCGTTGGCGATCTGGATGGCTGCCATCACGGCGATGCGTTCATTGCTGACGATCTTGCCATTGCCCTTGATGGCCAGCATGCGCTGATCGACCTGGCGCACCGCCGCCAGCAAGGCGTCTTTTTCCTGAGGAGGGCACGCCAGCGAGTAATCGCGTCCCAGAATCGATACATCGACACGTTCCATGGATCAGGCCTCCGCGCCGGGCAGGCGCTCTAGGATGAGTTCAATCTGCTGCTGGGCGCCGCTGGCCACGGCGCGCAGGCGGTCGTAGTCGGCCTGCGCCGTGGTCAGGCGCTGCTGCAGGGATTCCGAGCGCGCCTGATGATCCCGCAACTGTGTTTCCAGAGACTGGTGAGCCTGTGCGGTTTCATCGCGCACGGCCTGCAGTTCCTGGTCGTGCCGGGCCATGCGTTCGGACATGCGGGCGAACTCGTCGTGTTCGTGCGCCTGCTGGGATTTGAGCGCCTGGCATTCCTGTTCCAGTTGCTGGATCCGGGCCTGGAGGGCACGGCGTTCGGCCTGTAGATTCTGGGCGAACTGCACGACCGTCTGGATACGTCGGGATAAGGCGTCAAGATCTTCGAGCATGCGGTCTACCCTAGGAAGAGGACTGGGAGGAATGCCCCCCCGGCAAAGCCGGGGACTGGCCGGTCTGTACGGTACTGCGGTGCCCCCGGTGACGCAAATACCGGTTTTCCCGCCCGCGCCGGAACAGCAGGCCGGACAACTCATTGAGCGCTAAAGTGTAGACCTCGCGCTTGAATTCGATCACGGCATCCAGCGGAACCCAATAGGCGTTCCAGCGCCAGGCGTCGAATTCGGGCGTATCGGTCGCCCGCAGGGAGACGTCGCTGTCGCGCCCCACCATGCGCAGCAGGAACCAGATCTGTTTCTGGCCTTTGTAGTGGCCGCGCAATTCGCGGCGCACGTAATGGTCTGGCACGGTATAGCGCAGCCAGTCTCGCGTACGCCCCAGAATACGGACATGTTCGGCCTGCAGGCCGGTTTCCTCGTGAAGTTCTCGATACATCGCCTGCACGGGGGTCTCGCCGTGCTTGATGCCGCCCTGCGGGAATTGCCACGCGTGCTCGCGGATGCGTTTACCCCAGAAAACCTCGTTTTTCTGGTTCACGAGAATGATGCCGACATTGGGACGGTAGCCTTCGCGATCCAACATGGGGCCACCTCGGTTGTGAATTCAATACAATTACCATCGATTATACGTACCCAGCGGGATCCCCACCATGCACGCCAGCAAGTACCACCTGAACACCCTGAAAGAAGCCCCTGCAGAAGCCGAGGTCGTCAGCCACCAGCTGATGACGCGCGCCGGCATGATCCGCAAGATCGCCGGCGGCATCTACACCTACATGCCCATGGGCCTGAAGGTGCTGCGCAAGATCGAAGCCATCGTCCGCGAGGAAATGAACCGCGCCGACGCCATCGAGTTGCTGATGCCGGTGGTGCAGCCCGCCGAACTGTGGCAGGAATCGGGGCGCTGGGAACAGTACGGCGCCGAGCTGCTGCGCATCAAGGACCGCCACCAGCGCGATTTCGTCCTGCAGCCCACATCCGAGGAAGTCATCACCGACATCGCCCGCAATGAAATCCACAGCTGGCGCCAGCTGCCGGTGAATTTCTACCACATCCAGACGAAATTCCGCGACGAGCGCCGGCCCCGTTTCGGCCTGATGCGCGGGCGCGAATTCACCATGAAGGATGCCTATTCCTTTGACCGCGACGAGGCCGGCGCCCTGGCCAGCTACGACGTCATGTACGCCGCCTATCAACGCATTTTCACCCGCCTGGGCCTGACCTTCCGGGCCGTGGCGGCCGACACGGGGTCCATCGGCGGATCGCGCAGCCACGAATTCCAGGTCATCGCCGACACCGGCGAGGACCTGATCGTCTACAACCCCGATTCCGACTACGCCGCCAACATCGAGCTGGCCGACGCGCCCTGCCTGCTGCCCGCCCGCGAGCCCGCAAGCGAAGCGCTGACGAAACGCGCCACGCCCGACGCCCCCAAATGCGAAATCGTCGCCGATCAACTGGGCCTGCCCCTGTCGCGCACGGTGAAAGCCGTCGTGCTGGCGACCGACCCGGCCGACGGCCCCGCCCGCCTGTGGCTGCTGCTGATTCGCGGCGACCACGAAACCAACGAGATCAAGGTCGGCAAGCTGCCCGGCTTCCAGGACGGCTACCGCCTGGCCACCGAGACCGAGATCCGGGACGCGTTCCATTGCACCCCCGGCTACCTGGGACCCGTCGGCCTGGACGCCGCCGTCACGGTGATCGCCGATCGCACGGTCGCGCACATGGGCGACTTCGTCTGCGGCGCCAATGAAGCCGGCTACCACCTGACCGGGGTGAACTGGGGCCGCGACCTGCCGGAACCCGCCCTGGTGACGGACCTGCGCAATGTCGTGGCCGGCGACCCCGACCCCCGGGGCGGCACGCTGGCCATCCAGCGCGGGATCGAAGTCGGCCACGTATTCTTCCTGGGCGACAAATACTCCCGCGCCCTGAACGCTACGTTCCTGGAAACCGACGGCAAGCCCGCCGTGCTGCAAATGGGCTGCTATGGCATCGGCATCAGCCGGATCGCGGCCGCCGCCATCGAGCAGAACCACGATGATCGCGGCATGATCTGGCCCCGCGCCGTGGCGCCGTTCGAGGTCGTGCTGTGCCCCATCGGCATGGCCAAAAGTGAAACCGTTCGCAACACCGCGGAATCCCTGTACCAAGCCTTGCAGGCCCAGGGCATCGACGTCATCCTGGACGACCGGGATACCCGCCCCGGCATCATGTTCGCCGACTGGGAACTGATCGGCGTGCCGCTGAGGGTGACGCTGGGGGATCGCGGCCTGAAAGAAGGCATCGTCGAAATCCAGTCGCGCCGCGACACCCAGGCGCAGCGCGTGGCCCCGGACGACGCCGTCGCGCACATCCTGAACGCGCTGGAGGCCCTTTGAACCCGACATGTCACACGGCTTAACGAAAAAATGAGCCCAATGCCCGCCAACGCTTCCGGCGACCTGTCCATTCGCGTATATTACGAGGACACCGATACCGGTGGCGTCGTGTACTACGCGAACTACCTGAAATTTTTCGAGCGTGGCCGCACAGAATGGCTGCGGGCGCTCGGAGTCGATCAACGCGAACTTGCAGCCCGGGAACAAATGATGTTTGTGGTCAGACATGCGGACATTGCCTACCGGCAACCGGCCCGTCTGGACGATCAGATCGACATCCGCACCACCGTCGCCGATCTGCGGGCATCGACCCTGGTGTTTCAGCAGCAGGCGCTACGCGACGGCGAATTGCTCGCCTCGGCCACGGTCCAGATCTGCACCGTGCATGCCACCACCTTCAAACCCATCCGTCTGTCCCCCTCCCTGCGGGATCTTTTGAACAAGGCCCTTCACTAACCATGCAAGCCTCTAGCGATTTGTCGCTGCTATCCCTGATCGGCAACGCCAGTATCCCCGTGCAGATCGTCATGTTGATCCTGCTCGGAGCCTCAGTCCTGTCCTGGACCTACATCTTCAGCAAACGGGCCGCCCTGCGGCGCGCCGACGAGCAAACCCGGCGCTTCGAAGATGATTTCTGGGCGGGCGGCGACCTGACGGTCCTGCAGCAGGCCATTGCCAGCCGGCGCAACGAACATGGGGCGCTGGCCCGCATTTTCGATGCCGGCATGACGGAATTCGTCAAGGCGAGGCGCTCCGCGGGCCGGGGCGACAGTCTGCTGGATGCCCCGCGCCGCGCCATGAAGGCCGCCTTCCAGCGCGAGATGGACAGCCTGGAATCCCACCTGAACTTCCTGGCCTCCACCGGCTCGGTCAGCCCCTATATCGGCCTGCTGGGCACGGTCTGGGGGATCATGCACGCTTTCATGGGCCTGTCCACCATGCAGCAGGCCACGCTGGCGGCTGTGGCCCCCGGCATCGCCGAAGCCCTGATCGCCACCGCCATCGGTCTGTTTGCCGCCATTCCGGCCGTGCTGGCCTACAACCGCTACACGAACCAGATCGACCGACTGTCGATCCGCTTTGAAAGCTTCGTGGAAGAATTCCTGAACATTCTCCAACGCCAGGTGCACTGAGATGACCTCTCTAAGCGGCCGCCGCGGACGGCGGATGAAAAACGACATCAACGTCGTGCCCTACATCGACGTCATGCTGGTCCTGCTGGTCATCTTCATGGTGACGGCCCCCATGATCACGCCGGGCCAGATTGAACTGCCCTCCGTGGGCACCGCCTCCGACGTCCCCGTCCAACCCATCGAGGTCCAGATCGACGCCCAAGGCGCATTGTCGATGCGCCTGCGCGAGGGCGGCGCCTCGTTCCGCCCCGTGGACAAGGCCAACCTGCTGGCGGAGGTCCGCGCCGCGGCAACGCCCCAGACACCGGTCGTGATCTCGGCCGACGGCAAGGTGCCCTACGAATCCGTGATGCAGGTCATGGACCAGCTGCGCAACGGCGGCGTTGCCAAGCTCGGCCTGCTCGTCAATCAAAATGCGCCGGGTGGCCGCCAGTGACGCTCCCCCTGGCAGGATTTCCGTTTCATGACATGGTTTGATCGCTTCACCAACCCCGAAGGGCAGCCCGATGGGCACGACGATCGGCATGGCCTGATCCTGTCCCTGGTGGCGCATGGCCTGCTGATCCTGCTGATGGTCGTGGGCTTTTCTTCGGCGCCCGACAATCCCGGCCCGGTCCAGGTCGAACTCTGGGCCAAAGGCACGGTCGCCGAAGCCGCTCCGCCCCAGGAGCAGCCGGAAGAAGCGCCGCCGCCCGAAGAAAAACCGGAACCGACCCCGGAGCCCCCGAAACCTGACGACAGCGCCCAGAAAGCGGCCGAGGCCGCCCAGGCCGAAGCCGCTCGCCAAGCCGCCGCCCAACAAGCCCAGTTGGCGGAAGCGCAGGCCCGCGCCGCGGCAGCGGCCAAGGCACAGGCTGATGCGGAAATCGCGCTGACCAAGGAGCGCAAGGCCCGGGAAGAGGCTGAACGCCTGGCCCAGGAACAGGCCGACAAGGCAAAGGCCGAACAGGAAGCGGCCGACAAGGCGGCGAAGGAAAAAGCCGCCAAGGAAGCCGCCGACAAGGCTGCCAAGGAAAAAGCGGCCAAGGAAGCCGCAGCCAAGGAAGCGGCTGAAAAGGCTGCGACCGAGAAAGCGGCTGAAAAGGCCGCCGCTGACAAGGCGGCCCAGGAAAAAGCCGCCGCCGACAAAGCCGCCAAGGAAAAGGCCGCCAAAGACAAAGCCGCCGCTGAAAAAGCTGCCGCCGACAAGGCGGCTCAGGAAAAAGCTGCCAAGGAAGCTGCCGAAAAGGCGGCCGCCGACAAGGCCGCCAAGGAAAAAGCGGCCAAGGACGCCGCGGCCAAACGCGAAGCGTTGAAGGCGGCCATGCGCGGCGCCGCGCTGGAAGCGGCCGGCATCCCCAACGGCAATGCCGATCACAACCAGCGCGGCGGCGGCGGCAACGACGGCTATGCCGCCAAGGTCCGCGCCTGCGTGCAGCCCGGCGTCATCTACAACGTCCCGCCGCGCAGCGGTTCGGGCAACCCGACCGCCAGCTTCCGCACGCGCCTGACGTCAAACGGACAGGTGCAGGATGTCAACCTGACACGCTCTTCAGGCGACCCGCGCTTTGATGATGCCGTGCGCAAGGGTATCCTGGCATGTTCCCCCTTCCCCAAACCGCCAAGCGGCCGGTATCCATCGTATATTGACGTGGATTACCGCATGTACGACTAAGGAGATCGTTACCATGACCGTATTTACAGCCTCCGGCTTCATCGGGCGCCTATGGCGGCGCACGACGACGGCCGGCCTGGGTCTGGCGCTGGCCGCCGTAGCGGCCACCACTGCCCATGCTCAGTTGCGTGTCGATATTTCCGGCGTCGGGGCCACCCAGTACCCGATCGCCATCGCCGACTTTTCCGGCGCTGCCAGCAGCACCTCCACCCCGGAAGTCATCCGCGCCGACCTGACCCGGTCCGGACAATTCCGCCTGATCAACGCGGCAGGCGCCAACCTGACCGCGCAAACCCCGGTCGACTACGGCACTTGGCAGTCCCGCGGGGCCGACTACCTGGCCTACGGCACGGTGGCGCAAAACGGCGGCCAATACACCGTCAGCTATCGCCTGGTGGACAACGTGCGCAAGTCCGAACTGGATTCCGCCGTGTTCAGCGGCGGCGAAGCCGAAATGCGCCGGATCGCCCACCGGATCGCCGATCGCATCTACGAAAAGATCACCGGCGTGCGCGGGGTTTTCTCCACCCGGATCGCCTATGTGTTGCAGACCAGCAACGGCTATGAGTTACAAATTGCAGATGCCGACGGTCAAAATCCTCAGGTGATGCTGCGCTCGAAACAGTCGATCATCTCGCCGACCTGGTCGCCGGACGGCAGCAAACTGGCCTACGTCAGCTTCGAATCGGGCAAATCCGTCATCTACGTGCAGACGCTGGCCAACGCCCAACGCCAGCCGATCTCCAACTACAAGGGCAACAACAGCGCACCGGCCTGGTCGCCGGACGGCAGCCACATGGCGATCGTGCTGTCTATGGACGGCATCTCGCAGATATACACCATCAACGCTGACGGCTCGAATCTGCGCCGCGTCATGCGCTCGCCCCTGATCGACACCGAACCCTACTACACCCCCGACGGACAGTCCCTGGTCTTCACCAGCGACCGCGGCGGCAGCCCCCAGATCTACAAGACCCCCGTCGCAGGCGGCGACGCCCAGCGGCTGACCTTCTCCGGCAGTTACAATATCTCACCTAGGGTATCGCCGGATGGACAACAACTGGTGTACGTTACTCGCAGAAACGGTGCTTTCAGAATTGCAAGCTTGTCCTTGGGTTCGGGCTCCGAACAGCTCTTGACAGACGGTCCGGACGATCAGTCTCCCAGTTACGCTCCCAATGGCATGCAAGTGCTCTACAGTTCGATCCAGAACGGGCGCAGCGTACTGGCAGTCACTTCGATCGACGGCCGGGTCAGGCAAACGCTGTCGGTGCTCAACGGCAAGGTCCGCGAGCCGGCCTGGGGCCCTTTCACCAATTGATTTTTTCGTGTGACTCTTTCTCTTAAAGGACATTAAATGAGCTCGCGCATCACCAGGACCCTGACCATAGCCGCTTTTGCCGCCTCCCTGGCCGCTTGCAGCTCCGTGCCGCTGGATCAAAACGGCGCTAACGGCACCGGCTCGGATTCAGCGTCCGCTGGGCAAGTCATGGATCCCTTCAATCCGCAAAGCCCGCTCGCGCAGCAACGCTCGGTCTACTTTGACTTTGACAGCTACACGGTTCCCGAACAGTACCGCAGCGTCGTCGAAATGCACGCCAACTACCTGACCAGCCATCAGGCACAGAAAGTCCGCGTCGAAGGCAACACCGACGCGCGCGGCAGCTCCGAATATAATCTGGCACTGGGCCAGCGTCGTTCGGATGCCGTGGCACGCATGATGAAGCTGCTGGGCGTCAACGCCAATCAGATCGAAGCCATCAGCTACGGTAAAGAGCGTCCCAAGGCTCAAGGCAACACCGAAGCCGACTACGCTGAAAACCGCCGCGCCGACATCAACTACCAGCGTTGATTGCCGTCTGGCCATGACAGCGCCGTAGCGGCTGACGCTACGGCGTTTTCATTTGTGCTGACACTCTGGATGGAAGGAACCGACCCATGCATGCACCGACTCATCGCCTGAATGCCCTGTCCGCGGCAGCGCTGCTGGCCCTGACGCTGGCCGCCCCGGCGGCCCATGCCTTTACCGACGACGAGGCCCGTCGCGCCATCCTGGAATTGCGCACGCAGATCCAGCAGATGAAGGACCAGAACCAGCAGGCCCGACTGCAACTGGCCGACCAGATGGATATGCTGCACCAGGAAATCGCGACCTTGCGCGGGCGGATGGAAGAACTGAACCAGCTGAGCCGCAACGCGACAGCGCCGGGGCAAGGCAACGCGCCGCAGCAACAAGCTCCGCAGACGGGCGATCCTCAGCAGCAGGCCGCCTATGAAGCCGCGGCCGATCAATACCGCAACGGCCGCTACAAAGAAGCCGCCGGCAGTTTCGCCACATTCGTCCAATCCTATCCGGACAGCGACCTGGCCACCGATGCCCAGTTCTACCTGGGCAGCAGCCAGTACGCTTCGAAGGACTTCAAGAGCTCCATCCAGACCATGCAGGCGCTGGTCAAGGCCCATCCTGATGACGCCCGCGCCCCGGATGCCCTGCTGGTGACGGCTGCCGATCAGATCGAACTGAACGACATGAAAGGCGCCAAGGCCAGCCTGCAACGCATCATCAAGGATTACCCGAAAAGCCCCGCCGCCGAAACCGCCAAGAGCCGCCTGAAGCTGCTGTGACGTCTGCCGCCCCCAACCTGCCGCACCACATCCTGCCGCTGGACGACGGCGAGCTGCACTACACCCAGGCAGGGGATGGCGGCGAGGCCATTCTGCTGATCCATGGCTCGCTCTGCGACTATCGCTACTGGCGCTGGCAAGTCCCCGCCCTGGCGGAACGCTATCGCGTCCTGGCCCCCAGCCTGCGCGGCTGCTGGCCCGACCGGCAACCGCACCCCCAGGCCGCCTATCGGGTCGATGCCCACGCGCGCGATCTGGCCCGCCTGATCCGGTCGCTGGATCTCGGGCAGGGCGTGCACGTAGTCGGCCACTCGCGCGGCGCCCAGGTCGCCCTGGCCCTGGCCGTCCAGGCCCCCGCCCTGTGCCGGTCCCTGACCCTGGCCGACCCGGGTTTCCGGTTCGACGACGAGCCGGAAACCACGCCCTTCTACGCACACGCGGTCGAACAACTGCGGGCCGGCGATGTCGACGGCGCCCTGGAGGGCTTCATCGACACCGTCAACGGCGCCGATACCTGGCGCAAGATGGTCGGCTGGTTCAAGGACATGACCCGCGACAATGCCATGACGCTGCTGTCGCAGATCCTGGAGGCCAACACCCCTGTGCGGCTGCTTGATGCCGCTGCCCTGAACGGCCCGCTGCTGCTGGTGGGCGGGGCCAACAGCCCTGCCAAATACGGTGTTCGCCAGGACCGGCTGCAGCAGATGCATCCCCATGCCCGTCGGGCGCGTATTGCGCTGGCGGCGCACGGCATGAACCTGGCCAACCCCAGGGCCTTCAACCGGGCCGTCCTGGAATTCGTTGATTCGGCGCGCGCCCCGACCGTCTCCGCTACCGTCGCCGCCGCGCGCTGACGGCGCGAGCCCTGCCTGGCGGAGCTTGCGACCGCTTGGCCGGGCTTTCCGGTCCGTTTGGCGGGGCCTTCGCTCGACGGCTCAACCGGGGTTGCCGATCACGGGCTTGCGCCGGGCCGGCCACCCCGGACCGGGCATCAGTGCTTCATGCTGTGGCCGGACGTGCCGGACATGGCATTGGCGGGCTTGACCTCGCACTGCGCAGTGACGCGCTGGCCATTGTCCAACGCAAAATCGACCTGTACGTGCTCACCGACTTTCAGGCCGCTGCGCCCCTGCTCCAGCATCATGTGGTAGCTGCCGGGCTTGAACGCCAATTGCCCGCCGGCCGGCACGGCGACCTGATGCACCATGGACATTTTGCTGACGCCGTTTTCTTCCGTCGTCTGGTGGATCATGACCTCGGCGTAGTCCGCGGACCGGGCGCCCACCAGGTTCACCGCCTGCGTCCCGGCATTATGGAAGACGAGAAACCCCCCCGAGGGCGCCGGGGCCGGCAAGCGGCGGATCCAGCAGTCCGACGCCGTGACGGCCGTCGACACCGGCGCATCGGCGGCCGGCGCCTGCGCCATCGCGCCATGATTGGCGGCCCACGCCGACGTCGCCAGCAGCATGCAGGCCGACAGACCGCCCGCGATCATTCCTATCCGATTCATTGTCCTACCACCCTTCAAGCCAGGCGCAGTCCGCCCCCATGGCCCTGCGCGACACCGGCTCAGGCCAGTGTACTATGGGCTTTTCCGCCCTCTTTTGCGCCATGTCCAATCTTGCTCACTCAGCGGAGACAGCCGCTCTTCCCGCCGCGCACATCACTCCGGACGGGTTCCGGGAGCTGCTGGCGCGACTGCATCCCTTCGCCGCCGTGCTGGGCATCGAAATCCAGGACATCCGCTACGGACAGGCCACCCTGCGTCTCCCCCCGAACCCGGCCAACCAGCGCCTGGGGGGCATCGTGGCGGGGCCCATGCTGATGGGGCTTGCGGACCTGGCCCTGTACGCCGCCGTGGTCAGCGCCACCGGCGTGCCGGAAGCCGTCACCGCCAGCCTGACCATCAATTTCCTGCGCGGCGCGCCGGCCGGCGGCATCATCGCCCAGGCGAACATATTGAAAACCGGCCGCATGACGGCCGGTGAAGTCCTGCTGCTGCCCGAAGGCGGCGGGGAACCCGTCGCCCAGGTCATCAGCACCTGGTCCGTTCCCAAAAAGGCCTCTTAGAAAGCCTTTTCGCCGCCGGGCAGCCTCAAGGCCCGCCCCCCTTGGGGGGGCAGCAAGCAGCCGCAGGCTGTGCAGCGTGGGGGCCCTTAGTTCTTCGTCAGCTTGCCCACCACGCCCTCGACGTAGTAGTCCATGGCGTTCAGGCCCTTGTCGTCCAGGGCGCCTTCGGCCAGCACGACCTTGCCTTCGTTGGTCTTGATGGGCGCGGCAAAGACATTCAGCGTGCCGTTGGCGATGGCGTCTTCCTTGGCCTTGACCTCGGCCTTCAGGGCGTCATCCACCGCGGGGCCGAAGCCTTCGACGTCCACCATGTGTTCCTTGAAACCGCCCCAGACCTGATCGGACTTCCAGGTGCCGTCCAGCATCGCCTGGGCTTCGCGCGTGAAATACGGCCCCCAGTGGTGGGTGACGGCGGCCAGCTGGGCGTGCGGGCCGAACTTCAGCATGTCCGAATGGTAGGCGATAGCCCACTTGCCGCGTTCTTCGGCAGCTTGCACGGTCGCGGTGGAATCCGTGTGGTGCGTGACGATGTCGGCGCCCTGATCCAGCAGCGCCAAGGCGGCATCGCGTTCCTTGCCCGGGTCGAACCAGCTGTTGACCATGATGACGCGCACCGTCGCATCCGGCTTGACGCTGCGCAGGCCGCGCGTGAAGGCGTTGATACCCTGAAGCACTTCAGGGATCGGATAAGCGCCGACATAGCCGATCACGCCCGTCTGGGTCTTGTGACCCGCCAGCACCCCGGCCACATACCGGGCCTGATAAAAGCGCGCATTGGTCGTGGCGACGTTGGGCGCGGTCTTGTAGCCGGTGGAGTGCACGAACTTCACATCGGGGAACTGCCTGGCGACCTTGATGGTCGGGTTCATGAAGCCGAACGACGTGGTGAAGATCAGCTTGTTGCCCTGCTGGGCCAGGTCGCGGATGACGCGTTCGGCATCGGCGCCTTCGGGCACGTCCTCGACGTACTGGGTCTTGATCTTGTCACCCAGCTTCTGCTCCATGTATTTACGGCCCAGATCCTGCTGCCAGGACCAGCCGGCTTCGCCCACGGGGCTGACATACACAAAGCCGATCTTCAGGGGCTCCTGGGCCGCGGCCGGACCGGCGGCCCACAGGCAGGCGGCGGCCGTCACGGCCCCCAGAGTTTGGCGTATCACACGAGTTTTCATGGTGGGAGATCTCCGTCGAGGTCAAGGTTTGAATCAGAGTCGGACAGCGGATGCCGTCAACTGTTGGGGTTGAACACGCGCCCCAGGGAAGCGGGCATATTGATGCGGATCCAGTCGACATTGCGTGAAATGAGGACCAGCACCAGGATCGTGGCCAGATACGGCAGCATGGACAGCAATTGCGAGGCGATGGGCACGCCCAGCGCCTGCATGTGGAACGTCAGGATCGTGATGCCGCCAAACAGATAAGCCCCGATCAACACGCGCAGCGGCCGCCAGGTGGCGAACGGCGTCAGGGCCAGTGCGATCCAGCCCCGGCCGGCCACCATGTTTTCGACCCACATCGGGGTGTAGACCAGGGACATGAACGCCCCTGCCAGGCCGCAGCAGGCGCCGCCGAACAACAGCGCGGCCAGGCGGATGCGGCGCACCGGATACCCCAGGGCATGGGCGGATTCAGGGGATTCGCCCACTGCCCGCAGCACCAGCCCGGCCCGGGTCCGGTACAGGAACACACTGAGCAACACGGACAAGGCCAGCGCCCCATAGACCATGGGGTGGTGCTGGAACAGGGCAGGTCCGATGAACGGGATGTCGCCCAGCACGGGAACCGACCAGGTCGAGGCCTGAATCGTGGCGCCGACATACGGCAGGCCGATCGAGGCCGACAGGCCCACCCCGAACAGGGACAAGGCCAGGCCGCAGGCGATCTGATTGGCCCCCAGCCAGACCACCAGCCAGGCGAAGAGCCCGGCCATCAGGGCGCCCACGAAGGCGCCGCCGACAAACCCCACGGCGGTGCTGCCGGTCTGGACCGTCAGGGCGAAACCCAGCGCCGCCGCCACCAGCATCATGCCTTCGGAACCCAGGTTGATGACCCCGGATTTTTCATTGATCAGCAGCCCCAGGGCCGCCAGCATCAGGGGCGTGCCCGCATTCATGGCGGCCGCGATGAGAGGAGCCAAGGCGTCCATGGGTCAGTGCCTCCAGCGCAGTCGTTGGTGGATCAGGACATCGCAGGCCAGCAGGGAAAACAGCAGGATCCCCTGGAAGATGCCCGTGATGGCGTTGGGCATGCCCAGACGGGTCTGGGACAACTCGCCGCCGATGTAGAACAGCGCCATGATGAAACTGGCAAAGATGACCCCGATCGGGTGCAGGCGCCCGACGAAGGCCACGATGATGGCCGCGAAGCCGTAGCCCGGCGAGACGGAGGGCGTCACCTGGCCGATGGGCCCCATGATTTCGCAGGCGCCGGCCACCCCGGCCAGGGCGCCGGACCCCAGCAGGCACCCCCACAAGGCCCGCCTTGAGGAAAACCCGGCATAGCGGGCGGCCAGCGGAGCCAGGCCGCCGACCGTCAGGCGGTAGCCGGCGAACAGGCGGGAGAGCAGCAGCCAGGCGAACAGCGCGGCCAATAGCGCCAGCACGATCCCCAGGTGCAGGCGCGTGCCCGGCCAGACCGGCAGCAGGAAACCGGCATCGAACAGGCGGGACTGGGGAAAGCCGAAACCATCCGGATCGCGCATCACCCCGTGCACCAGATAACTGAGCAGCAGTTGCGCCACATAGACCAGCATCAGGGACACCAGGATCTCATTGGCGTGATAGCGGTCGCGCAGCCATGCCACCAGCGCCGCCCAGAAGGCCCCGCCCAGGGCGCCGGCGATGAGCGCCAGGGTGATCATCAGGGGGCCGCCCCCGGCGCCCGAGCCGTCATCGAACTGCAGGATGAAGGCGCCGGCCGTGACCGCGCCGATCACCAACTGCCCTTCGGCGCCGATATTGAAGATATTGGCCCGGAAGCACAGGGCCAGCCCCACCGAACACAAAAGCAGCGGGGCGACCTTGACGCCGATTTCCGACCAGCCCCGCAAACTGCTGAGGGGCTCGATGAAAAAGATCGCCAGCCCTTGCAGCGGCGATTTGCCGACCGCCAGGAACATGAACACCCCGCACAGGGCGGTCAGGGCCAGGGCCAGCAGCGGCGACACCCAGGCCATGCGGCGCGAAGGCTGGGCGCGAGGGATCAGCTCAAGCATGAACGACCTCCTGGGTGGCGTCCCGGGCGGCGTCCTCCGCGCCCGGCCACAGGCCGCTCATCCATTGGCCGATTTGTTCGCGGCTGGCCTGTTCCCGCGCGATCGGGGGGGACAGGCGGCCCTTGGCCATGACGACCAGGCGGTCGGACAGTTCCAGCAATTCGTCGAGCTCCTCGGAAATCAGCAGGATGGCGCACCCCGCATCGCGCAATGCCAGAAGTTCGCCCCGGATCTGCGCCGCCGCGCCGACGTCCACCCCCCAGGTGGGTTGGGCGATGATCAGCAGCCGGGGCTGGCGCACGACTTCCCGGCCGACGATGAATTTCTGCAGATTGCCCCCCGACAGGCTGCCCGCCGGGGCCTGCGGCCCGGCGGCCTTGACGTGAAAGCGATCGATAATGCCGGCGGTGATGCGCTGCACGGCGCCGGCGCGGATCCATCCGTGGCGCACGGTCTGCGCCCCCTGATGCGACAGCAGCAGATTACGGGCCAGGCTGAGTTCCGGCACGGCGCCGCGGCCCAGGCGCTCTTCGGGCACAAACGCCAGCCCCTGCGCCCGCCGCCACGCGGCCGATTGCCGGCCGATGGGCGCGCCGTCCAGTTCGATGGATGCCTGCGCGGCCCGCTGGTCCTCGCCGGAGAGCACCCCCATGAGTTCCTGCTGACCATTACCCGACACGCCCGCCACCCCCAGGATTTCCCCGGCATGCAGGTCGAACGCGACCTGGGACAGCGGCGTGGCGAAGGGGTGCGCGCGCGGCAGGTCCAGCCCCCGCACCTGCATCAGCACCGCCCCGGCCTGGCGGGCCTGGCGCTGCTGCACCGGCAGATCGGCGCCGATCATCAGGCGCGACAGGCTGGCCTCGGTTTCCTGGCGCGGGTCACAGACGCCCGTCACCCGCCCCGCCCGCATCACGGTGCAGCGGTGGCACAGGCTGCGAATCTCGTCGAGCTTGTGGCTGATGTACAGGATGCTGCAGCCTTCGGCGGCCAGCTGGCGCAATACATCAAAGAGCCGCTGCACGGCCTGGGGGGTCAGGACCGAGGTCGGCTCGTCCAGGATCAGCAGGCGAGGCTTGCCCAGCAGGGCGCGGACGATCTCGACGCGCTGGCGCTCGCCCACGGACAGGGTATGGACATGCCGGTGCGGCTGGATGTCCAGCCCGTATTGTTCGGCCGTCTGCGCGATGCGGCCGGCCAAGGTCTGCAATGGGATGTCGGACGACAGGCCCAGGGCGATGTTCTCCGCCACCGTCAGGGTGTCGAACAGGGAAAAATGCTGGAACACCATGCCCAGCCCCAAGGCGCGGGCGGCCGCCGGATGGGCGATCTGCACGGCCTGGCCATCCCATTCGACCGTGCCGGCATCGGGGCGCACCACGCCATAGATGATTTTCATCAGAGTGGATTTGCCCGCCCCGTTTTCACCCAGCACGGCATGGATTTCGCCGGGCTCGACCGTCAGATCCACCGCGTCATTGGCGCGAACCGCGGGATAGGTTTTGGTGATGCGATGTAAGGCCAGTCGCGGCGGCATGCAGGCGTCCTGTTCGAATCGTTCGTGAAACAGCCGGATTCGAAAAATTCTACTCAGGAAGCGTACGGCGGCCTAAAGGGGACAAACCCCTAGGCGCGCGGGACACACCCGAATGACGCGAACCGCCAGGCCCGCCACGCGGTCGTGTGCGGGTCCCCGGCACCGGGACATCACGTTTGATGAATGGTGGATATTAGCGCAGAGTGATAATGGCTGTCATGCGCGGCCCCGGTCAGGCCTCAAAGGCCATGCGGCCGGCGAACCACAGAAACAACGCGCCCACCAGGCCGCTGCCGGTGCGCGCCAGTCCCTGGCGCCGCCGGAAGGCGGCCGCCAGGCGCGAACCGCCAAAGATCAAGGACGACAGATAGAGCGCGCTGCACACCTGCAAAATGGCGGCCAGGATCAGAAAAGACAGGGCCGGATGCGGATAGGCCGGGTCCACGAACTGGACGAAGAACGACAGCAGGAACAGGATGGCCTTGGGGTTGAGCAGGCTGAGCAGCAAAGCCTTGTGGAAGGGATTGCCGGCAGCGCTGGACACGGTCTTGGCCTCGCCATGGCCCGGCCGCCAGGCCGACCACAACAAGCGAAGCCCCAGGTAGCTGAGATACACGGCGCCCACGGCCTTCAAGGCCAGGAACAGCACCGGCAACAGCCGCAGCACGGATGCGGCGCCAGCGGCCGTCAGCGTCATGAGGATGGAGTCCCCCAGGAACACCCCGCAGGCGGCCTGGTACCCCGCCTTGACCCCGCGCCCGGCCCCGATGGCCAGCACGAACAAGGAATTGGGCCCCGGCAACAGCACGATGAAGATGACGCCGGCCAGATAGGTCCAGACATCCAGAACGCCGTATTCAGAAAACATGGTGGGTATGGGTCGGAGGAGCCGCTCCAGGCGGCCACGCGCGGGAATTGCGCGTGATCATTGTATCTGGATCGGATCCATGAAATGCGCGGATGGGAGACAAAAAAGGCCCCACAGTGTCACTGTGGGGCCCGGGGTACATCCGTTGCGTCGATCAGGCCGCGGCGACCGCATCGGCTTCGACCGAACTGCGGATCAGGTGATCGAAGGCCGACAAGGCAGCCTTGGCGCCATCGCCGGCGGCGATGATGATCTGCTTGTAGGGCACCGTCGTCGCGTCGCCGGCGGCGAACACGCCGGGCACCGAGGTCTGGCCGCGCGCATCGACCGCGATTTCGCCATGCCGGGTCAGATCCACCGCGCCCTTCAGCCATTCGGTGTTGGGCACCAGACCGATCTGGATGAACACGCCTTCCAGCTCGACCTGATGGACGTCGCCGCTGTTGCGGTCCTTGTAGCTCAGCCCGGTGACGCGCTTGCCGTCGCCGTGGATTTCCGTGGTCTGCGCCGACGTCAGGATGACGACGTTGGGCAGGCTGCGCACTTTGCGCTGCAGGATCTCGTCCGCACGCAAGGCGTCGCCGAATTCCACCAGGGTGACATGACCGACGATGCCAGCCAGGTCGATCGCCGCCTCGACGCCCGAATTGCCGCCGCCGATGACCGCCACGCGCTTGCCCTTGAACAGAGGGCCGTCGCAGTGCGGGCAGTAGGCCACGCCGCGATTGCGGTATTCGTCCTCGCCCGGCACATTGATCTGGCGCCAGCGGGCCCCCGTGGACAGGATGACGTTCTTGGCCTTCAGCACGGCGCCGCTGGCCAGTTCCACCTGGATGGACTTGCCCGGCACCAGTTTGGTGGCCCGCTGCAGGTTCATGATGTCCACTTCGTAGGCCTTGACGTGCTGTTCCAGCGCCACGCCGAATTTGGGGCCTTCGGTTTCCAGCACCGAAATGTAATTTTCGATCGCCATGGTATCCAGCACCTGGCCGCCGAAACGTTCGGCCACGACACCGGTGCGGATGCCCTTGCGGGCCGCATAGACGGCCGCTGCCGCGCCGGCGGGGCCGCCGCCCACGACCAGCACGTCGAATTCCTCGCGGGCGTTCAGGGCATCGACCTTGGCGTCATCGTTGCCGGCATCCAGCTTCGCGAGGAATTCCTCGACCCCTGCGCGGCCCTGATGGAACAGTTCGCCGTTCAGGAACACCGCCGGCACGGACAGGATTTCGCGCTTCTGCACTTCATCCTGGAACAGGGCGCCGTCGATGGCCACGTGACGGATGCGCGGGTTGATGACCGACATCGCATTCAGCGCCTGGACCACGTCCGGGCAGTTCTGGCACGACAGGGAAAAATAGGTTTCGAACCGGTAGTCGCCCGGCAGGGCGCGGATCTGCTCGACCACGGCATCGTCCAGCTTGGGCGGATGGCCGCCGACCTGCAGCAGCGCCAGCACCAGCGAGGTGAATTCATGCCCCAGCGGCATCCCGGCGAAGCGCACGCCGATATCGCTGCCGGCCCGGGCGATTTCAAACGAAGGGCTGCGGCCGTCCTCGGCCGCGGCTTCGGAAAGGGACAGCTTGTCGGACAGACCGGCGATTTCTTCCAGAAAGACGCGCAATTCCTGCGCCTGGGTGCTGCCATCCAGGGAGGCGCGCAGCTCGACGGGCAGCGTGACCCGCTCGAGATAGGTTCCTAATTGTCCTTTGAGGTTCGCATCCAGCATATTCACACCTTTTTGGAAAAAACTTCCCCCAGGCAGTCCATTATGGCACCGCCCAATCAAACGCATGGGGAGAAAAATGGGCGGCCCGCCCGTAGCCGGGCCGCGATCGCTTCATGCGCACCCTGCGTGGTTCAGCCAGGCAGGATGCTTGGCGCGCCGGCGGCTCGTGCCGCCGCACGCCTTTCAGGCGACGCCGATCAGATCTTGCCGACCAGGTCCAGGGAGGGGGTCAGGGTCTTGGCGCCTTCTTCCCACTTGGCCGGGCAGACTTCACCCGGGTGAGCCGCGATGTACTGGGCGGCCTTGACCTTGCGCATCAGTTCGGACGCGTCGCGGCCGATACCGTTGTCGTGGATTTCCAGGACCTTGATTTCGCCGGCGGGATTGACCACGAAGGTGCCGCGCAGGGCGATGCCTTCTTCCTCGATCAGCACGTCGAAGTTGCGCGACAGCGCGTGGGTCGGGTCGCCGATCATCGGATAGTTGACCTTCTTGATCGCGTCGGACGTGTCGTGCCAGGCCTTGTGGGCGAAATGGGTGTCGGTGGACACGGAATAGACTTCCACGCCCAGCTTCTGGAATTCAGCGTAATGGTCGGCCAGGTCTTCCAGTTCGGTCGGGCACACGAACGTGAAGTCGGCGGGGTAGAACACAAACACGGCCCATTTGCCGGCGACGGTCTGGTCGCTGACCTCGACGAACTTGCCATTGTGATAAGCAGTGGCTTTGAAGGGCTTGATCGTGGTGTTGATCAGGGACATAAGGACTCCTTGTGGTTGGTTCAGGACGTTGCCTCAGTGGCTACAGGAGCTAGTGTAGGCAATCCCTATTGATAAGTAAAATTGATAGTTTTTATTGTTACGATTGATATTGCCTATCAAATATGCCGCCAGACGTGCAACAAGACCTCCGGAATCGTACCCGTATCTTAAGGGCGGGTTCCCATCATCCACGGGCTGAAATCATATTCAAGCGTGCGAATGCCTGATGACAGGCAGCTTTCAGCCGGATCTTGAATCACATTATCCGGAACATGGCAGCTGAATAATTGCTAACAGTTATAGTCATCTCGTCGTTGACGGCCTCAAAAGGCGGGGCGTAGCTTGAATACTACTGCCTTCTCATCTTTATGGAGGATACGTCTTATGCGAGCAAAACATACTCTGGCCGCAATGGCCGTGATATCCATGACACTGACCGGGGCGGGCTATGCCCAGACCAGCCCAGGCGCCTCGTCCACCCCCGCGCCAGCTGCCGGCGAGGCTTCCGCCAGCCAGCAGGAATCGTCCCAGATGCTGGCCAGCAACCTCATCGGCATGCCGGTCAGGAACGGAACGGACGACAAGGCCGAGGACATCGGCAAGATCACCGATCTGGTGCTGAACCAGGACCAGAAGACCGTCAACGTGCTGATCGGCGTGGGCGGCTTCCTGGGGATCGGCGCCAAGGACGTGGGGGTGCCGCTGGAAAAGGTGCAGATCAATTCCCAGGCCAAGACCGCCGTCGTGCACATGAGCAAGAAGGAACTGGAACAGGCGCCGGCCTATGTGACGCTGGCCGACAAGCAGGCCAAGGAGCAGCAGGCTGAGCAACAGTCCCAGATGAAGCAGCAGCAGACGCAGCCGCCTTCTTCCCCGATGGGTTCGCCGGCTCCCGCCGGCGGCGGCAATGCCTCGCAATAACTGCGTATGACGTCCGGCTGACCGGCCTGCATTCACGCAGGCGGTTGCCCGGCGATATCCAGCAATAACAAAAAGGGGAGATCCATGCTCTATACCATTGCCGTCGTCTTATTGATCCTGTGGCTGCTGGGGCTGGTCAGTTCATACACCATCGGCGGTTTCATCCATATCCTGCTGGTCATCGCCGTGATCATGATTCTGGTGCGCCTGATCAGCGGACGGCGCTTGTAGCCGCATTCGGCGCCTTCGCGCGCCGTCACGGCACGCAATCGGCGGCGTGCTCCGGGATCTGCGTCACCCCGGAACAAGCCGCCGAATCCCGGACGGGTCAGGGCGCCACGACGATATTGTTGTGGACTTCCTTGACACCATGGACCGAGCTGGCAACCTGGCCGGCGCGGTCCTTTTCCTTCTGGGTCTTGGCGAAACCCGACAGCTGGACAATGCCGCCCTGGATGGTCTTCACATTGATGTTGGCCGCCGGACCCGCCCCCAGGTCATCGGCGATGCTGGCCTTGACCCGGGTGGTCACCACCGACCCATCGACGTATTCGCCCACGGATTCCTGGTGATTGGCGACGGAGCACCCCGCCAGAGTCGCGACGCTCAGGCCCAGGGCGGCGGCCAGGGCGATCTTGTGTGTCATTCCCATGCTTATTCTCCTTCTGACGGCGCGGACGGCGTCCGGCGCATGATTGCTTCAACGATGAGAAGTCTTTCTACGGTACACCGGCGCCGCCGGGTTCCGCACTTCAAGCTGTAACACGGGCCCGGACCGCGTCCTGGCTCTACACTGGGACAGGCATGGCCTCGCCGCCCCGAAGGAGTCTCCTCGATGCCGACACGCCCTCTCCTCATGCGCCTTGTCCGCGCCCCTTCCGCACTGCTGCTGGCCCTGTGCTGCATCTGTCCGGCGCACGCCGCGCACGTCCTGGTGGACGCAGGCCACGGCCCGGAACAGCCGGGCGCGACAGGCGCCAGCGGCCGCGCCGAATATCTGTACAACCGGGATCTGGCCTCCGCCCTTGCCAGGGCGCTCGCGGCGCTGGGCGAGCGGACGACCCGGGTCGAGGGTGTCGGCGCGGACATCCCCCCGGCCCGGCGCGCAACGGG
>NZ_JBATVG010000020.1:0-14251 GCF_049671645.1 Castellaniella sp. | reverse complement strand
AGGTGACGGAGCCGCAGATCCTGACGATGGCCTCCGAGGTCTGCGCCAGCCGGCCGGACGCGCTCACCATGATGTGCACCAATGTCCGCGCGGCGCAGCTGGCGCCCCGGATAGAGGCGTCGCTGGGGGTGCCCTTCTACGACTCCGTGTCCACGGTAGTGTGGCAGTCGCTGCGGATGGCGGGCTACGACACGCGGGAAGTCCAGGGCTGGGGGTCTCTGTTCCAGGATGTGGACTGAGCGCGCGGCCGCCAGGGCGCGGCCCGGAAAGGCACGCGCTGGCGCGACCTTGTCTGGAGGGCTTCTCAGCCTGCACGCGCTGGCAGTACGGCAACGGCCGTCCGCAGGGATGTCGCTCGCCCCAGGACATTCACCATTCAAATGAACACACAGTCATAATTGAATGGATTACCGCAGATCCTCATCGCGCGGATCATCAAAACAAGCCCATCCCATAACCGGCTCAACGTCTTTTTACGGACATCCGTGCCACATCCAGGCAAAGATCAAATATCAAAACAAACTTGACTGAACAGTCATAAATATCTAAGCTACCAGTCAAGCCAGAATGAAGACGGGTCGACAGGGATAGAACAGGAGGCGAACATGTTTCAAGAGTGGCGCGGCCAAACCATCCCCGGCCTGCTGCGGTACGGCGCCAGCACCTGGCCGGATCGCATCGCCGTCGACGACGGCACGGAACAGATCAATTATGCAACGCTCGCGCAGCGCAGCGCCCGCATGCGGAACGCCCTGCTCGAGCTTGGCATCGGACGCGGCGACCATGTGGCCTACCTGCTGCCATCCGGCATTCGCTGGCTTGAGATCTTCTTCGCGACAAGCGCGCTGGGCGCGGTACTGGTGCCCCTGAATCTCACCTGGACAAGCGAAGAGATCATCCAGGGCCTGACGCTGACGGATGCCAAGGTGCTGCTGGTGGCCAGCGAATACCGAGGCGCCTCCCTCATCGAACGGATTCAGCCGCTGACTGATCGGGGCGCGTCCGGCATGACACCCGCATTACGTCGGATTGTTCTGGCACAAGGCGACGCGGACGGCAGCGGCCTGGACTCGCTCGAACGCCACTTGACCGCCGCCCTCCCCCCCCAGGCCCCCGAAGCGCCCTCCCCCGCTGCGCCGGACGACACCGCCCTGCTGATCCTGACGTCGGGCTCGACTTCTTTCCCGAAGCCGGCCATCCACACACACGAAACAGTGCTCTGCGGATCAGCCGGCTACGCAGACGGACTCGAGGTCCACGCCGATGACATCTTCCTGCACTGCATGCCCAATTATCACGTGGGCAGCATCGCCACGGCGTGCCTGACGCTCATGCGCGGCGCCCGCCTCGAACTGATGTCCTTCTTCGAGCCGGGCGAAGCGCTGCGCCGGATACACAAGAGCCAGGCCACCTTGTTCTGGGGGTTCGATACCCATTTCCTCATGATGCGCGATCATCCCGACTACGCGCCCGGCCTGCTCTCCAGCCTGCAGAGAACGATGGTCGCCGCCAACCCCGCCACCTTCGAAAAAGTGCGGGCCATGGGCTTGGGTCACATCGGAAGCCTGTACGGCTCCACGGAATACATGGGGTCCCAGACCTACTTCCCCTTCCGGGATCGCGCAGACGAAGCTCGGATGAAGGCATCCAACGGCCGCGCCACATCCGGCGAAATCCGCATTGCCAACCCGGCAGGCGACGGCTGGGCCGCGCCGGGAGAACTCGGCGAGATCTGCGCCAAAGGGCCGGCATTGTTCAAGGGATACTACGGCCAACCCGAGGCCAGCGCAGCCTGCATGGACCAGGAAGGCTTCTTCCACAGCGGCGACCTGGGCTTTCTTGACGAGGACGGCTATCTCTACTACCGAGGCCGCCTCAAGGAAATGATCAAGTCCGGCGGCGAAAATGTGTCCGCCCTCGAGGTCGAGACATTCCTGCTGACCGAAATTCCAGGCATCGCCCGCGCCATGATCTGCGCCACGCTCCACCCCAAATGGGGCGAGGCGGTCACCGCCCTGCTCGAGGTGGAAGCGGGGCGCGCATACTCGACAGCGGATATCCAGGCCCTCTGCCGGAACCGACTCGCCGGCTACAAGATCCCCAAGCGAGTGCTGTTTCTCGCCGGCTCGGAATGGCCCATCACGCCAACAGGCAAGCTCGACAGGCGCACGCTCGCGACGCGGGCAATGAGCCACTATGCAAACGCGGAAGACCCCGAGTCGACGATATAGAAAGGAAACGCCCATGTGGCAGTCAAAGTACCAACTGATCGAATTTGAAACGAGCGGCGCTGTGCTGATCGTGCGCTTCGCACGCAGCGAGGCCCTGAACGCCGTCAACGCCCGGATGCATGCCGAGATGTCCTGGTTGTTTCGCGACATCGCCGAGCACTCCGATTGCCATGCGGTCGTGCTCACGGGCAAGGGGAAGGCTTTCTCGGCCGGCGGCGACATCGACTGGTTTTCACAGATCTCGCCCGAGGAAATAGACCAGCTGTTCGTTGAGGCCCGCCGCCTCATTGTCGACATGCTGGAGCTGCCTCAACCCATCATTTCCGCCATCAATGGCCCCGCCATCGGCCTGGGCGCCACACTGGCCTTATTCAGCGACATCAGCTACATGGGACGAAGCGCGGTGATCGCCGACACCCACGTCCTGGCCGGCATTGCCGCAGGCGATGGCGGCGCCGCCATCTGGCCCTGGCTCGTCGGCATGCACCGAGCCAAAGAGTTTCTGCTGACCGGACGCAAGATCGCCGCCGGAGACGCCGAGCGCCTGGGACTGGTCAATCATGTCGTCGACGATGACATGCTGCTCCAAGCCGCTCTCGACATGGCACAAGAACTCGCAAGCGGGGCGCAGATGGCAATACGCGCCACCAAGGCCTCGCTCAACAAAATCCTCCGGGACACAGTCAACCTCAATCTGGACACCTCGCTCGCCCTCGAAAAGGCCTGCTTTTATTCGGCCGACCACAAAGATCGCATTACCGCCTTCCTGACCAAGCGCCATGCCCGACAATCAGCCAATACCCACTCCGCAACCGCCTGACTCCCCCAAGATCCTGTACAGCCAGGATGACGGCATCGCGCGCATCATATTGAATCGGCCCAAGCAGCTCAACGCCCTGGATGCCGAGGCGATCCATGCCCTCGCGGCGGCCCTCGAGCGCGCCTGCGACGACGAGCACAGCCGGGTCGTACTGATCCAGGGCACGGGCAAGGCGTTCTGCGTAGGCGGCGACATCAACCTCTTCCAGCAGACAGTCGACGGCCTGCCGGCGCTGCTCGATTCGCTGTTGCAGCCCCTGAATGCCGCGATCGCCCGCGTCGCCGCATCAGGCTTGCCGATTGTCTCCGCCGTGAACGGCCCCGTAGGCGGCGGTGGCATCGGCCTGGCGCTCTGCGCGGACTATGTGCTGGCAGCGCAGTCCATGGCGCTGCGCTGCGGGTATTCGGCCATCGGCCTGACGCCGGACGTCGGCAGTGCGCGCTTTCTGACGCTGCGGGTGGGCGTCACACGAGCAAAACACTTGTTTTATCTGAACGAAATGCTCGACGCTCCGGCGTGCCTGGCGCTGGGGATCGTTGATGCCATTCACCCCGACGAGGAACTGGCGGCAGCCGCAGAGGCTCTGGCGCGCCGCCTGCGAGCCGGGCCCCGAGCGGCCCTGGCCCGCATCAAAGCGCTGGTCGAGACCACCGGCGCCCGGTCATTGCCAGAGCACCTGGCAGCGGAACGCGAATGCATGGTCGCATCCGCAGGCGAACCGGATGCCTGCGAAGGCATTGCCGCCTTCACGGAAAAACGCGCGGCGCGCTTCGGCCCCTAGCCTACCGGATCCGGTCCCGCAGCAAGGCCTTCTGGATTTTTCCCATGGAATTCTTCGGGAACTCCCTCAGACACTCAATCCGTCTGGGCGCCTTGTAATCGGCAAGATGCTCGCGGCAAAAAGCACGCAGTTCGTCGAGATCCAGGAACGCGGCGTCTTTAGGAACAATGAAAGCCAGGATGTCCTCTCCCAGCTTTTCATGAGGCATCGCCACGACTGCGGCCTCCAGCACCCCGGGGTGCCGGTACAGCACTTCTTCGATCTCAACCGAGCTGATTTTCAGCCCGCCACGATTGACGATGTCCTTGATGCGATCGCTGTAATAAAGATAGCCATCGTCGTCGAGCCAGCCCATGTCGCCCGTGCGAACCCAACCGTCTTGCAGGATCTGCCGAGTCGCCTCGTCGTTCTTGTAGTACCCGCGCATACCAGCAGGTGAGCGGATGGCGATCTGCCCAACAGCCTGGCCGGACACCATCCGCCCCTCATCATCAAGGATCGCGACCTCGCATAAGGGCATGGGCCGGCCCGCCGAATCGATGCGTCCAAGCGCCTGATCAGGCGTCAGCAAAGTGCCCGAAGGCCCTGTTTCAGTCATACCGTACTGCTTGCGCAGCTCGGCTCGGGGATACTTTGCCGCAAGCGCGCGCACGGCAGACGCAGGCATGGCAGCGCCCCCGTAGTCCCACAGCCTTATCGACGGCAAGGCGCGCGGCGCGCGCGCCAGCGCGTCGAGCATAAACAAGTAATGGGAGGGCACCCCGATGACTGCCGTCGAACCTTCATCCTCGATCCGTTGCAGCATCGTTGCCGCATCAAAGCGGGGCTCGAGCACCAATGTCGCGCCAACCCAGAACGCCGGCATGGGTGCGAACTGCGTTCCGGAACTGGTGAAGAACGGGATCGCATGATGAAACACGTCCTCGTTGCGCAAGCCCAGCGCCGCCGCAAAAATCGCACCCGTGGCCAACGCCGATCCGTGCGTATGCATGACCGCCTTGGGTCGCGCGGTCGTTCCCGACGTGAAGACGATATTCGCCAGATCACCGGCGCCCAACGCAGGCAGGCAGTTCTCTTCCGCCTGCGAACCGGTATCTGCGAGGCGATCCTCCAGGTCAAACACCTGGCGCAGTTTCGGCAGATCGGCCCGCAAGGCCTGCACTCGCGGCGTCAGCGCGGACTGAGCCAGCATCGCCACGCAATCGGAGAAATCGATGGCATGGCGCAGCTCGTCATCGACGAAGCGGGAATTGAGCGGCACCATCACCGCTCCGGCCCGCAGTAGCGCCAAATATCCCACCAGGCAGTCTACATAGGACTCGCCGTCGGCCAGGATGCCGACAGGGTCGCCTGTTTCAATGCCTCGGGCTCGCAACCCCCGGGCCAAGCCAAGGGATTCGTGACGCAACGCCGACCAGCTGAGCCTGGACCAGACGCCCTGGCCGCGCGGCCCGATCAGCGCGATCCGATCGGGCTGCACGGCGGCCCAGTGATCAATCAGCGCATTGACCGATTGGAACCGAGTCAAGGCCTGCGCCAGCTCCGGCGCCTCGTGCCGCGCAAAGGCTGGCTGACGGATCACCTCAGCCCTTCACCAGCGGACACGTGCTGTCGGCCAGTTTGGGGAAGGCCTCGTCACCCGAGATGGTCTCCCGGATAGACAGCATGTCCCACGGACCCTTCGATTCAGCCGGCGTCTTGACCTGAGCCAGATACATGTCATGCACCATCATCCCGTCCTTGCGAACCAGACCATTGCTGGTGAAGAAGTCATTGACCGGCAGCTTGCGCATTTGCTCCATGACGGCATCCGCTTCCAGCGTCTTTGCCGCGGCCACTGCCTTGAGGTAATGCAGGGTCGCCGAGTACGCCCCCGCCTGATTCATCGTGGGCATCAACTTGCGCCGCTCGTAGAAACGTTCAGACCAGGTCCGGGACTCGGGCGTGCGATCCCAGTAGAAGGCCGTCGTGAACAACAGCCCCTGGGCCAAATCCAGGCCCATGCCTTTGACGTCGGAATCAAAGAGAATCAGAGGAGCGACCTTGGTCTTGCCGGTCGTCAGGCCGAACTCACGTGCCTGGCGGACTGCATTCTGCGTATCCTGCCCCGCATTGGCCAAGGCGATCACATCCGAATTCGCGCTTTGCGCGGAGAGCAGGAACGAGGCGAAGTCCGTGGCCTTGAAGGGATGGCTGACCGAGCCCACCACCTGTCCTCCCATCTGCTTGACCACCTTGCTGGTCTCTTCCTGCAGCGCCTTGCCGAACGCGTAGTCAGCGGAAATAAAGTACCAAGTCTTGCCGCCGCCCTGGGTCAGGGCTTTGCCGGTGACATTGGCCAGCGCATAGATGTTCCAGACCCATTGCATGCCGTAGGGCGAGCATTCCTCGTTGATCAGCGCCGTCGTACCCGAAGTGAAGATCGAGACGCGCTTCTTTTCCCGGGTGAGTTTCTGCAACGCAAGGGCCGATGCGGAGTCCGAGCTCTCAAGGAGCATCCTTACATCCTGCTGGTCGATCCACTCGCGGGCGCGGCTGGTGGACACATCCACCTTCAGCAGCGAGTCCGCAGTCAGGATCTCGATAGGCCTTCCCAGCACCGTGCCACCGAAATCCTCCACAGCCATCTCCATGGCCACGCCGATGCCCGGCCCCGCCAGACCCGAATAGGCTCCGGACAGGTCGGCAATCGCGCCGATGCGCACAGGCTTTTCCTTGGCCTGCGCCTGGGCGCTGCCCGGGCCGGCGGCCAGCATCAGCATGCCCGCAATGATCGCAGCGGTCTGTTTGATCTTCATGTTGTCTCCTGGTCTTGGTTTTCAGTGGGGTCAAAAGTCAGATTCAGGGAACGGCGGTCCGCCAGGGATGCTGCGGCGGCAGTTGCCCCAGTAGAAACGGGGCCGCCCCGGGGCCGACGAAAATCGCCGACCCGCAACGCTCGGCATAGACCCAGCGGCCGTCCCGTCGTATACAGATATCCGTGAAGTCGACCACCGAGGACGGCGGGCCGATCTCCAGCGGGGAGACGCCAGGGCCTGAATAGACCGTGACGACCGAGTGTACGCAGGCGCAATCGAAGCTCTGCACTGCGACCCGCAGGCCGGACGAAACATGCCGCGTCGTGCGCGTGGGTCGACGGGCGTTCCGTGCCAGGAAGAAGGCCTCGATCGAAGCCTGGCCCTCGACTCGAAAGTCGCCAAAGACCATCCGGCCCTCGTCCGCATACAGTTGCGCGACGCTGCCCGCCTCGGGCCGATCGACCCGAAACCAGTATTCCGCATTCAGGCGAGCCAACTCGGCCTCTACCAGGGACTGCTCCACCGCAACGCGTACGACCGTCATGCTCCCCTCCTGCGCCGAGGTATCCCGCCCCTGGCTCGGTTTGTGATGAATATAATTATAAATGACTGATCAGTCAATAAATTTCATCTTTTTGACGATCAACTAGTGCATAATCTTGTTTAAATCTTTCAAATTCGAATCTATGAAAGACGTATTTCATGACTGTACAGTCATGAAATACGACGATTCCCAGGAGAACATCCATGCATCTTCCCGGCCTGAACTTTGATCTCGGCGACGCGATAGAAGAACTGCGCCACGCCGTGCGCCAGTTTGCTCTCGCCGAGATCGCGCCACGCGCAGCGGACATCGAGCGCGACAACAACTTTCCGGCCGACCTCTGGCGCAAGTTCGGCGAGATGGGCTTGCTGGGCATGACCATCGACGAGGCCTACGGCGGGGTCGACATGGGCTACCTGGCCCACATGGTCGCCATGGAAGAGATCTCCCGAGTCTCCGCCGCTGCGGGCCTGTCCTATGGCGCGCACTCGAACCTCTGCGTCAACGTCCTGTACACCAACGGCACACCCGAGCAGCGGCAACGCTACCTGCCCAAACTGATCTCGGGCGAGCACGTCGGCGCGCTCGCCATGTCGGAGCCCAACGCCGGCTCAGATGTGGTGAGCATGACACTGCACGCGCGCCGCGAGGGCGACCACTACATCCTTAACGGCTCCAAGATGTGGATCACCAACGGTGGTGACGCAGACACCCTGGTGGTCTACGCCAAGACAGACCCGAAGGCAGGATCCAAGGGCATCACCGCCTTCATCGTGGAAAAACACATGAAGGGCTTCAGCCACGGCGCCAAGCTCGATAAGCTCGGCTGCCGGGGCTCGAATACCTACCCCCTGTTCTTCGACGACTGCGCGGTGCCGGCGGAAAACGTCCTGCGCGGCGAAGGCCAAGGCGTTGCCGTGCTGATGTCGGGCCTGGACTACGAGCGCGCCGTCATGGCTGCCGGCCCCTTGGGCATCATGGCAGCCTGCATGGACACTGCCCTGCCCTATGTGCACGAACGTGAGCAGTTCGGCCGCAGCATCGGCGAGTTCCAGCTGATACAAGGCAAGCTCGCAGACATGTACAGCACCTGGCAGGCCTGCAGCGCATACCTCTACGCGCTGGGCAAGGCCTGCGACCGCCAGCCGCACTCGCGCAGTCTGCGCAAGGACGCAGCCGGCGTCATCCTCTATCTGGCCGAGAAGGCAACCTGGATGGCAGGCGAAACCATCCAGATTCTGGGCGGCAACGGCTACATCAACGACTTCCCCGCCGGGCGCTACTGGCGCGATGCCAAGCTCTGGGAAATCGGGGCGGGCACGTCGGAAATCCGCCGGATGCTGATCGGTCGCGAGCTCTTCGCCGAAACGGCCTGAGTCCGTCCTGAAGGCCAGCACTCACGCTCGCATACAGTGCGGCCGGTATAATGCCCCCGCAGGCACGGCTGACCATGAACGGCCACGGGGGTGATGCCCACACATGTTAAAAATAAAGAAAACCCGCTCAGACAAATCCGAAGAAACCCGGCGTGCACTCTTCGACGCGGCAGTCCAGACCGTTGCCGAAGAAGGATACGCAGGCGCGTCCGTCGACAAGATCGTCGCCCGGGCCAATGTGGCCAAGGGCACCTTCTACAACTATTTCGAAAACCAGCAGGATCTCTTCGATCAGCTTCTGCCCAATCTCGGCCAGAAGCTGCTCGACTACATCCGGACCCAGCTTGACGAATCCCTGACCGGCCTGGCCCGGGAAAAGCGCCGCGTAGAGGCCTACTTCGACTTTTGCCGCAAGACCCCGGGATTCCTGCGCATTCTGAACGAGGCGGAAATATTCGCGCCCAAGGCCTTCCACCGCCACGTCAAGATGTTCTATGAAGGCTACTTCCGCTCGATCCAGCGCAGCGCCCAGCGCGGCGAAATCTCGGGCTACGACGAGGACGAATTGGGCATCGTCGTCTTCATGCTCATGGGCATGCGCAGTTATCTGACCATGCTGTACGAATACAAGTACATCAGCCGATCAAAGCTCGAACTGGACAAAGTCATCTCCACCTACGAGAAGTTTGTCGCGCGAGCGATGTTCGACTGACCCCCGGCCTTTCGCCCCCTATCCCTTCGCCTTCGCCGGATAACTCACCCCCATGCCAGCGCGCGCGTCCTGCTGGATGCCATAAGTGGCGAAAGGATACCGCAGGCCGTTCCTGGCGAGCGCGCGCATGCCGGTCAGCGACTTCTCCAGATCAGCCGGCGCCAGCGCCATCAGCATCTCGTCATCCAGCACGCCGCCGTAACGGCGCTCGGCAAAACAGGGAATCGACAGACTGGGCTTGCGCGTGCGCAATGCCCGCCCCCAGGAATCGGCGCATGAAGACTCGCCCACCACGCTCCAGTCGAAGCGCTCATAGTCCGACCATTGCAGACCGTTGATGAAATAGATCATCGCGCCGGGCGTCGCATAGAACAGCGCAATGTCCGGCTGCCCTGCCTCTTCGCCAAAGCCTGCCCAACGCTCCAGCGGCGCCACCACCAGCGCCCGATAACGACCTGCCGGCACCACATTCATGGCAGCCTGGTGGCGCGCCGAATCCTCGACCTTGGCGAACCAGACGCCCGTCATGGCCCGACCGCTGTACCACTCATCGTCCTGGCCCCCCAAGCCCACCACGGAACGGCACTGGTCTCCCACCAGGTCATCAGACGTGACCCCCATGATCCATCCCAGCCGCGCGGCCTGCCCCACCAACTGGTCCATCGTATGGATGGCCTGCGGGCGACGCAAACGCGGGATTCGGTCGAAAATTTCAATCGACTCGAACAGCTTCATGCCAATGGGAGGGATGCGCAGCTTGAGCATTCCTTCAAGGTCCGAAGCCAGCGCGGCGAGTTCGGACGGAGCATTCTGTGTCATTGGGCGATTCCTGTTGTCATAGCGCCAACCCGAGAATATGGACAGGCTCTCTGTCATGAACGGGGATACCTGCATTCATTACCCCGCAGGCAGTCAGGGCCAGCACGGGCAGCATCAGCGTGCGTATGATCAACATCGTCCCCGGTGTCGTCATTCCAGGAGCATAACAAGAGCGGCGCAGTCACGGATGGCGCGAGGTGCGTACGCTGAAACAAATCGCGCGCGGCAGTCATCCAACTGGTAGGCCTCGAACTTGGCGCGCATGAGCCCATGCCGAACGATGCATCGACTTCCTCGGCAGCGCTTCAGTCAGCCGTATCCGCTGGGGAACCTGAATCTTACTGAAAGGAAGGAGACAAGCCTTGAAACCTATTGTCGCTGCGAACAAACCCATCGCGGTCGAGCTGAAAGCCGGCCAGGAATACCATTGGTGCCGTTGCGGCCGCTCGAAGAATCAGCCCTTCTGCGATGGCTCGCACCGGGGCACCGGATTCACGCCGCTGGCCTTCACGGCAGAGAAGGACGGAGAGGCCTGGCTGTGCCGCTGCAAGCAAACCAAAAACGCGCCGTTTTGCGATGGGCATCACAGCAAGGTCCCTGATGCCGTGGTGGGCAAGGAATTCTCCCTGGATGACCTTGCCTCGAATGCATCAAGCCCGACAGCTCCGGATGGCCCCGGCTCAGCGTCAGTGCAAGCCACAGCCACAACTCAGACAGCGACCCCGCCCGCAACGGATCCGGTGCCTGAAGTCTCACCAACCCCTGAAGAGCCGACCGTTGCCTTCATCCACCGTCTGGCTCGCGAAGGTTTGAGCAAAATGGGTCGTTACGGGGAGATGGCTGCAATGGGGGTCCCCCGCAGTCAGTTGCCGGACTGGAACGACATTCAGTTCATGACGGCGCAACTGGCCTGTCAACCATTGATGGAAGACGTTCCGGTGGAGACCCGGATGGTCATCGGCCCGGAGACCAAAAAACCTCTGCAACTCGACATCCCTCTTCTGGTCAGCGACATGAGCTTCGGGGCCTTGTCCGAGGAGGCCAAAATCGCCCTAGCCAAAGGGGCGGAGCTCGCCGGCACGGGCATTTGTTCCGGCGAAGGAGGGATGCTGCCGGAGGTGCAACAGGCCAACCGCCGCTACCTGTACGAATATGCATCGGCCGGATTTGGCTATCACGAATCCATCCTGCCGCTGGTGCAGGCATTCCATTTCAAATGCGGCCAGTCAGCCAAGACGGGCACAGGAGGACACTTGCCCGGCCGGAAAGTGATTGGCCGCATCGCTGAAATCCGCCACCTGCCCGAAGGGCAGAATGCGGATTCGCCGCCCACGTTCCGCGATCTGCATACTGTCGAAGATTTCGCTCGCTTCGCCGACCATGTGCGTGAGGTCACCGGGGGTGTCCCTATCGGGTTCAAACTCAGCGCCCAGCATGTCGAGCGGGATATTTCATTCGCTGTCAGGGCTGGCGCGGACTACATCATCCTGGACGGTCGCGGAGGCGGGACAGGAGATGCCCCGCTCATGTTCCGCGACCATATCTCGGTACCCACCATCCCGGCCCTAGCCCGGGCCCGGCACTGTCTTGACCAGCTGAAAGCCAGCGGACGCGTCACGCTGATCATCACGGGCGGTCTGCGAACCCATACCGACTTTGCCAAAGCGCTTGCGCTGGGAGCCGATGGTGTCGCATTGGCCAATTCCGCGATACAGGCCATCGGCTGCATAGCGGCCCGTATTTGTCATACCAATCTGTGCCCAACCGGGATCGCGACACAGGATCCACAACTGCGCAAGCGCCTGAATGTCGAGGCGTCCGCTCAACGCCTGGCCACTTTCTTCAAGGCCAGCACCGACTTGATGCAAATCATGGCCCGCGCCTGTGGCCACAATCGCCTGGATCAATTCCAGAAGGATGATCTTGCGAGCTGGCATAGATCGCTGGCCGAACTGGCAGGCATAGAATGGTCCGGATTCACGCCGGATCGATGAGGGGGATTGACGCGGGTGGGTGACAGCCATCAGCTCTGAAACGTGTGGGGGGTCGTGGGGGCGGCTCCGCCAACGCCTCGGCGGCGACGTCTTCGATAGCAGTCGAGGGTTATATGTCGAATGAGATATTTGAATGCCGCAAACAACTGCAAACGACTCAAGTCGAGCTTGATTCTCTTCAGAGTCAGCTTCGCGTGGCAGAGGCCATTTTTCAACATACCCAACCGGCGATGGTGACTGACGCACACGCCCGCATTCAGCGTGTCAACGAGGAATTCTGTGTCCTGATGGGATATCGCCCGGAGGAAATGCTGGGGCAGACACCCCGCATGTTTCGCTCTCACCATCACGATCAGGCGTTCTACGACCAGATGGTGGCCACCATCCGGACGACGGGGCATTGGGCGGGCGAGGTGTGGGATCGACGCAAAAGCGGCGAGATCTTCCCCAAATGGATGAGCATCACCGCCGTGCCCGATGCCACCGGCGAGGTCACGCACATGGTGGCCTGCTACACCGATCTGAGCGGCCAGCAGCACGCGCAGCAGCAAATCCATCAGTTGGCGTTCTACGATGTATTGACCGGCCTGCCCAATCGGGCCTTGCTGCGCGAGCGCTTGCGGCAGGCGCAGACGGAGGCTGCGCGGCATGGACATTGGGGCGCCTTGCTGCTGCTCGATTGGGACGATTTCAAATCCCTCAATGACAGCATGGGCCACCCGCAAGGCGATGAACTGCTCAGGCACATTGCCGCCCGCCTCACGGCCAACCTGCCCCCGGACGCAACCGTGGCGCGCCTGGGGGGCGATGAATACGCGATCGTCCTGCCGCAGCTGGGCCGCGAGCAGACGTGGGCCGCAACGCAAGCCGAAGCGCTGGCCGAGCGCGTACGGCAAGCCCTGGTCGCGCCCTACCGCGTGGCCAGCACCGAATACCAAGGGAGCGCCAGTCAGGGCCTGGTGCTGTTTGCGGGCAGCTCGCCCGACGCCGACGCGCTGCTCAAGCAGGCCGAACTGGCCATGTATCAGGCCAAGCAGGCCGGGCGCGGGCGGCTGCATTTTTTCGATGACGCATTGGAGCGCCAGCTGATCGACCGTATGCGGATGGAGCGTGCGTTGCGCACCGGCATCGCGCGCGGCGAACTGCGTCTGCACTACCAGCCGCAGATCGCGCTGAAAGACGGCGCCTTCCGCGTCATGGGCGCCGAGGCCTTGGTGCGCTGGCAGCACCCCGTGCGCGGCCTGCTAGGGCCCGACCTGTTCATTCCCCTGGCCGAAGAAACCGGCCTGATCGGCGTCCTGGGTCAGTGGGTCCTGCAGGCCGCTTGCGAGCAGCTTGGCCGCTGGGGCCAGCAGCCGGAGCTGGACGGCTTGACGCTGGCGGTGAACGTAAGCGCGGCGCAGTTTTCGCACCCCGATTTCGCGGCCCAGGCGCTGGCGTTCTTGCACGAGCACAACGCGCCGCCCGAACGCCTCAAGCTGGAGCTGACCGAGAGCCTGCTGGTGGACGACACCGAGGGGGTGATCGCCACCATGACGGCGCTACGGGCGGAAGGCGTGCGGTTTTCGCTTGATGACTTTGGCACCGGCTATTCGTCGCTGCAATATTTGAAGCGCCTGCCGTTGTACCAACTCAAGATCGACCAGAGTTTTGTTCACGACCTGGAGCGCGACCCCAACGACGCCGCCATCGCCGGCGCCGTGGCCGCGCTGGCGCGCAGCATGGGCCTGGAGGTGATTGCCGAAGGCGTGGAGACACAGGCCCAGCAACACCTGCTGGCCGGCATGGGCTGCCATGCGTACCAGGGTTACTGGTTCAGCCGCCCGCTCCCGCTGGAGGCATTTGAAGCCTATTGCACGACGGGCGTCGCTCAAGCGCCCTCGGGATTGGATCGTCATCGGTCGGATCAAGCCAGCATGTCCTGAAGCGGCCCGGCCTCAGGCCACATCCAGGAACAGAGGCCCCCACCCCTGGACTTCCCGCGTGTCGTAGCCCGCCATCCGCAGCGACTGCCACACCACCGTGGACACGGAGTCGTAGAAGGGCACTCCCAGCGACGCCTCTATCCGGGGCGCCAGCTGCGCCGCGCGGACATTGGTGCACATCATGGTGAGCGCGTCCGGCCGGCTGGCGCAGACCTCGGAGGCCATCGTCAGGATCTGCGGCTCCGTCACCT
>NZ_JBATVG010000019.1:0-350785 GCF_049671645.1 Castellaniella sp. | reverse complement strand
GCGTAGTGACGGTTGGCCGTCTCGTATTCCACGTGCGAGGTGTTGATCGTGATGCCGCGCGCCTTTTCTTCGGGCGCGTTGTCGATCTGGTCGTAGCCCTTGGCTTCGCCGCCCATCGCCTTGGCCAACACCGTCGTGATGGCTGCCGTCAGGGTCGTCTTGCCGTGGTCAACGTGCCCGATCGTCCCCACGTTCACGTGCGGTTTGGTCCGTTCAAATTTGCCTTTTGCCATGGCTGACTCCTGATATGGAATGAGAGCTGGTCTAAAAATCTGTGGTGCCCATGATGCGGATCGAACGCATGACCTCTCCCTTACCAAGGGAGTGCTCTACCACTGAGCCACATGGGCGGTATTCGTGTTGATACCGTCAGCAAATCCCGCTTGGAGCGGGTGAAGGGAATCGAACCCTCGTCGTAAGCTTGGAAGGCTTCTGCTCTACCATTGAGCTACACCCGCGATTCGGTTTCCCTGCTGAATTTGTTTTCTGTTTTGGCAGAAAACAGGCCGCTTGGTGGTGGGGGTTGGATTCGAACCAACGTAGGCGCAAGGCCAACAGATTTACAGTCTGCCCCCTTTAACCACTCGGGCACCCCACCGAAGCGAATCACGGATTATGAAGATATTCTTTTTGCTTGTCAAGCGCCCTTGTCCTGGGCCGCCAGGACCTGGCCCAGCCCTTGGCGCTCCAGCAAAGCATCCAGATGCGCCCAGTCCGAAAAATCGATGACGAGCTGGCCGCCTTTGCGAGCGCCGGACTTGATCCGCACCCGAGTCGCAAGATGATCCGACAGGGCTTTTTCCAGACGCCCCAGGTCACCCGTACCGGGTTTGGGATCAGCCCTGGCCACCCGCCCCGAGGGTGTCAGGACCGCCTGGTCTTCCTCGCGCAGGGCGCGGGCGACGCGTTTTTCGGTTTCGCGCACAGACAGGCGACGGGCGACGACCTCGTGGGCCAGCAGGATCTGACGGGCGGCATCGGCCGCCAGCAAGGCGCGGGCATGGCCCATATCGATGTCGCCGGCCAGCAGCATGGTTTGCACCGGCTCCGCCAGATTCAGCAGGCGCAGCAGATTGCTGGTGGCCGACCGCGAGCGGCCGATCGCCGTGGCGGCCTGTTCGTGCGTCAGGCCGAACTCGTCCAGCAGACGGCGCACGCCATGGGCTTCTTCCAGGGGATTCAGATCTTCGCGCTGGATATTTTCAATCAGCGCCATGGCGGCCGCGTTCTCGTCGGCAACCTGACGCACCAGTACGGGGACTTCGCTCAGGCCCGCGATCTGGGCTGCGCGGAATCGGCGTTCGCCGGCGATGATTTCGTACTGGCCGGAGCCGGAGTCCAGCGGACGCACCAGTATCGGCTGCATGATCCCCTGGGCCCGGATCGAATCAGCCAGGTCATTGAGGGCGCCTTCATCCATCCGGGTGCGCGGCTGGTAGCGGCCCGCTTGCAGAACGGCTACCGGCAATTGATGGGGAGCCTCGGACGCGGGTGAACTACCCACGGCATCCAATGCGCCGCGATCCGCCCCCAGCAGGGCATCCAGGCCACGGCCCAGTCCTTTCTTTCGAGTTGCCATCGGGAATGAGTCCTTGTCAGTGTAGCGGGGTCGATCAGGCGGCGCGGCGGCGGATCTGTCCGCTCACGCGACGGATCAGTTCTTCGCCGAAAGCGAGATAAGCCTTGGCCCCACGTGAGGATTTGTCGTAAATAACCCCGGGCATGCCATGACTGGGGGCTTCGGCCAGGCGGACGTTGCGCGGCACGATGGATTTGAAGACCTTATCGCCAAAGTGCGATTCAAGCTGTTCCGATACCTGCTGCTGCAGGGTGACCCGGGTATCGAACATGACGCGCAGCAGCCCGATCAGCTCCAGTTCTGGGTTCAAATTGCGATAGACGCGCTTGATGGTATTGACCAGATCGGAAAGGCCCTCCAGGGCGAAATATTCGCACTGCATGGGAATAATCACGCCATGGGCGCCCGCCAGGCCATTGAGCGTCAGCAAGGATAAGGTCGGCGGACAGTCGATCAGGATGAAATCGTAATCGGGGCCGACCTGTTCCAACGCCGATTTCAATTGGGTTTCGCGATGTTCCATGCCGACCAGATCGATTTCCGCCCCGGAAAGCTCCCGATTGGACGGCAGCACGTCGTAGTTGCCGGATTCCGAGCGGATCCGCGCATCCGCGACCCGGGCTTCGCCGATCAGCACCTGGTACAGATTGACGGCAGCGCCGTTCTTGTCGATGCCGCTGCCCATGGTGGCATTGCCCTGAGGATCCAGGTCGACCAGCAAGACGCGTTGCCCATGCAGCGCCAAAGCCGCGGCCAGATTGATGGCCGTCGTGGTTTTGCCCACCCCGCCCTTCTGGTTGGCGATGCAAAATACACGGGCGGTAGGCTTCGGGCTATCAGCAGTCATGGGATTCCTTCAATCCGAGTTCCAACAGGCAGCGTTGCGCGTCCATACCCGGAACATGCAGCGCCATCCGGGACTTCACTGTCCAGTCGGACGCCGATTCCAGAGCCTGGCATTCATCGTGCGGATACTGGCCTTTCATGGCCAGCATCGTGCCATCGGATGATCGGTGATGCCCGGCAACCCGGACGAAATCACCGAGCGAGGCGAAGGCTCGAGAGATCACCACATCCGCCTGCAGGCTATCCAGCGATTCGATCCGGCCATGGACGGCCTGCACGTTCTTCAGTCCCAGCACCCCGGCAACCTGGCGGATGAAGGCCGTTTTCTTGCCCACGGCATCCACGCAGAAGACGGTCCAGTCCGGCTGGCAAATGCCCAGAATGATACCCGGTAAACCGGCCCCTGACCCCATATCCGCGACCCGGGTGTCACGTCCCCCCCGAATACCGCGCAGCGGCGGCACCACGGCCAGGCTGTCGAAAACGTGTTGCACCAGCATATCGCCGGGATCGCGCACAGCCGTCAGGTTGTACGCCTTGTTCCAGTGGTGCAGTTGCTGCAGGTAAGCCAGCAAGTGGTCCGCCCGTGCCACGTCCTGCGACATCCCCAGCGACTGTAGGGCGGCGTCCAAGGGTTCCCGGAACGATGAAAAATCTCGGCTCATGCGGCTTTGCGTCCCCGTTGGAGCCGTTTCAGATGCACCAGCAACAAGGAAACGGCCGCCGGCGTCACGCCGGAAATCCGGCCGGCCTGGCCGATGGTCGCAGGGCGGCCGGATTCCAGGCGCTGGCGGACCTCGGTGGAGAGTCCGGGAACATGTCCATAATCGAAATCATCAGGAATCGCATGGGTTTCCTGGGCGCGCTGACGTTCGATTTCCAAGCGCTGACGCTCCACATAGCCAGCATATTTCACCTGTATGCCCAGCTGTTCGACCTGATCGGTCTGCGCCAGACCGGGGCCGGCCAGCGATGCGCCATCCAGGTCGCACAACCGCATCAAGTCTCCGTAATCCACGTCGGGGCGCTTGAGCAGATCCAGAAGGCTGGGATGGCGGTCCTGGTGCTGTAAAGACAGCCTTTCCCGATCATGGGCGTTCAGAACAGCCGGATTGACCCGGGTATCCTGCAGTCGCTGGATTTCCGCCGCCACGGCATCGCGCTTGCGGCTGAAGGCGTCCCAACGCACATCGTCCACCAACCCCAGACGGCGCCCTATTTCCGTCAGACGCTGATCCGCATTGTCTTCTCGCAGACTCAGGCGATATTCCGCTCGCGACGTAAACATTCTGTAAGGTTCAGTAACGCCTTTTGTTACAAGATCGTCGACCAGAACCCCCAGATAGGCTTCCTGGCGGGGCACGACCCAGGGTTCTTGCCCTCTGCAGCGCAATGCGGCATTGGCTCCTGCTATCAGGCCTTGGGCGGCCGCCTCTTCATACCCCGTCGTTCCGTTGATCTGGCCGGCAAAGAACAGATTTTGAATGGCTTTGGTTTCCATCCAGGCATGCAAATGCCTGGGATCAAAATAATCATATTCAATCGCGTAGCCAGGTCGCATGATCCGCGCATTTTCCAGGCCCGGCAAGCTACGCACCAAAGCATACTGAATATCAAAAGGCAGGCTTGTGGAAATCCCATTTGGATAAATTTCGCACGAAGATGCCCCCTCGGGCTCCAGAAAGACTTGATGGCTGGTCTTGTCTGCAAAGCGATGGATTTTGTCTTCAATGGACGGGCAGTACCGCGGCCCTACCCCTTCGATCGTCCCCTGCTCGCTATAGAGCGGTGATCGATCCAGACCGGATCTCACGATTTCATGTGAACGCTCTGTCGTGTGGGTGATCCAGCACGGCACCTGTTCCGGGTGCATCTCGGCTTTTCCTAAAAAGGAAAATACCGGCACAGGATCCAAGTCCCCAGGCTGCGCTTCTGTTTTTGAAAAATCAATCGTTTTCGCATCAATGCGCGGAGGCGTCCCGGTTTTGAGGCGACCCTGGGGAAGTTTCAATTCTTTCAGACGCTGCCCCAAGCTGATCGCCGGAGGATCTCCTGCCCGCCCGGCCGCATAATGTGACAGTCCCACATGCATCAAGCCATTCAAGAATGTCCCCGCTGTCAGCACCACAGTCTTGGCCCGGAAAACCAGGCCGATCTGTGTCTTGGCGCCGACGACGCGATCGCCTTCCAAGATCAGGTCATCCACAGACTGTTGGAAAATCATCAGATTCTGTTGACTCTGCAGCAGCATCCGAATGGCGCGTCTATAGAGGGAGCGATCAGCCTGCGCACGAGTCGCACGAACCGCCGGGCCTTTGGAACGATTCAGAATTCTAAATTGAATGCCGGCTAGATCCGTTGCATACGCCATCGCGCCCCCCAAGGCATCGACCTCTTTAACCAGATGACCTTTACCAATCCCACCGATAGACGGATTGCAAGACATCTGACCCAAGGTGTCCATATTGTGGGTCAACAACAGAGTGGAAGCGCCCATACGGGCTGCTGCCAATGCCGCTTCCGTTCCCGCATGACCGCCGCCAATAACGAGAACATCAAATTCTTCAGAATAATTCATGGGAAAACAATGGAGGAGTTCGCGACATTATACGTCCTCGAACTCCTCGAGCCAGCATTGTTTCACGTGAAACAGCGTTATCCGGATAAGCCGATGTTCCACGTGAAACAAGCCGGACCAGGCAATAGTTCGGTTATTTCCAATTAATGTTTCACGTGGAACACTACAGGAATGCATCAGGGGATAAGTCTGTGGACAAGCCCGGGAAAACCGCGTACAACTTATTGTGCCGGGAGGAAAGAAAAAAGGCACTCTAAGAGTGCCTTTTCGAAACCAACCGCTAGAACTTACAGCGGGCGGATTTCAGCAGCCTGGGGACCCTTGGGGCCGTCCTTGACTTCGAACTGGACTTCTTGCCCTTCGTTCAAGCTGCGGTAGCCGCGGCCTTCGATAGCGGAGAAGTGCGCAAACACGTCAGAACCGCCGGCGTCCGGAGTGATAAAGCCGAAACCCTTTTCAGCATTAAACCATTTGACTTTGCCCGTTTGAGCCATGATCAGGTACGTCCTAATAAAAGAAAGATAACAACAATGAATCAAGAACGCGGAAACGGAACAGATCGTGCCTGAGTAGCGAAGAGCGACAGGGCAAGCCTACTGCGAGACGTGCGTGCTGCTTGAATTGCATTGCAACAGGGAGAATAACCACGCTTGCCGAAAAGTCAAATCATAGTTTTCCCTAGGTCAGATTGTATCCGCGCCTACCGAAATAATCATCGATTTTCCCGAGAAAGTATTCTAAATCCAACATATACAAATGAATCCAAAAACAAAACTTCCTTTGGTGGGTGACACCATCTTCAGCGAAATGAGCGCACTGGCTCAGCAATTGAATGCCATCAACCTGGGGCAGGGGTTCCCGGACTATCAACCGGACAGCGAACTACTGAACGCGGTATGCCAAGCCATTCAGCAGGGCCCGAATCAATACGCCCCAATGACCGGAGTGCCCGTATTGCGCCAGGCAATTCGCGACAAAATCATCGCCCACCAGGGCTATAGCTACGATGCGGATACCGACATTACCGTAACATCAGGGGCGACTGAAGCGCTGACATCCAGCATTCTGGCCCTGATCCACCCAGGCGATGAAGTCATTCTGATCGACCCATCCTACGACCTTTATGCTCCCGTCGTGACACTGGCAAACGGCGCACCTGTTCGCGTAGCAATGAATCCGCCCACAAAGGACAGGCCCAGATTCCACTTGGACTGGAACGCAATCGCGGACGCGGTGACACCGAAAACCCGCATGTTGATTTTGAATTTCCCGCATAACCCAAGCGGGTTGACCCTGCGTGAAGAGGACCTGGACGCACTGGAGCAGATCTCAGCCAATCACGACTTCCTGATTTTGTCCGATGAAGCCTACGAGCACATCGTCTTCGACGGCCAGCCACACGTCAGTCCAACCTCTCGCCCGGCATTGGCATCCCGCTGCGTCCTGGTGTCATCGTTCGCTAAAACGCTCCATGCCACCGGTTGGAAAATCGGCTACTGCTGCGCTCCGGGGCCGCTATCCCAAGAAATTCGCAAAGTCCATCAGTTTTCCGTGTTCTCGGTCAACACGCCCATCCAGGCCGGGATCGCCTCCTACCTGAAAACCAACCACGCCATCCAGGGCTTATCCGCCTTTTATCAGCGCAAACGTGATCGTCTGGTGCAAGGCCTGAGTGCAAGCAAACTGCGCCCGCTGCATTCCGAGGGCACCTTCTTCCTGCTGGTCGATACCAGCGCGCTGGGCCACGGCCTGGAAAAGGACTTGGCCATTCGCCTGACCCAAGAGGCAGGAGTGGCGACAATCCCGGTTTCGGCGTTCTACGCAGACCCCGCATCCCGCAATGCCAACCACCAGCTGCTGCGCCTGTGCTTTGCCAAGCAGGATACCACCCTGGATGCAGCAATCGAAAAACTGGTGAGCTTGTGAAAGCTAGGGGGGGGGAGAGGAGAGCCGCTTTTGTTTGTTCTTATCTTTAATATCTAACTGATAAGACTAATGGAAGCCTGTGGATAAATGGAACAAATCATTTATTCGTTTAGAATTAAATACTTATGATATTTCCAGCAGTGGAAGAGCATGTGATCTGCCGATGAACTGTTTGGGGACACTTTCCTGTCCATACCGAAAGAACGCACTTGTGCAGATGGCATCCACAGCGGATGCACAGGCCGTTCCCCTCTGGCTATCCACAGGGAACCGTCTGTCATCAGGAAAATGCGCCCTCCGCGGACTGAATCGGAAGCCCCCGCTCTTTGTCCGGGCTGTGCGGCGAGGGGGGGAGTGGCGCGGATGGTGAAGGCAAGGTTTGCTTGTCTCTTGCGCGGGGTTCACGCAGGCTCGGGTAGGGAAAGAGAGCAGTCGAGTGAGAGAGCCCGCTGGGGAACCAGCTTGTTCCAATAATCTTCTATTTACCTATAAGATAAATGATGGAAGGTTGTGGATAACTGGGAAAATTCAGAAAAATCTTATTAATCAAATAATTATGGGATTTTTCCCTGTGACTTACTCTAGGGACTGGAGGAGGACGGATTGTGGACTCATTTCACTTGTTTGCCGAATCAGCGGCTTGTTGACAAGCTGTCCCCAGGAAATGCACGGGTAGCCTTCCCTCTGTTTGTCCACAGCCTGGATTACGTTGTGGGCAGTTCCTGCCCGTCGTCGAAGATCAGTTGGCGTTCCGGCCATAGCAGGGCGGCCAGGCGGTAGCGTGTCGTGCTGACATGGCCTTGTTGCCGGCGCTCGCTCCATCGGGCGCCGACTGAATAATCGATGCAGTAGGCCTGGCGCTGCGATCCATGCCAGGCCGTGGGCGCGATGTGCTGAAACAGGCGGCTGTAGCGCCAGGCATCCGGATTGCCGGGGGGCTGAAACAGGCGCCAGTAATGACCGATGACGACCGGGGTCGGATCGGGGTCCTGGTCCCACCATGCAATGCGGTCTGAATAGCGCCATCGATGGCCGGAATAGAAGGGCTGGGCGCTGCGGGCTTCGATTCCCGAGGTCATGCGTTTGATTGGATTGAGACGCTGCTGGAGGGATTCGAAATCCGCGACCGCGTCCAGGTAGGGAGGCGGGTTGTCGGGGTCTTCCAGTTCGCGTGCCCAGCGCTCGCGTTCGGCGATGTAGCGCGCTCGAAGATCATTTTTCTCCGCCATCTGCTGAATGCGCAGGTCCCAGTCATGAATCAGTTCCAGGATGTTCCCCAGGGGAACTCGAGCGATGGCGTCAATGGAGACAGGGTCCCAGGCCGCGTGAACGATTCTGAGGCCCGGCATGCGGATGGCCAGCGGCAGGCTGCAGAAAAAATCGCGGATTTCAGGGCGTTGGGTTGCGGTGGCTCGTGTGAAAGGCGCGTAATGCGGGGTGTCCGGAGTTTCCCTGCTGTCGAAGAACCACCCGGAACCGTCTTTGGCGTCATGAGCCAGCAAGTTGATTTCGTGGTTGCCCAGGATGGCCAGCGCCCGCCCCTGGTCGATCAGATCGCGCACCCGCTGGATGACCGCCACGCTGTCTGGCCCCCGATCGCACAAGTCGCCAATGAAGATCAGCCGCCTGTCTTTCAGTTCCGGGTGGCGATCGAGTTGATCCAGCAAGGCATCGAGCGCCTGGATTTCGCCGTGGATGTCGCCGATGATGGCTAGCGGCTGTTCGGCCAGGTTGTGGACAAGTGTTGGGTTCATGTCCCTATTCTCCTTCGTGCCGGGATTGAGGACAATGGGAGGAATCCAGGGGTGGGTTTTGCAGGAGACTGTCTGATGAGCCGATATCAGGTCAGCGGGTGGCAGAACAGCTATCAGGAAGGATCGGACGGCGAGGTTCTGAAGAACAAGCAGGGTATCGTCACGCGCGATGACATGAATCATGCGGAGCTGATGCTGCTGCGCAAACTGTACGTCCATGTTCTGCAGCACCTGCCTCGGGGTCCGGTCACGGTTCGCTTGATTCGGGAATGGCACCGCCGCTGGCTGGGTAATGTTTACGCCTGGGCTGGCCACGAGCGTTCGGTCAACATGAGCAAAGGCGGTTTCCCGTTTGCGGCGGCCGACAGGATTCCAGCCCTGCTGGACGATTATGATCGGCGGTATCTGGCCCGGTATACACCCTGTTTTGGCATGTTGCGCCAGGATCTGATTGAAGCCATCGCGCTGACGCACGTGGAATTCATACTGATACATCCGTTTCGTGAAGGCAATGGCAGGATTGCGCGTCTGTTGGCGGACGTGATGGCTGTGCAGGCGGGTCTAGGGCCGCTGGACTATAGCCCATGGGAATCGCATCGGCCTCGCTACATTGAGGCCATCCAGATGGGCTTGATGGGGGATTACCGGCTGATGAAGACCTGGGTCGAACGTATCGTGCCCGATGAGGGGGTTTGATCAGACCGGAGTGGGGGCGGCCAGTTCCAGCGCAGGAAAGCGGCTGTCGGATTGCAACTGGCTTTCAAGTTCGTGGACGGCCTGGCCGGTTTCGATAGCGGTGGAACTGGCGACGGCCCGGATGATGCGGCGCAGATCCACCGCGGGCGCCGCAGCGAGCAAATCGGGAACGAGTGGGAGGGCGCTGGAGAGCATGCCTCATTATACTGCGCATCGAGTGGAGGCCCCTGATTCCAGATGGAAAATTCGTATTCAAATCGCTGGAATGCGGAAATTTTGAGACATCTTTTTGTGTGGTCGAAGTCGGGAACATCGCGGGGATGGCATCGTGTCGGGTCGGCGCCTGGAGCCGCCGCCAATATCTGAGGAGATCTGCATGCCCGTCTCTATGTTCCTGGACGGATTCCTGCCGCTTGCCGCGGGCGTCGGCCTGGCGGTTCTGATCTGGCCCGTCTTTCGCAGGCGGGCATTTTTACTGGCCAGGGATTTGGGCCAGACTGTGGATGTGACGGGATTCCGGCCTTGTCGAGGCCTGTCCGCATTTGCTGGATTGGCGGTTGGGGTTCTGTGCGCGATCTGTTTTTCGCCAGGGCTTCGGATGTGGGGGGCTCTGCTGCTGGGATCGATGCTGTTTGTACTGGCGTGGATTGACCTGGAGACTCGTCTGCTGCCGGACTTCCTGACGATTCCGCTATGGTTGGCCGGTCTGCTGTTCAACAGTGCGGGGGTATTTGCGTCGCCCGCGCAGGCGGTCCTGGGAGGCTTGGCAGCCTGGTCTATCTTTTGGCTGGCAGGGGCGTTGTACCGGTTGTGGTGCGGTAGAGACGGCCTGGGGGGTGGTGACGTCAAATTCGCCGCGGCGCTGGGTTCCTGGCTGGGTTGGCCGCAGGTGCCGCTGCTGCTATTGCTGTCGGCAGTCATCAGCCTGGCGGCCTGGGGGCTGCTGGCTCTGTTCAGTCGTGCGTCCCGATTGCAGCCTTTTGGCCCCTGCCTGGCACTCGGGGGGCTGCTGCTCATGCTGACGCCGGCAATCTGATGTCCCGCCTGGCCCTGCATACAGGGCATCAGAAGCCGGCCGCCGCTTGTTTTCAGGCAATCTTCCCGCCTCTCAGCGCTTCCAGGCAGTCGGACAGCAGCTCCAGAAGGCATCGGACATCCTTGGGATCTCTTTCCGCCAGGACGTGTTGCAGGGCCGTCGAGGCGTGTTCCGGAAATACCAGGTCGAAGCCGCGATCCCCTTCCATGCACAGGCTGACTTCCCGGCGATCCCGCATGCTGCGGTCCCTGCGGATCAGCCGCCGTTCTTCCAGCCGGTTCAGGATGGTCGTCACACTGCCCGGACTGACGCCCAGAATATTCACCAGATGTCCGGTGGGTAATGGCTCGAGTACGGAAATGCAGACCAGTGCCTTGAAGTCGAGTCGACGAAGGCCGTAGTGGCGGGCCATCGCGGTCATCGATATCTCGGCGAGGACCGGAAACACGAGGCCCAGCATGTTTGCCAACTGATCCGCAGGGGCGCCCACCAGACTCGAGATGCCGGTGGGCGCATCGCTTGGGGCCGTAGCGGCTTCAGGCCGTGGATTGAATTGCATGTCCATGAGGGGCCTTTTGTTTACCGGCACAGATCACTTGCCGCCCAAACCACCCAAGCCGCTCAGCAATCCCGTGACGGGCGAGAGCAGGCCGCCGTTACCCCCGTTGCCGCCCAGCAGGCCACCGTTGCCGCCCGCGATGCTGCTCAGCAGACCGCCGCTCGGCAAGCCGCCGTTGCCGCCCGTGAGGCCGCTCAGCAATCCACCATTACCCCCTGCGATGCCGCCCAGCAATCCGCCGTTACCTCCCGCGATGCCACCCAGCAGGCCGCCATTGCCGCCGCCGATGCCGTTGAGCAGGCCGCCGGCGCCGCCATCTGAAATGCCGCCCAACAGGCCACCGTTGCCGCCCAGGATGCCGCCCAGCAGACCGCCTTGCTGGCCACCGGTGACGCCCAATCCGTTAGTCAGCGCGACAAGCGACTTGGTGGCGTTATCCAGAGTGCGGCCCAGCGGATTGGGATTGCCTGACGTCTTGTGAACCAGACCGCCGGCGCTGCTGATGGTGGCTCCCAGGCTGGCCACGACACTGTTCAAGCCCAGCGGAATGGTTGAGTCCATGCCGCCTGTGACTTGCTGCAGATTGCCGCCGATGCTGGTGAGAAGTTGGTCGACCGGAGCGCCGATGCGCGTGCCGTCTCCAATGGTCTGGGTGACCTGGGTTACCGCACCCCCGACAGGCGCAACGACGCCATCCAATGTTTTCCCGGCGCTATCCAGCGGTTGCTGCAGGCCCACCGGCAGCACCTGGTCCACCGCCTGTCCTGCGTTGGCCAGCGCCGGCTGCAGGATGGGTTTGCCGTCCAGGCCCAGGGGACCGCCCAGGCCGCCATCCAGCACACCGGCCAAAGGTTCCAGCAAACCTCCCTGGTTCGTGAGTTGTCTGGTCAGGCCGCGCACGCCGCCCGTAGCGTCGACCAGGGTTTGCGCCAGCGGGTGCGGTTCGTTTTCATTCTTGTTCAGGAGGCCGCCTGCGGAGGAGAGCGCGTCGCCCACTCCGGTGACCAGCGCCCCGGCGCCTTTACCCAAGCCGCCGGGCAGGCCCGATTCACCCACTTTGTCGCCAATGCCGGCGACAGCGCCGCCCGCTTGCTTGAGTGTGCCATCCAGCGGCTCCCCCAACCCTGTCTGGGCGCCCAGGCTTTGGGTCGTCGATTCCACGGTGGTGTAGACGGGCTTGAGCGGTCCGTCCAACTGTTTGCCCAATCCGCCCAGTGTGTTTTCCAGCCCGAGTTCGGCTGCATTGTCCACGGCGCCGCCGGTGTTTTTGAGCGCTCCTTCCAGCGGGCCCGCACTGCTGAGGGCGGGGTTGGTCGGATTCGTCATGGGCGAGTTGCCCGCATGCCGGCTGCCGCCACTGTCATCAGAGCTTGCGCAGCCCGTCAGCGCCAGAGCGGCGGCCACCAGGGTGACTTGCATGATGCTGCGGACGGTGGATGAGGACAGGGGAGTGGTTTGTATGGGTTTGCGCATGGCGATCTCCTTGATATGGTGGTCAGAGCCACGTTTCTGTGATCTCTTGCCATTCATCAAGCAAATCTCATGCCAGGTTTTAAAATCTGTACAAAAAAGGATTGATAGTTCAGATATGAAAATAAAAACCCATGGTAATCAATGATTTACCATGGGCCAAAAAAATACATCCGAAGAAAATCGCAAAATGAAGACTGTCTGAAATTTGCGGTTGTTACAAATGCCCGTTATTTTCCGAAACGCGGGTAACGCGATCGGCGGCGTGCGCATTCGACGGTCTGCCGCTTCTATCAGCCGCCATATAGCAGGGAGTAGTTGGCATTGACGCGAACGCCGCGGCGATCGTCGTGGGTGGCCGGATCCCCGATGGGTTTGGCTACGTTCACGTCGAAAATATAGTGCCGATTGTCCGTGATGCGAGCGCCCAGAGCGATGGAGGACAGCGTCGGGGTGCTGGAAGAGACGAGCCGGGTATTGGCCTGGTTGTACCAGGCTCGTGCCCGGTCGATCTTGACGTAGGGCTGTATATCGGAAACCCGGGACCAGCCGGTCTTGAACTGGCGGTTCAGTTCGAGCGCCACACCGTAACCCTTGTCGCCGGCCAGTTCGCCCTGGGGATAACCCAGACCGTAGCGCCAGGCGCCGAAGGAGGTCTGTTCCGTGGTGGGCAGAGGATCGGTCGAGTATTGCCCGAAGCCCGAGAAAGTGATCCCGAATCCGGCCGGCAGTTTGACGGTCTGTTCCAGGTCCAGGGCATACCGGGTGAAATCGAGTTTTTCCGGGAAAGCCAGGTCGACGGGCTGGCCAGAGGGCGTGGCGTTCGTGGCGTAGCGTTTGCCGGCCCCCGCGCCGCTCAGTCCGTGATAGATATTCAGACCGATGTTGCGGGATTGCTTTTCGTCCGCATCCCGGTAGCGCAATCCGGCGCGCAGGACACGGAGGTCGGTGCGCTGGTTCAGCCAGAGGTTGTCGCTGTTACGCCGATACTCGTCCAGAGAGCGGGATGCGTACACACCGCCTTCAATGGTCAGGGATCGCTTGTTGTCCAGCAGCAAGGGGTACCGCAGGCCAACGCCCAGTTGCTCATTGACCACCCGCCGCTTCAATCCCGCATCCTGCAGTTCGCCGTCCTCGGGGTGGGATTCGTAGTGGTAGCCGTCCACGATCATTTCCAATCCGTCGTGTCCGATGGGGATACTGATCTGGCCGGAGATGTACTTGACGTCGTGGCTGCCGATGGGCACTGCGCCGGTCAGCCGGATCTGCTCGCCCAGCGGGGTCAGGCTGCCGGTGACGATTCCCACCATGGGCTGCAGCCCTGAACCCATATCGGCCAGGCCGCCCTCGGCGCGAAAGGCGTGGCGCTGTACATGCAGGATCAGCGGGGTGGCCCCGCCCGCGAACTTCGGCAGATCCATCTGGGGTTGGACCTTGACCCCCGGAACCTTGCGCATCAGGTTGAGCGCGCGCTCCAGCGTGGCCCGGGTCAGCGGTTTGGCGTCCAGCAGCGGTTTTGACAGGGATTTCAGGCGATCTTCAGCGGGCCCGGCATCGCCTTGGAAATCGACTCGGTCCACGTAGCCTTCGACGATGGTGACCCGGACCAGGCCGTCGCGGAAATCCTGGTTTTGCAAGAGGGCGAAGGACAGCAGATAGCCCCGGTCCTGATAGATCTTGGTGATCTTCCCGACCTCGGCGATCAGTTGGGAGACGGACAGGGATTTGCCGATCAGCGGTTCGAGGATTGGGATGATCTGCGACAGGGGCACGACGGTGTTGCCGGCGACATTGAAGTGCCGGGGCACGACAGTCTGCCCGAGCCGGGCCTGAAGCGCCTGTTGGCGTTGGGCGGCGGCATCGCCGCCCGGCTGTAGCGTGGGAGTCGGTTGTTGGCCGGTGTGGCCAGGAGTGGGCAGCGACGGGATGCTATCCAGGGGATTGCCCCGGACGGGGCCGTCTGCCCAGGCTGGCGACAGACAGGCGCCCAGTGCCAGACCGATCAGGGTCATGCGGGCGGCCGAGGAGGACGGACCTTGTCTTTTCGTTGGAAGATTATCGCCGCTGTTATTTCTCACGAGTATGTCCGATATTGTGCTTTTCTGCGGATGGGAAGATGGAAATAAGAAGCAAGAAGAACAAAGAACGCCACGAATTACAGTCAAAATTAAATATGTCTAAAAATTCCAATTAAATTTAGACGTATGAAAAGCAGCAGAAAGGCGGTGTTTGACAGTTTAATTAAATGATTGCACAATTTTCTCATTCTTGGCAATTCTGGTTACTGTTGTCATGCCAAGCAGATCATTTAGTCGAGTCTTTGCTACTAATTGTCACGATATTGTTTCAGGAGACAATAATGAAACAACAAATGTTGTCATTTTTGAAAGAAGAAGATGGCGTTACGGCGATTGAATACGGGTTGATCGCAGGGCTGATTGCAGTGGCGCTATTGGCGGCCTTGACGCCTTTGGGGGAACACCTAAGCGATTTGTTCACGAATATCGGCAATAAGGTAGAGGGTGCCGCCACCGAAGCAGCAAAGTAATCAGCGGATCTGATTGATTCCTCTGGCCTGGCTGTTTTCTCTATAACAAAGAACTGATTCCGGTTTTTATCGATTGATTTTCAGCACGCTGAGTTTTATTTGATTCAAGCTGAATCAATCGTTGTATTTATCGTGCAAATCTCAACAAAACTATAAGGCGGCACACGTGGGGTTCGTAGGGGTGACAGGATGGCTACTGCTATTTTGCGGCCTGAATGCTGGCATCATCCGGTCTGATCTACGTCAGCGCCGGGTTCCAAATCGCCTTTTGTTGCTGGCGTTTTGCCTGCAGGCCATATGGTTGCTGGGATGCGCGTGGTTTGCGCCCGGGGCTCTTCCCTGGATGCAGGACGCCATTGCCACGCAGTGGGCGCCGGCCCTGATGGGGGCTGGGGTCGCCCTGGTTGTGCTGTTTCCTCTATGGCGGTTTCGCGCCATGGGCGCGGGGGATGTGAAGTTTGCCGCCTGCCTGGGGTTTTGTCTTGGGTTGACGGGGCTGGTTCCCGCTTTTTTACTGGCCTGCGTGATGGCGGGCATCCACGCCCTGGCGTACTGCCTGTGCCGCATGAACACCGCGGCCCTTCAGCGGTTCGGGATTTTCTCCGTGCCACGCTCGACGCCGTTTGCCGCTTACATGGCGATGGCGGTGTTGTTCGGTCTGGGCTGGCAGGCCTTGCACGGTCGCCCTTGGCTGGCCGGACTGGTCGGGAGGTCCTGACGTGGCGAACCTGCGCCGGATCCGCGTGCGATCAGCTGCAAGCCGGGCTGTAGATCAGTCGGGGGCCTATGCCGTCGAATTCGCATGGGTCTTCGTCATCTGTTTTCTGATCCTATATGCCTTGCTGACCTATGGCCTGATTTTCATGGCCCAGCAGTCCTTGAACCGCACGGCCAACTCGGGCGCCAGGATGTTGCTGGCCTGGGCGCGGGACGACTCGGAGCGGGTTTGCCGGGTTCGGGCAGCCGCTGACAGGCAGCTTTCCTGGATAAGGTCCATGGCGGGAGACGAACGGGTCGAAATCGCAGTGTGCCTGCCGGCGGGGCGGGTGTCCGACGGGTCTTCAGGGCTGTGTTCCGCCGATAACGATCCCTCCGGGCTGTGCCCGGCCGACGCTGCGGCACATGCGGCGTCCTCCCAGCAGGCCGAAGTGATTGTGCGCTACGACTACCGGAAAGGTCCGCTGCTGCCGATCCTGGGTGCCGGATCGTTGCTGTCGATACCGGTCCCCGATGTGTTGCAGGCCCGCGCATCCGTGGATCTGGCCGTTTCCTATCCTGGCGCCCAGGAGGGTTCGTGACATGAATCGTGTCCGTAGCGCTCGGGATCAGTCAGGCATCGCCGCCATCGAGTTGAGTCTGACTCTGATCGTCCTGTTGATGCTGGTCTTCGCCATCGTCAGCTACGGAGCCTTGTTCTGGGCGCAGCAGTCCCTGATCGGCGTTGCGGCGGACGCCGCGCGTCACGGGCTGTCGCAGAGCTATGCGGCGTCCGCTGCCGGGGGGGACGATGCGGCGGCATCGGAGGCCTTGCAAGAGCAGGTCGGCGAGTACGCCTGCGGCGTGGCCGTCCGTACGGCCGTGTTGCAGGCGTTCTGGCCCGCCGCTACACCGGAAGCCTGCGCGGCGTCCGGGTTCGTGGAAACGATAGTGCGAGCCTGTCCGGCGGACGTCAGCGCAGGCGCTGCGGGTCTTCGTTGCCTGACCGTTCATCTGGCTCTGGACGTGAAGGGCTGGCCTTTGCTCAACACCATGGACCGTCTTGCCGATTTATCCGGCGGGATGTTGCCCGGGGATGCAAGCCCGGAACACTGGATTCCTGAAACTCTGCGTGCGAAGTCGGTCGTCGTCATCGCGCCTTCGCTTGCGTCGGGAGGCGCTCTTCCATGAACCCCTTGCTGAGACTCCTGGCGGTTGTGCTGCTGCTGACGGCCGCCGGGCTTGCCGCGTTTGCCTACTACCTGGCGAAAAATCCGGCGCCGGTTCCGGCGCCGCAGATCGTTCATGTGCAGCGGGAGCCCGCATCGGCGCAGCCCGTCGAAACGGTTCCGGTGGCGGTGGCCTCGCGGGATCTGAAGGCGGGGGATGTGTTGTCGGCATCGTCCCTGAAGATTGCCCAATGGCAGGCCGCGCCGGCAGGCGCCTATGCTGGCGCGGGACCCTTGCTGGACAAGGTCCTGCGCTTCGACCTGCGCGAAGGGCAGCCGCTGATGCCCTTTCTGTTGGCCAAGGGCCTGTCCAGCTATCTGGACGCGGAACAAAGAGCGGTGGATATCCCGGTCGCCGCCGCCGCCGATTGGCGATCGATCCGGCCCGGCGATCTGGTGGATATTTTCTTCACCTTGAGTAAAGGCGGTGAGATCGGCGTTACGCAGTCCCGCTTGTTGATGGCGCGCGTGCGGCTGCTGGCTTACGGCGCCAGGTCCATGGACAGGCCGGAATTGTCCAAGGATGAGGACAAGCAGGCCAAGGCGCCCGTCAGCGCGATCGTGGCCGTGCCCCAGGAACAGGTCAATACCTTGTTGCTGGCATCCACAAAAGGCGTTCTGCAGTTCGTGCTGCGATCCGTCCAGGACGCCAGCGAACCGGACCGGGACCTGTTCCCGGATCGGGTGCCTGTGCTATCGGCGCGCGCGGGCCTGGACGAGGAGGATCATTTGCGGCTGCAGGACCCCGCCAACCTGGCCTATGCCGGAGAGAGCCTGGGAGACCTGGCGGGTTCGGAGCATGCAGCCGGTGACGCGCCGGCGGATCGCCGTTCATCCGCTCCCCGTGGCCAGGGCGCCACGGTGCAGGTGATTCGCGGCAATCAGTCCACCTTGCAACATTATTAGAAAACACTGATTCGTCAGCACAAGGACTCCCTATGTCTCTGAACGCCCTTCGAATTCCCGCCATCCTGGGACTGGTGCTGCTGGCAGCGGGCATGTGCTCGCCGGCTGCCGCCGCGACCCAGGCAGTCAGTCTGGCGGAACGGGCGCAGCGTTTTATGCCGGTGGCGGGCACGCCCCAGCGCGTGGCCGTGGCCGACCCCGCTGTGGCCGACGTCCAGGTCCTGCCAGCCGAGGGCGGAGGGGCCGGGGGTATTCTGCTGACCGGCATGCACGCCGGAGATACGGAGGTCAGGGTCTGGAATCAGGGCGGGGCCCTGCAGGCCTTGTGGCGGGTTCATGTCATCAGCGCGGCCCATGCCGCGCTGGCGCGAGCCGGACAGGCGCCGGACGCCCGTATCGCCCAGGCGGATGATACGGCGGTCATCGCCGGGCAGTCCGCGTCTTTGCTGTCGCACCGAGCCGCCCAGGTGGCTGCCGGCGACAAGGCCGCCGATCTGTCCACCGTCGACACCTCGTCCATGGTGCAGGTGGACGTTCAGGTGGTGGAATTGTCCCGCTCGGTCATGAAAGATGCGGGCATCGACTGGCGCGCGGGGTCCAGCGCCGGCCATGACAGTCTATGGGGCGGGTCTGCGCCGTTGCTGCCCGCCGCTCTGTCGGCTGGCAGCGGGTTTGCCGTGACCTATTCGCCGCAGCGCTTCCGGGCGACCCTGCGGTTGCTGGAATCCAATGGCATGGCGCGCATCCTGGCGCGCCCCAGCCTGGTGGCGATGTCGGGTCAGAGCGCCAAGTTCCTGGCCGGCGGGGAAATTCCCGTGCCCGTGTCCGGGGGGCTGGGGACCCAGAACGTGGAATACAAGCCGTTTGGCATAGGCCTGACGGTCAGCCCCACGGTGTTGTCATCGAATCGGATCGCCCTGAAAGTGGCTCCGGAGGCCAGCGAGCTGGACTACACCAATACGGTTGCCATCGGGAGCGGGGACCAGACGACGCTGCTGCCTTCGATCCGTACGCGCCGAGCCGACACCATGGTCGAGCTGGGGGATGGCGAAAGCTTCATCATCAGCGGTCTGGTGTCCCGGCAGACGATCGCCAATGTGGACAAAGTGCCGTTCCTGGGCGATCTGCCCATCATCGGGGCTTTTTTCCGCAACCTGCATTATTCCCAGGAGGAGCGGGAGCTGGTCATTCTGGTGACCCCCCACCTGATACGTCCCATCGCCAAGGGCGCCCGGCTGAAGCTGCCCGGAGAGGACATCGACCGCGAGGACAGCCCGGCCAATGCCTGGGGGTTCTACCTGACGGGCGGCATGGGCAGCGAACAGATGCCCGGATTTTCGAGATGAGTGCCTAACGCCATGGATGCATCCGGCTTGCTTGCCACACAGTTTCTAGCGTTCTTGCACGAGCAGGGAACCCGCGGGCGGCTTGCCGCCTTGCTGGCGGATCATGGCCGGCTGGTCAGCGTCGGGATGCATCGCGATGCATCCTCCAGCGGCCTGCCGGATCCCGATGCGCCCCGTTTGGTGTTCATCGATTTCGATCTGGACCCGGGGACGGATGCGGGTCGGGAGCAACTGACGCAGGCCCGCCGCCTGTGCCAGTACGCGGCGGGGCGGTTTCCCAGGATTCCCCGTGTGGCCTTGATCCGCTACGACGCCGGGATACTGACGGTCGAGGCCCTGCGGGCGGGTGTCTCGGATTGTCTGGATCTGGGCAACGAAAGCGATGCCCGCCGGACGCTGGACCGGTTGATGGAGGCGCCCCCCGCCCAAGCGACGGGCGGCGCGGCGCGTGGGCGCAGCGTGCTGCTGCTGGGCGCGCGCCAGGGCATGGGGGTCACTACCTTGGCGACCCATTTGGCCGAGTTGTGTCATGTTCATCTGATCAAGGCGCTGGCGGACCGTCATCGCAAGAATCCGCAGGAGTCGTATCGAACGCCGTCGCCATCATCCGCCCGCGCCTGCCTGCTGGATCTCGGGATTCCGGTACGAGACGGCCTGCTGTATCTTGGGGCGCCGGAAGGCTTCCACTTCCTGGATGCGGTGAACAATCTGCATCGCCTGGACGATACCCTGCTGGAATCCGCGTTGCCGCATGATGCGCAGGGCCTGGGCATCCTGAGCTTCCCGCCGGATCTGGACGACATGCGCGGCATCACGCACAAAGATGGCCTGGCCCTGTTCAACCGTCTGCATGATTTTTACGGTTTCGTGGTCGTGGATGCCGGCGGCATGGACAACCTGCCGTTCATCGTCAATCTGTGCAATGCGGCCGATCATGTCTGGGTGGTGACCGACCAGAGCCTAGGCGGAATATTGTCCCTGGCGGACTATCTGTCCGTGTTGCAGGGGCAGGGTGTGGACACGCAGCGGCTGGAACTGGTCGTCAATCGTTATGACAGCCGGTATGGTTTGTCCGCCGCGCAGATTGCCGAAAAATTCGGCCTCAAGCTGTTGGGCACAGCGCCCGACAGTACGCTCAGTCTCTGGAATCACCTGAACCAGGGGACTCGACTGGCGCAGTCGGCGCCTCGGGACCCTTACGCGCAAGCCGTGCGGCGCCTGCTGAACCACCTGCTGCAGTCCCAGTCTCCTTTCAACCGGCAGGAGCCGGCGGGGCTGCATGCCTTGTGGGGCGGCTTGAAGGCAAAGTACCTGCGCTAGCAGATCAAAGGAATATCCAACCATGACGCCCACCATCGAGTTCAGCGGCGACGACTTCCCCCAGTCGGACCAGTTTCGGGACATGAAGCGCCAGACGTACGAGCATCTTCTTAGCCGGATCGAGGAGCTCGGGGCGGAATTCGGCCGCTGGACGCGGGAGGCGATCAGCGAATTCGTCTCCATCGAGGTCGCCAGTTTTGTGCGGACCCGGCGCTTCGCCCTCAATGAGCATGAGGTCGGCCAGCTGTCCACGGCCCTGACCCAGGAACTGGCCGGTCTGGGGCCGCTGGAGGATTTGCTGGAGGATCCTTCCGTCGAGGACATTCTGATCAACGACTACGAGCATGTCTTTGTGTCGCGCCAGGGGGTCCTTGTCCGCGAGACGACCCAGTTTTCCGATAATCAGCACGTACTGCGGATCATTCGCCGCATCCTGGCGCCGTTGGGCCGCCGTCTGGATGAATCCAACCCGATGGTGGATGCGCGCCTGCCCGATGGCGGGCGGCTGAATGTCGTCATCGAACCGCTGTCGCTCAATGGCCCCAAGGTTTCGATCCGCAAGTTCCGCAAGGAACCCTTGCGTCCGGAAGATTTGCTTGGCCTGTCCACGTATAGCCAGGAAATTCACGATCTGCTGAAGATCGCCGTGCGCAACCGCTGCAATATCCTGGTGTCGGGGGGAACCAGTTCCGGCAAGACGTCGCTGTTGAACGCCCTGGCGTTCTTCATCCGGGAGGACGAGCGGATCGTGACGGTGGAGGACACCGCCGAGCTGTCGCTCAATCACCCGCACGTGGTGCGCCTGGAGGCCCGCCAGGGCGGCTATGACGGAAGCGGCATGGTCAGCATCAGGGATCTGATCCGCAACAGCCTGCGCATGCGGCCCGATCGCATCATCGTCGGAGAGGTCCGGGGCTCCGAGGTCATGGACATGTTGCAGGCCATGAACACCGGGCACGAGGGTTCAATGACCACCCTGCATGCGAATTCACCCCGCGAATGCCTGTATCGCATCGAAATGCTGGCGGGATTCGCCGGCTACCAGGGCAGCGAGGAGAGCCTGCGCCGCCAGATCGCCAGCGCCCTGGATTTCATCATCCAGATCGGTCGTCTGCCCAATGGACATCGGCGTGTGTTGTCGGTGACCGAGATCACGGGGATGGGGGACAACGTGATCACGACCCAGGAACTCTACCGGCATGAAATACACACGGATGTCGAGGGCCAGGAGCAGGATCGCTGGAAAAGCCTGGGCATCGTGCCGCAGTCGCCCAAACTGGCCGACTGGCGCGCCGTCATGCAGGGAAACCGGGACGCGGTTCCGGATGTTCCGCCGGAAAGCGGGGGCGGGTTCTGGGGGCGGAGGCGCTGATGGCGGCGATTCCGGCCCTGGTTGCGGCTGCCCTGTTGCTGGTGGTGCTGGGCATGGTGGCGTGGCACCTCGCCGTGCGCACTGCGCGCCGGCAGGCCAGCGCCCGGTATGTGGCCCGGCAGTTGCAGCGGCACGGCGCCAGTATCTCCGCGGAAACGGCCCGGGCGGAGACATCGGGACATTGGTATGGGAGCCCGACGGGATGGAACAATTTCCTGCTGCGGGCCGGCATTCGGCCAACCCGGCATTTCTACGCCACCCTGACGCTGCGCGTGTTTGCCCTGCCGGCCGCCTTGCTGGCGCTGGTGAATCCCACCGCCGCCCTTGCCGCGCTGGTCTTGTTGATCCCATTGAACCTGCTGTTCATCTGGATGCGGGTGTCGCGGCGGCATCGCAAGATCATCCAGCAGCTGCCGGACTTCCTGGAAATGGTGGTGCGCATGATGACGGTCGGCAATAGCCTGGGGGCGGCGTTTCAGGCGGCGTCCGACCGCACCGAGGAACCCTTGCGCGAGATTCTGGGCCAGGCGCGCCGCGCGGGCAGCGTCGGCGTGGAACTGGATGTCGCCTTGCGCCAGACCGCCAGGCTGTACGGCATCTATGAACTGTATCTGGTGGCAGCGATCGTCGGCGTGGCGATCCGGGTCGGAGGGCGGACCGACCACGTGCTGGAGCGGATGTCCGCGTTCATGCGCGATCTGACGCAGGCCCGCAACGAGCTGGTCGCCATGTCGGCGGAAACGCGGCTGTCGGCCTGGATTTTGGCCTTGCTGCCGCTGGGCCTGGGCGCCATGATCATCGCCACCAACGAAGTCCTGATCGTCGGAATGTGGGAGGACCCGGTCGGGCGCAAGCTGCTGGTCGGCGCCTTCGCCCTGCAGGTTCTGGGGTCGTTCTGGCTGTATCGCCTCTCGAAGCTGGAATAAGGAGATGACGATGCACGCCTTGTCTCCATCCTTGTTGATCTCCCTGGCGGTCGGTGTGCTGGCGTTGGTTCTGTTGCTGGTCGGCGGCGCGTGGCTGGTGCTGGCCTGGCGTCAGGCTCGCAGCGGCCTGGCAGTGGATGAGGCGCTGGCCCGCCGCCGCGCCGGCGCCCCCGTGGCCGAGCCGAAAGGGCAGGAACCTCCGGCCTTGGGCCGGTCGCTGGACACGCTGGTCCGTTTGGGGGGAAATTGGGCCGCCGGCCGCTTCGGCATGCTGTTGATGGCCGAAGAAGACCGATTTCTGGTGGAGCGAGCCGGGTACCGGAGCACGACGCGCGCGAAGGCATTCTTTCTGATGGCCCGCCTGGCCCTGGCGCTGCTGCTGCCTCTGGTGGTGGTCCTGGGCAGGCCTGTCCTGGGCACGAGCGGCATGGCATCCCACCCCGTCTTGCTGGGCTTCCTGGGGTTCGGGGTGGGGTGGATGACGCCCAAATGGCTGATCCAGCGCCGTGTCGGCCGACGCATGGAGAGCGCTGGCAAGGAACTGCCCCTGTTCATCGACCTGCTGCGGTTGTTGCAAGGCGTCGGCCTGTCGGTGGATCAGAGCCTGCACATCATCGTCGATGAGTTCCACGAGGTCATGCCCGTGCTGTCGCAAGAGCTGGAGTGGTCTCTGGACATGTATGCGCGCGGCCGGACCCGGGAGCAGTCCCTGGCGCGGCTGAGCAACCATTTCGACAACGACGATCTGGCGGCGATCTGCCGGCTGCTCTGTCAGGTTGAGGAGCAGGGCGGCGCCGTGCAGGAGCCCCTGGCCCGCTTCAGCGGGCGTCTGCGCGATCAGCGCAAGCTCGATCTCAAGGCGCAGATCGGCAAGCTCACCGTCAAGATGACCGGTGTGATGGTACTGACGCTGTTGCCGGCGCTGCTCATTGTGACGGGCGGGGCTGGCTTCGTGGCGATCCTGCGCGGCTTGTCGCGTCTTTCCGGCTAGGGCTTCCCATGACATTCCAAGCGATCTTTTTTCATCGAATTGCCGGGCGCGCCGGCCTGCTGGCCAGCGTGTGCCTGATGCTGTCCGCCTGCTCGGCCTTCCAGCCCAATACGGCGATGGAACTGATCCAGCATCAGCAGGAACAGGAGTCCATGCGGCGCACCGCCGAATCCAGGGCGGCGCACAAGAACATGCCTTCGCAGGCCGACATGATGCTCAATGTGGTGCGGGAGGCGCGGGCGGATCGGCGCTACTACGCCGTCCTGGCCTATTCCCGTCAGGCCATTGCCAGGCACGGCCACACGCCGGAACTGGATGTCCTGTATGCCGAGGCCTTGATGGAAACAGGCCAACTGGAAGAAAGCCGGGCCTTGTACCAGACGTTGACGCGCACGGATCTGGCCGCCCAGGCCCATCATGGCCTGGGCCTGTTGGCCGCCCGATCCGGGCAGGATGCCCGGGCCGTGGGGGAACTGTCGGCGGCGGTGGCGCTGCAGCCCGCCAACCCGGTGTTCCTGGGCGACCTGGGCTTTGCGCAACTGCGCGCGGGGGACCTGGGTGGAGCCGGCCTCTCCATCGGTCAGGCGGCGGAACTGGCTCCCAATGATCAGCGCATCCTGGGCAATATGGCGATTCTGCTGCTGTTGCGCAATCAGCCGGCCGATGCCGAGGCGTTGATGCGGAAAGCCGGCTTCGGCAGCGCGACCCGCGATCGTGTCCACGCCATGGCGGTGGGTCTTCGGGCAGGCGCGGTCCCGGGGCCGACGGCCGCAGGCAGCGCGTCTGCCGGTCAGTCGGCCGCCCTGGTCACGGCGGAGCCGATCGACGAGACGGTGCGGACAGGCCCGGCGGCCCCGCCGCTTGCCAGTTTGGAACATCCCCGCCTGGTGCGGTGAATGACGGAGACAAGGAGTTGATCATGATCAGAATCGTCCCCCTGCTGCTGGCCCTGATCGTCGCGTCGATGGCGACGACGGCGTTCTCCCAGGCGCATACGCCGCTGGTGCCTGTTCCGGCTGCGGGCTTGACGGTGCTCAAGAGCTATCCGGTCGGCCACGCGGACACCCCGGCGCCCGTCCAGCCGTCCGAGGCTGCTCCATATGCGGTGCCGCAGCCGCCCTCCGGCCAGCCGGAGCATGCGCGGCTGCGCCCCTGGACGACGCGCACGGCCATCGGCCCGGCTACCCGGACTTTGATGGAGGATCAGGCTTCGGGCGCGCAGGCCGCCCCGGCGCTGCCGACCCTGGGGGCGGCGGCCGGCCGCAGCTGGAAACGCTACCTGGATAGTTTCGATCACCCGCTCCCCGACCGGTTCGAGGAGAGCGTCAAGGCCAAATGATGTCCAGCAAGGCCGCCATGCGGCGCATCCTTCTTGTGTTGAAACGCTTCCAAGGCGCGGCTCCCCGGGATCAGCGGGGTTCCGTGGTCCTGATCGTGGCGGCGGTGCTGTTGATCCTGGGGGCGCTGCTGGCGTCGGTGCAGGCCGGGTACAACTATTTCGTGCAGCAGCGGCTGCAGAAGGCGGCGGATCTGGCGGCGTTGAGCGCGGTGCAGGTCCTGGGGAAAGGGTGCGAGGAGGCCAAGGCGGTTGCGCAGGCGGTTGCGGCGCAAAATGGCGTGCCGGAAGCCGACATTCTTCAGCCGATCGAGTGCGGGCGGTGGGCGCGAAAGTCTGAGACGCAGCCCTGGACCGAGGAAATTCAAGCGATCCGGTGCGGGTTCAAGCCCGCGCCGCACCCGCCCTCAGCCGGGAGTCTGGAGGCCCCCGTCTTCACGGCATCGTCGGAATACACCGGCACACAGCCGTTGAATGCCATGAGAGTCGAGACGCGTTCGAATCTGGTGTCCTTCCTGCCGAAGCTATTCGGGGGGACGTCTTCGCCGGATAGTGGCTCAAGCGCCGCCGCCGTCGCCACGGCGATGGTGGGGCCTGATGTGGCGACATTCTCGGTCGGGGCCCGTCTGCTGTCGATACCCCCTGTGGGCGGCGGTGGCGCGTCGTCTCAGGGAGACGGCGCTGGTCTGTTGCCCCTGGTTTTGACGAGTTTGGGGTTGGACCCGCAGAAGATCAGTGTATTGGATTCCGGCGGGCTGGCCGATGTGATGACGACGCCAGCGGGTTTGCTGCAGGCGCTGGGCTTGCCGGCGACAGTTTTGGCTGGGGTGGGGACGCCGGATGACCTGGCGCTGCTTCAGCGGTTGACGTTGGGGGATGTGCTTGACGCCTACATAAAATTGCTGGGCCGGTCCCAGGAGGCTGCTGTGGGCGCACTGGATGAACTGAAGCAAAAGAGCGGGGATCTGCCGATCAAGCTCTTGGGAGAGCACGGAGTGATGCTCTATGCGACAGCAGCCAACCTGTCATCTGCACTGAGTACGCAATTGAGTCTGGCGGAGCTCGTCGGGGCCAGTGCCATTGTGGCCAACGGGAAGAACCTGTTGGCATTGGATACTTCAATCGGGCCAGACCTTTTGTCGTTGAAGGCCCAGGTCGTCAATCCTCCGACAATCGGTCTTGGCATTCCTGTGTATGACGATGGACACCCATGCGTCGTCAGCAACTCGCAGATCCAGATCAAGCTGGATCTTGGTATCCCCAATCTGCTGATCCTGTCCGGCGGGCTGCCTGTCACAATCAGTACGGCGAGCTCGGATGCCAAGTTGACCGCGATCGATTCGGAAAATCATTTGGGATATTTCAGTGTGAAGTCTTCGACCGCCAATCTGTGCATTGGGACTTTGCCGGATGGGGTGCCCTGCCGATCATCGGATCCTGGGAATCCGTTTCCTCAGCCTGAGTATGTCGATTTCGTCAAAATTTTACTGGGTGCCGTGACGTTGCAGGTACGTGCAAATATCGCCTTGGTGTCGGGGGCGGATTGGTCGCCTCCCCAGGCCATTCAAGAGAAGTCCACTAAGACATTTCCGTTCGGTGGCGACCCTCCTTGGAAGACGCAAATACAGCCTAGCGAGGTGGAAACTAACCTGGGGTTGCTGGGCCTTGATGTTCCTCTGGGCGGGGTCTTGAGCCCGCTGGTGACAGCAGTAAACGGGCTTTTGACCCCATTGCTGCAGAACGTCCTGATGCCTCTGCTGGGTGCCAACCTGAATGAAACCGAGGTCAGACTCTACGACATCCTCCCAGGCGCCCCCTACATCGTCCAATAGGAATCTATCGAAACCCGCCATGACCAATAATCAATACCGCATTCTGACTTTCGCATGACAGTCACCCCCGACACCATCGACGTGTTCATCTGGGAGGGGAGTTCTGATATCGCGCCCCGGATCCAGCAGTGCCTGGCCAGTACCGACATTGTGGCGATTCGCGTCGATCCGGCCACTCCCATGCCGCCGCCGCAGGAGCCCGGCCGGCGGGCGGTGGCCGTGATCTCGGTCAGCGTCATCGGGGATGCGCATTTCACGGGGCAGGGCTGGCTGCGCACCGAGGCCGTGCCGGTGATCTGGGTTGCGGCGGAGCAGCGGGGGCAGGATACCCGGTTCTACCCCCCGGCCTATTCGCATACGCTGCCGCCGTCGTTCACCGGCGCCGAGCTGCGTGCCATGATCTTGCGAGCCGCGCAGTCGGTCGATCAGGCCAGGGCGCCCGAGACCACCCGGCGGAATACGCCCCTGGTGGCCGAGTGCACAGCCATGCGCGCCCTGATGCGGGATGTCGAGCTGTATGCGGCATGCGATGCCAGCGTCGTCATTCATGGCGAGACGGGCACGGGCAAGGAGCGCGTCGCCCAGCGCCTGCACGAGCTGTCCTCGCGTGTCGGCGGGCCGTTTGTGGCCGTGAATTGCGGAGCCGTGCCGGACGGACTGTTCGAGGCGCATTTCTTCGGTCATGCCAAGGGCGCATTCACCGGAGCGGTCGGCGCGCACAAGGGATACTTTGAGCAGGCGGACGGCGGCACCTTGTTCCTGGATGAGATCGGCGATCTGCCGCTGCACCAGCAAGTGAAACTATTGCGTGTGCTGGAGCAGCGCAGCATCACTCGCTTGGGGGCCGCCTCGCCGGTGCCCGTGGATTTCCGGCTGGTGTCGGCCAGTCATTTCCATCTGGCGACGCTGACCGAAGCGGGTCGCTTCCGAAGCGATTTGTATTACCGCCTGGCGGTCATCGAGCTGGAAGTGCCGAACTTGGAAGCGCGGGGGCCGTTGGAGAAGCAGCATCTGTTCCGGGCGCTGATCGCGCTGACGACGCCATCGGGCAGCGCCGAGGCGCCCGAATGGCTGCTGGCCAGGGTCGCCATGATGCCGTTTCCGGGCAATATCCGCGAGATGGCCAACCTGGCCGAGCGCGTCGGCATCTGCGTGCAGCAGACCGGCTCCTGGGATCGAAGCGCCCTGGAGCGGATCATGGATCAGTTCACGTCCCTGAGCCGGGCGACGACCCAGGATGAACTGCCGTCGGCGTCGTCCGCGACCGATCAGACGGAACGGGCGCGCATCATCCGGGCGTTGGACGATCATGGCTGGCGCCGCCAGGACACCGCGGCCGCTCTGGGCATCAGCCGCAAGGCGCTGTGGGAAAAGATGCGCAGACACAATATCCAGGCCCAGGGAGACAGTGTGGCATCGGTGTGAGCATCCGATACACTGTTGCATTCGCAGGATTTGATTACGACTGAAGAGGACAGCATTCCATGAGTATCCATCGCAGCGCCATCCTGGCCATTGTGACCATGACCGTCCTGAGCGCGTGTACAACCCCCGTACCGAAGCAATCTGCAGTCACGCAGGAGGCTCCGGCGGCGGCCGAGGCCAAGCTTGATCCGGCGGCCGGCCAGACGCCTGCGGTGAAGCCCGCGGCGACTCCGCAACCCAGTGGCGCCGGGGCGCAACTGCAACAGCTTATCCAGGAACGCGCCGTGACAGAATTGCGCACGGTGTACAACGGCGCTTATGGGGCCAGCCTGCTGTTCGACACCCATTCGCTGGAATACTACGCGGCGCTGTTCTACAACAAGGATTTCTGGAAGGTCACCAAGACTCTGGATTCAAAGCGGGCTGAACAGCGTTACGAGCAATACGCCAGGAAATCCGCCAGTCTGGCAGAGGCGGATCTGCGCCGTATCCGTCTCCAGGCCAGCTACGCCCATACCGAGGCGCAGCTGAATGAAAGGTCGGCGGAACTCAGCGCGCTCCAGGCGGATCTGGATGCTCAGCGTGAACAGGCCCGCCAGATCGCGGCGCAGCAGACGGTCGCGCATCAGGAAGCAGCGCGCTTGAGCAAGCAGCAGGCGGATGCGCAAAAGCAGCTCAAGGCGCTGAAGGATTCCATCCGTCGCCTGGAGGCGCAACAGGCAAAACTGCGCTGATCCGTCTCCGGCTTCGTGCCTGGGCGCCCGCCGCGTTTTCGCCGGCTGGCGCCCTTGTCGTTTGGGGCGTCCGGTGGCGCGCCGCTCTTTTTAGCTGCTTTTGTTACTTCGCGTGTCACTGTGTGTCTGGACCAGATGTAACGTCGCCTGGGTTTCTTGCTCCGGGTGTGCCCGATTCCGTGCCCTGAAGACCCCCCTGAAGTTCGAATGCCCCCTTGATTTATAGGGGAATGTTGAGATGGCTTTCTGATTCAACCGATCGGAACGCCAGGTGCTGCCCAGTTGGCATGGTTATTGCTGCAAGGGATCCATCATCCCCAATCATGTTGCGGCGTAAGCCACAGCTGCAAGGAGCCAGCAATGCCCGACCTTACAGACACGACTCATCGTCAGACAACCCCTGCGACGCAAGCCGCCGTGACTGGCGGCGCCCCCGGATGGGGTGAGCATGGTGAACGACTGTCCGGGATCTGGTCGCCCGGCAGGCGTTCGCATCAATGGCGCACGATCCCGATGGCTGGCGCCTCGCAGGGACCTCGGGTGCGCATCCGCTATGCCGGGCTGTCCCAAAGAGACATTGAAGATATCGAGGTCTGGCTGGAGTGCAACGTTCGTGTCCTGGGGCCGGAGGAATATAAGCTGCTGAAGCGGTTCCTGATTGAAGGCCAGCAGCAGAAAATGTTGGCGCACGCGTCCGATCGACCGAGACGAGGCGCGAGACGCGGGGCGTCCTAAGTCTTGACTAAGTAATACAAAGTATCGTGGCTCGGCAGGCTGCTGTAAGCTTGTTCAAACAGGATACTCATCATGATGCACAATCCGGCCGGTGACGGGGGCGACAGTAACGACCGCACGGCGACCTTGAATGCAACCTGGGAACATCTGGCCCGGGCGCAGGTAAGGCGCCGTCGCGCGCTGGGCGTCCTGGCCGTTCTCGCGGTCTGCGCGCTGCCCTGGGTAAGCTCCGCCTGGCCCGAAGCCGGCTGGATGAATCAGGGCCTGGAATGGGGCGGTTTGGCCTTTCTGATCCTAGCCATCTTGGGGCGCTGCGCTTGCATGCTGTATTTGGGCGGGCGCAAAGGCGCGGATCTGGTGGCCGAGGGGCCCTATTCCGTCAGCCGCAACCCGCTGTACGTATTCTCCATTCTGGCGGTTTTCGGCATGGGGCTGCAGACGGGCAGCCTGGTGATCGGGCTGGTGCTTGCCGTGCTGGCCAGCGTGATTTTTCGCTGGATCGTCGGCGAAGAGGAAATCCTGTTGCGCCAGGCGTTTGGCGCCAGCTACGAAGCCTACTGCAGGCAGACCCCCAGGTTCTTGCCCCGTTGGTCCTTGTGGCAGTCGCCCCAGCATGTCACCGTGGACCTGCACGGCGTCTGGAAGACCGTGCGTGACGCCTTGCCATACTTTCTTTCCATTCCTGTCTTTGAGGCCATCGAAGCGGCCCAGCAGGCGGGATGGGTGCATGTATACTTTTTTCTGTTCTGACCCAAGCCACGCCCAAGTTTGCTCGAGTAGTCTCTTGATTGTCAGGCACTGGAGACCTGCATGCTGAAGAACAGAAATATTGGCGCTATTCCACTGGTGCAGAATCTGCGCCAATATCAGGCCCGCTATCAGGCGGACATGCGTAGACTGGCGGGACTGGTGCAAACCGTCTCGCCAGGACTTTTTCTACGGGAATGGATGGCTCGTCCGGGGACGGTCGGCGCGATCTGGCCCAGTTCCAGGCAATTGGCCAGCCAGATGGCGGCCCGGATTCCCCTGTCGGGCGATGGCCTGGTCGTGGAACTGGGGGCGGGAACCGGCGCGGTGACGCAGGCCCTGCTGGATCGTGGCTTCCCCGCCAGACGCCTGTGGATCGTGGAACGATCGCCCGCTTTCGTGCAGCATTTGCGGTACCGGTTTCCGGCCCTGACCGTGGTGGGCGGCGACGCGGCCGACCTGGAATCACTGCTGCCGGCCAATAAAAAGGTGGATGCAGTGGTGTCCAGCTTGCCGCTGCGCTCGCTGCCGGCCGACGTGGTCAGCGCGATTGTGGATCAGTGGCGGCAGTGTCTGGCGGCGGATGGTTGCCTGGTGCAGTTCACCTATGCCTTATGGGAGCGCGACACGGGCCTGTTCACGGGCTTTGCCGAAGAATCCAGCCATTATGCCTGGCTGAACGTGCCGCCTGCCCGGGTGCGTGTCTTCAGGCGGGCGGAGCTTGCCGCAGGCGGATCGTGACCTTCAGGCCCGTCTTGGCCGCGCTGTCCGAGAAATCCAGGTCGATGTCGGCGCCCAGGCGGGCGACGATGGTCTTGACGATGGCCAGCCCCAGACCCGATCCGACCTGTTCGGTGCCCAGTACCCGGTAGAACGGGTCGAACACGCGTTTTCTTTCCTGGATGGGGATGCCGGGGCCGGTATCCGAGACGCACAGCTCAATGACGTCGTCCAGCACGCGGGCCGACAGGTCGACCCGGCCCCCGGCGGGGGTGTAGCGGATGGCGTTGTCCACCAGGTTTTTGATGAGCGTGCACAGATCCAGTTCATTGGCCTGAATCCGGATATCCGGGATCTCGGTCACGCCCAGGTCCACCGTTTTGGCCTGGGCTTGCGGGATCAGGTCTTCCAGTACCCGGCGATACAACATGGGGATGGATACCGGGCTTTCCGTGGGCTCGGCGGCGGATTGCGCTTTGGCCAGGCTGAGCAATTGGTCCAGCAGATTGCGGCACCGCTGGATGCCCTGGCGCAAGGCGGACAGCCGTTCACGGGCGGAGGACGGCAGGTCGGCTTCGTCCAGCCGTTCGGCCTGCAGCGATAGCGCCGTCATCGGAGAGCGCAGTTCGTGCGCGGCATCGGCGACGAAACGGCGCTGGGTTTCCCGCGACCGGGCCAGCCGGATCAGCAGACGGTTGATGGCGATGACGAAGGGACGCACTTCCGTGGGCAGGTGGTGATCCGGCACGGGACGCAGGTCTTCAAACGAACGCCGGTCGATCTCGTTGGAAAGACCGGAGATCGGCTGGAACATCTTGCGCACCAGGTTCGTGATGATCAGCAGCAGGATCGGCACCAGGATCAGAAAGGGCATCAGGGTGCGTACGGCGCTTTCGCGCGCGATCTTGTCGCGAAAGTCGGTTTCCTGGGCGATGGCGACCCGCCCGCCCGCGGGCTGGCTCTTGACCAGCACCCGGTACGTGTCGCCGTGCGACTGCAGGGTGTGCAGGCCTTCGGCCAGGTTGCCGGGCAACGACAGAACGCCTTCGGTATGCGGCGATGAATGCCCGGCCGTGGCGGATGCCAGTTGCTGGATGATGATGTAGGAATCGTCGTCGCCATCGGCCAGGTGGGTAGCTGTGTCGCCGGGCGCCAGGACCAGATGCTGCTGGTCCATCAGTTCGGCGATCTGGTAGAGCACGTCGTCCTGCAGTTCGTGGGCTTCGTCCAGGGTCGAGAAAAAGGAAAAGACGCCGGCGATGCCGGCCACGACGACGATGACGACCGACAGGGTGAAGGACAGGCGGAACTGCAGGGATGCGTTCAGCCGTTTTTTGAGACCATCCATCCTATCCCCCTGACGTTGCGGATCACGTCGTGCCCAAGTTTGCGGCGCAAGGTGTGAATCAGGAACTCGACGGCATTGCTTTCGACTTCTTCACCCCAGCCGTACAGCCGGTCTTCCAGTTCGGACCGCGACAGGATGGCGCCGGGCCGCATCAGAAGGGCCTGCAGCAGGGAAAATTCCCGGCTGGACAATTGCGTGGGCAAGCCATCCTGGCCGATGGCCTGTTTGGTGGCCAGGTCCAGCGTGACCACCCCGTTGCCCAGCACGGGGCTGGCCTGGCCGTTCTGGCGCCGGATGACGGCCCGCATCCTGGCCAGCAGTTCGGCCATGTCGAATGGTTTGAGGATGTAATCGTCCGCGCCGGCATCCAGGCCGCGCAGCCGGTCGTGCAGGGTATCGCGGGCCGTGATGATCAGGACCGGGATGGGGTTTTGCCGCTTGCGCAGGGTGTCCAGGACTTCCAGGCCGTCCTTGCCGGGCAAGCCCAGGTCCAGCAGGACCAGATCGTAATGCTGCGCGGACAGGGTATCGAGCGCGGCCTGCCCGTTCTGCAGCCAGTCGGCTGCGTAAGCGGCATCCTGCAAGGCATCGTGGACGACCTGGCCGATCATGGGGTCGTCTTCGACCAGTAATACACGCATGGAGGTTCCTGTTCTTTGCGCTCAAGGATAAACCGGATTGTTCAATAGGTCTCGAAGGTCTTGCTGTCGGCGCTGAACTGTTCCAGCGTCACCAGCATGATGATGATGGCAAGGAACAGGGCGCTGGTCCACGACGTGCCCATGCCGAACCCGCCGTCCGCTTTGCCCTGGGTCAGCAGGTCCCCCAATGCGGCCCCGAAGGGGCGGGTCAGGACGTAGGCCACCCAGAAAGTCAGCACTGCATTGCCGCCCAGGCGCCAGGCGCCATAGGACAGGGCGATCAGGACGCCGAATGCGATGGCGCCCCAGGCAAACCCCAGGTGGAGCGCTTCGGTGGCCAGGTCCCCTGCCGCAGTGCCCAGCGCGAAGGTGCACAGGATGGCGGCCCAGTAGAACAGTTCGCGCCTGCGCGACACGATGTCGTGAATCGACAGAGTGTGTTCCGTCCGGTGCCAGACGGCGAAGATCGTGACCAGCAGACCGGCGAAGATCGGAGTGCTGACGGTCAGGGGAACCCCCAGGCCGTCGGTCAGCAGATCGGTGATCTGTGTGCCGACGATGCTGACCAGCACAACGGTCAACCAATAAATCCAGGGGGTGTAATGCGGCTTGCGCAGCTGGAGGGTGAGCGCGGTGATCAGCAGCAGGGCCATGACGGTGCTGGTCACGCCCGGGCCCCAGCCGGCATTGAAGGCCAGATAGTCCGCGCCGGTTTCCCCGACCGTGGTGCACAGGATCTTGATGATCCAGAACGAAAGCGTGATGGCCGGGACTTTGATCAGGTCGGCGTCGGGCCTGATAGGTTCGGGGTGGAGCGCATGGTGCACGGTGGGCCTCCGGCGATGTCGGGAATGGTATGCCGGAGATGCTACGGGGCCAGACTTAGGAGAGGCTGAGATGCGTGGGCGTTTTGGTCGACAGGCGCTGGAGGCGATGCAGCCGTTCGCGCTGCAAGGTATCGGCCAGCGGCTCGGGCGCGCGGCCCAGCGCAACGGAATCGGCGGCCACGGCCTGCACGGCGGCGTCCAGGCGCGATGAGTCCGCCCGCCACCAGTCGGCCAGCAATTGATCGGGGGAATACGCATCCAGCCCCTGGCGCCGCAATTCGGACCGATCGAAATCCTTCAGATTCCATGTCATCACCCGCACGGCGGGAGGGCGCTGCAAGCCGCAGCGCGCTCGCCGCGCCAGGCCGGCCGCAATCACGTGGAGGTCCTTCGGGTCGCTGTAGCGCAAGCCGACTTCGTAGGGGGCGGTGTTGGTCTCCATGGCCCTGGGGAAGCGCTGGTTCATGGCGTTCCATTGTTCCGCCAGCGTTTCAGGCGGGATCTGCCACAGGCGCGTCGCGTTGCGGCGCCATTCCTCGCCGATGCGTTCGGTCCAGATCGGCTGGAATACGCCCAGATCGGCCACGCGCAGCAGCAATTGGCGCTGCAGCGTGGACATCAGCACACAGGCGTCCAGGACGACGAAGGGGGCAGGCGTTTCGGTAATCATCGCTATTGTCCCGCTTCCCATGGCGCCACGGGTTTGAAGCTTTGCTGCACAAAGTCGATGAACGTGCGTACCCGCCTGGGCATCGTGCGGTTGGGTAGATAGACCAGGTAGATGCCGGCATCGGGCAGCACCTGATAATTGGCGAGTAGCGGGACCAGGCGGCCCAGACGCAGGTCGCTGGCCACGACATAGAAGGGCAGGGCGCTCAGCGCGAGCCCCGACAGCACCGCGGCATGTGCGGCGTCCATGTCGTCAGTCTCGAAACGCACATTCACCGGAACACTGTACTGCTGCCCATTGCGTGCCAAAGTCCATGCGCCCTTTGGGGCCAGCGGCGGGAACAGCACGCCGTCATGCATCGCCAGTTCTTCTATCGTGTCGGGCGTGCCTCGACGCGCCAGATACGACGGCGACGCGCAGATGATCTTGCGATTCACGGCCAGCCTGCGCGCGACCAGCTTGGGATCTGGCATCAGCGATATGCGGATGCCAATGTCGTAGTCTCCATCGTCCAGTTCCACAGTGCGGTTGCTGCAGGATAGCTTGATGCGGATCTCCGGATACCTGAGCTGGAAATCGCCGATCACCGGCATCATGTAGCGCAGCGCAAAGGCCTGCACACAGGTCACGCGCACCAGTCCCGCCAGCGCCGACTGTGATTGCGTCAGCCGCCTCTCTGCATACTCGGCCTCGTGGACGACGCGGCGGCAATGCTCGTAGAAGATCGTCCCTGCCTCGGTCAGGCTGAGCCTGCGGGTCGAGCGATTCAGCAGCTTGACCGAAAGCGATTGTTCCAGTGCGCTCACTTCGCGGCTGACCAGCGACTTGGATAGCCCCAGCTTGATCGCTGCAGCCGAGAAGCTGGAGGCTTCGACCACCTGCGCAAAAACACTCATCGCTGCCAAGCGTTCCCTCATTATCATCATCCTAGCAACAATCTGTTGAATGAAGCTGTATTTATCTTGACTGAACAACGATATAGATTATGAACCATCCCGTCACAGCATCCAATCAGGAGTTCAACCATGAGCACGATCGACATTGGCCAACTGAGCATCCACTATCTCATCGATGGTTCAAAGCATGCAGGCATGGGCATTTTTGAACTGACCGTCGGACCCGGCTCGAACACGCCGCCCCCGCACAGTCACCAAGACAACGAAGAGATCGTCTATGTGCTGGACGGCACGCTGCGCTATACCGTCGGCGCTGATACGCGGGATCTTACCCCCGGGCAAACCATGCATACGCCCAAGGGCGTGGTCCATGGGTTCTCGAATCCGTTTCAGGACGTCGCGCGCGCACTGATCGTCATGTCTCCAGACATTGGCGCCCAGTACTTCAGGGACGTGGCGGCCGTCGTGGGGGCGGGCGGCCCGCCGGACAAGGCCGCCCTGATGGCGATCATGGACCGGTATGGGTTGGTGCCGTTGGCTCCCGCCTGATCCTCTTGTAAGCCTTGGCGCGGGTCCTATGCCCTTGCAGGCGACGAGGCTGACAGCAAGAACGCATGGATTGTCCTTCTGGCAGGCAGCGCTTGCGGCACGGTGCCGGGCACCAAGAGGTGCTTCTGGACTTTGCCGGCGACATTTCATCGGTGTGGGGGTGACGAAAACATGCGGCGCTGTGTCGTCCGGCCTATTAACATGAGAGTCGGGAGACTGTGACAGGCAGACAACCCGACCAGAAAATCAGCAACCGTCCTGGCCGTTTGAACTGGAGAGGTCGATCATGAAAATCATTGTCGAGACGAACGTGCATGCCCCAATTGAAAAGGTATGGGAAGCCTACACCACGCCGGATGCGATCGTTCAGTGGAATGCGGCGTCCGATGACTGGCACACCACCCGGGCGATTGTCGATCTTCGGGTGGGTGGCGAGTTCTTGTCCCGGATGGAAGCCAAGGACGGCAGCGCAGGGTTTGATTTCGCAGGCACCTATACCGATGTGATTCCCTATCGCGTCATCGAATATTCTTTCGGAGACCGCATGGCGAGAGTCGAATTTACCCAGAAGGGGATGGACGTCCATGTGGTGGTGTCGTTCGACGCGGAGTCGACTCATTCCACCGAGGAACAGAAGACGGGTTGGCAGGCCATTCTGGATAACTTTGCCCGATATGCCGAAGGCCGGAAATAGCCCGTCGAAAATGCACGACGGAGATGAGAATCACCTGGCGTCAGCGACCTGCCGCCAGTGTATGCTGGCCAGATGGATGCCCTGATCGCCGCTTCCGCACGCGCGCTTGCGGCAGGCGATCCGCTGGCCGCCCTGCAGCGGATCGCCCTGCGCGATGACCCACCGGCGCTGGCCTTGCGCGGGATCGCCATGGCGCAATTGGGCGAGTATGCGCGGTCACGTGAATTGCTTCTGCGTGCCCGGCGCAGCTTCGGACATCACGAAACATTGGCGCGGGCGCGTTGCGTGGTCGCCGAGGCCGAAGTGGCCCTGGCTGCACGTGACTTGGGCGGGTCGCCACGCGCCCTGGCTGATGCGGCGGCCGCGTTGGATGGTCGGGGTGATCACACCAATGCCATGCATGCGCGCATCACCGCTGTGCGCAAGCTGGTGTTGCTGGGGCGTCTGCAGAGCGCCGAGGCGGCCCTGGCGCGGATTGATATTCTGGCTCTTCCTGCGCCGCTGGCTGCCATGGCCGAGCTGCTTGCGGCGGAATTGGCGCTGCGCGCGCTGCGCGTAGACGCGGGAAAGGCAGCATTGGCGCGAGCACGGACGGTAGCGGATCGCTCGCGGATACCGGCATTGCTGGGCGAGGTGGACCAGGCGCTGGCGGTGTTCGAACAGCCCGCCGCCCGGCTGCTGGATCGGGGAGACGAGCGGGTCGTGCGCCTGGAGGATGTCGCAGCGCTGTTTGCGTCGGGTGGACTGGTCGTGGACGCCTGCCGCCATCGCGTCGGCGCCGGCGCCGATTGGCGACCCCTGGCGCGTCGGCCGGTGCTGTTCGCGTTGGCGCGCTCCCTGGCGCGCGCTTGGCCGGGCGACGTGGACCGCGATGCGCTGATCGCGGAGGTGTTCCGTATGCGCCATCCGGACGAGTCACATCGGGTGCGCCTGCGAGTCGAGATGAGCCGTCTGCGGGCGGTGATGAAGGGGCTGGCGGGGGTCGAGGCTACTGCGTGTGGCTTCGCCCTCCGGCCGGCCAACGGAGGCCCCGTGGCCGTGCTGGCTCCGCCTGGCGATGATGGGCAAACCGCCTTGCTGGCGCTGCTGGCAGATGGCGCGGCGTGGTCGACGTCGGCGCTTGCCTTGGCTCTGGATGCGAGCCAACGCACGGTTCAGCGCGATCTGGCGGCGCTGCACATGGCCGGACGGGTGCGTTCTGTCGGCCGCGCCCGGACGCAGCGCTGGCTATCGCCGCCGCTGGCCGGATTCACGACGATCTTGTTACTCCCTGCTGCGCTACCGATCGGATAGAGTGGTTTCACCACGCCGTTTCCCGGCGCGAAACCAGGAGCAAGTGATGACTCAGGCAACAACAACCGTCAGATCCCGGGCAGTGACGACCGCGGCCGACGTGGTGCGCGAGTATGGTCCATTCGAAGGAGTCGACGCCGTACATGGCGTGACCTTCGATGGCAAGCAGGTGTGGGCTGCCACCGGGGCAAGGCTGCTCGCCATGGATCCCGCCAGCGGTGTCGTGGCGCGCACGCTGGACTGCGTCTGCGATGCCGGCACCGCATTCGATGGGACGCATCTTTATCAGATCGCGGGCGACAGGATAGACAAGATCGACCCTTCCAGCGGCGCGGTGCTCGGGTCGATTCCGGTGCCCGGAAACGGCGCGGTATCCGGGCTGGCCTGGGCGGAAGGCAGCCTGTGGATTGGCCAGTACCGCGATCGCAAAATCCATCAGATCGACCCTGTGGATGGCGCCGTCCTGCGATCCATAAAGACGGATCGTTTTGTCACCGGCGTGACTTGGGTGGACGGTGATCTATGGCACGGCACGTGGGAAGACGACCAAAGCGAGATCCGGCGGATCGACGCGCAAAGCGGCGCGGTGCTTGAATCCCTGGAAATGCCGCGTGGAATGGGCGTAAGTGGCCTTGAATCCGATGGCGCCGATCATTTCTACTGTGGTGGCGGATCCAGCGGCAAGGTCCGGGTGGTGCGCCGTTCCCCGAGGGAAGGCTGAAGCTCATGCCATGGAAATCTCGGTTCTCCACCAGGTTGTTGAGCAACATGACCTTGATGGCGAGACGGCTTACACTCGTTGATGCCGTTGGTGCGGCGGTTCTCATGGTGTCGATTCTGATGGTGTTGAACACTTCTGCGATGCGTTGTTGTGTCAGGCGATGGGCCCGGATGCCGGAAATCAGGGCGGTGTGGGCCAGGCGCCCCGCGCTGATTCTCTGGTGCCTGACGTTGTTGCTACTTTCACCGGTGGGTAGCGTCCGCGCCGCAGCCCAAGATGTGGTCTTCCCGGCGCGGGTGCAGCAGGGGGCCATGGTGATCGGCAAGGTAGTCCCGAAAAGCAAGGTGATCTATGAGGGGCGCACGCTCGCCGTCACCGACTATGGCACCGTGGTGTTTGGTGTCGCGGCAGATGCCACCGGCCCCCTCCATCTGCGCGTGACCCCGCCCGGCGGCGCAGCCCTGTCCGTAGACCTGGCCGTGCAGCCACGCGACTGGCCGGTCGAGCGGGTTAGCGGGCTGCCGCCCAAGACTGTGTCGCCGCCGCCGCAGATTGCGGCGCGCATTCGTCGCGAGCAGGCCCGGGTGGCCGAGGCGCGTGCAAGCAGCTATTCCGGGACGGGTTTTGCGGAAGCCTTCATCTGGTCGGTGCACGGTCGCGTTTCAGGGCGCTTCGGTAGCCGCCGCGTCTATAACGGGATCCCTGGCGCCCCGCATTCGGGCATGGACATTGCCGTCCCGACTGGCACACCGGTCAAGGCGCCAGCCAGTGGCCGCGTGGTGTTTGCCGATCCCGGCCTGTATCTGACCGGCGGTACGGTGCTGATTGATCATGGCTATGGCATCGGCTCGAACTTCCTGCACCTGTCCCGCCTGGATGTCCATGTGGGTGACGTGGTGAGCCAGGGTCAGGTCATTGGGCTGGCGGGCGCGACTGGGCGTGCGACCGGACCACACCTGCACTGGGGCATGACATGGTTCGAGATGCGTATTGATCCCTTGCTGGTGCTGGATCGCACGCCGTGACTTGCCGTCGTGTTGGGGCGGGGTGCAGTTCAGTCAGGCGGTCATTGGACCAGCCCCCTGAAACACCGGACATAGTCGCCCACTTAAAATAGCAGGTAGGCATACGACTATGTTTATGACCAACAGCAAGTAGGAAGTGATGGAATTACTGACCCAGCCGGAACGTCGGCGTCGCTGACCGCCAATGCCCAGCAAATGATAGTGGACTCCCTGCGCCAGAATTCGAGATTGTCGAAGTTCAGGGGGGCCGTGGAATCAGGGTAGCAGGCTGGTGAGATGACCAAGGGTGCGGTGGTCGTCCTTGATCAGTACGGGTTGTTGACGACGCGCGGCATAACGCAAGGCCTTGCGCAGCGCGCGAAGGTTACGCACGGTGGCGAGGTCGATTTCCGCCGGGGGCAAGGCGTGGCGGTAGGCCTGCAAGGTGGTCGGCTGCAGCAGGCTCAGACAGCGCAAGTGCAGCTCGCACCGGGTGTGCTGATTCGCCAAGTCAGGCGATAACCAAGTCAGCAGTTCGACCACTCGACCGTACAGCAGATGAAGCCGTGAGAGGGCCTCGTGGGGGGTGGTCGGAGCAGGGGCCGCGACTGCGAGGGGCTTGCTTGGGCGAGCGCGGCCTTCGGTCATCAACTCGCCCAGCTTCCAGATAGGCTCGTGGTGCGCGATGCGATTGCGCAAACCGTTGCACAAGTCCAGGCGGGCGAAGAGTTCGTCCTGATGCTTCTGCTTGGCCCAGTGTGAGGCTTGGCGCTGCCGATGGCCAGGCAGCGCGTCTAGCAAGATTGGACCCCAGTCGATGCTTTGATGCAGTGCGTCCTTTTTCAGATCAAGCAGGTGCGGCCAGAAGCCAAAGGTCAGGCCTGACACGACGTCGTCTGGCGAGGGGGCGGGAATGCGCGGCAGTTGATGTGCACCCTGCTTGAAATGGGTGATTTCCTTGACCTTGTTTCTGGCGATAGGCGCCAGATCGACGTGTTTGTACCAGTCTCTGGACCCATGTCCACCCACGACGCCGTAGCGAAGGCTGAAGGCCTTGTGAAACTGGTTGCGCAGCACAACTTCCACCAGGGAGATGGTGCGGAATAGGCAGGCGCTGAGCTCTTCGTTCCACTGGTAGAGTGCCAAAGCTTGCACATCATCAGCCGCGCCGAAGAAGCTGCGGTAGTTGCTCAGACGGGCGTGGGAAAGCGCCTGAATGCGTGCCAGATTGCCGGCTGTATGGGTTTTGATCTGTTTAAGCATACGTGTTATGATCTTTCTGTAAGCGCTTGGGTACATGTGCTTGGCAGCTCCCTCTTCGGACGGACGTCAAGCTCCAAGACGCAAAAGAGGAAGCGGCCGCGAAAGCGGTCGTTTTCCTTTGTGTTACGCACGGTTCACCTCCTGGATGAGGCTGGCAAACCTGCTCTCCAGACCTTCCAGTTCTGCCCGGAGCTGTGCGCGTTCTGCCCGAAGGGCCTCCAGGTCCACCTGACAGACCTGCTCCACGGCGCCCACATAGCGAGCCACGTTGAGGTTGCAGTTGTTCTCAAGAATGTCTTCAAACGACACCAAGCGGGCGTAGCCCTCAACATCCGCCCTGGCTGCATAGGTGGCCTCGATCCGGGCGAGGTCCTCATTGCGTAGCTGGTTTTGGGTTTTTCCGTGCTCGAACTGGCGGCTGGCGTCAATGAACAACACTTGTCCGTCGCTCTTATCCTTACGCAACACCAGCAGTGCAATCGGCAGGGACGTGTTTGGAAGCAGCTTGGCTGGCAGCGCGATCACTACGTCCACGAGGCTTTCCTCCAGCAGTCGCCTGCGAATCTGTAGCTCCGCGCCGCTGCGGAAGAGGACACCATGGGAGACCACGACAGCCATGCGACCGTGACTAGGCTTGAGCGTCTCAACCATGTGGCTGATGAAAGCGTAGTCAGCCGAAGCGCGCGGCGGAACTCCGCGTCGGTAACGCCCGTAGGGATCGGTTGCGGCGGCTTCTTGCCCCCAATCCTTCACATTGAAGGGCGGGTGTGAAACTACCACGTCGAACGTCTGCAGTTGGCCTCCAGCCACCAGGCGCGGGTCTTTAAGGGTGTCTCCCCATGCCAACTGCGCGGCGAGCTCCCCATGCAAAAACATGTTGATTTTTGCGAGGGCCCAGGTGCTGCCGTTCTTCTCTTGGCCAAACAGCTGACATCCACCACTGGCAGAGTGAGTACGCGCGAAGGTGCTGCAGGTCAACAACAACGTGCCAGAACCGCAGCATGGATCACCAACGCGTTCCCCCGCTTCGGGCTGGAGGATTTCCGCGATCAGCCGGGAAACCTCGGGCGGGGTGAAGAACTCAGCACCACGCTTGCCAGCGACAGCTGCAGCCTCGCTAATGAGCTTTTCGCAGGCAAAGCCAGCCGCTTCGGTACTTGCGTCGCCTCGAAAGTCGAACTCTGGCACACCGAAGCAGCTCAGCAGATCAGCGATGAGGGGTTGCCTTTGCTTGGGTTCGCCCAGCAAGGAGGAGTCAAAACGGACGCTGTGAAAAGCATCATGCAGCAGTGGGTACTGCTTCTCCAGGCCAGCGAGTGTCCGGTCAATTCGCTGCCCGATATCGGGCATGTGCTTAGCGTGGAGCAGTTGCTCAAACGACGGCACCGATCCGGCATCCGCGTCGAGCGCAACCGCGTGGCCAGCTTCGTAGGCAGTACGGTCAGAGGCGTACTTCAACACCAGTAATGCCAGGAGGTGATCTCGGACCTCTCCAATATCGGCCACGCTACGAACTGAGTCGAAGCAGCGCCAGAGTGCATGACAGATTGCCTGCTTGGCTTCTGCATCAAGCATGGTCACCTCCACGGTGCGAAAGGAGGTCGGCCATCTGGGCTACCTCGATGGTGTCTAGCTCTGTCAACCGATGCCGGATGGCAGCGATCCGCACTGCGAGTTCGGCAATCTCCGCGATGCGACGTTGGCATCCCATATCAGGAAGGTCCACCTCCAGCGTCTGAAGAGCCGTTTTGGTCAGCGCTTTGATGCTGGTGCCGGTCAGCATTTGCTTGAGCTTGGTACCGGTGGTCGGCAGGTTAAGAAACCACACCAAGTAGCCGGCATCTAACCCGTCAGCCGGTCGGATCAAGTTCAACTGACCCACCGGCAGAACTGGTAAGTCCGCCCCGGTAAACAGCCATGCCCTGTAGTAGTCACCCCGTGAGGGGATGACCACATCACCCGCTTGCAGGCAGTTCGCACGGTACTTCTCAGCCACAACAACGCGCGGCAATTCTTTCCAACTCACGAGGGTCGAAGACACGACATCCCGGATGGCCAACGCGCGAACGTTGCCTTCAGGGTGTTCTTGCGGTGCTTGATCGCGAAAGACCACTGCGGTGTGGACTTCTGCCAAGTCGTTGAGGGTATGAATGGTTTTCATCAAATAACTCTACTGTTGGCGTAATATACCGCTGCTTAGGCAAACCCGCAAGCAGTAGATTTATTTGTATGTGGAAAAGATGAGCTCCCACCTTTCCAACCAGCGATGCCACGGCTTCAGCCCATGAGAACGACAAGTTATTACCTCGCCTGCTCGGCAATCTTACCTGGCGAGATTGCCTTCCTGATCGGCTTTCAGGACGCCAACTGGTTCTTGCGCGTCTTCAAGGGCTGGACGGAGATTCCGCCGGGAGAAGATCGCACTTTGCACGCACATCGGGCATGATGCAGACACAGTCCAGTCAATGGAATCGGCTGGCGGGTGTCCTTGATAGCTTGGGGCCCAAGCAGGAGACGGTCACAGCCAAAAAAATGACCGCCAGATCAGGCGGTCATTCCCTCTGCTCCTATGAATGGCCAACTTTTCCCACAACATCTGGCCATCTTTTCCGAAATCCAACAACCATGTTGGCTTCCAGAAAAGTCGGCCATCGCCCTCATTGATTCATAAGGGATTTCTGTGAGGTCTTTACAGAAAACTTGGCCAAATGTTCATGAATAATTGGCCAATGATTGCAATGCCACTTTTTGGAATGGCGACCGCTCGCGATCTTAAGGCGCCATTTGCCTTGCTGCTGAAAGTGGGTATATTACCGTTCAGCAGTAAGGCGACGGTGCTCAACAATACTATTGACGGATCTTAGGTCTGTGCGGCATGGGCACCTCCCGAGTATATTATGAGCTGCATGCGGGACTACTGACAGACCTTAGCGTCTGGGGCTTGTATGGAGAAGCATTCGGAACCCTGTCTACGATGGGAGGGCAGTTTTCTTCATATCGTTGATGGCCTCAAGCAACCTAATGGTCGCATTACCATCAAGACTGTCCCCCTCGTATCGGACTTCGAACAAGCCCTGTAAATTGGAGGGCAGTTGGATCCCATTGCGGACGAGTAGAACAAACCTCCGTCCGTACAGTGCCATGGCAGCTCCAATTTCAATTAACACATTGGGATTGATCACAGTGTGTTCTTTGGCCTCGCTATCCATTAACGTGCGTTCACCATCTACATGAATTATCGCAGCATGACAACTACGCATGTCATCTAAAACTTTATCGGGCACTGGCTGCGACACAGTGTGTTTCTCGGCCGATACTACCGGCGTCATTTCACCAAATCCCAGAAGTTTCTTTATTGGCTCAATGAATGATGTATTTTTCCCATGTGTAATAAACACTCGGCGGGAGTCCACAACTGCTGCAGGCGTGGGTGCAGCGGATGGAGCAACGTACTCTTTCTGGTCGTCATTAGACAGGTTAATCTGAGGAATAATTTCAGTGCTGACGTCTTTTCCAGACGAGTCAACATCGACTTTTGTGGACACGGTTTTATCTAGTTGAACGTACTGCTTATCTTTAATTGTACGGATAAGGCCGACGCTGTGAGCCGACTCCAAAATGAATTTCTGTACTCTTTCCGCTTTGTTTTCTGGAACGCCTAGTCCTATCAGTACATTTACCCCAATGCTCTCACGAGGGAGCGGAGAATTGGCATATTTATTTAGGAACTCTTGGATAACACGTGGTTTTAATAGGGCCTCACGTTTCGCCGATAGATCATCATATTCTTCTTGTGGTCGAAATATACGCTGAGCTAGTTGTGTAACTTCTATTTCTTTTGCGTTATACCCGCCGATAGTTATGCCGTAAGCAATGGACGCCCCGGCGAGCATTCTGAATTGTGACGAGCTGGGCTGTAAATCTAGCGCAGCAGCAACGTCCAACGGTGTGGTAGATTTTCCTCCATAGTTATTGAAAATCGCTTCAGCAATACAAAGAGCTTGATCGAGGGAATGCGCTGGCACCTCTGTTTGAGATAGGTATGAACGTGCTGGTTTCTTCTTCTCGGCGTCAGTATCATTGATACTTTTTTGTTTTGCTTTTGCCATACCCACTCCTCTAATGGAAAGAGATTTTATCAAAACGTAAACATAATCATAACTCTAGCATGAATTATAAGGAAATTGTCTATAAGTTGCGTCCTTATGATATGGGCTTTTTCCCTTGTCACTGCGTACTAGCTCATCCTTTAGCTAGTACGCAGATGCTATCCCAACTCGCTGTGAGATCGGTACTTTAACGTGCCGTGAGTCTGTCGAGCTCGGGTATGAAGGCCACGCACTGGATCAATCCTACGGATCGTAGACAAACTTCGTTGCCTGCATCCATTGCGTAAGCTCCCCCCTCAAGTTGACAATCGCTAGTAGAGATCCTGGGCCGTGGTTAACCGGGGCAGGAATTGCACCGGCGGGAGCTCCCCCAAGGATTCATGGGGACGGTATTCGTTGTAATCGCGCAGCCACCTATCCGTGATGGCCCGTACCAGCTCCAGCGTCGAGAACAGATACGCGTCGAGCACCTCAGTACGGTATGTGCGGTTGAAGCGTTCGATAAAGGCATTCTGATTGAGTTTGCCCGGCTGGATGTAGCGGATGGTGATCCCTCTGTCGCGCGCCCAGTCGGTAAATGCTTGGCTACATATCTTGGGGCCGTTGTCGCACCGTATGGCGTCGGGAGCCTCATAGCAGTCGATCAGCCGATCCAGAACCCTAACCAAACGGGCAGAAGGGATGGATGCTTCCACCTCAATCGTCAGACACTCCCGGTTGGCCTCGTCAATCACGTTTGGCGCGCGAAACGTCCTGCCGCAGTACGGCGCGTCGTGTACGAAGTCCAGTGCCCAGCATCGGTTAACTTCATGCGCTAGATCTAGCGGCTGTGGAACACGGTCGGTCAGCCGCTTTCTCGTTCGATTCGGTACGTTCAGCCCCATCTCGCAGTACACCCTGTGGACTCGCTGCTTGTTCCATCCGTGACCATCCAGGCGCAGCTGGTGGAAGCACTTCCAGAATCCCCAGCGGCGGTGTTCCTCGATCACACCATTCAAGGCATCAATCACCGCAGCATCGCGTTGCGACGCCGACTGTGGTCTTTTAGTACGCTGCCCGCGATAGGCCCGTGACTCGACAGGCACGAGTAACCGAGAGTCTTGCTGCAATCAGCTCTTCGGTCACTTCGCGCCTGGCCGACGGCGTCAGGATTTTCGGCTCAAGACATCCTTGATCGCAGCGTTCTCCAGCGCCAGATCGGCGTACATGCGTTTCAGACGGACGTTCTCGGCTTCCAGCTCGTGCGGCCTGCGCAACCCTGAAGGTTCGACGCCTGCGTACTTCGTCTTCCACTGGTAGTAGGTGGCGTTGCTGATGTCGTGCTCCCGGCAGATCTCCGCGACTGGCACACCGGCTTCACCCTGTTTGAGCACCGCAAAAATCTGACTTTCTGTGAATTTTCTCTTCCTCATCGAGGTCTCCATGTTCAAGGAGGCCCGAAAGTTCTAACTTCGATCGTCTACTTTGATGGGGAGCTTACGCCTTGACTTCTTCCGCCATGCTCCCGGCAAAGCTGCGCGATCGGTGTACCGGCTTCGGCTTGCTTGAGGATCGCTATGATCTGACTGTCCGTGTAGCGCGATGTCTTCATTGCTGATTTCTTTTATGAGGAAATTCTACTCAACCTCGCTGCGATTTAAAGAGATGATTACCTTTCTATGAAGACCTACAGCAGAAAATGTGGGATTACCGAGTATCGTCAGACATTGGCGTTAATGTCTATATAGATCTTCCAAGAAAGCATTTGCCCCCAGATAAAGGCAGCTTTGGAGACATCACAGTGAGGCTAACCAAGCCTATCCACTCATGGTGTCAAATGATTTATGTCAAATATCACTTGATAAGATCGTACAAATAATTCCCAAAAACTCCCAGAGCAACACTCAGGATCATGGATCCAAACAACCACATCATTCGTCGGCTTTGTTTCGCCTCTACCGCCTTTTTGTGAACTTCGCTGGACTTTGTGATCAGAATAAAAGAGGGTGTCGGCTGAGCCAATGCACGCCCGAGCGTGAAAACTATTACTCCAATCACGAGTGGGGCAAGGAACAACAACGCACTACCCAATCCCGGTCTATTCATATTTAGCGCCACGATTTGAAGTAGTGTATCTATCTTGTCGTTTAAAAGTGGAAGATTTAGCTCGTTATTACTCAGTAGATGGCTAACGCTTGCATTCAACACATCCTTCTCACTGGAACGGCTCCAAGACTCCAAGACCAAGCCGCCGAGTGCGCTGAAAGGAAATAAGAGGCTCGCAAAGGGCAAGAATAAACGCCGCAATTTCTTTTTTAGAATGGGCTCTGGTCTTTGGACTGATTGAAATTCCTTGGTTATGAGATTCAGTATGTCATCAGCCCACGTCCGCTCCGTATGCCTTATATCAATATAGAAAAGCCCAGCTCGGATGCGTTCACCTAATAGAAGATTTCCTGTGAATTCCTCTTCTTCATTTGTTAGAAGGGTCATTTCCAGTTGTTGTCTCTCTGGATTATCTTTTCCAGGAAAGCTTATCAGCATAGAAATATCAAATTTAATTCCTACACAAACAACTTGCTGGGTTTCGGAGAAATGCGTGAAGGCATCGAAGCCTGATACTTTTCTGAATAGGCCGTCGCGATAGTAAATGGTGGTTTCAAAAGTGAGGGGCTCTGCCGAGTTCTGTTGAGCTATTCGTTGGAGGATCATGGAGCACAGATGAATCAACCAATCATGATCAACCGAAAAAGGGGTGTCGAATCGTCGATCTAGAACCTGGGGCTGACCAAGCAAACCGGAAATAAAGTTTCCTAGCTTTATTTTATCCACCGGGAGGTTGATACTTCCATCTACGATTTGAACATTTGAGCTGCCGTCCATGGATTCCTCTCATTATGGATATTGCTTGCACGCGCTAGGGTATCTCTACCTACCCTTGCAAGAGTCGATTGATAACGCTCACAAAAATATTACCATATGCTACTAAAATCAATTGATGACGCTGCAGGCGCGTGATTGAAGTGATCCCCTTGTTCGGACAGCCTGTTGGGGATCGTATGCTCTGATTCATTGTTTCTGTGAGGACGAGACTCGATCATAGGGTTTCGTGTGGTGCGGTTCCTCGGCCGATCTGGTCGTCTGCGGACGCTGCGTACTCGGGCTGTTCTAGTCAAAAAATGACCGCCAATCAGGCGGTCATTACCTTTGCTCCTATGGATGGCCAATTTTTCCCACAACACTTGGCCATCTTTTCCGAAATCCAACAACCATCACACGTCGATATTCCCCGCCTGCAGCGCGTGGGTTTCGATGAAGGCCCGGCGCGGTTCGACGTTGTCGCCCATCAGCGTGACGAAGATCTCGTCGGCGGCAATGGCGTCTTCGATCTGCACGCGCAGCAGGCGCCGCACGGACGGATCCATGGTGGTTTCCCACAGCTGTTCCGGGTTCATTTCGCCCAGACCCTTGTAGCGCTGCTTGCTGGTGCCGCGTTCGGCCTCGGTGCGCAGCCATTGCATGACCTCGCGGAAGTCGGCGACGGTCTTTTCCTTCATCTTGTCGCCGGTGCCACGGCGCACGACGGCGCCTTCGCCCAGAAGGCCCAGGAATGTCTTGGCCGTGCGGGACAGCACGGCGTAATCGCCGCCGCGCACGAAGCTGCGGTCGAACAGACTGACGCGCAGATTGCCGAAGTGGGGGCGGATGACCGCCAGGCGCCAGGAGTCTTCGATCTCGTCGTATTGGGCCTCGACGTGGACGGCCTGCGGGGCCTCCGGATCGCGCAGGGCCTGTTCCAGCGCGGTGGCGCTGGCGCGGGCGGCGGATTCGTCCACCAGGCTGATCTGCACACCTTCGGCCATGGCCGACAGGGCTTCGATGTCCATGACGCGCGACAGGCGGGCGATGACGTGGTCGGCCAGGACGTACTGGCGGGCCAGGTCCATCAGGGCGTCGTCGCGGATGGGGGTGGCGCCGGTGCTGGTCACCAGTTCGGTGTCCTTCAGGGCCAGTTGCAGCATGAACTGGGCTTCCTCGCCGTCGTCCTTCAGATAGCGTTCCTCGCGGCCGACCTTGACCTTGTACAGCGGCGGCTGGGCGATGTAGACGTAGCCGCGTTCGATCAGTTCCCGCATCTGGCGGTAGAACAGAGTCAGCAGCAGGGTGCGGATGTGGGCGCCGTCCACGTCCGCGTCGGTCATGATGATGATGCGGTGGTAGCGCAGCTTGTCGACATTGAAATCAGGACCGATGCTGGTGCCCAGGGCGGTGATCAGCGTGGTGATCTGTTCGCTGGACAGCAGCCGGTCGAAGCGGGCTTTTTCGACGTTCAGGACCTTGCCGCGCAGCGGCAGGATCGCCTGGAACTTGCGGTCGCGGCCTTGCTTGGCCGACCCGCCGGCGGAATCGCCCTCGACGATATAGAGTTCGCACAGGGCCGGGTCTTTTTCCTGGCAGTCCGCCAGCTTGCCGGGCAGGCCGGCGCCTTCCAGCACGCTCTTGCGGCGGGTCATTTCGCGGGCCTTGCGGGCGGCCTCGCGGGCGCGGGCGGCTTCCACGATCTTGGCGCACACGGCGCGGGCGTCGTTGGGGTTTTCCAGCAGCCAGGTTTCCAGGGTGCGGCTGATGGCGTCCTCGACCGCGGGACGGACTTCGCTGGAGACGAGCTTGTCCTTGGTCTGGCTGCTGAATTTGGGTTCCGGGACCTTGACCGACAGCACGCAGGCCAGGCCTTCGCGCATGTCGTCGCCGGCCGTGTCGACCTTGGCCTTTTTCGCCAGGTCGTTGTCGGTGATGTACTTGTTCAGCACCCGGGTCATGGCCGCCCGCAGGCCCGTCAGGTGTGATCCGCCGTCGCGCTGCGGGATGTTATTGGTGAAACACAGCACGGTTTCGGCGTAGCTGTCGTTCCATTGCATGGCGACTTCGACGCCCACGCGCACGCCGCCGGCGTCGGATTCGGTCGTCACGGCGAAAATATTGTCGTGCAGCGTGGTCTTGGCGCGGTTGATGTACTGGACGAAGCCCTTGACCCCGCCCAGGAACGCCAGGTTCTCGTCCTGGCCGGTGCGCTCGTCCGTCAGGCGGATTTTCACGCCGTTGTTCAGGAAGGACAGTTCGCGCAGCCGGCGCGCCAGGATTTCGTAGGTGTAGTCGATGTTGGTGAAGATTTCCGAGTCGGCCAGATACTGCACCCGGGTGCCGGTGCGCTCGGACGCGCCGGTCACGGCCAGCGGGGCGACGCGTTCGCCCCGGCGGAATTCCATCTGATGTTCCTGGCCGTTGCGCCAGATGGTCAGGCGCAGCCATTCGGACAGCGCGTTGACGCAGGACACGCCCACGCCGTGCAGGCCGCCGGACACCTTGTAGGAATTCTGGTCGAACTTCCCGCCGGCGTGCAGTTCGGTCATGACGATCTCGGCCGCGCTGCGGTGGTGTTCGTCGTCCTTGTGGATGGCGGTGGGGATGCCCCGGCCGTTGTCCGTGACCGAAATGCTGTTGTCGGCGTGGATGGTGACGACGATGTCATCGCAGTAGCCGGCCAGGGCTTCGTCGATGGCGTTGTCCACCACCTCGAAGACCATGTGGTGCAGGCCGGTGCCGTCCGACGTATCGCCGATGTACATGCCTGGACGTTTGCGCACGGCCTCCAGGCCCTTGAGCATCTTGATCGAATCGGCGCTGTAGCCGGCGGACGGCGTGTTCGGGGTGGTGGGTTCTGACATGGAAATCCTGTGATTGAATCAGTCGGGCGCGGGCGGCGATCAGATGCGCATGGGCATGACGACGTATTTGAATTCGTCGTCATCGGGCACCGTGATCAGCACCGAGGCATTGACGTCCGGCTGCACCGACCAGCAGACGGCTTCAGTCTTGATGTTGGCCAGCACGTCGAGCAGGTAGGTGACGTTGAAGGCCACGTCCAGCGGTTCCTGGGCGTAATCGACTTCGAGTTCCTCCCGGGCCTCTTCCTGTTCCGCATTGGACGAGGAGATGCGCAGCAGGTTGTCGCCCAGTTGCAGACGCACGCCTTTCAGTTTGTCGGTCGTCAGGATGGCGGCGCGCTGCAGGCTGGCCTGCAAGGCATCGCGGGGGATCTGGATATGGCGGGTGTAGCCGGTCGGGATGACGCGCTTGTAATCGGGGAATTTGCCTTCCACGAGCTTCGAGACCAGTTCGATCTGGTCGAAGCGGAAGCGGATCTGGCCGGCCGCCAGGTCGATCTGCACCGGCGATTCGTCGTCGGCCAGCAGGCGCTGCATTTCGTGCACGGTCTTGCGCGGGATGATGGCGTCCATCTGGGCCTCCAGGCCCTCGACCGCGATGCTGCTGTGCGCCAGGCGGTGGCCGTCGGTGGACACGGCCCGGACCTGACCCGGTTCCAGAACCATCAGCAGGCCGTTCAGGTAATAGCGGATATCCTGCTGCGCCATGGAAAAGTGCACCTGATTGAAGAGCTGCTTCAGGGCCTTTTGCGGCATTGAAAACGATGCCGTCCATTGTTCCGCCTGGGATACCGTGGGGTAGTCGTTCGCGCTCAGCGTCTGCAGGGCGAAGCGGCTGCGGCGGGCCTGGACGGACAGTTTTGCGTCGTCCAGCGACAGGCGCACGTCCCCGGTGTCGGGCAGGGCGCGCAGAATGTCGAGGAATTTTCGGGCGGCCACGGTCGTGGACTGGACGTCGTCGCCCACCCCGAAATCGGCCTGCGTGGTGATCTGGACTTCCAGGTCGTTGGCCAGGAAAGCAACCTGATTGCCTTGCTTGCGGATCAGGACATTGGCCAGGATCGGCAAGGTGTTGCGCCGTTCGACGATCCCCACCACGGTCGTCAGGGGCTTGAGGATGGCATCGCGGCTTGCTTGTATCAGTAGCATGTCATTATCCTTTGAGGGTTTGCTCGAGTACGTGAAGTGCGTGATTCAGTTCGGTCTGCTTGCCCCGCAGATCGGTGATCTTGCGGACCGCGTGCAGCACCGTGGTGTGATCGCGTCCGCCGAACAGGTCGCCGATTTCCGGCAGGCTTTTCTGGGTCAGTTCCTTGGCCAGGTACATGGCGATCTGACGCGGCAGCGCGATATTGGCGGGCCGGCGTTTCGAATACATGTCGGCGACCTTGATTTTATAGAAGTCGGCGACGGTCTTCTGGATGTTTTCCACCGTGATCTGGCTGTTGGAGACCGACAACAGGTCTTTCAGGGCTTCCTTGCAGACCTCGACGGTCAGGACCTCGCGGCCGTGGAAGCGGGCGTAGGCGGACACCTTGCGCAGGGCGCCTTCCAGTTCGCGCACATTGCTGCGCAGGTGCTTGGCGATGAAGAAGGCGACCTCTTCGGGCATGGTGATGCCTTCGGTCTGCGCCTTGCGCAGCAGGATGGCCACGCGCATTTCCAGTTCGGGCGGCTCGATGGCGACCGTCAGCCCCGAATCAAAGCGCGAAATCAGCCGGCTGTCGATGTTGGCCAGTTCCTTCGGGTAGGTGTCGGAGGTGATGATGATCTGCTTGCGCTGCGCCACCATGGCCTCGAAGGCATAGAAGAATTCTTCCTGGGTGCGGTTCTTGCCGGCGAAGAACTGGATATCGTCGATCAGCAGCAGGTCCAGCGAATGGTAGTAGCGCTTGAAGTCGTCGAAGGCGCGGCGCTGGTAGGCCTTGACCACGTCGGACACGTATTGGTCGGCATGCACGTAGCGGATGCGCGGGTTGTTGCCGCCGGCCAGCAAGGCGTTGCCGATGGCATGGATCAGGTGGGTCTTGCCCAGGCCCACGCCGCCATACAGGAACAGCGGGTTGTAGGAGACGCCGGGGTTTTCGGCGACCTGCAGCGCCGCTGCGCGCGCCAGCTGGTTGGCCTTGCCGATGACGAAGTTGTCGAAGGTCAGATCCAGATTCAGGCGGGACCGGTCTTTCATGGCCTCGTCGGTCGCGGAGTGGACCGGGGTCGGAGCCGCTGCGGGGGCGGCCGCCTGTCCGGCCGAACCATTGACCTGGGCGGGGGGCGCCGGCACGCGCACGGCCGCAGCGGCGCGCGCCTGGCTGGCGTGGATTTCGAGCTGCACCTGCACCGCCTGGGAAAACCAGTCGCTGGCGAGGGATTCGATGCGCGTGGAATAGTTCTTGCGCACCCAGTCGAGCTTCATGCGATTGGGCACGCCGAGCCTCAGGATCGCCAATTCCTCGTCGTAGCCGAGCGGAACCAGGGGTTTGATCCAGGCGCTGATCTGTTGGGGGGGAAGTTCCTGTTCCAGCTGCTGGAGACAGGCCTGCCAGAATTCATTCATAAGGGTCATCGTGCGAAACCTCGATTCTACCCTTTCCTGTGGTGAGTTATCCACAGACCGCCCGGCGGTCGATCCCGTGCGGCGGGGGATAAGTTCACAAGTAATTGACGGCACGTCAAAAATTTGTTGAAATAATGGGCTTTTCGATGCTTTGGGTGATATGGGTACGCGTGTGCCTGTTGATGGTGCCCGGGCGATCGAGCCTAAAATCAACGCAACCTCGCCACAACCCCGAGCTCTTTTGGATTCGCCATGAAACGCACTTTCCAGCCTTCTGTTACCCGCCGCAAGCGCACCCACGGGTTTCGCGTCCGCATGAAGACGCGCGCAGGCCGTGCCGTCCTGAGCGCCCGCCGCGCCAAGGGCCGCAAGCGCCTGGCCGTCTGATCCGTCGTCCCCCCGCCGGCCTTTCGCCGGCTCCGGAACCGACCGCCATGCCTACCGATTTCCCTTCGGCGGCCCGGCTGCATCGCCCCTCGGAATACGCGGCGGCCCTGAAGGGCCGGCGTATCGCCCGAGGGGCTTTGTTCATTGTCTCCAGCCCTCGGGAATCCGTCTTGGGGCCTGCCCGCCTGGGCCTGATCGTGCCCAAGCGCCATGCGCCCCTGGCCGTGACGCGCAATGCCATCAAGCGCGTCCTGCGCGAGGCCTTTCGCCTGCGCCGGGCCGGCCTGCCCGAGGGTGATCTGGTGTTCCGGCTGGTCAGCCGCCCCGCCCCTGCCAGCCTGACGGCCCTGAAGCGCCAGGTGCGCGCGGAAGCCGATGCCCTGCTGGGCAAGATCGCGAAATGTTGATCCGGTCCCTGTTCATTGCGCCGATCCGCTTCTATCGGTATTTCCTGAGTCCTTGGGTGGGACAGCAGTGCCGCTTCACGCCGACCTGCTCCGCCTATACGATCGAGGCCATCGAGACCCATGGCGTGCCGCGCGGCATCTGGCTGGGCGTTCGCCGCATCGCGCGTTGCCATCCCGGGTGTCCGGGCGGGCATGATCCGGTGCCGCCGGCACGGTCTCCATCGGGCGGTCACGGATGAATCAAAAGGGCGCAGGGATGTTTGATCAAGTCCCTGTCAGCCACCCTACGTTAAACTGGTGAGCTTTTGCTCCGACCCAATTCGAAAACAGGCGCCAATGGACATTCGACGCACCATCCTCTGGATGATCTTTTCTTTTTCGCTCCTGCTGTTGTGGAACAACTGGCAGGTGTACCAGGGCCAGCCGTCCCTGTTCTCCTTGACGCCGCCGGCTGCGGAAACAGCCAAGACGGCGGACAAGGCGGCGCCGACCGACTCGAAGGACGTGCCTTCGGCAGCCGCGCAAGGGGCGGCGGGGCAGACTACGGTCCCCTCGTCCGACGCCGCGCCTGTGGGCCAGCCGGTGCACGTGAAGACCGGCGTGTACGACCTGACGTTCGACACGCTGGGGGCGCAACTGGTCCGCGCGGAACTGCTGGACTACAAGAACCAGGAGGCCACCACGGGGATCATTCCCTGGTTCAAGGGGCTGATGGGGCATAAGCCGCCGCAGGATGCGGGCGATGCCATGTTTCTGCTGAACGATCAGCCGGGCGACATGTACGTGGCCCAGACGGGGCTGGTGGGCGCGCCGCAGGGGCAGAGCTATCCCACGCACCTGACGCCGTTCGCGCTGGTGGGCGACGGGCCGGTGGTCAAGGGCGACACGACCGAGGTCTCGTTCGAGGCCACGGCAGGCCAGGTCCGGGTGGTCAAGACGTTCATCCTGTCGCACAACGGCTACGACATCCGAGTGCGCAACGACATCACCAACCTGGGGGATCAGCCCGTCGATCCGTCGCTGTATCTGCAGTTGACGCGCGATGGCCACGAACCTTCCAATACGACGGGCTTCTACAGCACGTTCACCGGGCCGGTCGTCTATTCGGCGGAAGACAAGTTCCAGAAGGTGAAGTTCGACGAAATCACCAAGAACAAGGCCAGCTACATCCGGCAGGCGGACAATGGCTGGGTCGGCATGGTGCAGCATTACTTCGCCACGGCCTGGGTGCCGCAGCAAGGCGTGGTCCGCACCAATCAGGCATTGGCGCTGCCGGGCAATCTGTTCGCCATCCGCACGATCGAATCCGTGGGCGCGATTGCGCCGGGCGCCAGCAAGTCCGTGGAATCCCAGTTGTGGGTCGGTCCGCAGGATCAGCGGGCGATGAGCACGGTCGCCCCCGGGCTGGATCTGGTGGTGGACTATGGCTGGGTGACGATCATCGCCAAGCCGATGTTCAAGTTCATGATCTGGCTGCACGGCCTGGTGGGCAACTGGGGCTGGACGATCGTGCTGCTGACGCTGCTGATCAAGCTGGTGTTCTATCCGCTGTCGGCCGCCAGCTATCGTTCGATGGCCAAGATGAAGCTGGTCGCGCCGCGCATGAAGCACCTGAAGGAAAAGTTCGGTGACGACAAGGCGAAGCTGAACGCGGCCATGATGGAGATGTACCGGACGGAAAAGATCAATCCGCTGGGCGGGTGTCTGCCGATGGTGGTGCAGATTCCGGTGTTCATCGCGTTGTATTGGGTGCTGCTGGGCAGCGTGGAAATGCGCGGCGCGCCGTGGCTGCTGTGGATTCACGATCTGTCGGTCAGCGATCCCTGGTTCATTCTGCCGGCGTTCATGATGCTGACGATGTTCCTGCAGATCAAGCTGAACCCGACGCCTCCGGATCCGATGCAGGCCAGGATCATGATGATCATGCCGCTGGTGTTCGGCGGGATGATGTTCCTGTTCCCGGCCGGCCTGGTGCTGTACTGGTGCGTGAACAATACGGTGTCGATCATTCAGCAGCGGGTGATCATGAACCGCCTGGATCGCGAGAAGGCGGCGTCGGCGTCCAGTTGATGTTGCTGATATAGGTGTGACGAGGCGGCGCTCTTTTGGGCGCCGCTTTTGTTTAGGACGTTGTATTTTTTGGGTTCTTGAGCGGAGTGCTGATCGGGAGGGGGCCGGGGCTCGCCAGCCGGTGGCACTTCGGGCTTCCCGGGTCTACCTCGTCCATCGGGGCGGCGGACGAACTCGGCCTTCGGCCTCAGACACGTCCGCCGACAGCCCCCCGATTCCCTTCGGTAGCACTCGGCACCGGCCGACTGCGAGCCCCGGACCCCTCCCGATCAGCACTCCTGGGCGGTTGCATGTCACCGCCGCGTGCGGTCTGCAGGGTATGGTTTCCCGATATCATGCGGTTTGACCCTTTGACCTGTGTGCAGGCCTCGCCGCACAGCCTGTTTGTAGATTTTTGAACGATTTTTGATATGAACGCATCGCAGACAGACCCCATCGTCGCCATTGCCACCGCTCCCGGTCGGGGCGGGATCGGCGTGATCCGGGTGTCGGGGCCGGACCTGCGGGCCTGGGCGGATGCCTTGTGCGGCCAGGCGCTGCGGCCCCGGCATGCGCACTACCTGCCGTTCCGCCATCGGGATGGAGAGGTGATGGACGAGGGGCTGGCGCTGTTTTTCCCCGGCCCGCATTCCTATACGGGCGAGGACGTGCTGGAATTGCAGGGCCATGGCGGCCCGGCAGTTCTGCGGCGGGTGCTGGACGATTGCCTGGCGCGCGGGGCGGCCATCGGCTTGCGGCTGGCGCAGCCGGGGGAGTTCACGCAGCGGGCTTTTCTGAACGACCGGCTGGATCTGGCGCAGGCGGAAGCGGTGGCCGATCTGATCGAGGCCAGTTCCACGGCGGCGGCCCGCAGCGCGATGGCGTCGCTGTCGGGGGCGTTTTCGGCCGAGATCGACGCACTGAGCGAACGGATCGTGCAGTTGCGCATGCTGGTCGAGGCGACGCTGGATTTCCCGGAGGAGGAAATCGACTTCCTGGAAAAATACCAGGCGGCGGAACGCCTGGGCGGGGTGACTGCGTCGCTGGATGGCGTGTTGCGCACGGCCCGCCAGGGAATGGTGCTGCGCGAGGGCCTGCACGTGGTGCTGGCGGGCCAGCCGAATGTGGGCAAATCCAGCCTGCTGAATGCGCTGGCGGGAGAGGACGTCGCCATCGTGACGCCGATCGCCGGGACGACGCGCGACCGTGTGATCCAGCAGATCCACATCGACGGCATCCCGCTGCATATCGTCGATACGGCGGGGTTGCGCGATACCGAAGATACGGTGGAACGGATCGGCATCGAGCGCAGCTGGGCGGAAATCGCCCGCGCCCAAGTGATCCTGCATCTGCAGGATGCGCGGCATCCGGACGATCCATTGGATGCGGATATCGTGCGCCGCCTGCCGGCGGGAACGCCGGTGCTGCGGGTGCTGAACAAGGTCGATTTGTTGGATGAGCCAGGACACAGAACAGCCCCTGCGGGCGGTTCTGTGCCTGGCGAATCGGAGCGGCCTGCAGGCCGCGACGTGGAGAGCTCTGCCGTGTCAGGCGAATCGGGTTCCGGGGGGGCTGGCGGGGCGAACGGCCAGCGCTCGCCTGCGGCCATCGAGGAAATCCAAGTGTCCGCCCGCACCGGCGCCGGCCTGGATGACTTGCGCGCCCGCCTGCTGCGGATTGCCGGCTGGACGCCGGGGGCGGAATCCCCCTGGCTGGCGCGCGAGCGCCATGTGCAGGCGCTGGAGGCCGCCCGCGAACACCTGCTGCTGGCCCGCGAACACGCCTCGCACAGCGATCAGGTGCTGGATCTGTTCGCCGAGGAACTGCGCCTGGCGCACGAATCCCTGTGCGAGATCACAGGGCAGTTCACCAGCGACGATCTGCTGGGCGAGATCTTTTCCCGGTTTTGCATCGGGAAGTGAAAACCGCTTATTCCCCCACCACCTCCGTGTGCACGACTTCCGGCGCCTTGGCGAAATAACCGCCGACGATGCCGCGCCAGGCCTGGAAGTCCTCGGATTCGCGGAAATGCTTCATGTGGTCTTCCAGGGTCTGCCAATGGATCTGCAGCACGTATTGCTCGGGGTGTTCGATGACGTGGTGCAGTTCCAGGCGGTGAAAGCCGCGCGCCCGCTGGAACAGGGGCAGGGCTTTTTGCACGCCGGCCTCAAAGTCGGCCTGGGCGCCGGGTTTGACGGTGATGTGGGCCATTTCGCGGATCATGTCGGATTTCCTGTATCAGGTTGAAGGGATCGATGCCCATGATTATGCACCGCCAAGGCTGGGGCCGGTACGAGCGCGCCAGCCGTTCTCGTCGCTTGGCCGGGGGATTCGATACCGTGCGGATGGATCAGGCCTGGCAGGGATAGATCTTAAAAAATAGCTTGCTATTAAATAGCACGCTACTTAAAATTGAACGCATGGATACGCATGAACCTTCTCTGCAGGCGGCATCTCCCCCGCATCTCACGCTGGATGCCCAGCTGTGTTTCGCCCTGTATTCCGCGCAACTGGCCATGGGCAAGATCTATCGCCGCCACCTGGCCGATCTGGGGCTGACGTATCCGCAGTATCTGGTCATGCTGGTGCTGTGGGAAACCGATGGGCTGACCGTCTCGGCGCTGGGCGATCGCCTGTATCTGGATTCCGCCACCCTGACGCCGCTGTTGAAACGCTTGCAGGCATTGGGATTGCTGCGCAGGGATCGCGCCCAGGCGGATCAGCGCCAGGTGTTGGTGTCATTGACGCAAGCGGGACGGGCCTTGCGCCAGGGGGCCAAGAGCATCCCGCAGGGCGTGTTGTGCGCCACAGGCTGCACGCCTGCCCAGGCCCAGGTGCTGAAAGCCGATCTGGAAGAATTGCGGGCGCACTTGCAGGGCGCCGCCGCTGTAGAACATCCGGCGAAACGGTGACGGGTCGGCGCCGGGCCGCGCATCCGCCTGGCCTCCGGTGCGATCCGATTGTTTCGTCGTCAGGCAAGCCGCCGTTTGTGGTGCCGAGGCTTTCCTTTTGAACCGCACCACCTGGAGTCTCACCATGACAGTCGAAAACGTTCTCTACACTGCCCATGCATCCGCCACGGGCGGCCGTGAAGGCAGCGCCAAATCCTCGGATGGCCGCTTGGACATCAAGCTGTCCGTGCCCAAGGAACTGGGCGGCGATGCCGGCCCGGGCACCAACCCGGAACAGTTGTTCGCGGCGGGCTATTCGGCCTGCTTCCTGGGCGCCCTGAAACTGGTCGCCGGCAAGGAAAGCGTCAAGCTGCCGGACAGCACCCAGGTGGCGGGTTCCGTGGGCATCGGCCCCATCCCGACGGGCTTCGGCATCGCGGTGGAACTGAAGATCTCCGCTCCGGGCGTGGACCATGCAAAACTGACTGACCTGGTCCAAAAGGCCCACGTCGTCTGCCCGTATTCCAATGCCACGCGCAACAACGTCAAGGTCACGCTGACGGTGCAATAGGGCCCGGGGCGGCCTCAGCCCGCTCTGTGTTCGACAGCTCCGGCAATGTGTCGGGCTGTTTCTTTTTTACGGGACGGGCGGCGCAGGACGCGCCCGCGCCGCTTTCGGGACCACCGTGGCGGTCGGCGCTCGTGCGATGCGGCCTTTCTCTGACACAAATCATATAACGACACTGACAGTGTGGATATGATGGGCGATGAGTGAAACGATTCATCAACGGGAGACCGTCATGTCATCAGAGACCGTATCCGGACCCGCGTCGCGCCAGGCGCTGTCCGTCCTGTTTTCCAGTACGTTCGCCTTCACTGTCTGTTTTGCCGTCTGGACAATGTTTTCCGTCCTGGGCGTGCCGCTGAAGACCGAGTTGGCCTTGAATGAAACCCAATTCGGCCTGCTGATCGCCACGCCGGTCCTGACCGGGTCACTGATTCGCGTGCCCCTGGGCATGCTGACCGATCGCTTTGGCGGGCGCATCGTGTTCTTTCTGGTCTTGCTGGTCTGCGTGCCGCCGTTGTATCTGATGGCTCATGCCACGACCTATGCGCAGTTTCTGATCCTGGCCTTGTTCGTCGGCCTGGCCGGCGGCACGTTTTCCGTGGGGACCCCCTACGTGGCGCGCTGGTTCGCGCCGGAAAGACGCGGCTTCGCGATGGGGGTGTTCGGCGCCGGCAATTCGGGTTCCGCCCTGAACATGTTCGTCGCCCCCCTGGTGATCGGCGCATTCGGCTGGACCATGCTGCCCAAGGTCTATGCCGCGCTGATGCTGGGTACGGCAGTCCTGTTCTGGCTGTTCAGCCATTCGGACCCCGCGCATCGCATGACGGGCAACGTCGGGATCCTGCAGCAGTTGGCCGTCCTGAAAGATCCGCGTGTCTGGCGCTATTGCCAATACTATTCGGTGGTGTTCGGCGGCTATGTGGCGCTGGCCCTGTGGATCACGAAATACTATGTGGCGGAATACGGCTTCGATCTGACCTTGGCGGCGTTTCTGGCGATGATCTTTTCCCTGCCGGGCGGGGTGCTGCGGGCCTTGGGCGGCTGGTTCTCGGATCGCTTTGGCGCCTATACCGTGACCTGGTGGGTGATGTGGGTCTGCTGGGTGTGTTTCTTCCTGCTGTCCTACCCGCAGACGCAGATGACGATCCAGACCCTGAGCGGTCCGGTGTCGCTGCACATTGGCCTGAATGCCACGGTGTTCACGATCCTGCTGTTTGTCGTCGGGGTGGCCATGGCGATCGGCAAAGCGTCCGTCTTCAAGTTCATCAGTGATGATTATTCGGACAATATCGGCGCGGTGTCGGGCGTGGTGGGGCTGGCCGGAGGCCTGGGCGGGTTCATTCTGCCGATTCTGTTCGGCGTCCTGCTGGATGTGACCGGCGTGTATTCCAGCGCCTTCATGTTGCTGTATGGATCGGTGTGTGTGTCGCTGGTGTTCATGCACTATTCGTACCGGCGGGCGCCTCGGGCCGGGACTGAATTGGTGGAGCCGGATGCCGGGTGAAATCGGCGGGGGTAGCCCGCTCGGATAATTCCGGCACATGACAGCCCGCAGGGGCGTCTTGGTTCGGGGCATCCACCTCGTGGCTTGCAAGCCACTCGGATAAATTCGGCAGCAGGCAGTCCGCAGGGACTGCCTGCTGTCCGAATTTATCCGCCGCATCCGCCGCAGCAGTTGCCGTCTTGGCCGTGGACGGGTTTCAGGGCTTCGTAGCCGGCGTCGGCGACGGCGACTTGCAGACGCTGGGTGGAGACCTGGGCAGTGTCGAATGTGACGGTGGCCTTTTCGTCGGCCAGCGACACGCTGACCTGGGAGACGCCGGGGATCGCGGCCAGGACCCGGTCGATCTTGTCGGCGCAGCTGGGGCCTTGCAGGCCCACCAGGCGCATGGTTTCGGTCTTCTGGGATGATCGCTTCAGGGTTTCGGCTTGCATGGGTCCTCGCGGGCGGGGAAATGCCCTTGAGCAGGGCAGGGTTATAGATACATATTAAATATATCTTAAGAGTCGGCTAGTATAGCAGTGCCTGTCTGTCGGGGGTATATCGTCCCGGTGGAAATCGCGCCGGACGCTGTCGTCGGCGCCAGGATGCCCACATGCCTGAATCACCTGCCCGCCGAATCGCCCACCTGGATATGGATGCATTCTTTGCATCCGTGGAATTGTTGCGCTATCCGGAATTGCGCGGGCAGCCGGTGGTGATCGGCGGGCAGGGCGAACCGCCCCGGGATGGCCGCTACGTGCGATTGCGGGATTATGTGGGACGCGGGGTCATCACCACCGCGACCTACGAGGCCCGGGCCTTCGGCGTGCATTCCGCCATGGGCATGATGAAAGCCGCCCGGCTGGCCCCGGATGCCGTGCTGTTGCCGGTGAACTTCGCCGCCTACCGTCACTATTCGCGCCTGTTCAAGGCGGCGGTGGCCGCCATTGCGCCCCGGATCGAGGATCGCGGAATCGATGAAATCTACATCGACCTGACGGGGATGCCGGAGGACTCGGAGACGCTGGCGCGACAGTTGAAGCAGGCGGTTCGCGATGCGACCGGCCTGGTCTGCTCCATCGGCATTTCACCCAACAAGCTGCTGTCGAAAATCGCCTCGGACCTGGACAAGCCCGACGGTGTGACGCTGATCGGCCCCGGCGATCTGCAGCGGCGCATCTGGCCGCTGCCGGTGTCCAAAGTCAATGGCATCGGCCCCAAGGCCACCCGCCGCCTGCAGGGCATGGGCATCGAGACCATTGCGCAGCTGGCGGCGGCCGCGCCGGACCAGTTGCAGGAGGCCTTCGGCCTGGGCACGGCGCAATGGCTTCTGGATGTGGCGCGCGGCATCGATGACCGGCCCGTGGTCGTCGAATCCGAACCGCGTTCGATCAGCCGGGAGACGACGTTCGAGCGCGATCTGCACGTGGTGCGGGATCGGACCGTGCTGTCGGCGATCTTCCGGGATTTGTGCGAGCATCTGGCTCAGGATCTGGCGCGCAAGCGGGTGCGCGGGGCCACCATCGGCATCAAGCTGCGTTTCGACGATTTTCGCATCGTGACCCGCGATCTGACCTTGGATGAGGCGGTCGGCGACGCCGATGCCATCCATCGGGCGGCGGGGCAGTGCCTGAAGCGGGTGGCGCTGGACCGGCGGCTGCGCCTGCTGGGGGTGCGGGCCAGCAAGCTGGAACCGGTCGATGAATCGCCGTTGGCGCGACACCCCGTGCAGCTCTCCTTGTACTGATCCGGGCCACGGTTCTGGTGCAGCACTGCACCGACTTGACGCACTTGGCGTCATAAGCCCCTCCCGATCACTACGGCTTCGCCCTTGACGGGGGCGGCGGCCAATAGTTGGCACGCTGTTTGCTTCTCTCCTTGTGTCAATGGATACATACGGGAGAATCTCATGTACGACGACACGATCAATGGTTTTGTGCGCGCGGCCGAGGCCAAGCTTCACCATCTGCGCGGGAATCCGCGCGGATTCTTTGTCGCCAGCATGCTGGCGGGCGCCTATATCGGATTGGGCATTATCCTGATCTTCACGCTGGGCAGCCTGATCCCGCCCGCGTTTCGCCTGCTGGTCATGGGCGCGACTTTTGGGATCGCCCTGATCCTGGTCGTGATCGCCGGTGCGGAGCTCTTCACCGGGCACACTATGGTGATGGCGCTGCGACGCTACCGCGGGCGAGGGACCTGGGCCGAGGCGGCGGCCGTGCTGTGCGCGAGCTGGGTGGGCAATCTATGCGGCGCGCTGGTGCTGGTCGGCTTGTTCGTGATGGGCGGCGGTGGCGGCTTGTTGAACGATCCGCAGGGGCTCGTGATGACGGCGGCCGCGCACAAGATGAGCGCCGGCGCCGCCAGTCTGTTCGCCCGCGCCGTCCTGTGCAATTGGCTGGTCTGCCTGGCGGTCTGGATGTCGGCCCGGGTGACGTCCGACAGCGCCCGTTGCGTGGTGATCTTCTGGTGCCTGCTGGCCTTTGTCGGCAGCGGCTACGAACATAGCGTCGCCAACATGACCCTGTTGTTGCTGGCGCTGGCCGGCAATCATCCGGACACGGTGAGCCTGGGCGGCATGGCCTGGAACCTGGGTTGGGTGACGCTGGGCAATATTGTGGGCGGCGCCGGATTCGTGGCAGGCTCCTATTGGATCGCGTCATCGTCATCCGCGGCCGATCGCGCCGTGGCGGGCGAGGCCGTTTTCAAGGAACCGGCATGAAGGCCGCCCGGTTGGACGCGGCGCAATCCGGTTCGGCAGACAGGAAGCGCCTGCTGGTCATCGGCAATGGCATGGTCGGCCACCGCTTGCTGGAGGAACTGGTCCGGCGCGGGCTGGGCGACGACATCACGGTGTTTTCCGGAGAGCCCAGGCTGGCCTATGACCGCGTGCAGTTGAGCCAATGCTTTGTCGGGGCGGAGGCGCAGGACCTGGCCTTGACCGACGAGGCGTTCTTCGAGACGCACGGCATCACGGTGCTGCGCGACAAAAGGGCGGTCTGGATCGACCGCAAGCAGCGCCGCGTCCATGTCACGGACGAGGAGTTCTATCCGTACGACAGGCTGGTGCTGGCGACGGGGTCCGTGCCGTTCGTGCCTCCGATCAAAGGGGCGGATCGGCCGGAGTGTCTGCCCTACCGGACGCTCGAAGATGTCGCGGCGATCCGGGCGCGCGCGGCCGGCGCCCGGCGGGGCGTGGTCATCGGGGGCGGATTGCTGGGATTGGAGGCGGCGCGCGCATTGCATGGCCTGGGTCTGGATACGCATGTCGTCGAATTTTCGCCGTGGCTGATGGCCACGCAGCTGGATGAGTCCGGAGGACGCCTGCTGCGCAGCAAGATCGAGGCGCTGGGCATCCATGTCCATACATCGAAGACAACCTCGTCCATCGGCACGGGGCTGCGTTCGCCCCTGCGCTTGAAGTTCTCGGACGGGGGCCTGCTGGAGGCCGATATGGTGGTCTTCTCGGCGGGCATCAGGCCTTGCGACCGTCTGGCGCACAACTGCGGCCTGGTGATCGGGCCGCGGGGCGGTGTCGTGGTCGATGATCACTGTCGCAGTTCCGACCCGGCCATCTATGCGATTGGCGAAGTCGCCAGCTGGCAAGGCGCCACGTTCGGCCTGGTGGCGCCCGGGTATGAAATGGCCCGGGTCTGCGCGGCCCACGTGCTGGGTGATGCGGACACCGTCTTTCAGGGCGGACAGCCGAGCACCAAACTGAAGTTGCTGGGGGTGGACGTCGGGTCGATCGGCGATGCGCAGGGCCGCACGCAGGGCAGCGTGTGTTGCGTGTTCGAGGATGCGCTGGCGGGCGTCTATAAAAAGCTGGTGATGGATGCGGATGGGAAGCGCCTGTTGGGCGCCGTGCTGGTGGGGGATACAGCCTCGTTCGGCATGCTGGACCAGTATTTCACGAACGGCCTGGCCCTGCCGGCCCAGCCCGCTGCGCTGATTGCGCCTGCGGCGGACGCCACCCCCGCGTTGGGCGTGGACGCTTTGCCGGATACGGCGCAGATCTGCTCCTGCAATCAGGTGAACAAAGGGGCGCTGTGCCGCGCCATTGCCGATGGCTGCGCCACTTTGGGCGATCTGAAGGCGAAGACCCGCGCGGGAACGACGTGCGGCGGCTGCGTGCCGCTGGTGAAGCAGATCCTGGACCGGGAGCTGGAGCGGCGGGGGATTGCCGTCGATCATGGCTTGTGCGAACACTTCCGCTACAGCCGTCAGGAACTCTACCACTTGGTCCGCGTCAACGAGATCCGTGATTTCAAGACCCTGATCGCCCGCCATGGCGCGGGGCGCGGCTGCGACATCTGCAAGCCGGTGGCCGCATCGATCTTCGCCTCGTGCTGGAACGATTTTGTGCTGGCCCCTCAGCATGCCCCTTTGCAGGACAGCAATGATGCGTATCTGGGCAACCTGCAAAAGGACGGCACCTATTCCGTGGTGCCGCGCATCCCGGGCGGGGAGATCTCGCCCGAGAAGCTGATCGTCATTGGCGAGGTCGCCCGCAAGTACAGCCTGTACACCAAGATCACCGGCGGCCAGCGGATCGATCTGTTCGGTGCGCGTCTGGAACAGTTGCCCTCGATCTGGCGGGAACTGATCGATGCCGGATTCGAGTCCGGACATGCCTATGGCAAAGCCTTGCGCACGGCCAAGTCGTGCGTTGGCAGCACGTGGTGCCGGTTCGGCGTGCGGGATTCCGTGGGCCTGGCCATTCGCCTGGAGCAGCGCTACCGGGGGTTGCGCGCGCCCCACAAGATCAAGATGGCCGCGTCCGGCTGCACGCGGGAATGCGCCGAGGCCCAGAGCAAGGATGTGGGGGTCATCGCCACGGAGAAGGGCTGGAACCTGTATGTGTGCGGCAACGGCGGCATGCGGCCCCGGCACGCGGAACTGCTGGCGTCGGATCTCGACGACGACATGCTGATCCGGTATATCGACCGCTTCCTGATGCTCTACATCCGCACTGCGGACAAGCTGCAACGCACGGCGGCCTGGCGCGAAAGCCTGGAAGGCGGCCTCGACTACCTGAAGGCCGTCGTCGTGAACGACAGCCTGGGCTTGGGCGCGGAGCTGGAAGCCCAGATGCAGGGGCTTGTCGATCGGTACGAGTGCGAATGGGCGGCGACCTTGAAGGATGAGCAGGCGTTGCGGCGCTTCCGTTCGCTCATCAACGATGATGCGCCGGACGAGCATGTCGTCCATGTGAGGGAACGCGGCCAGATCCGCCCTGCCACGGTGCGGGAGCGTCAGGAGTTGGCCGTCAAGGCAGAAATCGAGTGAGGGACAGGATGATGAAAACCAATCGTTCCCGCCGCCGGGAGCGCCCGGCCGATTCCTCGGGCTGGCAGGCGGTCTGCCGTCGGGAGGATCTGATTCCCGAGGCCGGAGTGGCCGTCCGGGCGCACGGCGAGCAGGTGGCCGTGTTCGTGACCGAGGCGGGGCTGTTCGCCATCGATCATGTCGACCCGTTCAGCGGTGCGGCCGTGCTGGCCCGAGGCATTGTCGGCGAGCTGCAGGGACGTCCGGTGGTGGCCTCGCCGATGTACAAGCAGCATTTCTTCCTGGACACGGGGGAATGCCTGGAAGATGCCGGTGTGCGCGTCCGCTGCTGGCCCGCGCGGCTGGGCGGAGACGGCATCCTGCGCCTGGGCCGCCCGATGGATCATGTCTTGGAGGATTGCGATCATGCCGCCTGATGCCATGATGAATGCCGCGCCCCCCATGCCTTCCGGGCACGCCGGGCATGTCTGGCTGGTGGGAGCGGGGCCGGGCGATCCCGACCTGATCACGGTGAAGGGGGTGCGCGCCTTGCAGGCGGCCGACGTAGTGATCTACGACCGCTTGGCCTCGGCCGCCTTGCTGGCGCACTGCCGTCCGGATGTCGTGCGAATCTCCGTGGGCAAGCGGGCGGGCCTGCACAGCGTGCCCCAGGACGGCATCCACGCCCTGCTGATCGCCCATGCGCGGGCGGGCCGCAATGTCGTCCGCTTGAAAGGCGGCGACCCCTTCATTTTCGGGCGAGGAGGGGAGGAAATGATCGCATTGCGGCGGCAGGGGATCCCGGTGTCGATCATCCCCGGGGTGACGGCGGCATCCGGCTGCGCGGCGGCGACGGGCATCCCGCTCACGCACCGCGACCTGGCCGGGGGCGTCAGCCTGATCGCCGCGCATCGCCAGGAGGATGCGCGCGATCTGGACTGGACGGCCTTGGCGGCGGACCGGCAACGCACCCTGGTGTTCTACATGGGGCTGTCCCGGGCGGAACATGTGGGAATGGAACTGATGCTTCACGGCCTGTCCGGGACGACGCCTGTCGCGCTCGTCGCGTGCGGAACGACGTCGAAGCAGCGCGCGGTCCGGTGTCTTCTGGCGGACCTGGGGGCGGTCGCGCGCCGCTGCGATCTGGTGTCGCCCTGCCTGATCGTGGTGGGTCAGGTGGTCGCGCTCGCGGATCCGGCTCTTGTCGCCTGGGCCCGGAGCCGCCAGGAACCTGTGCCGGCCTGCCCGGTATGAAGCCGCTCTATCCGCTGTTCGCCGATCTGGCGGGGCGCAGGGGCCTGGTGGTGGGCGGTGGCAGCGTCGCGGAGCGCAAGGTGCGGTCGCTGCTGAGATGCGGCGCGAAGGTCCTGGTGGGTGCGCCGCGCCTGACGGCGACGCTGCGGCACTGGGCGGATGACGGCTGTCTGGCGCATTTGCCGGGGCCGTTCGATCCCGGCTGGCTGGCTGCCGTCTGGCTGGTCATTGCGGCAACCGGTGACCGCCGGGTCAATGCGCAGGTGAAAGCCGCGGCGGACGAGCGCAACGTGCTGGCCAATGTCGTGGATGATCCGGTCCTGTCCTCGTTCCAGGTGCCCGCCGTGGTCGATCGATCACCCTTGGTGATCGCGGTGTCCTCGTCGGGCGTCGCCCCGGTCCTGGCCCGGCGTGTGCGGGAACAGATGGAGGCGCTGTTCGATGCCTCCCTGGGTGAGCTGGCGGCGCTGGCGGGACAGCATCGCCAGGCCATCCGCCAAGCCTATCCGGATCCCGGGGCCCGCTGTCGGTTCTATGACTGGTTGTATGACGGTCCTGTGCTGGCGCAATTGCGCCGGGGGGATTCGACGGGGGCGGAACAGCGCCTGCGCAACCGCGTGGCGGCAGCGGCAACCGGGGAGGCGCCGTTGGAGCGCCGTGTGACGTGGATCACGGTTTTCCCGGAGGAACCGGGGCGCTTGACGCTCGATGAATTACGGGCGATGAACGAGGCCGATGTGCTGGTGCATGAGTGCGGCCTGCCCGCCCGGTTTCTGGACATGGCGCGCAGGGATGCGGACCGCCGGCCCATCGCCCGGCTTGCGGGGGATCCGGCCTCCCGGGCCTTGGCGGCGTGCGCGGGCTATCGTCGCGCTGTCATCCTGCTGGCGGGGCAGGGGGCGTGACTGGATCAGAAATCGAATTCCGGTTCGATTTCGTCGCCCGCCTGGAGCCAATGATCGCCGTCCGGCAGGGCGGCGATGGCATTCATGCCGAACAGCACGCCTTGTTCGAATTGGCGGTGCCGCGCCAGCGTGCGGCCTGGTTCGGGGGCGGTTTCCCCGGTACGGGGATCGACGTTCGGGATGGGGCAGCGGGCGCAGGCTTTCACGAAGGCGAATCCCAGGCCTGCGGTGCGAAACCCCGCCAGGTGGTCCTCGTCATAGGGCTCCAGCCCCTGCAGCACGATGTTGGGTCGGAAGCGGATCATATCCACCGGGTCATGGCCGCCGTCCGCCAACTGGCCGTTCAGTTCATCCAGCGAGTGCTGGTTGGTGACCAGGAACGGAAAGCCGTCGGCGAACGCGAAGGCGTGCCGGTCCACCGGCAGGAAGGATTGCGGCCAGTCGGGGTGAGTCTGGATCCATTGCGTCACGTGGCGCATGCTGGCCAGGCGGTGCGCCTGGGGATGGACATGCAGCAGGCGGCACGGCGCGCCCAGGAAATCGCTGAGCCAGCGCGCGACTTCGTCGCCCTGGTCGGCCCCCACGGTTTCCGTTCCCCAGATGGCGACCGGGACTGCGGCCCGATCGCTTCCTGTGACCGGCGCGAAGCAGTCCGGCTGGCCGGGGGCCTTGAGCCAGACGCCATCGGGCTGGGGCGCGGGCTGGATCAGCACCATGCGGGGGTGCTGGCGCTGGGTCATGAAGATGCCCCGGTCGTCGACGATGACCCAGTGGCGGTCGTATTCCAGTCCTGCGCCGCTGACGCGGATGCGTTCGTGGCGGATGCCCGCGCAGGATTTGACGGGGTAGCTGTACAGGCTGTGGATGGCCAGGGACATGGTGGCGGGCAGTGCGGTCATTGGGCAGGGGAACGGTCATTCTAATCGGATGCGGGGGCGGCCATGGGGCGGGCGGCCATCGCTGTCGTTCTCCCGATTTTGCGCGGCCGGGAAAATTGATCTTCGGCACGCCCTGATCCCGGTCAAAAATGCCGTAGCATGGCAGGGTTCCCGTGCATCTCTGACCTGTCCCTGCTGGAGACCCCATGCCTTTCAAAGACATCCTGGCCGCGTTGATCGTGATTGTGGTCTGGGGCGCCAATTTCGTCGTCATCAAGTTCGGGGTGGACGAGTTCCCGCCGATGCTGCTGGGGGCCTTGCGTTTCCTGTTCGTGGCCTTCCCGGCGGTGTTCTTCGTGCCGCGTCCGGCCGTGTCCTGGCGTTACGTGGCGGCCTATGGGGCCACCATCTGCCTGGGGCAGTTCGTCTTCCTGTTCCTGGCCATCTATCTGGGCATGCCGGCGGGGCTGGCATCCCTGGTGCTGCAGGCGCAGGCGTTTTTCACGGTGGCCATCGCCGCTCTGGTGCTGCACGAGGCGGTGCGGCTGCATCATGTGCTGGGCATCGGCCTGGCGATCGTCGGCCTGGCGCTGCTGGACATGGGGGCGGATTCGACCGCGGTGCCCCTGGTGGGCTTTCTGCTGACGCTGCTGGCGGCGTTCAGCTGGGCCTGCGGCAACATCGTCCTGAAGTGCGCCGGACAGGTGCGCATGCTGTCGATGGTGGTGTGGGGGGCCTTGCTGCCGCCCATCCCGTTCCTGCTGCTTTCGGCGGTCTTCGAGGGGCCGGATCGCATCGTGGCCGGCCTGACGAGCGTCAGCTGGCGGGGGGTCGGCGTGGTGGTGTATCTGTCGGGCGTGGCGACGCTGGTGGGGTATGTGCTGTGGGGGCGCTTGCTGGCGCGCCATCCGGTGGCCCGCGTGGCGCCGCTCAGCCTGCTGATCCCCGTGGTGGGGCTGTTGTGCGCCGACTGGATCCTGGGCGAGCGGCTGGGGTTCTGGCAGTGGCTGGGCGGTGGTGTGGTATTGATCGGACTGACGGTCAATCTGTTTGGCGCCCGGTGGGCCGCCTGGCTTCGGAACCGCGCGCAAGCGGCCTAGAATAATGTTTTTTGGCGTTTCGACTGGAAATCATACCCATGACCATTGATCGTGCAGGGATCAACGCCCTGATGGAAATTACGTCGCGTCCCGAACTGGTGTTCGTCAGCGGCCAGGGGTCCTGGCTGCAGGACAGTGCCGGCAAACAGTATCTGGATTTCATCCAGGGCTGGGCGGTGAATTGCCTGGGGCATAATCCGGCTCCCATGATCGACGCTCTGTCGCGGCAATCGCGTGCGCTGATCAATCCCTCGCCGGCCTTCTACAACCAGCCGTCCATCGATCTGGCCAAGCGCATCGTGGATGCGTCCTGCTTCGATCGCGTGTTCTTCGCCAACAGCGGCGCCGAAGCCAATGAAGGCGCGATCAAGCTGGCCCGCAAATGGGGGCAATTGCATCGCAAGGGCGCCTACAAGATCATCACCTTCGACCACAGCTTTCACGGCCGCACGCTGGCGACCATGTCCGCGTCGGGCAAGGCGGGCTGGGACACGAAATTCGCTCCGCAGGTCGATGGCTTCCCCAAGGCCGACCTGAACGATCTGGATTCCGTCCGCGCGCTGATCGATGACCAGACCGTGGCCGTGATGCTGGAACCCGTTCAGGGCGAGGCCGGCGTCATCCCCGCTACCCGCGAATTCCTGCAGGGCCTGCGCGCGCTGACCCGGGAACAGGGGCTGCTGCTGATCGTGGACGAGGTGCAGACCGGCATGGGCCGCACCGGCCGGATGTTCGCCTATCAGCATGCCGGCATCGAACCCGACATCATGACGCTGGGCAAGGGCATCGGCGGCGGCGTTCCGCTGTCGGCGCTGTGCGCCCGCGAAGCGGTCAGCTGCTTCGAACCTGGCGACCAGGGCGGCACCTATAACGGCAATCCGCTGATGACCGCGGTTGGCGTGGCGGTATTCGATACTCTGGCCGCGCCCGGCTTCATGGAATCGGTCAACGAACGCGCCCGCCGGTTGTCAAACGGCCTGATGGCGCTTTCCGAAAAATGGGGAATGCAGGGTGAACGTGGCGCGGGTCTGCTGCGCGCGCTGATCATGGACCGCGACGACGGCCCGGCCCTGGTGGCAGCCGCCCGCGACCGGGCTCCCGAGGGGCTGTTGCTGAATGCCCCGCGCGGCAATCTGCTGCGCTTCATGCCGGCCCTGAACGTGTCGGCCGAAGAAATCGACACCATGCTGGCCTGGCTGGATGCGCTGATCAAGCAGGTACGCGGCTAGTCCGGTTTCGGGGCATCGGGCCGCCGCGCCGCCCCGGCCGGCGCGTCGCGGGCCGGGCGTAGCCCGTCGGGCCGGTTATTAAGTACACTGAACTTTTCCGATCAAGGAGACTTCGATGTCCATACGCACCGTCCCGCCGTTTCGCGCCGACCATGTCGGCAGCTTCCTGCGACCCGTGTATCTGCTCGAGGCGCGCGAGCGCCATGCCAAGGGCGAGATCGACGCCGCCGCCCTGCGCGCCGTCGAGGACCGTGCCATTGCCGAAGTCGTCCGCTTCCAGGAGGACGTCGGCCTGAAATCCGTGACGGACGGCGAATTTCGCCGCACGTTCTTCCACCTGGATTTCCTGCGGCAGCTCGACGGCGTGACCACCGACGACCCCAAGGTCGTGACGGGGCAGGACGGCAAGGAACACCTTGCGCCGCCATCGATCCTGGTGACCGGCAAGGTGCGCCATGCGCGCGACATCCAGCGCGCCGACTTCGAGTATCTGGCCGGTCAGGTGTCGGCGGGCCACACGCCCAAGGTCACGATTCCCTCGCCCACCATGCTGCATTTCCGGGGCGGGCGCGCCGGCATCGACGCCGTGGCCTACCCTGAGCTCGACCCCGCCTTCTACGAAGACGTGGCCGAGGCCTACGGCCAGGAACTGCGCAGCCTGTACGACGCCGGTTGCCGCTATGTGCAGATGGACGATACCAACCTGGCCTATCTGTGCGATGGACGCATGCGCGAGGCGGCCAAGGCGCGCGGCGACGATCCGGATGAATTGCCGCACCGCTACGCCAACTTCATCAACCGGGTGGTGGCGCGCAAGCCCGAGGGCATGGTGCTGGCCATGCACCTGTGCCGGGGCAATTTCAAGAGCACCTATGCGGCCGAGGGCAACTACGAGCCGGTGGCTGAGGCCCTGCTGTCGGAAATGCACCTGGATGCGTATTTCATGGAATACGACGACGACCGCAGCGGCGATTTCCGGCCCCTGCGCTATCTGCCGCCCGGCAAGATCGTGGTGCTGGGCCTGGTGACGACGAAGTTCGGCGCCCTGGAATCCAAGGACGACCTGAAGCGCCGCATCGACGAGGCGGCGCGCCATGCGCCGCTGGAGCAGCTTGCCTTGTCGCCGCAATGCGGTTTTTCGAGCACGGTGCACGGCAATAACGTGGCCGTCGAGGACCAGCGCAACAAGCTGCGGCTGGTGGTGGAAACCGCCCGCGAGGTCTGGGGCGACGCCTGAACGCTGCGGCCGGGTGATCCCGGCGCCGATGTCGCCCTGACGCTGGGGCGCCACGCAAAAAAAAACGCCGCTGCATCCGGTGCAGCGGCGTTTTTTTTGCGGTGGCCCGTCGAGGGCCGGCCGGCTGGGCCCGACCGGCCCGAAGGGGCCTTCGCGGCCTCAGGCCTTCGCGGCCTGTTCCGCCTTTTTCACCTGACGCCAGTGGTGCAGCAGCGGTTCGGTGTAGCCGTTGGGCTGTTCCAGGCCCTTGAAGATCAGGTCGCTGGCGGCCTTGAAGGCGCAGGACGTGTCGAAATGGCCGTCCATGGGCTCGTAGGCGGCGTCCCCGGCGTTTTGCTTGTCCACCACGGCGGCCATGCGGCGCAGGGTTTCTTCGACCTGCGCGCGGTGGGTGACGCCGTGCAGCAGCCAGTTGACGATGTGCTGGCTGGAAATCCGCAGCGTGGCGCGGTCTTCCATCAGGCCCACGTCGTGGATGTCGGGGACTTTCGAGCAGCCCACGCCCTGGTCGATCCAGCGCACGACGTAGCCCAGGATGCCCTGGCAGTTATTGTCCAGTTCCTGCTGGATCTGCTTGGGCGTCCAGGTGGGGGCGCCGGTGACCGGCACGGTCAGGATGCGATCGGTGTAGTCCTCGTGGCGGCCTTCCAGGGATTTTTGCACTTCGACCACGTCGACCTGGTGGTAGTGCAGCGCGTGCAGCGTGGCGGCGGTGGGCGACGGCACCCAGGCGGTGTTGCCGCCGGCCTTGAGCTGGCCGACCTTCTGTTCGAGCATGGCGGCCATCAGGTCCGGCATGGCCCACATGCCCTTGCCGATCTGGGCGTGGCCGCGCAGGCCGCATTCCAGGCCGGTCTGCACGTTGTTCAGTTCGTAGGCCTGGATCCATGCCTGGGACTTCATGTCGTGCTTGCGCACCATGACGCCGGCGCGCATGGAGGTGTGCAGTTCGTCGCCCGTGCGGTCCAGGAAGCCGGTGTTGATGAACACTACGCGCTTGGTGGCGGCGGCAATGCAGGCTTTCAGGTTGACGCTGGTGCGGCGCTCTTCGTCCATGATGCCCATCTTGATCGTGTTGGGCGCCAGGCCCAGCAGCTGTTCCACGCGGGCGAAGATTTCGCTGGCGAAGGCAACCTCGTCGGGGCCGTGCATTTTCGGCTTGACGATGTAGATGGACCCGGTGCGGGAATTCTTGCGCGCCTTCAGGTCGGGGATGGCGCACAGCGACGTGCAGACGGCGTCCAGAATGCCTTCGGGGATTTCATGGCCGTCGCGGTCCAGGATGGCCGGGTTGCTCATCAGGTGGCCGACGTTGCGCACGAACATCAGGGAGCGGCCGTGCAGGCTGGCCGTGCCGCCGTCGCGCGCGACGTATTCGCGGTCCGGATTCAGGCGGCGGGTGATGGTCTTGCCGCCCTTGACCAGGTCTTCGGACAGATCGCCCTTCATCAGGCCCAGCCAGTTGCGGTAGGCGACGACCTTGTCGTCGGCATCCACGGCGGCGATCGAGTCTTCGCAGTCCATGATGGTGGTCAGGGCCGATTCGACGACGACGTCCTTGATGTGGGCGGCATCGGTCTTGCCGATGGGGTGGTTCGCGTCGAACTGGATTTCAAAGTGCAGGCCGTTGTGGAGGAACACCAGCGCGTCGGGGGCGGACGCATCGCCGCGGTGGCCCAGGAAGGCGTCGGCCTTGGCCAGGCCGGTGGCGCTGCCGTCCTTCAGGGTGACCTGCAGCGCGCCGTCGACGACCGCATAGCCGGTGGCGTCGCGGTGCGAACCCTGGGCCAGGGCGATGCTGTCGTCCAGGAACTGGCGGGCGAAGGCGATGACGCGCGCGCCGCGCACCGGGTTGTAGCCGCCGGTGCGGGCGGCGCCGTCGGTATCGGGGATGGCGTCGGTGCCGTACAGGGCATCGTACAGGCTGCCCCAGCGCGCGTTGGCGGCGTTCAGGGCATAGCGGGCGTTCATGACCGGCACGACCAGTTGCGGGCCGGCCTGTTGCGTGATTTCCGTGTCGACGTTGGCCGTGGTGACGGCGACCTTGGCGGGGGCGTCTTTCAGGTAGCCGATCTGGTGCAGGAAGGCGCGGTAGGCGGCCGGGTCGGCGACCGGGCCGGGATGCTTGCCGTACCAGTCGTCCATGGCGGCCTGGATGCGGTCGCGTTCGGCCAGCAGGGCGCGGTTTTTCGGGGCCAGATCATGCACGATGGCGGCCAGCCCTTCCCAGAAGGCGGCGGGTTGAACCCCCGTGCCGGGCAGAGCTTCCTGTTCGAGGAACTGGTGCAGCACCGCTGCGACCTGGAGTCCATGGCTGGAAATGCGATCGGTCATGATGGTCCTTGGATAATCTGAAGATCAATCCTAGGATTATAGGCAGTCTTCTATAAGAGTTAAAGGGCGCAGCGGGGTATCGGACCGCCGTGGGTTGTCGGCTAAGGTGTTGTCGCCAAAAAGAAAAGGCCCGCATCCGAAGATGCGGGCCCGCTATATGCCAGTGCGGATACTGCTTATTTCTCCGGCACTTGCGCAATGTGCAGCAGATTGGTGCTGCCGCTGCGGCCAAACGGCAGGCCGGCGATGACGATCAGCGTGTCGCCGACCGCCGCCAGGCCGGATTTCCGGGCGGCGTCGGTGGCGCTCCGGATCATTTCGCTGGACTCGTGCAGCTGCTCGGGGAAGTGCACCGGGCGCACGCCCCAGGCCAGGGCCAGGCGACGGGCTGTGCGCGGTTCGGGGGTCAGCGCCAGGATCGGGGTGATGGGCCGTTCGCGGCTGGCCCGCAGGGCGCTGAAGCCCGATGCCGTGTAGGCCACGGTGGCGGCGGGTTCCAGCAGGTCGGCCACGCGGCGCAAGGCGCAGCAGATGGCGTCCGGGATATTGGATTCGGCCGGGCTGTGGGTGGCGTCCAGGTTCGCCCTCCACGATGGATCGGACTCCACTTCGCGGATGATGTTGTTCATGATGGTGACGGCTTCGACCGGGTATTGGCCGGAGGCCGATTCGGCCGACAGCATGACGGCGTCCGCGCCGCTGTAGACGGCCGTGGCCACGTCGGAGGCCTCTGCGCGGGTGGGAACCGGGGCGGTGATCATGGATTCCAGCATCTGGGTGGCGACCACCACGGGCTTGCCGGCGGCGCGGGCATGGCGCACGATGCGCTGCTGCAGCACAGGAACCCGTTGCGGCGGCAATTCCACCCCCAGATCGCCGCGCGCCACCATGATGCCGTCGGCCTGGTCGATGATGGCGTCCAGGTGTTCGATGGCGGCCGGCTTTTCCAGTTTGGCCATGATCCAGGCCTGATCGCCGATCAGGCTGCGGGCCTCGATGATGTCTTCGGGGCGTTGCACGAACGACAGCGCAACCCAGTCCACGCCCAGCGACAGGCCGAAGGCCAGGTCGTCGCGGTCCTTCGGGGTCAGCGGGGAAATCGGCAGGATGACGCCCGGCACGTTGACGCCCTTGCGGTCGGACAGGGGGCCGCCCACCATGACGGTGGTTTCGGCGAAGTCGGGACCGTGGCGGTCCACTCGCAGGCGCAGCTTGCCGTCGTCCAGCAACAGGTCGGTGCCATCCTCCAGGGCCGCGAAGATCTCCGGGTGCGGCAGGTTGGCGCGCCGCGCGTCGCCTTCGGCCGGGTCCAGGTCCAGGCGGAAGGGCTGGCCGGCCTGCAGCGCGGTCTTGCCGCCGGCAATCTTGCCGACTCGCAGCTTGGGGCCTTGCAGGTCCATCAGGATGCCGATGGGGCGGCCGACGTCCCGTTCGACCTGGCGGATGATGCGATAGCGTTCGGCATGGTCTTCGTGGCTGCCGTGGCTGAAGTTCAGGCGGAACACGTTGGCGCCGGCATCGACCAGGGCGCGGATCTGTTCGGGAGAGGAACTGGCGGGGCCCAGGGTCGCCAGGATACGGGCGCGGCGTTCGCGGTTCATGCCTGCTGTCCTTTATACAGAGGGTCGGTCGGATGGTCCGGGCCGTCCAGGGCGGTCACGCCGGCGCGGGCGACCTGCGCGTCCTGGCCCGCCTGGACGCCGGACACGCCGACCGCGCCGATGACTTGCCGGTCGTAGTAAATGGGTTCGCCGCCTTCCAGGGGGACGACCGGCATGGACAGGGCGGCGATGCGGCCCTGGTTGACCATGTCCTCGTAGACCTTGCTGGGTTTGCCGCTGAGCACGCAGGCGCGGGCCTTGTCCGGGGCCACCATGGCGCTCATGATCGGCGCGGCGTCCATGCGCTGCAGCCAGAGCGGATACCCGCCGGCGTCGCAGATGGCGATGCTGACGTTCCAGCCGTTCTGCCGGGCTTCGGCCTCTGCGGCGGCGGCCATGCGGCGGGCGTCTTCCAGGGTCAGGACTCGTATCGTTTTCATCAGTGTCTCCTTGGGCGTCGTTCCGTCACAGGATCAGAATGGCGCGAAAATCGTTGACGTTGGTCAGCGTCGGGCCGGTGATCAGGGAATCGCCCAGCCGTTCAAAAAAACCATGACCGTCGTTGTCGTCCAGGTGGACGCGGGGCGGCATGCCCGCCGCCCAGGCGCGGGCCAGCGTGTCGGGTGTGATCAGCGCTCCGGCGATTTCCTCCTGGCCGTCCACGCCGTCCGTGTCCCCGGCCAGCGCGTAGACGTCGTTGACGCCGTCCAGCGCGATCGCGGTGGACAGCAGGCATTCCACATTGCGCCCGCCGCGGCCCTGGCCGCGCACGGTGACGGTGGTTTCGCCGCCCGACAGCAGCACGCAGGGCGCGGGCGCGGGCTGGCTGTGGGCGCGGACCTGCAAGGCGATGCCGGCCAGCACCTTGCCCACGTCGCGGGCCTCGCCTTCGATGCGGTCGCCCAGCAGCACCGGATTGACGCCGGCTTCGCGGGCCACGGCCGCGGCGGCTTCCAGCGCCATCTGCGGGGTGGCGATCAGGTGGGTTTCGACGCGGGCCAGGCGCGGATCGCCGGGTTTCAGGGTTTCACCCTCGCCGGACTCCAGCAGGCGGCGGGCGCCGGCGGGCAGGTCGAGCCCGTAGCGGCGCACGATGTCCAGCGCGTCGGCGCAGGTGCTGGGGTCGGCCACGGTGGGGCCGGAAGCGATGTCGCTGGGCTGGTCGCCGGGCACGTCGGAGATCAGCAGGTTGATGACCCGCGCGGGCGCGCAGGCGGCCGCCAGACGCCCGCCCTTGATGCCGGACAGATGGCGGCGCACGCAGTTCATTTCGGAAATCGTCGCGCCCGATTTCAGCAGGGCGCGGTTGATGGCCTGCTTGTCGGCCAGGGTGACGCCCGCGCCGGGCACGGGCAGCAGCGACGATCCGCCGCCGGAAATCAGGCAGATCACCAGATCGTCGGCGGTCAGCCCCCGGACCTGGTCGAATAGCCGTTGCGCGGCGCGTTCGCCCGCCTCGTCGGGCACCGGGTGGGCAGCCTCCAGGATTTCGATCCGCTGGCACGGGACGGCATAACCGTAGCGGGTGACGACGACCCCTTCCAGGGGCGCGGGCCAGTGCTTTTCAAAGGCCTGCGCCATGGCGGCCGAGGCCTTGCCCGCGCCGATCACGATGGTGCGCCCTTTGGGGCGCGGCGGCAGGAAGGCCGGGATGCAGTGTTCCGGCTGGGCGGCGCGCACGGCGGCCTGGAACATGCGGGTCAGAAGATCGCGGGGCTCTGTCATGGGACGTCCGTGCAAAGGGGGCGGTGCGCCGGGGGCCGGCGCACCGGAAGCGGCTTACTGGCCGATTTCGTGGTTGGCCATGATTTCCAGGGCCCGCACCATGCCGGAATGATCCCACGCCGCGCCGCCGTGCGCCACGCAGGCGTTGAACAGTTCCTGGGCCACGGCCGTGCTGGGCAGGGACAGCCCCAGTTGGCGGGCGGTCGTCAGGGCCAGGTTCAGGTCCTTCTGGTGCAGGTTGATGCGGAAGCCCGGGTCGAAGGTGCGTTTCACCATGCGCTCGCCGTGCACTTCCAGGATGCGCGAGCTGGCGAATCCGCCCATCAGCGCCTGGCGGACCTTGGCCGGGTCGGCACCGGCCTTGGAGGCCAGCACCAGGGCTTCGCCCACGGCTTCGATGGTCAGCGCGACGATGATCTGGTTGGCGACCTTGGTGGTCTGGCCGTCGCCGTTGCCGCCCACCAGGGTGATGTTCTTGCCCATCAGTTCGAAGATGGACTTGCACTGGTCGAAGGCCGCCTGGTTGCCGCCGATCATGATGGTCAGGCTGGCGGCCTTGGCGCCGACCTCGCCGCCGGACACCGGGGCGTCCAGGTATTCGCAGCCCAGGGCGTTGATCTTCTTGGCGAATTCCTTCGTCGCCACGGGCGAGATCGAGCTCATGTCGATCACGGTCTTGCCCTTGGACAGGCCGGCGGCCACGCCGTTTTCGCCGAACAGCACGGCTTCGACGTCCGGGGTGTCGGGCACCATGACGATGATGATGTCGGACGCTTTGGCGACTTCCGTGTTGTTGGCGACGGCCTTCGCGCCGGCGTCCAGCAGGCTTTGCGGGGTCTTGCCGTGGGTGAACGTGACCAGGGAATGGCCGCCCTTGATGAGATTGGCCGCCATGGGCGTGCCCATGATGCCCAGACCGATGAAACCGATATTAGCCATGTGGATGCTCCTTGTTGATGCTGTGGGGGCCGGGCGTTTGGCTGGATGGGGGCGCCCGGCCGGTTTTTATCCGGTGAAATCAGGCCAGCGCCTGGATCCAGCCCAGACCGTCTTCGGTGCGGGCGGCAGGCTTGTATTCGCAACCGATCCAGCCGGTATAGCCGACCTGGTCGATGTGGCGCAGCAGCCAGCGGTAGTTGATTTCGCCGGTGCCGGGTTCGTTGCGCCCGGGGTTGTCGGCCAGCTGGATGTGGCCGATGGCGCCCAGATGCTTGCTGATCGTGTTGCCCAGCTCGCCTTCCATGCGCTGGGCATGGTAGATGTCGTATTGCACGCGCAGATTGTCGGAACCGACCTCGGCGACGATGGCCAGGGCCTGGTCCGTGCGGCTCAGGAAAAAGCCGGGAATGTCGAAGGTGTTGATCGGCTCGATCACCAGGCGGATGCCCGCTTTTTTCAGTTCGGCGGCGGCGTGGCGCAGGTTGGCGACGAAGGTTTCGTGCGCGGCGGTCTGACCGACGCCGGCGGGCACCTTGCCCGCCAGGCAGTTGACCTGCGTGCAGCCCAGCGCCTGGGCGTATTCGATGGCCTGGGCGACGCCCCGCTTGAATTCCTCGACGCGGTCGGGGTGGCAGGCAATCCCGCGCTCGCCGGCGTCCCAGTCGCCGGCGGGCAGGTTGTGCAGCACCTGGACCAGACCGTTGTCTTTCAGGCGCCTGGCCAGGTCTTCCTTGGCGTAGGCGTAGGGAAACAGGTATTCGACGCCCTTGAAACCAGCCTTGGCGGCCGCTTCGAAGCGGTCCAGGAAGTCGATTTCGGTGAACAGCATCGACAGATTGGCGGCGAATTTCGGCATGTGTGGCTCCTTGAAATGCTTCCGGGCGGCCCTTCCGTCGGGAAGGGCCGCAGTGTCCTGCTTCAGTCCAGCAGGGTGATGGCGGTGGGGGCGTCCGCGCCGTGTTCGGCCAGTTCCTCGAACTCGTTGATCGCGTTGATGTCGTTGCCCATGGAAATGTTGGTGACGCGCTCCAGGATGAATTCCACCACCACCGGCACGCGGAATTCCTTGATCCAGGCGCGGGCCTGCGCGATGGCGGGCTGGATGTCTTCCACCTTTTTCACACGGATGGCCTTGCAGCCCAGGCCTTCGGCGACCTTGACGTGATCCACGCCGTAGCCGTCGGTTTCCGGCGCGTTGATGTTATCGAAAGCCAGTTGCACGCAGTAGTCCATGTCGAAGCCTCGTTGCGACTGACGGATCAGCCCCAGATAGGCATTATTCACCACGACGTGGATATAGGGCAGATTGAATTGCGCTCCGACCGCCAGTTCCTCGATCATGAACTGGAAATCATAGTCGCCGGACAGCGCCACGATTTCGTCGCCGGTGTTGGCGGCCACGACGCCCAGGGCGGCGGGCACGGTCCAGCCCAGAGGGCCGGCCTGGCCGGCGTTGATCCAATGGCGCGGGCCGTAGACGTGCAGCAACTGGGCCGCCGCGATCTGCGACAGGCCGATGGTGGTCACATAGCGCGTGTTGCGGCCGAAGGCCTTGTTCATTTCCTCGTAGACGCGCTGGGGCTTGAGCGGCGATTGGTCGAAGTGCGTCTTGCGCTGCATGGACTTTTCGCTCTTGCGCGCGCGGCATGCCTGAGCCCAGGCGCCGCGGTCGCGCAATTGGCCCGCGGCCTTCAGGCGCTTGGCCTCTTCGATCATCAGGCGCAGGGCGATGCCCGCATCGGATGCGATGCCGTAATCCGGGCCGAAGACCTTGCCGATCTGCGTGGGGTCCACGTCGATGTGCACGAAGGTGCGGCCTTCGGTGTAGACGGCGGTGGATCCGGTGTGGCGGTTGGCCCAGCGGTTGCCGATGCCCATGACGAAGTCCGACGCCAGCAGGCTGGCGTTGCCGTAGCGGTGCGCGGTCTGCAGGCCGACCATGCCGGCCATCAGCGGGTGGTCGTCGGGGATCACGCCCCAGCCCATCAGGGTCGGGATGACCGGCACGCCGGTCAGTTCGGCGAATTCCTTCAACAGATCGGCGGCATCGGCGCTGAAGATCCCGCCGCCCGCGACCAGCAGGGGGCGCTCGGATGCGTTCAGCATGGCCACGGCCTTGGCCGCCTGGGCCGGGGTGGCGGAGGGCTTGTAGACCTCCAGCGGCTCGTAGGTGTCGATGTCGAATTCGATTTCCGCCATCTGCACGTCGAAGGGCAGGTCGACCAGCACCGGGCCGGGGCGGCCCGAGCGCATGATGTGGAAGGCCTGCTGCAGGATGCGCGGCACCAGCTCGGGTTCGCGCACCATCACGGCCCATTTGGTGACCGGCTTGGCGATGGTCTCGATGTCCACGGCCTGGAAGCTTTCCTTGTGCAGCTGCGAGCGCGGGGCCTGGCCGGTGATGCACAGGATGGGGATGGAGTCGCCGGACGCGGAATACAGACCGGTGATCATGTCGGTGCCGGCGGGGCCGGACGTGCCCAGGCACACGCCGATGCTGCCGGGGTGGGCGCGGGTGTAGCCTTCGGCCATGTGCGAGGCGCCTTCGACGTGGCGGGCCAGCACGTGTTTGAAGCCGCCGTTTTTGCGCAGCGCCGAATACAGCGGGTTGATGGCGGCGCCGGGAACGCCGAACAGGGTGGTGATGCCTTCTTTCTGCAGGACCGCTGCGGCGGCGTCTACTGCTCTCATCCGAGCCATGGTTACTCCTTGATCTGATTCATCGGGTCTACGGGCTTGGGACCAGCATAAAGAATGACCTGTGGATCAGGAATCCCCGTGACTCTCGTTTCTGTCGATACTAAAAGTATCTGATGCAATAAACCTGGGGTAGAATTTCCGCATGAAACGGCATTGCCGGACGCCTCAATAGTTCCTGTCGCACAAGGACATGACTGCCATTTAAACCACCGGAGGCCAGTGTGGGACGCTACACCGACATCAGCAGTTTTGTATTGATTGCCGATAAAGGCAGCTTTGCGGCGGCCGCCCTGGTAGAGGGTGTCACGCCGGTGGTCATGGGGCGGCGTTTGACGGCCCTGGAAAAGCGCCTGGGCGTGCAACTGATGCACCGGTCGACGCGCGGTCTGGTGCTGACCGAGCTGGGCGAGCGATACCTGGAGCAATGTCAGCAGCTGATTCAGGATTTCGATGCGGCCGATGGCAGCATCATGGCGCGGCGGCGCACGCTGAGCGGCCATCTGGTGGTGTCGGCGCCCGCATCTTTCGGGCGGCAGCACGTGGCGCCCCACGCCCTGGCGTTTCGCCGCCGTTATCCCGATCTGGCGCTGTCTTTCAATTTCACCGACAGCGTGGTGGATCTGGTGCGCGAAGGCTACGACATGGCCATCCGCATCGGCGAGGTCACGGACCCCAACTACGTGGCGGTGCGTCTGTTCCCCAACCGGCGCGTGGTGTGCGGCACGCCGGCCTATTTTGAATCGCATGGCGTGCCGCGCGTGCCCGAAGATCTGGTGCGCCACAATTGCCTGGCCTTCAACCTGCAGGGCGGCCAGCATCGCGGCTGGACGTTCGTGCGCGACGGCAAGCCGTTCGCCGTGCGGGTGCGGGGGGATCTGGCTTGCAACGATGGCGAACTGCTGTATCAATGGGTGCAGAAGGGACTGGGTATCGGCTGGCGCTCCACCTGGGAAATCCAGCGCGAACTGAAACGCGGCGAACTGGTGACGGTGCTGGATGAATTCGCGCTGCCCGCCTATGACATCCAGGCGGTCTATCCGCAGCAACGATATCTGCCGGCCAAGGTGCGCTATTTCATTGACGATCTCAGAAACCATTATCATGAACCGGGTTACTGGGAAGGACAGGGAATATCTTGAATACGAACGAACAGGCGGCTGCCCGCCGCAACGAACGGCTGGCGCTCCTGGCTCTGGCCGGCATGGCCGTGGGCTGGGGCTACAACTGGGTGGTGATGAAATCGGTGCTGGCCTATGTGGGGCCTTTCGATTTTTCAGCCCTGCGCACATTGTTCGGAGCCCTGTTGCTGCTGGCCGTGCTGACGGTCTGGCGCCGGCCGATGCGCATTCGGGCCTGGGGGCGCGTGGCCCTGCTGGGCGTCCTGCAGACCGGGGCGTTTTCGGCCTTGATCCAGGTTGCGCTGCTGCATGGAGGGGCGGGGAAAACATCCATCCTGGTCTACACCATGCCTTTCTGGGTGATTCCCATGGCCTGGGTGGCGTTCGGGGAACGCGTGCGCGGCCTGCAGTGGCTGGCGCTGGCGCTGGCCGCGCTGGGGCTGATCCTGATTCTGGAACCCTGGACCCTGCATGCGGACTTCATGAGCGAGCTGCTGGCGGTGTCCGCCGGCCTGTGCTGGGCGCTGGCCACCATCGTGGCCAAGTGGATCAAGCGCGACTACCCCATGGATGCCTTGCCGCTGACGGCCTGGCAGATGCTGTTCGGCGCCCTGGCCTTGTGCCTGGCGGCCTGGGTCGTGCCCGAAAAACCCATCGACCCGGCGCCGTACTTCTACGGCGCATTGGTCTACAACGCGGTCATCGCCACGGCCCTGGCCTGGTTCCTGTGGTTGTTCGCCCTGCAGCACCTGTCCGCCGGCGTCGCCGGCATGTCGGCGCTGGGCGTGCCCGTGGTCGGTGTGCTGGCCGGCTGGCTGCAACTGGGCGAGCAGCCCGGGGCCCTGGAGCTGGCCGGCATGGTGCTGATCGGGGTGGCGCTGGTGGTGATCAGCCTGCGCTCGTCGGCGGGGAAATAGCGAGGCAGCCCCATGATGCCGGACGATCATCTGTCGCGCATCCGTGAGCTGAAATTCAAGCAGTTGCTGGTGTTCGAGCGCGTGGCGACCCTGGGTTCCATGCACAAGGCCGCCGAAGCCGTGCACATGACGCAGCCCAATGTGGTCAAGATCGTGCGTCAGCTGGAAGAACTGCTGGACGTTACTTTGTTCGAACGCCACAGCAAGGGGGTGCGCCTGACGGTGTTCGCCGAGCATCTGCTGGAACGCATCCGCCCTATGCTGGGCGATGCCCGCGCCATGAGCGAGGAATTGACGGCCCTGCGCGGCGGCGAGGGCGGCCTGGTGGCGGTGGGCACCCTGATTTCCGCCTCGGCCTGGCTGCTGCCCGAAAGCGTGGCCGTCATGAAGCAGCGCCACCCCAAGGTCGGCCTGGTGATCCAGGAGGCCACCAACGACATCCTGTTTCCCATGCTGCGGGTGGGCGAGCTGGACGTGATCCTGGGGCGCCTGCCGGAAAACCCCGGCGAGGGCGTGGAGACGCACGCCATCTACCAGGACGAGCTGATGATCGTGGCGAGGGCCAATCACCCCCTGTCTCGCCAGCCCGGCTGCGCGGTGAGCGATCTGCTGGATTACCCGTGGATCGTGCCGTCCAATGCCTCGCCGGTGCGCAAGCAGGTGGACCAGTTTTTCCTGGGCCGGCAGTTGCCCATCCCGGACAATCAGATCGTGTCCCTGTCCATGTTGACCAATCTGGGCATTCTGGCCCGCTCCGATGCCCTGGCCATGCTGCCCAGCGTGGCGGCGCGTCCCCTGATCCAGGTGGGCGTGCTGTTCGAAGTCCCCATCCACGTGCGTCTGCCCTTCGGCACGATCGGCTACAGCGTGCGGGCCGACCGCCCGCTGGTGCCGGCGGCGGCGACCTTTGTGCAGGTGTTGAGGGAAGTCGGGGCGCGGGCATAGGTCGGGGCCGCGCGGCCCGACCGCTTGCTGGCCGCGAACTGTGTGTGACGGATTCTTGGGATTCCAATATGGAATCTCAAGAGTGGGTTTTTTGATTAGAAAATAATCCCGGCCCAGTCTACAGTGATCCCAACGGACAACAAGCAAGAGACAAGCACTGTGGCCCAGCCTATCCAGCACTATATCGGCGGTCGCTTCGTGGACAGCGCGAAGCGGTTCGCCAATATCAATCCGGTGAACGGCACGGTCGTCAACCAGGTCTGCGAGGCTTCGGCCGACGAGGTCGACCAGGCCGTGCGGGCCGCCAAGGCCGCCTTGCAGGGTGAATGGGGGCGGTGTTCCCCGGCGCAGAGGGCCGACTGGCTGGAAAAGCTGGCCGCGGGCATCGAGCAGCGCTTCGAGGCATTCGTGCAGGCCGAAGTGCAGGACACCGGCCGCACCGTGCGCCAGGCGCGCACCCTGGACGTGCCGCGCGCCATCGCCAATTTCCGCTTCTTCGCCAACCTGGTGCGCCAGGCGCATACCGAATGCTTCGAAACCATTGCCGCCGACGGCGGCAAGGCCTTGAACTACACCGTGCGCAAACCCCTGGGCGTGGTCGTGGCCATTTCCCCCTGGAACCTGCCGATCCTGCTGTTCAGCTGGAAGGTCGCGCCTGCCCTGGCGCTGGGCAATGCCGTGGTGTCCAAGCCGTCCGAGGAAACGCCATCGTCCGCTTTCCTGCTGGCGCAGGTGGCGCATGACATCGGCTTCCCGGCCGGGGCCTTCAATGTGCTGCAGGGCTTCGGCGGCGATTCCGCCGGGCAGGCCATGATCAGCCATCCGGACATCGACGCCGTAACCTTCACCGGGGCGTCGGCTACCGGGGCGCACATCATGAAGACCGTGGCCGACGGGGTCAAGGACGTGTCCTTCGAGCTGGGCGGCAAGAATGCCGCCATCGTGTTCGAGGATGCCGATTTCGAGGCCGCCGTCGATGGCGTGGTGAAGTCCACCTTCACCAATTCCGGCCAGGTCTGCCTGTGCAGCGAACGCGTGCTGGTGCAGCGCCCCATTTTCGACCGCTTCGTGGCGGCGCTGAAAGCGCGCACGGAAGCGCTGGTGCTGGGCCGCCCGGATGATCCCGCCACCGACATCGGTCCGATGATCTCCAAAAAACACCAGGCCAAGGTCGTGTCCTATTTCGAACTGGCCCGCCAGGAAGGCGCCACCGTCGTCACCGGCGGCGAAGTCCCCGTCTTCGGCGATGAGCGGGACCAGGGGTTCTGGGTGCGTCCGACCATCTGGACCGGCCTGCCCGACGACGCGCGCTGCCTGCGCGAGGAAGTCTTCGGGCCGGTGTGCCATGTCGCGCCCTTCGACACGGAAGAAGAGGCCGTCGCCCGCGCCAACGATTCCGAATACGGCCTGGCGACCGCCATCTGGACCGAAAACCTGTCGCGGGCGCATCGCGTGTCGCCGCGGATGCGCAGCGGCCTGGTCTGGGTCAATACCTGGTACCTGCGCGATCTGCGCACGCCGTTCGGCGGTGTGCGGCGCTCGGGCATCGGCCGCGAGGGCGGGCGCAATTCCCTGGATTTCTATTCCGAAGTCACCAACATCTGCATCAAGGTCTGACCCGCAGCCACCCCCGTCCTGAAAGGAGCCATCCCATGAGTCAGTCAGAGGCCAAGGTCGTCGCCGGCAAGGCCGCCCCGCGCGGCAAGTTCCCTCACGTGAAACGCGCGGGCGACTTCCTGTTCGTGTCGGGCACCAGTTCGCGCCGCGCCGACAACACCCTGGCGGGGGCCGAGGTCATGGATGCCATGGGCGCCATGCGGCTGGACATCCGCGAACAGACCCGCGCCGTGATCGAGAACATCCGCGACATCCTGGGCAGCGTGGACGCCGGCCTGGAAGACGTCGTCGAGATCAGCGCCTATCTGGTCGATATGGCGGATTTCGCCGGCTACAACGAAATCTACGGTGAATTCTTCGGCTACGACGGCCCCGCGCGCACCACGGTCGCGGTGCACCAGCTGCCGCATCCGCATCTGCGCATCGAGATCAAGGCGGTCGCCTACAAGCCGCCGCGTTGACGGCCCCCGGGCGGAAGGCCCGCCCCGGAGGCCGGGGCCTCGGACAGGCATGCGCCGGGACCACCCGGCCACACACGCAAGGAGACATTCATGGAATTGAAATACGGACTGCCCAAGAACCTGATGAACTGGGTCGACGCCCATCGCACGCAGTTGTCGCCCCCCGTGTGCAACGCAGCGATCTTCGAGGACGGCAACTACATCATCAATATGGTGGGCGGCGGCAACCAGCGCACCGATTTCCATGACAACCCCACCGAGGAATTCTTCTACCAGCTGCGCGGCGAGGCCTCGGTGCTGGTCTGGGATCGCGGCCGCTACGAGCGCATCGTCCTGAAGGAAGGCGACGTCTACCTGCAGCCGCCGCACCTGATCCATTCGCCGCAGCGCCCGGACCCCAACGGCCTGTGCCTGCTGATCGAGCGGCCCCGGCCTCAAGGGGCGCGGGACGCCATGCAGTGGCATTGCGCCCATTGCGGCGCCCAGATCTGGCGCGCCGAAAAGCAGCTGGAAAGCCTGGTCGACGATTTGCCCAAGATCTTCCGGCAGTTCTACGCCGTCAGCGAGGCCGAGCGCGTGTGTCCCGATTGCGGCACGCAGCACCCGGGCAAGGACTACACGATCTGGCACAAGCAACTGAGCGAATCGCCGCTGCGTGTCTAGGCCGGGCGCTGTGGACCTCCAAGGAATCTGAACGCATATGATCGATATTCACGCCCATATTTTCCCCCCCATCAGCCGGGCCGACGCCCAGGCGCTGGACCCGGCCCAGGCCCCCTGGTTGAAGATCATCAATCCCGATGCGGGCATGATCATGAAGGGCGACAGCGAGTTCCGTCCGGTGATCCCCGTGCTGTGGGATCCGGATCTGCGCGTGGCCGACATGGATCGCCTGGGCCTGGACGTGCAGATCGTCAGCGCCACGCCGATCATGTTCGGCTACGAACTGGACGCCCGCAAGGTCGCCGGCTGGGCGACCCGCATGAACGACCTGACCCTGGAATACTGCGCCGGCCACCCGGACCGCCTGAAGGCCCTGGCCCAGGTGCCGCTGCAGGATACGGAACTGGCCTGCCGCGAGGCGTCCCGCGCCAAGGCGGACGGGCACGTCGGCGTGCAGATCGGCAATCACGTGGGCGACCGCGATCTGGACGACGCCCAACTGGTCGAATTCCTGCACCATTGCGCGGTGAACGACATCCCCGTGCTGGCGCACCCCTGGGACATGATGGGCGGACCCAATCGCATGCGCCAGTGGATGCTGCCCTGGCTGGTCGCCATGCCGGCGGAAACCTCGCTGGGGATTCTGTCGCTGATCCTGTCGGGCGCGTTCGAACGCCTGCCGCGCAGCCTGAAACTGTGCTTCGCCCACGGCGGCGGTTCATTTGCCTTTACCCTGGGGCGGGTGGACAACGCCTGGAAATACCGCGACATCGTGCGCCAGGATTGTCCCCATCCGCCCTCGTCCTATTGCGACCGTTTTTCGGTGGATTCCGCCGTCTTCGATCCCAAGGCCCTGCGCCTGCTGGTGGATGTGATGGGCAGCGAGCGCGTCATGCTGGGCTCTGACTATCCCTACCCCCTGGGGGAACAGAAAATCGGCCATCTGGTGACCGACGGCGACACGCTGTCGGCGGTGGAAAAGCGGCGCATCCTGACGGACAACGCCAAAGCCTTCTTCAACCTTGCCTGACGCGAGCGACCATGGACAAGACTCAGATTGAACAGTTGGGCGATGAACTGCATGCGGCATGGTCGGAACGCCGGCCGGTGGCGCCCCTGACCGGACGCCACCCGGACATGAGCATCGAGGACGCCTATCACGTCCAGCAGCGGATGATCAGCCGCCGCCTTCAGGCCGGCGCCCGCGTGGTGGGCAAGAAGATCGGCGTGACCAGCCAGGCCGTGATGGACATGCTGGGCGTCTACCAGCCGGATTTCGGCTATCTGCTCAGCGACATGGTCTACGCGCCCGGCGAGGCGATCTCCATGGCGGGGCTGATCCAGCCCAAGGCCGAGGGCGAGATCGCCTTCATCCTGAAAAAAGACCTGACCGGTCCGGGCGTCGGTGTCAGCGATGTGCTGGCGGCCACCGAAGCCGTGACCACCTGCTTCGAGATCGTCGATTCGCGCATTCGCGACTGGAAGATCAAGATCCAGGACACCGTGGCGGACAACGCCTCGTGCGGCGTGTTCGTGCTGGGCGATCAATTGGTCAGCCCGCGCGGGCTGGATCTGCGCACCTGCGGCATGGTGTTCGAGAAGAACGGCGAACTGCTGGGCACGGGCGCGGGCGCGGCGGCGCTGGGCCATCCGGCCAATGCCGTGGCCTGGCTGGCCAACGCGCTGGGCGCGTTGGGGGTCGGCCTGAAGGCCGGGGAAGTCATTCTGTCCGGCGCGCTGGCGGCGATGGCGCCGGTGGTCGCGGGCGACAGCCTGCAGGTGTCGATCGGCGGCATCGGCCACTGCGGCGTGCGCTTCATTGCATAGGAAAGGAAACGTCATGGAAAAGATACGGTGCGCCCTGATCGGCTCGGGCAATATCGGCACGGACCTGCTGTACAAACTGAAACGCAGCGCGGTGCTGGAGCCCGTCTGGATGGTGGGCATCGATCCACAGTCCGACGGCCTGGCGCGGGCGCGCGACATGGGGCTGAAGACCACGGCCGATGGCGTGGACGGGCTGGTGCCGCACATGAAGGAGGATCGCATCCAGATCGTGTTTGACGCGACCTCGGCCTACGTGCACAAGGACAACAGCGACAAGGTCACCGCCCGGGGCGCCATGATGATCGACCTGACGCCGGCGGCCATCGGGCCGTACTGCGTGCCGCCGGTGAACCTGGCCACGCACGTCGAGCAACAGGAGATGAACGTCAACATGGTCACCTGCGGCGGCCAGGCCACCATCCCGATGGTGGCGGCGGTGTCGCGGGTGCAGCCCGTGGACTATGCCGAAATCGTGGCCACGGTGTCCTCGCGCTCGGCCGGCCCAGGCACGCGACGCAACATCGACGAATTCACGACGACCACGGCAGGCGCCGTGGAGCGCGTGGGCGGCGCGCGCCGGGGCAAGGCCATCATCATCCTGAATCCGGCCGATCCGCCGCTGATCATGCGCGATACCGTCCACTGCCTGACCGACGGCGATCCGGATGAAGCCGCCATCACCGAATCGGTGCAGCGGATGCTGGCCGAAGTGCAGCGCTACGTGCCCGGCTACAAACTGGTCAACGGTCCGGTCTTTGACGGGCGGCGCGTATCGATCTATCTGGAAGTCGAAGGCCTGGGGGACTACCTGCCCAAATCGGCCGGCAATCTGGACATCATGACGGCGGCGGCCGCGCGCACGGCGGAAATGTTCGCCGAGCGCATCCAGAAGGGTGAGATCACCCTGTCGGCCGCGTAAAGGAGGATCACCATGAGCACACAGAAATTCGTCACCCTGCACGACATGACGCTGCGCGACGGCATGCACGCCATGCGCCACCAGATCACGCTGGACCAGATGAAGGCCGTGGCCCGGGGGCTGGACGAGGCCGGCATGCCCATGATCGAAGTCACCCATGGCGATGGCCTGGGCGGCTCGTCGGTCAATTACGGTTTTTCCCTGCACACGGACGAGGAGTATCTGTCCACCGTGATTCCGCTGATGAAAAAGACCAAGGTCTCGGCGCTGCTGCTGCCGGGGATCGGCACGGTCGATCATCTGCGCATGGCTCACGCCCTGGGTGTGCATACCATGCGCGTGGCGACCCACTGCACCGAGGCCGACGTCTCGCAGCAGCATATCGAAGTCGCCCGCAGCCTGGATATGGACACGGTGGGCTTTCTGATGATGAGCCACATGAACACGCCCGAAGGCATCGTCGGACAGGCCAGGCTGATGGAAGGCTATGGCGCCAACTGCATCTACATGACCGATTCGGCCGGCCACATGCTGCCGCATCAGGTCGCGGAAAAAGTCGCCCGCCTGCGCGATGCTCTGAAACCCGAGACGGAGATCGGCTTTCACGGCCATCACAATCTGGCCATGGGAGTGGCCAACAGCATGGCGGCCATCGATGCGGGCGCCAATCGCATCGACGCGGCTTGCTCGGGCATGGGGGCGGGGTCGGGCAACACGCCCATGGAGGCCCTGGTGGCGGTGTGCAATCTGATGGGCATCGAAACCGGCGTGGACTTGTTCAAGGTGCAGGACGTGGCCGAAGACGTCGTCTTCCCGATGATGGAGGAACCGGTGCGCCTGAGTCGCGATGCGCTGACGCTGGGGTATGCCGGGGTCTATGGGTCCTTTCTGTTGTTCGCTCGCCGTGCTGAAAAGCGCTATGGCGTCCCGGCGCGGGAAATCCTGGTGGAAATGGGCCGTCGCGGCATGGTCGGCGGCCAGGAAGACATGATCGAGGACACGGCGTTGAGCCTGGTCCGCCAGCGGGGTGCGGCATGAGCGCGCCGGGCCGCCCCAAGCGCGATTTCCCCCTGGGGGGGATGAGTCCGGACGCAGGTCAGTCCCTGCGGACTGGCCTGCGCCTGATGAATCGGAGCGACATGCAGGCCGCGAGGTGGATAGCGCGTAGCGCCAAGGAGGCACTATGAGTCTGGACACCGCCGTCATCCGCGAACTGGCCGAGCGCCTGGAAACCTGCGAACTGCAGGCCCGCGACACCCTGAAAATCACCCTGGACCACCCGGAGATGGACTGGGACGATGCCTACGCCGTGCAGGATGAGATCCTGCGCCGCAAGCTGTCCCGGGGGGCTCGGGTCGCGGGGCTGAAAGCCGGTCTGACCTCGTTTGCCAAGATGCGTCAGATGGGGATCGAAACCCCGATCTTCGGCTTTCTGGCGGATACCTTTCTGGTGCCCGATGGCGGCCAGTGCCGCCATGCGGATCTGATCCACCCCAAGGTCGAGCCGGAAATCGTCTTCGTCACCAAGGCGCCGCTGAAAGGGCCGGGCTGCTCGATTGCCGAAGTCCTGGCCGCCACCGATTTCGTGCTGGCCGGCATCGAGGTCATCGACAGCCGCTACCGGGATTTCAAGTTCGACCTGAAAAGCGTGGTGGCCGACAACTGTTCGTCTTCGCGTTTCGTGGTGGGCGGCATCATGCGTGATCCACGCGACCTGGATTTGCGCACCACGGGCGCCGTGATGGAAAAGAACGGCCGGATCGTTTCGCTGGGGGCGGGCGCCGCCGTGCTGGGGCACCCGGCCAATGCGGTGGCGATGCTGGCCAATCACCTGGGCCGGCGCGGCGCCGGGATCCCGGCCGGGACTCTGATCCTGACCGGCGGACTGACCGAAGCCGTGGCCGTCGAGCCCGGCGATCATGTGGCTTTGCACATGCAGGGCATGGGTTGCACGTCGCTGACTTTCGTGTAATATCGGCAATACTTTAAAACTAAATTATTAAATCCTTCAGGAGACAAACATGGCATTTCGCAAAACATTGCTGACGGCCGCCCTGACCCTGTCGCTGGGGCTGACTGCGGGGTCGGCGCTGGCTGAAGTCAAGATCGGCTTTCTGGCCACCCTGTCCGGTTCGGGCGCGGCGCTGGGCCAGGACATGGTGGATGGCTTCAACCTGGCGCTGGAAGAACACGGCGGCAAGTTGGGCGGGCAGGACATCGTCTTGCTGAAGGAAGATGATCAGCTCAAGCCCGACGTCGGCGTGCAGGCGGTGCAGAAATTCCTGGAAAAGGACAAGGTCGATCTGGTGGCCGGGGTGACGTTTTCCAACGTCATGATGGCCATCGCCAAGCCGTTGGCCGATGCCGACATGACCTTCGTGGGCTCCAACGCCGGGCCGGCTCCGCTGGCGGGCAATCAATGCAATCCGGGTTTCTTTTTCGCCGCCTGGCAGAACGACGGGCAGGCCGAGGTCATGGGCCAGTTCGCCACCGACCAGAAATACAAAGACGTCTACATGATCACCCCCAACTACCAGTCGGGCCGCGATCAGGTGAAGGGCTTCACGCGTTTCTACAAAGGCCGCATCTCGGGCGAGGTCTACACCCAGCTGGGCCAGCAGGATTATTCGGCGGAATTGCTGGCGCTGCAGGCCGCGAAACCCACCGCCGTCTGGGTCTTCCTGCCCGGCGGCATGGGTGTGAATTTCGTCAAGCAGTACAAGCAGTTCGGCCTGATGGGCAAGATTCCGCTCCTGACGGTGTCCACGGTGGATGGCAGCACCCTGCCGGCCCTGGGCGATGCCGCCCTGGGCGCCTATGCGGGCACGTTCTGGGGGCCGGATTTCAAGAACCCCACCAGCGAAGCCTTCGTCGCCGCCTTTGAAAAGAAATACAAGCGCATCCCGTCGCAGTACGCCGCGCAATCCTATGATTCGGCCCTGCTGATCGACAGCGCGCTGAAAAAGACCGGCGGCAAGGTCAGCGACAAAAAAGCCTTCCGCGATGCGTTGCGTGCAGCCGATTATGCGTCCGTGCGCGGAACCTACAAATTCAACGTCAACGGCTTCCCGATCGAGGATTTCTATGCCTTCGAAGTCGCCAAGGACGCGCAGGGCCGGGTGTCGCTGAAGACCATTGCGAAGCCCCTGACGAATCACGCCGACGCGTATTTCAAGAACTGCAAGTCTTGATGCGTTTCTGCAAGCCCTGAACGACGGGCGGCAGCCGCCGCCCGTCACGGAGGACGGACATGAGTCCGCAGTTGTTGTTCATGCAGGCCCTGAACGGCCTGCAATATGGAATCCTGCTGTTCCTGCTGGCCGCCGGCCTGACCCTGGTCTTCGGCATCATGAGCTTCATCAACCTGGCGCATGGCGCCCTGTACATGATGGGGGCGTATTTCGCCGCCGCCGCCTTCGGCTACACGGGTTCCTTCCTGCTGGCGATCCTGGCGGGCCTGGGCGGCGCCATGGCGCTGGGGGTGGCGCTGGACCGCTGCGGCTTCGCCCGCCTGTATCCCCGGGCGCACCTGGACCAGGTGCTGGCGACGTTCGGCCTGATGTTGTTCTGCAATGAGGCCGCGCGCATGATCTGGGGCTCGGCGCCGATTTTCATGAGCCTGCCCGATGCCCTGAGCAACACCATCATGGTGCTGGGCACGCCCTATCCTTTGTACCGCTTGCTGATCATCCTGGTGGGCCTGCTGGTGGCTTTGGGCTTGTATCTGCTGATCGAGCGCACCCGCATCGGCATGCTGATCCGCGCCGGCGCCAGCAACCGCGGCATGGTCGCGGCCCTGGGTGTGAACATCGGTTGGCTCAACACCTTCATCTTCGCCCTGGGGGCCGGCCTGGCGGGGCTGGGCGGCGCCATGGTGGGGCCGATCCTGTCGGTGCAGCCCGGCATGGGGGATTCGATCCTGATCATGACGCTGGTGGTCATCGTGATCGGCGGCATCGGCTCGATCCGGGGCGCCTTCCTGGGGGCGCTGGTGGTCGGCCTGGTCGACACCCTGGGCCGCACGGTCATGCCGGCGCTGCTCAGCCAGGCGCTGGCGCAGGAACTCGCCAGCACGCTGGGCGCCGCGATTTCCTCGCTGGCCGTGTATGTCCTGATGGTGGTCGTGCTGGCCATCAAGCCCGAGGGCCTGTTTCCCGTGAAAAAACGTTAAGGGCGGCCGGATGAGGATGGAATCCCTGATGATGAATACGCGTGCGACGCCTCGCGGCGCCGGCTGGTCCTGGCCGGTCGCGCTGACGGCCCTCATTTTCGCGCTGTTGCTGCTGGTGCCGGTGTATGCCGGCCTGACCGACAGCCCCTATGTGTTGCTGCAGTTCAGCCGTATCCTGGTGTTCGCGCTGGCCGCCGTGGGTCTAAACCTTGCGCTGGGCTATGGCGGGCTGGTCAGCTTCGGCCATGCCATGTATATCGGCCTCGGCGCCTATTGCGTCGCCGTCGCCTCGCATTACGGCGCGGACAGCGGGGTTCTCCACCTGCTGCTGGTGGTGGTCGTGACCGCCGCGGTGGCCGCGCCCGTGGGCCTGATCGCTCTGCGCACGCATGGCATCGCCTTCATCATGATCACGCTGGCCCTGGCGCAGATGTTCTATTTCCTGGCCGTGGGCTTGAAGCAGTATGGCGGCGACGAAGGCCTGCCGATCCGCCAGCTCAGCCGCTTCGGCGCCTTGACCGGCAGCCACGTCGGCCTGTATCTGGCCCTGCTGGCCTGCCTGGGCGCCAGCCTGCTGCTGTTGCGCCGTGTGATCCGGTCGCGCTTCGGCCTGATCCTGCGGGCCTCCAGCATGGATGCGCGGCGGGTGCGCGCGGTGGGGACTTCGCCGCTGGGATATCGCCTGCTGGCCTATGTGCTGTCGGCCGAATTGTGCGCCCTGGCGGGGTTCTTCCTGGCCAACCTGACCGCTTTCGCGTCGCCGGCCTACATGGCCTGGACGGCTTCCGGCGAGCTCATCATCATGGTGCTGCTGGGCGGCGCCGGCACCCTGGTCGGGCCCGTGGTGGGCGCCGCCGGCTTCCTGCTGCTGGAAGACGTCCTGAAAGGCCTGACCGACCACTGGATGATCATCATGGGCCCGGTGATCGTGCTCATCGTGCTGTTCCTGCGCAACGGGCTCTGGGGCATGATCGCTTCACCCAAGGAGGATCACTGACATGCAGCCCTTGCTCTCGATCCGCGGCCTGGTGAAACGCTATGGCGGCCTGCTGGTCACGGATCACGTCGATCTGGATATCCTGCCGGGCGAAATCCACGCCATCATCGGCCCCAATGGCGCGGGCAAGACGACGCTGATCAGTCAGATCATGGGCGAAGTGCCCAGTGACGCCGGCAGCATTTGTCTGGGCGGGCAATCCATCGATGCCTTGTCGATGGCGCAGCGGGTGCGGGCCGGCATCGGGCGGTCCTACCAGATCACGTCCGTGATCCAGCAATTCACCGTGCTGGAAAACGTGATCCTGGCGGTCCAGGGCAGCCAGGGGCACGGCTTTCATTTCTGGACGCCGGCGGTGGAGACTCCCGCGCTGGCGGGCCGCGCGGACGAACTCATCGACCTGATGGGGCTGTCGCCCCGGCGGGACGCGCCGGCCATGTCGCTGTCCTATGGGCAGCAGCGCCAACTGGAAATCGCCATGGCGCTGGCCGCCGACCCCAAGATCCTGCTGCTGGATGAACCCATGGCCGGCATGGGACACGGCGATACCGGGTCGGACATGATGGTGGACTTGTTGCAGCGCCTGAAAAGCCGCTACGGCATCCTGCTGATCGAACACGATATGGATGCGGTGTTTTCCCTGGCGGACCGGATCAGCGTGCTGTTCTACGGCAAGGTCATCTGCTGCGGCGACGTGGATACCATCCGCCAGAGCGCGGAAGTCCGTGAAGCCTATCTGGGCGACGAGGAGGTTCCCGTATGAACACGCCGGGCCGTCCCAAGTGTGAATTCCCCCGTGGGGGGACGGCGCGTGGCGCCAAGGGGGCTCTATGAACGCCGAACTGCTGAAGGTCGAAGACCTGGTGTCCGGCTATGGCCGCAGCCAGGTGCTGTATGGCATGCATCTCCAGATCGACGCAGGGCAATGCGTGACCCTGCTGGGCCGCAACGGCATGGGCAAGACCACGACCATCAAGAGCATCATGGGCATGCATCCGGCCTGGCAGGGCCAGGTGCGGTTCAAGGGCGCGAAGATCCAGAATCTGCCCAGCTACCGGGTGGCGCAGCGCGGCATCGGCCTGGTGCCGGAGGGCCGCCAGATCTTCCCCAACCTGTCGGTGCAGGAAAACCTGGTGGCGACGGCCGCCGACCGTCATAAAAAGCGCAATCCCTGGACCTTGCCGCGCATCTACGAATTGTTCCCCCGCCTGCAGGAACGCGCAGGCAATTTCGGCAATCAGCTATCGGGCGGCGAGCAGCAGATGCTGGCGATCAGCCGGGCGCTGATGACCAACCCCGAACTGCTGATCCTGGACGAGGCCACCGAGGGCCTGTCGCCGCTGGTGCGCCAGGAGATCTGGGCGGCGTTGGCGCTGCTGCGCCGCGAGGGCATGGCGATCCTGCTGATCGACAAGAACCTGGCGCCGCTGCTGCAACTGGCGGACCACCATTACATCGTGGAAAAAGGCCGGATCGTCTGGGACGGCGATTCGGCCGCCCTGAAGGGCGATGCGGACGCGCGCCAGAAATATCTGGGCGCCTGACGCCGGGTAATTGTCCCGATCCGTGCTTGGCGAATCCCTGCAGCATGCAGGCTGCCTGGCGTGGGGGCAAAGCTTTTGCCGCCGGGCCGCCCCAAGGCAAAAGGGCCCCCTTGGGGGGCAGCAAGCGGCCGCAGGCTGCGCAGCGTGGGGGCAATACTACTTTCAGTCCAGTTCGGGGATGATGCTGGGGGCTTCCATCTGCACGATGTCGCAGTTGTCGCCCGGGCCGGTGCGATCGATGATCAGGAAGTCCGACACGGCCTCCAGGCCCAGCAGCGGGTGGTGCCAGACGCCCCGGGCGTAGTTCACGCCCTGTTCGCCGCTGCACAGGAACACGCGCAGATCATCCACCGTGGGGGTGGTTTCGGCCTTGGCCACCACGACCAGATAGGGGCGGCCCGACAGCGGGATGAACGCCTGGCTGGCCTTGGGGTGGCGTTCCATCATGGTGAGGGTGAACGGCAGTGTGCGCGGCTGACCCCGGAAGATCGACACGATGGCGCGGCCATCGGCGCCCGGGTCGATGTGAGCCAGGTCGTGATAGCGTTCGGTATTGCCTTCATTGATAGTGAAGTGCCGGACGGTGTCGTCCGCCTGGATCACGTCGCCGAACGGCGCGAAGGCCTTTCGGGTCAGGGGTTCGATAGTCAGGCGGGTCGGGGTGATTGTGCTCATGAGTAGGGCTCCGTGAATGTCCGGCACACGCGAACGCATCCGGCCAGTGCGCAGATTCGCGGCACCATGGATAGTTTAGGCCGCAAACCGGGCGTCCAGGCGGAAGCGGGCGATCTGCCCGATCTGGTCCAGGCAGGTGGTGAATTCGGTATCCTGGTCATTGTGCAGCCGTTCTTCGATGGCGTCCATGATCTGATAGCGATTGCGGCCCTTGACGGCGATCACGAAGGGAAAGCCGAAGCGCTCGCGGTAGCGGGTGTTCAGGGCGCTCAGCCGCTGCAGCTCTTCGGCGCTGCATTGGTCCAGGCCTGCGCCGCGCTGTTCCCCGGTGGAGGCGTGGGTCAGGGTGCCGGCGGCGGCTTCCTTGCCGGCCAGTTCCGGGTGGGCGGTGATCAGGGCCAGTTGTTCGGCCGGAGCGGCTTGCTGCACGACACGCACCATGGCTTGATGCAGGGTGTCCACGTCGGCAAATGGCCGTGCCGCCCAGGCGCGTTCCGGGATCCAGGGGGAATGTTCGAAGATCGCCTCGAGCTCCCGGGAAAATTCGGACTGCGGCAGCGCGGAAAGTTCGTTCAGGGTCATGGTGGATATCATCAAGTGCGTCATGATGGAAAGTCTACGGGGTATCCCGCCTCAAAAGAAGGGTGTGACAACGTATAAGTGGTATAAGCTGAAGCGCATTCCCGGAACAAGGAACGGATCCCGATGCCTACACGACGCAGCAACGCCATGCTGGACACCTATCTGCTGAAGGTCTTTTGCATCCTGATGGCCGAACGCAGCGTGTCGCGCACCGCCCTGAAACTGAATCAGTCCCAGCCGGCCATCAGCGTGGCCTTGAAGAACCTGCGGCTCATTTTCCAGGACCCGCTGCTGGTGCGGGAAAAGGGCGGCATGGTGCCCACGGACCGGGCGCTGGCGATTCTGGATCATGCGAAGTCGGCGCTGGAATCCATCGACACCATGCTGGAGACCGGCGAAGACTTCGATCCGGCCAGCAGCCGGCAGGTCTTTCGCATTGGTTCGCCCGACTACCTGGCGCCGGCGTTCGCCGCGTCGGTCGTGGCGCGGTTCCGGCGCGAAGCGCCCCATGCGCGGCTGGTGCTGCATGCCCTGGGGCCGGATTTCGATTTCGAGCGTTCCCTGGCCGAAGGCACGCTGGACGTAGTGATCGGCAACTGGCCCGAACCCCCCGACCGCATGCATTTGTCCGTGCTGCTGGAAGATCCCATCGTGTGCCTGATGTCGGCCGATCACCCGCTGGCCTCGCGGGGGCTGACGCTGGAGGATTTTCGCCGCGTGCAGCATATCGTGCCCACGCCGTATTCCATGACGCAGCGCGGCATGATCGACACCGTGCTGACATCCTTGCGCATCCAGCGCGAGGAATGCGTCGAGGCGCAGTCCTTCATGCTGGCGCCGTACCTGTTGCCGGGCACCGACCTGGTCTTCACCACGACCCGGCATTTCGCCCGCTACTATGCGGGCTTGCTGCCGCTGACCATCGTGGAGTCGCCCATCGATTTCCCGCCGATGCGCTTTTATCAGCTGTGGCATGCGCGCAATCATCATGCGCCCTCCCATCAGTGGTTGAGGCATTTGCTGGGGGATTGCGGCCGGGCGCTGCCGGCCCGGCCTTGAGACCCGGTCTGCGGACCGGGCGCTGAAAAGCGTCGCGAACCGCAGGTTCCGGGGCGGCCGACAGGGTGCGCCCGTCGCCGCCAGGGCCTTCAGATGGCCCAGCCGCCCAGGTAAAACACCGCCAGGGCCACGGCGATGGCCAGGGTGCCGACGTTCAGCTTGCGCCATTCGCCGGCGAACACGCGGCCGATGACCAGGGTGGTGAACCCCAGCATGATGCCGGTGACGATGTTGCAGGTCAGCACGATGAACACGGCGCAGACCATGCCGGCCATCGTGTCCACGGTGTCGTCCAGGTGCAGCTTGCGCACGCTGCCCAGCATCAGCAGGCCGACGTACATCAGGGCGGGGGCGGTGGCGTAGGCCGGCACCAGGGCGGCCAGCGGCGACAGGAAGATCAGCGCCAGGAAACCCAGGCCGACGATGGTGGCGGTCAGGCCGGTCTTGCCGCCGGCGGCCGTGCCGGCGGCGGATTCGATGTAGGCCGCGGCCGGTGCGCCGCCCAGCCCGGCGGACACGATGGAACTGACGGAGTCGGCCGTCAGGGCGCGCCCGCCGTTGATGATCTGGCCGTCTTTGTCCAACTGGCCGGCCTGGCCGGCCACGGCGCGGATCGTGCCGGTGGCGTCGAACACGGCGGTCATGACCAGGGCCAGCACGCTGGGGATGACCACGGCGCTCAGCGCCCCGCCCACGTCCATCGTGCCGATCAGCGAATGTTCGCCGCCGAAGGACGGCAACGCGAACAAGCCCTTGAAAGTGACGGCGGGGTCCCAGATCAGGCCGACGGCCGACAGGGCCAGGATGACCAGCAGGATGCCGCCGGGCACGCGGCGCCGTTCCAGCCCGAAGATCGCGGCCAGCCCCAGGATGGACAGCAGCGCCGGCATGGCATTCAGGGCGCCCAGCGACACAGGCAGGCCCGGGCCGGGATTCTTCACCACCAGACCGACCTCGTTGGCGGCGATCAGCAGCAGGAACAGGCCGATGCCGATGCCGGTGCCGTGCGCGATGCCCGCCGGCAAGTTGCGCAGGATCCAGGTGCGCACGCCGGTCACGGAAATGGCGGTGAAGATCAGGCCCATCAGGAAGATGGCCCCCAGGGCGACGGCCGGCGACAGGCCCTGGCCCAGCACCAGGTCGAACGCGGTGAAGGCCGTCAGGGAAATCGCGCAGCCCACGGCGATGGGCAGATTGGCCCACAGCCCCATCAGCAGGGAGCCGAAGGCGCTGGTCAGACAGACCGCGATGAAGACGGATGAGGTATCGAAGCCCGCCTTGCCCAGCATGGCGGGGACCACGAAGACCGAGTAGACCATGGCCAGGAAGGTCGTCAGCCCGGCGAGGGTTTCCTGGCGTGCGCTGGTGCCGCGCGCCGTCAACTGGAAGCGTTGTTCCAGCCAGGTATTGGGGGTGATGCGGTGCGGTGTGGCGGAGGTCTCGAACCCCGCAGGCAAAACGGTTTCCTGCTCGCTCATGAGCCTTGTCTCCTGAATATCGACCGGCTCGTGGGCCGGCTTTGTGTGAAGGGCGCGCGGCTGCAAACGCAACCGGCCTGATTCATTCTAGGGACAAGGTTTTACGCTGTGAGCGGGCAGCGCTGATGACGATTATCAAGCTGCGCTGATGTGGAGGGCGGCGGATCGGCACGCTGGATCGAGGGCGCCGCCACAGCCGCGGCCTATGTGTCGCCGCGTTCCCCCAGGCTGGCCTGCAGCATGGACGCGACCCGGACGATGCACTGGCGCAGCCAGATGACCTCGGCCGCGCCATGGCAGCGGCGGTGCCACAGCAGGTAGAAGCGCATGGCCGGAAAGGGGAAGGGCGAGGGCAGGATGGTGATGGGCAGGTAGCGGGCGTAGTGCTGGGCGAACTGCCGCCCGGTGGTGAAGACCAGGTCGGTGCGCAGCAGCATGCCGGCGACCTGGCCGAAATAGGGGATGGTCATCTGGATGTTGCGCCGCAGGCCCTGGGCGGCCAGGTAGCCGTCGATGAAGCTCTGCCGTTCGGAGACGTAGGGAAAGGGCGCCAGGTGGGGCAGTTCCAGGTATTGCTTCAGGCTCAGGTCCCGGTGCGCGATGGGGTTCTGGCTGCCCACCATGCAGACGACTTCATCGTCGAACAGCCGCGCCATGTGCATCTGGGGCGGCGGCTCCAGCCAGTTGCCGATCACCACGTCCAGGCCGCCGTCTTCCAGGCCGCCGGCATAGTCGTAATCCGAATTGATCGGGTGTACGATGAATTTGGCATGCGGCGCTTCGCGGCGCAGGATTTCAGCGATGTTCGGCAGGAACATCGCATCCAGGTAGTCGGGGGCGCCCAGGTGGAACTCGCGCGTCGAATGCGCGGGGTCGAACGCGCCCGGCGGCTGGGTGATGCGTTCGATGGCGGACAGGGCCTCGTTGGCGCGGACCAGCAGTTCCTGGCCGCGTTCGGTGGCGACCATGCCGGTCTTGCTGCGCACCAGGATCGGGTCGCCGGTGATGTCGCGCAGCCGCCGCAGCGAATTGCTGATCGCGGGCTGGGACAGGCCCAGCTTGATCGCGGCGCGCGACACGCTTTGTTCGGTCAACAGGATCTGCAGGATGCGCAGCAGGTGGGTGTCCATGGAATCGCGGGTTTTGCTCATGCGGACCATTATTCACGGCGCGGGCGTCGGCGTCCATGATCAGCGACCCTGATACGCGCCATCATCGTTCATGAATGCCGGGGCTCGCGGCTTGATGCTATCTTGGACCATAACACCCGGCTTGAACATAAAAAGGTATCACGATGGAGACAACTGCCATTCGCTTTCAGTATCGTGGCCAGATCCACGAAGTCACTGATCAGCCCACCACCCGCACCGTGCTGCAGTACCTGCGCGAGGACCTGGGCTGCATGGGCACCAAGGAAGGTTGCGCCGAAGGCGACTGCGGCGCCTGTACCGTGATGGTGGCCGAACCCGACGGCCGGGGCGGCGTGACGATGCGAGCCGTCAATTCCTGCATCCAGTTCCTGCCCACGCTCGACGGCAAGGCCCTGTATACGGTCGAAGACCTGCGCCAGCCCGATGGGTCGCTGCATCCGGTGCAGCAGGCCATGGTGGACTGCCACGGTTCACAGTGCGGTTTCTGCACGCCTGGCTTCGTCATGTCGCTGTGGGGCATGTACCTGGCTCATGGCCCGCAGGACCCGGCCCCTACCCGCGCGCAGATCGATGACGCGCTGTCGGGCAATCTGTGCCGCTGCACGGGCTATCAGCCCATCATCCGGGCGGCCGACGAGATGTATCAGCTCCCGGCGGTCGCATTCGACCGCGCCGCGCTGGCGAAAGCCCTGGCCGCCTTGCAGCGCGATGACGTGTTTTCCTACACGCACGATGGTCACACCTTTCATGCGCCGCGCACCCTGGCTCAGCTGGCGCAATTGCGCCTGGATCACCCCGATGCCCGCATCCTGGCCGGCAGCACCGACGTCGGCCTGTGGGTGACCAAGCAGCAGCGCGACCTGCCGCACCTGATCTACATCGGTCAGGTGAGCGAATTGCGCGACATCCATGCGGAAGGCGATGACCTGATCATCGGTGCGGGCGCGTTGCTGAACGACGCCTACGATGCCCTGGTGGCGCGCATCCCCGAACTGGCTGAACTGCGTCAACGCTTCGCGTCTTTTCCGATCCGCAACGCCGGCACTCTGGGCGGCAATGTGGCCAATGGTTCACCCATCGGCGATTCCATGCCGGCGCTCATCGCCCTGGGCGCCAGCATCATCCTGCGCCGGGGCGACCGGGTCCGGGAAATGCCGCTGGAAGACTTCTACCTGGCCTATCAGAAAAACGCTGCCGAGCCGGGCGAATTCGTGCAGGGCCTGCGCGTGCCGGTCCAGGTGGCGGGTCGCCAGTTCCGGGCCTACAAATTGTCCAAGCGCTTCGACCAGGATATTTCCGCCGTCTGCGCCGCATTTGCCGTGGAACTGGATGATGCCGGGCTGGTGCGGCAGTTGCGCACCGGTTTCGGGGGCGTGGCCGCCACGCCCTGTCGCGCGCGTGCGGTGGAGGCCGCGCTGCTGGGCCAGCCCTGGGATGAAACCCATGCGCGGGCGGCCATGCAGGCCGTCGCCCAGGATTTCAAACCCTTGACCGACATGCGGGCCAGCAGCGATTACCGCCTGCTGGCGTCGCAGAATCTGCTGTATCGCTTTTATCTGGAAACCGCCCCTGGGGCGCCGTTGGCGACGCATCAGGTGAATACGGCCAATCTGGCCGAACTTGCTTGAGGAGCCCATCATGAACATGCGCGTCAATATTCCGGTCGAACTGGACCGGCTGGCGATCGGCAACGACAGCATCCCGCGCCCCGTGGTGGGCGAGCCGGCCGCCGGCGCGGCCAGCCCGCACGAATCGGCCGCGCTGCACGTCAGCGGCGAAGCTGTGTACACCGACGACATTCCCGAATTGCGCAATACCGTGTACGCGGCGCTGGGCCTGTCCGACAAGCCCCATGCCCGCATCACCGCCATGGATCTGGATGCCGTGCGCCAGGCGCCGGGCGTGCTGGCCGTACTGACGGCCAAGGACATCCCGGGCGTGAACGATTGCGGTCCGGTGGTCGCCGACGACCCCATCCTGGCCGATGGCGTCGTGCAGTACGTGGGGCAGGCGATGTTCGTGGTGGTGGCCAAGACCGTGGACCAGGCCCGCCGCGCCGCGCGTCTCGGGAAGGTCAGCTATGAAGAGCTGCCCTTTCTGTTGACGCCTCAGCAGGCCAAGGCGGCCGGCGCCGGCACGACCGACGAACTGCGCCTGATCCAGGGCGATGTGCAAAAGGCGCTGGACGGCGCCCCGGTGCGCCTGACGGGCGAGTTTTCCTGCGGCGGACAGGAACAGTTCTACCTTGAAGGCCAGATCGCCTACGCCATCCCGCGTGAAAAAGACGGCATGCAGGTGCTGTGCTCCACCCAGCACCCCACTGAAATGCAGCATGCCGTGGCGCATGCCCTGGGCTGGCAGCGTCACCAGGTCGAGATCGAATGCCGGCGCCTGGGCGGCGGCTTCGGCGGCAAGGAATCCCAATCCGCGCTCTTTGCCTGTGTGGCGTCCGTCTGCGCCGCCAGGCTGCAGCGGCCGGTGAAGCTGCGGGCCGACCGCGACGACGACATGATGATCACGGGCAAGCGCCACGGGTTCTACTTTGAATATGACGTCGGCTTCGATCAGGACGGTCTCATCCTGGGCGTGCGCCTGGACATGACCCTGCATTCCGGCTATTCGGCGGACCTGTCCGAGGCCGTCGCCAGCCGCGCTCTGGCGCACTTCGACAATGCCTATTACATTCCGGCCGCCGATATCCACACCATGTGCGGCAAGGTCAACACCCAGTCGGCCACGGCTTTTCGCGGTTTCGGCGCTCCACAAGGCGCCCTGATCACCGAGGTGCTGATCGACCGCGTGGCCCGCCAGTTGGGCAAAGACCCGCTGGATGTGCGCTATCTGAATCTGTACGGTACCGATACGCGCAATACGACCCCCTATGGCGAGGTCGTCGAGGGCAATCTGCTGCACCCGATCATCAGCGAACTGGAAGCCTCTTCCGACTACCGCGCCCGCCGTCAGGCGGTGCGGGACTTCAACGCCCATAGCCCCGTCCTGAAAAAGGGCCTGGCGCTCACCCCGGTGAAATTCGGCATTTCCTTCAACGTGCCGGCCTTCAACCAGGCGGGCGCCCTGGTGCACATCTACCGCGACGGTTCGGTGCTGCTGAACCACGGCGGCATCGAAATGGGCCAGGGGCTGAACACCAAGGTCGCGCAGATCGTCGCCAACACGCTGGGCCTGGATCTGGAATGCGTGCGCGTCACCGCCACGGACACCTACAAGGTCGTCAATACGTCGGCCACGGCGGCGTCCACCGGGTCCGATCTGAACGGCAAGGCGGCTGAAGACGCCGCGCTGACGCTACGCGCCCGCCTGGCGGATTTCGCCGCCCGGAAATACGGCGGCAAGGCCGAGGATGTGTCCTTCGCCTGGCGCCAGGTCAGCGTCAATGGCAAGACCCTGCCGTTCGCGCAACTGGTCGAAGAGGCCTATTGGGACCGTGTGCAGCTGTGGTCCGACGGGTTCTACAAGACGCCCGGCATCAGTTGGGACAAGGCGACCAGCCGCGGCAATCCCTTCTTCTACTACGCTTTCGGCGCCGCCGTGTCCGAGGTGGTCGTCGATACGCTGTCGGGCGAATGGAAACTGCTGCGGGCCGACATCCTGCACGATGCGGGGGCGTCCATCAATCCGGCCATCGACATCGGTCAGATCGAGGGCGGCTACATTCAGGGCATGGGCTGGCTGACCACCGAAGAGCTGGTCTGGCGCGCCGATGGCCGCCTGACCACGCATGCGCCATCCACCTACAAGATCCCGGCGATCAGCGATTGCCCGCGCGATTTTCGCGTGCGGCTGTTCAAGGCTCGCAACCACCAGGATTCCGTCCATCATTCCAAAGCGGTGGGCGAACCGCCGCTGGTGCATGGCGTCAGCGTCTTCAACGCGATCGTCGATGCAGTGTCCGCGCTGGGCGATGGGCGTGAGTCGCCCGACCTGGACGCCCCGGCCACCCCGGAAGCCATTCTGATGGCGGCCGAAGCCCTGCGGCGCCGCTGCGCCGCGACGGCCTGAGCGAGGCGCCGGCATGACAGCCTGGATCGATCAGGCCCTCTGGTGCCTGGACCGCCGGCAGCCCGCGGTGCTGATCAGCGTCGCTTCCGTGCGCGGGTCGGCGCCTCGGGAAGCAGGCGCCAAGATGCTGGTGTCGGCCGGCCATCAGTGGTTGACGATCGGCGGCGGCCAGTTGGAATGGCAAGCCACGCGGCTGGCGCGCGAACACCTGACCGATGCGGATCATCCGGATCGCTGGGTCCGCGACATCCCGCTGGCGGCATCGGCCGGCCAATGCTGCGGTGGCCTGGTGACACTGCTGTTCGAGCGCCTGCGGGACGCGGATCGCGTTTGGCTGCTGGATGCGCGCGCGCGCCTGCAGCGCCAGGAATCGTTCGAGCGCGAGGTCGGCGTAGGCGGGCCGGGCGTGGCCCCGTGGGTCGGCTTGCAGGCGCCGGCGGCTGCGTCGCACCCGGCCAACCGTTTCCAGGCGGCCCGTCTGCTGGATCCCTCCGATGCCCGGGGCTGCCCCGTGCTGACGGAGCCTCTCCAGCCGGATTCCTTGCAGATACTGGTGTTCGGGGCGGGGCATGTCGGCCATGCCCTGGTCGATATCCTGGGCACCTTGCCCTGTCGCGTCACCTGGGTCGATGCCCGGGACGAGCTTTTCCCGGATACCGTGGCTCCGAACGTCATCATCGAAGCCACCGATACGCCCGAGGCCGTCATCGATCAGGCGCCGCCCGGCAGCTGCTACCTGGTCATGACGCATGACCATGCCCTGGACCAGCATCTGTGCGAGCAGATCATGAAACGCGATGATGCGGCCTATTTCGGCCTGATCGGCTCGGCCACCAAATGGCATAAATTCCAGCAGCGCTTCGCGGCGCGCGGCATCCCGCCCGAACGCTATGCGCGCATCACCTGCCCCATCGGCGAACCAGGCATCGAGGGCAAGCAACCCGCCGTGATCGCCGTGGCCGTGGCGGCGCAACTGATGCGGCTGCGCACACAATTGGCGCATCGCGCCGCGCACGCCGCCGGGCAGGCGGACCTCGCGGTGACGCACTGATTCGAACACGAGGACCGGCCGCCGAGCCGGCGCCGTAAAACATCCTTAGGAGACACTCCCATGACCTCGACGTCAAACGCCCAAGCCGTGCCCGATGTACAGGCTTATCGCGCCCAGTTGCTGTATTTCCGCGATACCCCCAAGGCCGAGGACGAAGCCTGTGTATGGATCCGGGACGGCCTGCTGGTGGTGCGCGACGGCGCGATCGAGCAGTGCGGGGACTATGACGAACTGGCCCGGGACCTGCCCGCCGGCATCGCCGTGCATGATTGGCGCGGCCGCCTGATCACGCCGGGCTTCATCGACACGCACATCCACTATCCGCAGACCGACATGATCGCGTCGCCCGCGCCCGGCCTGCTGCCCTGGCTGGAAACCTATACGTTTCCGACGGAACGGCGCTTCGAAAACCCGGACTATGCCCAGGAAGTGGCGAAGTTCTTCCTGGATGAACTGCTGCGCTGCGGCACCACCACCGCCCTGGTGTATTGCACCGTGCACCCGGGTTCGGCCCAGGCCTTCTTCGAGGAAAGCCATGCCCGCAATCTGCGCATGGTGGCCGGCAAGGTCATGATGGACCGCAATTGTCCGGAATACCTGCGCGACACCGCCGAATCCGGCGCGCGCGACAGCGAAATGCTGCTGCAGCGCTGGCATGGCAAGGGCCGCCAGATGTACGCCCTGACGCCGCGCTTCGCGCCCACGTCCACTCCCGAACAACTGGGCCGCTGCCGCGAACTGGCGCAGCGCTATTCCGATGTCTTCATCCAGTCGCACGTGTCCGAAAACCAGGACGAGGTGAAATGGGTGATGTCGCTGTTCCCCGGCCACCGCAGCTACCTGGACATCTACGACGACTACGGCTTGCTGCGCCCCCGCGCCGTGTACGGGCACTGCGTCTGGCTGGACGATGACGACCGCCGCCGCATGCGCGATGCCGGGGCGGTGGCGGCGCACTGCCCCACGTCCAATCAGTTCCTGGGCAGCGGCCTGTTCGATTTCGCTGCCGCCAAGGACTTCGGCATGCCGGTGACCCTGGCCACGGACGTGGGGGGAGGCTCGTCGTTTTCCATGCTGCAGACCATGAACGAGGCCCACAAGGTCGCCCGCCTGTCGGGCCATCACCTGACGGCGCGGCGCATGTTCTGGCAGGCGACGCAGGGCGCCGCCAAGCACCTGGGCCTGACCGGGCAGATCGGCACGCTGGAAGCCGGCGCCGAAGCCGATTTCATCGTGTTGGACCCGCAGGCCACGCCGTTGCTGGAACGCCGCACGGCGCGCGCCGAATCGCTGGAGGAACTGTTGTTCGCCCTGGCCATGCTGGGGGACGACCGCGCGATCGCCGCGACCTACGCGGCAGGCAGGGAAGTGCATCGACGAAAGTGACGTCACCGCGACATTGCGGTGCGTTTCTTTCATGAATCAAGGTTTTCCCTTACTTTCGATGAAACTTGCGAAATCAAAAATTATTAATAGTATTATTGATTTCGCAAATCCTCGCGGAAAAACAAGGAACCAGGGCCCTGAGGCGCCGGAGTTCCTGATGAAGTACGAACGACCGCGACCATATCGATCGTCGACAAAGGGAGACATCCATGAAGGCAGCTTTTTCAAAGGCGGGCGCGGTTGCGGTGGCAGCGACCCTGCTGGCATTTTCCGCCGCCCCGCAGGCCCAGGTGAAGATTGGCGTCATCAACAGCCTGTCGGGCACGTTCGCAGAGTTCGGGCAGCGATACCGCACCGGGATCGATGTGGCGCTCGAGGAAATCAACAAGGACGGCGGCATCAACGGCCAGCAGCTTGAAGTCATTACCCAGGACGACACCTCCCAGGCGCAAAGCGCGCTGGCGGCGCTGGAATCCCTGAAGAACCAGAAGGTTGCGCTGATCATCGGCACCTACGCCTCGTCCATGACCGGGCCGCTGGCCCGCCTGGCCACCCGAGAGGAAATGCCGCTGATCGTGCTGGGCAGCGCGGACGACAGCATCACCAAGCCGGGCTCGCCGTGGGTATTCCGTGCCAAGCATAATTCCACCATTGTCGCCACGACGTACTTCGATTATTACGACAGCCTGAAGAAGAAGGACGACAGCCTGAAGAAGGTCGCCATTGTGTACGCCAACAGCGCATGGCCGGCATCGCTGGCCGAGACCGGCAAGAAACTGGCGCAGGAACGCGGCTATGAACTGGTGGGTTATCAGGCCTACAACCAGGGCACGACCGACTTCCGGCCCATCCTGAATCGCCTCGTCACGGAAAAACCGGACATTCTCTATATGTCCACGTATGCGGCCGACGGTGTGGCCATCGCGCGCCAGATCCGCGAGGTGGGCCTGAACGTCAAGGTCATGACGCTGGACACCTCGTCATCGCTGCCCAGCTTCGTCCAGCAACTGGGGCCGACGTCCGAATATTTCACCTCGGCCGTCACCTGGAACAAGGACGCGCAGTACCCGGGGACCGCCGATCTGACCAAGCGCCTGGCGGATCGCGCCAAGGCGGAGCCGTCCTTCTACGAGGCGGAAGGCTATCAGGAACTGCGCCTGGCCGCTGACGCGCTGCGTCGCGCCAAGTCCCTGGCGCCCAACGACGTGCGCGAGGCCCTGCTGCAGACCAATCTGAAGACGGCTGCCGGCGATGTGGTCTTCAAGAGCGACGGCGGATTCCAGAATCAGAACCCCATCCGCGATCTGATCATCCAGATCAAGGACGGGCAGCATGTCACCGTCTATCCGGAAGACCTGGCTTCCTCGCCCTCCGTGTTCCCTGTGCCTCACTGGGATAAACGCTAGGCAGTCGCGCGCCGAGCCGTGCGCGCGCCGCCCCGCGCCGAATTGCGGGGCGGCATCCTGAACCCGTCTGAGAATCACCCATTCGAGCCACCCCATGCCGGATCTCATTCCTTTATTCCAGAATCTTGCCGATGGCCTGCTGATCGGCATGGTGTACGCCATGATCGGCATCGGCCTGACACTGATTTTCAGCGTCATGAACACGATCAATTTCGCACACGGCGATTTTGTGGTCCTGGGCATGTACGCAGCCGTCTTCCTGAGTGGATTGCTGGGCTGGGACCCTTACCTGAGCCTCGTCCTCATTGCGCCGGCGGGTTTTCTGCTGGGTGTGCTCATCCAGAAGACCGTTCTGGAGCGCATCATCGATGCTTCACAGGAAACCAGCATGCTGGTCACCCTGGGCATTTCGCTGATCGTCGGCAATCTGCTGCTGCTGGCGTTCGGCACCGAGCCGAAATCGATCTACACCTCATACGCATCGGACACCCTGCGGTTCCTGTCGGTCCATGTGTCGGTGGTGCTGCTGCTGGCGGGCCTGGCGACGCTGGTGGTGACCTCGGCGCTCTATCTGTTGCTGCATCGCACCGAAGTAGGCCGGTCCATCCGGGCGACGGCCGAGAACATGCTGGGGGCCGAGCTGGTCGGGATCGACACCAAGCGGGTGCAGGCCATCGTCATGGGCCTGGGCACGTTGTTGGCCGTCACCGCCGGCGTCACGCTCATCCCGCTGCTGTATGCCACCCCGACGTCCACGGGGTCGTTGTTCACCCTGAAAGCCTTCGTGGTCATCGTGTTGGGCGGGCTGGGCAACGTCACGGCAGCCGCCGTCGGCGGGCTGCTGCTGGGGGTGGTGGAGGTGCTGGGCGCATCCTACCTGTCCTCTGACTATCGCGAGGCCTATGGCCTGCTGGCGTTCCTGCTGGTGCTTCTGCTCAAGCCCGAGGGCTTGTTCGGGAAAAAGGTGAAAAGAGTATGAAACGCGATCTGATCATCCTCGGAATCCTGATCCTGGCGGCGGCGCTGTATCCGCTGACGGGGTCCCAATTCCTGGCGATTCCCATCATGGCCCTGCTGTTCGTGGGCTGGGCTACGTCCTGGGACATCCTGGGCGGCTGGACCGGGCAGGTCAGCCTGGGGCACGTGGCGTTCGTGGGCCTGGGCGCCTATTTCGTCGCGGTCGGCGCCGAGCATTACGGACTGGCGCCCTGGTGGACGATCCTGATGGCGATTGGCTGCGCCATGGTGCTGGCCTTCATCTGGGGGACACTCACCTTCCGCCTGCAGGGGGTGTATTTCGCGATGTCCACCATCGCGATCGCGGAAATCATCCGTCTGGTCGTCATCAATGAGAACTGGCTCAGCGGCGGCGCGACGGGGGTTTTCATCATCTCGCTGCCCACCATCATGGGTTTTGACCTGCTCAACAAGGTGACGCAGTTCTATCTGGCGCTGGGGTTCGCGGCCGTGTCGCTGCTGGTGGTCATCTCCCTGGCCCGCTCCCGGCTGGGGTATCAATTGCGCGCGGTGCGGGAAGATGAGCAGTCCGCGATGGCGGCCGGCATCAATCCCCAGCGGGCCAAGCTGCTGGCCTTCGTGATCTCCGCCGGGTTGACGACCCTGGGCGGCGGCATCTATGGCCTTTACTTGTCGTTCATGGAACCGGACGTCCTGTTCAATCTGTTCTTTTCAGTCCAGATCGCCTTGACGGCCATCGTCGGCGGGCGCGGCACAGTCTGGGGGCCGGCGCTGGGCGCCGTGATCCTGGTCAGCGCCTCGGAAATGTTCAGGACGACATTCGCGCAGGCCAATATGCTGGTCTACGGAGTGCTGATCCTGATCGTCATGTTGTTCCTCCAGCGGGGGATTCTCGGGGAAATCCTGTATCACCGGATTCGGAGGGCTTATGCAAACCGCACTCAAGGCTGAACACATCACAGTCAGGTTCGGCGGCGTGGTTGCCGTCAACGATGTTTCTTTCACGCTGCCTCAGGGCGGGATCCTGGGGCTGATCGGACCCAATGGCGCGGGCAAGACGACCCTGTTCAACGCCGCCACTGGTTTCACGCCGATGGCGCAGGGGCGGGTGGCCTTCTTCGGCCGGGACGTCACGCGTCAGCCTGCGTATGAACGGGCGCGGCAGGGCATGGGCCGCACCTTCCAGATCGAGCGTCCCTATGAGTCGCTCACGGTGCTGGAAAACGCCCTGATCCCCGCCTTCCTGCACCACCGCAGGCGTGCGCAGGCCGAAAAGACCGCCATGGAGGCACTGGAAGTGGTGGGCCTGGTCGATCGCGCGCATCAACCGGCATCCGACCTGAACCTGGCCCGTCTGCGACGCCTGGAACTGGCCAAGGCGCTGGCGACCAAGCCCAAGGTGCTGTTCCTGGACGAAATCATGGCGGGGCTCAACCCGCCCGCCCTGGCGGCCATGATCGATTTGCTGAAAGGATTGACCGCGAGCGGCCTGTCGATCCTGATGGTCGAACACATCATGGAAGCGATCATCAAACTGTCCGATCATGTGCTGGTGCTGGCCAGTGGCAATCTGATCGCCGAGGGCGAACCGCAGCAGGTGATTGCGCTGCCGCAGGTGGTCGAAGCTTATCTGGGGACCGATTCCGAATGAATGCATCAACTTCCACGCCTGTGCTCAAGGTCGATCGGGTCAGCCTGGGCTATGGGCCTTTGCAGGTGGTGTTTGACGTGTCGCTGGAGGTTCGCCAGGGGGAACTGGTCGGGCTGGTCGGCGGCAACGGCAGCGGCAAGTCCACGATTCTGCGGGCGGCCTCGGGCATGATCCACCCCATGTCGGGCCACATCTATTTTGCGGGAGAGCGGGTCGACAAGCTGCCGCCGCACAAGCTTGCGCGCAGGGGCCTGGCGCATGTCCCCATGGGGCGGCAGCTTTTTCCCAATCTGTCCGTGCACGAGAATCTGCTGCTGGGGGCCTCGCAGGTGAACCCCCGGGATCGGCGCGCCGGCCTGCTGGAGAAGGTCTATGATCTTTTCCCGGACCTCAGCGCTCTGCAGAAGCGCGCTGCGGCATCGCTGTCCGGGGGCCAGCAGCAGATGGTCGCCATTGGCCGGGCCCTGATGCTGGACCCTGTCATGCTGGTGATGGATGAACCCAGCCTGGGCTTGTCGCCGCTCTATGTGACGCAGATGATGAAGGCGATTCGCGCCGTGGCGGACACGGGGCTGCCGGTGCTGCTGGTCGAGCAGAACATCAAGAAAGTCCTGCAGTTCAGCGACCGGGCCTATGTGCTGGAGAACGGCCGGCTGGTCCTGGAGGGGCCTTCCGCCAAACTCGAGGGGGACCCCTTGATCCGCAAGGCATATCTTGGCCTGTAGGCGGACGCCTGCAGCCGCATGAATGATCAAACCGAGACGCCGCCTGCAGGGCGGCGCCGAATATTCTGGAGAGCTGTCCATGATGAACATTCCACGAGACCCTGCCGGCGAGGGTGGGCTTACCGGCTTTGCTCGGGATTTCCGCAGTGGCAAGATCACGTCCCTGGCGGCGACGCAGGCGTATCTGGCGCGCATCGAAGCCCTGGACAAGAAGCTGGGCGCATACCAGAACGTGGATGCCGAAAAGGCGCTGGCATCGGCCAAGGCCATGGATCTGTTGTGGGCGGCGGGGGTGGATCTGGGGCCCTTGATGGGGGTTCCCGTCGCAGTCAAGGATGTGTTCGTCATGCGGGGGTATCCAGCCCCGAAAGCAGGGTCGCGTCTCGATCTGACGCCCGTCGTCGGTACTCAGGAAGGTCCATTCATCGATGCGCTGCGGCGTTGCGGCGCGGTCATCCTGGGGACCACGAAGGCGGTTGAGCTGTGTCTGGGTATCGTAGGGGTGTCCTCGACATTGGGTACGCCCTGGAATCCCTGGGATGCGACGCGGCACCGTGTCCCCGGCGGGTCCAGTTCGGGGTCCGCCGTGGCCTGTGCCGCCGGCCTGTGCGTATTCGCCATCGGTTCGGACTCGGGCGGATCGGTCAGAGTGCCGGCCGCGTTCAACGGGATTTTCGGGCTCAAGACGACCTTTGGCCATTGGCCGACGGCGGGCTCCGTGCCGCTGGATCCCAGCGTGGATACCATCGGTTTGCTGACGCGTTCGGCCAAGGATGCCAGGGTCGCTTTCGATACCCTGGAAAGACAACTGTTTGGCCAGCGTGCGCCGCACTCGACCAGGGAAGTGCGCCTGGACACGCTCGTCATCGGTCGGCCTGCGAATTATTTCTATGAAGGCCTGTCCCCCGAGGTCGAGACCGCCGTCGGTCTGGCCAATGACGCGCTGCGGTCCGCTGGCTGCAAGTTCCAGGACGTGGTCGTCACGGAAGCGGCCGAGCGTGCGGAGTATTTCCCGAAGTCCATGCCGGTGTCGCTGCTGGCCATGATGGGCAAGGACACCTTCGAGGCATCCCGGGCGTTGATCGACCCGGTGGTTGCTGCGCGCGTCGCGACCGGGGTCGGTGTGGATGCGGTGGATTTCATGCGCCTGCGCGACCGGCGTGCGCATCATATCGAGGCGGCCAAGCGCTATTTCACCGAGGTCGATGTGATCGGCTGCCCGACGGCTGCCCTGGTTCCCCCCTGCGTGGATGATTTCGATGATCCGGACACCGCGATGACGCATGCCCTGGGCATGACGCGCAACACGCAGCCGTCCAATTATCTGGGGCAATGTGCCGTTTCCATGCCATTGAAGCGGGGCGCCGGTGAATTGCCGGTCGGCTATCAGCTGGTGGGGGCGCCGTTCTCGGATTCGGCCCTGCTCGATATCGCGGTTGCCATTGAGCAGGTTTTCGGGGTGGGATCGGCCCCTGATCTGTCACAATTGGCGTGAACAGCAATTGCCAAGGCCGTTGAAGCAATGAACCATCAACCCGCCAGCTCGGCGACCGTACGTACCGTCATCAGGGACCTGGAGGCCGACATCATCTTCGGCCGGCTGCGCCCCAACGAGGAACTGACCGAGGATGCGCTCATGGAGCGTTTTTCGGTCAAGCGCCATGTCGTGCGTTCGGCGATCCAGGAACTCGTCTCGCGCCGGGTGGTCACCAAGCCGCCGTCCCGATCGGCCAGGGTCAAGGACTTCACGCTGGACGAGGTGCGCGAGATCTATCACATGCGTGAACTCCTGCAGCGCGACGCCGTGCGGATCATGCCGCAGCCCGTTCCGGCCGATGGCCTGGCGGCGCTCAAGGCGACCTATGACCGGCATGCCGCAGCCGTGGCGGCGGGGGCGGACGGCGGCTTGATCCACCAGCTCAATGATGAGTTTCACGACCGTTTATTCGCCCTGTGCGGCAATCGGGAACTGTGCAAGGCGATTGCTTTTTATACCGAGGTTTCCAACCCCATCCGCTCGTACGGCATCGTCGATGCCGGCTGGCTGAGCCAGGCGGTGGAAGAACACGGTGCGATGATCCTGGCGATCGAGCGGCAGGACCGCGACACGCTGGCCAGGCTCGTGGTGGATCACATGCAACCCACGCGGCATCGCTGGGAGGTCCTGCATGCGGATCGGGCGCTGTCGCATGCTCAACTGACGGATTGATCTTGATGCTGGAAGAAGTCGATTGCGTCGTGGTGGGGGCCGGAGTGGTAGGGCTGGCCGTGGCGCGCGCCTGCGCGCAGGCCGGTCACGAAACCATTCTGCTGGAGGCGGAATCCGCCATCGGCACGGGCACCAGCGCGCGCAACAGCGAGGTTATCCATGCCGGCATCTACTACCCGCCGGGTTCGTTGAAGGCACGATTGTGCGTCCAGGGCCGCCAGGCGCTGTACGCCTATTGCGATGCGCGGAATGTGCCTTATTGGCGGTGCGGCAAGCTCATCGTCGCCACGGTCGACGGGCAGCGCGGCACTCTGGAATCCCTGGCGGCCCGGGCGGCCGCCAACGGCGTCAATGATCTGCAGTGGCTGGATGCCGGTCAGGCGCGACAGGAAGAACCCGCCCTGCATTGTGTCGTGGCGCTGAAGTCGCCATCCACAGGGATCATCGACAGCCACGCGCTGATGCAGGCGCTGCTGGGCGACCTGGAGGCCGCCGGCGGTCTGCTGGCGCTGTGTTCTCCCGTGCTGTCGGGGCAGGCCGTGACTGGCGGCATTGTCCTGCAGGTGGGGGGGGGCGAGCCCATGGAAATCCGCGCCCGGCATGTGATCAATAGCGCCGGACTGCAGGCCACGGCGCTGGCCGCCGGGATCGATGGCCTGCCGACGGCCTCGATTCCATCCATGCGGCTGGCAAAAGGCAATTACTACGCGCTGTCCGCGGCGTCGCCCTTTTCCCATTTGATCTACCCGGTCCCGGTCGGAGGCGGGCTGGGCGTCCACCTGACGCTGGATCTGGGGCGCAGGGCGCGATTCGGCCCGGATGTGCAATGGATCGACCAGATTGCCTACGACGTGGATCCGGATCGCGCAAAGAGCTTCTACGAGTCGATCCGGCGGTACTGGCCCGGGTTGCCCGATGATGCCCTGCATGCCGATTACGCCGGGATACGTCCCAAGGTCGCCACGGCCACCGGCGAGGATGCCGATTTCATCATCCAGGGGCCGCGCGATCATGGCGTGGACGGCCTGGTCAATCTGTATGGCATCGAATCGCCGGGCCTGACGTCGGCCCTGGCGATCGCGGATGAGGCGGTCGCCAGACTGCACGGATGAGTCGCGGCCGGCTACATGTGGCCGCCATCACATCCTCCATGCGTCACAAAGACCTGCCATAATCGGACGCATGGAAAAATTCATGGATACCCCACGCCCGACACGGCTGCCGCCGCTGGTCCCGTTCGCCAGCTACGACGATGCCGATGCGGCCGTTGACCAACTGATCCACCTGTATCAGCGCAACACCGCGTTCATCCGCGACGCCTTCCGGGAATACGGCGCGGGCACGCTGGACGTCGGCCAGCGCGTGCGGGCCTGCTATCCGGCCATCCGCATCCGCATCAACACCTACCCCGACGTGGACAGCCGCCTGTCCTATGGCCATCTGGTCGAGCCCGGCGTCTACATGACCACGGTGACGCGCCCGGCGCTGTTTCGCGACTACCTGCGCGAACAGGTGCGGCTGTTGCTGCGCAATCACCGGGTGCCGGTGGAAATCGGCGAGTCGGATCTCCCCATCCCCTTGCATTTCGCCTTCCCGGAAGGCGAATATGCCCAGGGGGAATACTCCGAAGTCCCGGGCCATACGCTGCGCGATCATTTCGATGTGCCCGACCTCGCGGTCACGGACGATGCCATCGTCAACGGCACCTGGCGCGGCCGCGCGAACCAGCCTCGGCCGCTGGCGCCCTTCACGGGGCCGCGCATCGATTATTCGCTGCAGCGCCTGCAGCATTACACAGGGACGTCGCCCACGCATTTCCAGGATTTCGTCCTGTTCACGAACTATCAGTTCTATGTGGATGAATTCGTGAAATGGGCGCGGGCCACGCTGGCGACCGGGGCGGGCGGCTATACCGCGCTGGTGGAACCCGGCAATCACATCGTCACGCAGGAAACCGCTGCCCAGGAAGCCCCGCCGCTGGCCTTCACTCCGCAGATGCCCACCTACCACCTGAAGCGCGAGGGTCACACCGGCATCACGCTGATCAATATCGGGGTGGGGCCGTCCAACGCCAAGACCATCACCGACCATGTGGCCGTGCTGCGGCCGTCGGCCTGGCTGATGCTGGGTCACTGCGCGGGGCTGCGCACCACCCAGCGCCTGGGCGATTACGTGTTGGCCCATGGCTATGTGCGCCAGGATCACGTACTGGACGATGACTTGCCCCTGTGGGTGCCGGTGCCGCCGCTGGCCGAAGTCCAGGTGGCCCTGGAAGACGCCGTGGCCGAGGTCGCCGGTCTGTCGGGCTGGGAACTGAAGAAGATCATGCGCACCGGCACGGTCGCCACCATCGACAACCGCAACTGGGAACTGCGCGACCAGCAGGAGCCCGTGCAGCGCCTGTCGCAGTCGCGGGCCATCGCCCTGGACATGGAATCGGCCACCATCGCCGCCAACGGCTTCCGCTTCCGGGTGCCCTACGGCACGCTGCTGTGCGTGTCGGACAAGCCCCTGCATGGCGAATTGAAGTTGCCCGGCATGGCCAGCGCCTTCTACCGTACCCAGGTCAATCAGCATCTGCACATCGGCATCCGGGCGCTGGAGCGCCTGCGCGAGATGCCCGGCGAACGCCTGCATTCACGTAAACTTCGCAGCTTCATCGAAACGGCATTTAAATAATCATGGCCCTGCGCGCCACCATCTACAAAGCAGAACTCAATGTCGCGGACAACGACCGCGGCTATTACGGCAGCCACGCCGTCACCGTGGCGCGCCATCCGTCCGAGACCGACGAGCGCCTGATGGTGCGCCTGCTGGCCTATGCCTTGTGGGTGCAGGCCGACGAGCGGCTGGTCTTCACGCGAGGCCTGAGCGATACCGATGAACCCGATCTGTGGAATCTGGACCTGACGGGCGCCGTGCAGCAGTGGGTCGAGATCGGCCTGCCCGACGATCGCCGCCTGCTGAAGGCCTGCGGTCGCGCCGGCCAGGTCATGGTCCTGGCCTATGGGCGCGGCGTGGACGTCTGGTGGGCGGGGGTGCGCAACAAGGTCGCGCGCGCCGGCAACTTGCGGGTCTACGCCCTGGATGCGGATGCCACGAAAACCCTGGCCGCGTTGGCGGACCGCAACATGACGCTGAGCATCAACATCACCGACCGCAGCGCCTGGGTGTCCTGCGAACGCGGCGACGTCAGCCTGGATGTGCTCAGCCTGCGCGAACCGGAATAAGCCGCGTGTGGGGCAGGCCTCGCCCGGCGAGCGCCGGCGGATGGCTGTTCTCCCCGGCGCTTGCAAGGGATGATCGGTCCGGCTGTCCGGCAGGGGCGGACGCGCCGGATCAGACGGCCGCCCGGTCCAGCGTTTCGAATTCCTGATCGCTCAAGACCACCTGGGCGCCCGCCACGTTCTGGGCCAGATGGTCGGGGCTGCCGGTCCCGGGAATCGGCAGCATCACGGGCGACCGTTTCAGCAGCCAGGCCAGGGCGATGGCGCTGGTCGTGACGCCATGCTGCCGGGCGATGTCCGCCAGTTTCGATCCAGGTTGGGCCAGGCGGCCGGCATTCAGCGGATACCAGGGAATGAAGCCGATATTGTGTTTGGCGCAGTAGTCCAGCACCGCCTCGCTTTTGCGTTCGCCCAGGTTGTACTGGTTCTGGACGGTGGCGACGGGGAAATACCGTTGGGCTTCCTCTATGTCGGCCGGGTGGACCTCGCTCAGGCCCACGTGGCGGATCAGGCCTTCCTTGCGCATGTCGGCAATCGCCTGCAACTGCGCCTGGCGCGATGCGCCGTGGTCCAGACGGTGCAGTTGCCACAGGTCGATGCGCTCTACCCCCAGACGGCGCAGGCTCATCAGCACGCACTGGCGCAGATAGCCGGGATCTCCCAGCGGCACCCACTGGTCCGGGCCGTGGCGCAGCAGTCCGCCCTTGGTGGCGATCAATAATCCTGTGTAGGGGTGCAGGGCCTCGCGGATCAGGTCTTCGCTGACGAACGGCCCGTAGCTGTCGGCCGTGTCGATGAAATTCACGCCCAGTTCGGGCAGGCGCCGCAGGGTGGCCAGGGCGGCCGCCGGGTCCGTCGGCGCCCCCCAGATGCCGGGGCCGGTGATGCGCATCGCGCCGTAGCCCAGGCGGTGGATGGGGATGTCGCCGCCAATCAGGAATGTGCCGGATGCGGCTGCGTCGGGTATCGTGGACATGGGAACCACCTGATCATGAATCGTCTGCCGAAAGGATCATGATAGGACGGTGCTCGCCGAGACGCCACAGGCGGTCTCCGGCCCGCGACCGTGGGGGATGAAGCGGGCTTTGCCGTGCGGGCGTCGCGCCGGCTACTGGTCCAGGATCATCTTCACCGACACGATGATCGCCATCGTCACCATCAGGACGCGGATCAGTTGATGGCCGCGGGTCACCACCAGCCGGGCGCCGATGGTGCCGCCCACCCATTGTCCGGCCAGCATCGGCAGGCCATAGGCCCAGACGATGTTGCCGTGCAGGGCGAAGAAGATCACCGCCGCCAGATTGCTGCACAGGTTCAGCAGCTTGGCGTGCGCCGTGGCTTTGACCAGGTTCATGCCCAGCAGCGTCACGAAGGAAATCGCCAGGAACGTGCCGGTGCCGGGCCCGAAGAATCCGTCGTAGAAGCCGATCAGCGGCGCCAGGGTGGCGGCATAGAGGGCGACCGTGATGCGTTGTGTCCGATCCTGCGCCCCGACCCTGGGCGACAGCAGAAAGTACAGGGCGAAGCCGATCAGCAGCACGGGGATGACCTGCTTCAGGATGCTGCTGTCGACTCGCGTCAGCGCGATGCCGCCCGCCAGCGACCCCAGGAACGTTCCCAGCATCATCCACCGGCTGCGCTTCAGGTCGATCTGCCGCATGCGCAGGAAGTGCAGGGTCGCCGCCGTGGACCCGGCAATCCCGCCGATCTTGTTGGTGGCGATCGCCGCTCCCGGCGGCAGTCCGACGGCCAGCAGCGCGGGGATCGTGATCAGTCCGCCGCCGCCCGCAATGGCATCGATGGTGCCCGCGACCAGGGCGACAATGAACAGCAGGGCGACGACGTCGAAGGTGATTTCCATGATGGCCGGATGAAAAACCCGTGAAGGGGAGAGCCGCCGGTGCGGTGCAACGCCAGCATGCTGGCGTCAGCAGATGACCGGGCCGTGTGATCAGGCGGTCACATCATACGCGGGTGTCTGGTGTTTGGCTTGCTGAAAATCGGGGGGAAGCGGAATCTGTCGCGGGCTGGGCTGTGTCGGGGCGGTCTTCTCAAGAACCCGGGCGGGCGGGGGCATACCCCCTTCATCCGGTTTACGTCGCCCGGTCCCGGCTTTGCCGGGACTGCCCTCCCTTCAGGCCGTCATCGGGGCGTTCGCCAAACTCGCGGGGCGGCCAGTCCCCCGGACTGGCCGCAAGCGTCCCGCTCAAACAGTGGCTCACTTGCCTCCCCGCTGATGGCCTTCCGGTCGGCGGGCTCCAAGTAAACCTCCTGAAGGGGCATGTCCCCTCCCGCCCTCTCAGCAGCGGGACTCCCGGCATCAAAGGAATGGGGCGGCATGTTCCGGCAGGGCTATGCGCCGCCGGAACATGCCGCCCCGATCGGGATCAGCGCTTCGCGATGTCTGCTTGCGCCTGCTTCACCAGATCGGGACCGATCTGTTTCGCCCACTTGTCGAACACCGGCTGTGTCGTCTTCGCGAACACGCCGATCTGCTCCGGCGACAGCACCGTCACCTTCACCCCGTGACCCTCGATTTCCTTCAGCAGGGAATCGTCCGTGTTCGTCACGCCTTTGCGGGCGATCACGAGTTCCTGACGGCCGGCCTCGATGGCGGCTTCGCGCACGATCTTCTGATCCGCCGGCGACCAGGATGCCCAGACATCCTTGTTCACCACGAACACCAGCGGGTCAGCCACATAGTTCCACAGGCTGAGGAACTTCTGGCCCACGTCGTACAGCTTGGCCCCCGCATAGATCGACAGGGGATTTTCCTGGCCGTCCACCGCGCCGCTGGCCAGGGCCGGCTGGGCGTCGGCCCAGCTCATTTGCGTCGGGTTGGCGCCCAGCGCCGTGAACGTGTCGATGTAAAGCGGCGAACCCACCACGCGCAGCTTCATCCCTTTGATGTCGTCCGGGGATTTGACTTCACGCACCGAATTGGACAACTGGCGGTAGCCATTTTCACCCCAGGCCAGCGGCACCACGCCCTTTTTCGACAGGATGTCGAACAGTTGCTCGCCGACCTTGCCCTGCGTCAGCGCGTCGATGGCCGGGTAGTCCGGCATCAGGAACGGCAGGGAAAAGATGTTCAGTTCCTTGACCTGCGGAGACCAGTTGATCGTGGACCCGATGGCCATGTCGATCACACCCTGGCGGATGGCCGTGAATTCGCGCGTCTGGTCGCCCTGCACCAGCGACGTGCCCGGGTAGACCTTGATGTTGATGCGCCCGTCGGTGCGCTGGCGCACCAGGTCGGACCAGATCACCGCCCCCTGGCCCCAGGGGAAATTCGTGCCCACCACGATGGACAGCTTGTATTCCGATTTGTAGTCGGCCGCCTGGGCCGGCAGCGTCGTGGCCAGGGCCGTGACGGCCAGGGCGGCGGCGCCGATCAGTCGTGTGAAATGCATGGTTGGTTCTCCTCTCCTGAAAAATCCGCGGTCCTCCCGGACCATTCATGATATCCGTGTCTCTGATTTACGTTCCCCGCCAGAGCGAAGCGGCCGCCGCGATTTCCGGGGTACACCGCATGTCTCTTCGTCGGCAGGAACGTGCAGGGGGCCGGGGGCACTGTTGGAGCTTACTCGTCCACTTCCGGCGCAGCCGCCGAGTCGCGACCTGTGCCCCCGGCCCCCTGCACGTTCCTGCGAGATGTTCCAACCCGTGCGCATTGGTCCCCGTGAAATCAATACCCCAGATAATGCGGCAGCCACAGCGCAATCTGCGGGAACAGCACGACCAGAACCAGGGTGCACAGCATGCCGCCGACCAGCCACAGCACCCACGGCACCGTGCTTTCCATCGGAATCCGGGCGATCTTGCTGGACACCATCAGATTGACGGCCACAGGCGGCGTGAATTGCCCCACAGCCACCATCAGCGTCAGCACCACCCCCAGCCAGACCAGATCCCACTGGAACGCCATGGCCACCGGCTGGATCAGCGGCACGAAGATCAGGAAGATCGAAATGCCGTCCAGGAACATGCCCGCCACGATCAGCAGCAGAATCAGCAGCGTCAGCACCCCGTACTGCCCCAACCCCGAATGCACGATCGCGTTGGTGATCGGGTCGATGATCGACAGCGTGGACAGCGACCAGGCGAAAATCCCCGCCAGCGTCACGATCATCATGATGACCGCCGACAGCTCGCCCGCCTCGCGGAGGATCGGGAACAGATCGCGCCAGTGCATGGTCCGATGGATGAACGTGCCGATGAACAGCCCGTAGAACACGGCGACCACGGCGGCTTCCGTGGGCGTGAAATAGCCCATGCGCATGCCGCCTAGGATGATGACCGGGGCCGCCAGGCCGGGGATGGCCTCGAACAGGCTGCGCCAGAAGGGCGGGCGCGGTTCCCTGCGGGCTGCGGCCCCCATGTTGTGGCGCCGCGCCAGCCAGACGGAAGGAATGATCAGCCCGATGCCGGCCAGGATGCCGGGCAGCATGCCGGCGGCGAACAGCGCCGGGACGGACGCCTGCGGCACCAGCACCGAATACACGATCATGGCGATCGACGGCGGGATCAGGATATCGGTGGCGGCGCCGGCCGCGACCACGCTGGCCGAATAAGCGGGCGGGTAGCCGGCGCGGTTCATGGCGCCGATCATGATGGCGCCCACGGCGGCGGCGCAGGCCGGGCCGGACCCGGAGATCCCGCCCAGGAACATGGCCACGGTGATGGCCACCAGGGCCAGCATGCCGGGGCCGTTGCCGGTGATCGACTGCGCCAGGCGCACCAGGCGCGCGGCCACGCCCGACCGGTCGAAAATCGAGCCCACCAGCACGAACATGGGGATGGCCAGCAGGGGGTATTTGGCCAGCCCCGCGTAGAAGCTTTGCGACACCGCCATCAGGCCGAACCAGTGGGTGTCGGGGTTGGCCAGCGCGATGGCCAGGGTGCCGGCGCCACCCAGGGCGACGCCCACCGGCACGCCCACCGCCATCAGGATGACGAACAGCGCGAACAACAGGGTGGCGATCATCGGATGGTTTCCCAGGTGCGGCGCACCATGCCCGCCAGGCGCAGGGTGATGATGGCGGACAGGAACGGCAGCCACATCGAATACCACCATGTCGGCACGCCGATGGCCGGCGATGTGTCGCCCCAGTTGAACTCGTCCAGGGCCATGCGCCCCAGCATGACGGTCAGTCCGGTGAAAAACAGCAGGCAGATACTGTCCGTGGCCAAGGCGAAACGCCGCTGGCGGGCGGGTGAGCCGCCATCGGCCAGCAGTTCGATGCGGATGTGCAGGCGGCGCACGAAGGCGGAAGATCCCGCGCTCATGGTCAGCACCACCAGCAGGAAAATGGAGATTTCCTCGGTCCAGGCGAAAGATTCATCGGTCAGGTAGCGCACGATCACGTTGGCCATCGTGATGCAGGCCAGCGCGCCCAGGCTGAGCACCGTGAGCCAGTCTTCGAAGCGCAGGGAAATGCGGGTGGGCGGGTCGGCCGGCGCCGTGTCGGGAGAGAAAGAGGACGGGACGGGTACGGGATCGTCGGGCATGAGATCAGAGGATGTGATGGAAGTCGAACAAGCCGCGACGCGCAATGGCGCGTCGCCAGGTTGTCTGGATCACAGATACCTCTGCATCCTACAGCGGAATGGCGGGTTTGCCAGTCCGGGACATCCCGTGGTGCCGGTCTGTCGGAGGGATGGCGGGGTAGGCCATGCCATGCAGGGCCTAGAGTGTACAGAACCTGGGCGGGCGGCGGGCCGGCGCATGAAAAGGGATACACTCGAAGATTGTTCCCGATTCTTTCGTTCAGGCCCTCTCGTGAATGCTCCAAGCCCTGCGCCCCTGCACGCTACCGCCCCCGCTCCCCGATCCGCCGCCGGCCGCAATGGCGCGGAGGTCTTGCTGGATACGCTGATTTCCCTGGGGGTGGACACGGTCTTCGGCTACCCCGGCGGGGCGGTGCTGCCGCTGTACGACGCGCTGTATGCGGAACCGCGCATCCACCACGTGCTGGTGCGCCACGAACAGGCGGCCATGCATGCCGCCGAGGGTTACGCGCGGTCCACCGGGCGTCCGGGCGTGGTCTTCGTAACCTCCGGGCCGGGCATGTCCAATACCACCACGGGATTGCTGGATGCGCTGTGCGACTCCATCCCCGTGCTGTGCATCAGCGGTCAGGTGGCCACCAGCGCCATCGGCACCGATGCCTTCCAGGAGTGCGATGCGGTGGGTATTTCCCGCCCGGTCACCAAATGGAATGCCCAGGTGCGGCGCATCGAGGATGTGGCCGACCTGGCGGCCAAGGCCCTGCGCCTGACGAAATCAGGACGCCCCGGGCCGGTCCTGCTGGATTTCCCCAAAGATCTGCAGATGGCTTTGGTGCCGCCGGACCATACGGCGCCGGAGGCCGAACCTGATGCGGGCGTGGAGACCTTGTCGCCCGCCACCGAGGCTGCCATCAAGCGGGCCGCCGCCCTGATCGCCAAGGCCCGCCGGCCGGTATTCTATGGGGGGGGCGGCCTGATCAATTCCGGTGTGGACGCCTGCCATGCCTTCCGGTCCCTGGTGCAGGAAGCCGGAGCCCCTTGCACGCTGACCCTGATGGGACTGGGCGCCTATCCGGCCGGCGACGCGCAGTTCCTGGGCATGCTGGGCATGCATGGCACGCTGCAGGCCAATCTGGCCATGCACCACGCCGACCTGATCATCTGCGTGGGGGCGCGGTTCGATGACCGCATTACCGGGCGCCTGTCGGACTTCTGCCCGCACGCCGACAAAATCCATCTGGACATCGATCCGGCGTCCATCAACAAGGTCGTGCGCGCCGATGTGGCGCTGGTGGGCGATTGCTATCCCCTGTTGCGCGCTTTGCACAAGGAATTGGGCCGCTACCCGCTGGAATCCGCGCGCCTGGATGAATGGTGGCAGCGCATCGGGGTCTGGCAGGCCCGCGACTGCCTGCGGGTCGAGCCGTCCGACGACGTGATCCTGCCCCAGGACCTGATGCAGCGTGTCAACCGCCTGCTGGCGGGGCGCGACGCGGTCGTGTCCACCGACGTGGGCCAGCACCAGATGTGGGCGGCGCAGTACATCCAGCTGGATCGCCCGAATCGTTGGTTGACCTCGGGCGGGGCGGGCACCATGGGCTACGGTCTGCCGGCGGCCATCGGGGCGCAGGTTGCTCATCCGGACAAGCCCGTGGTCTGCATCAGCGGGGATGCCTCGGTGCTGATGAACATCCAGGAACTGGCCACCGCCATGCAGCATCGGGCGCCGGTGAAACTGGTCCTGTGCAACAACGGCCACATGGGCATGGTGCGCCAGTGGCAGGAACTCATTCACGAAGGGCGCTACAGCCACAGCTATAACGCCTCGATTCCCGATTTCGTCGCCCTGGCCAAGGCCTTTGGCTGGGGCGCCGCCCGGGTAGACCATCCACGCGACCTGGATGCGGCGCTGGCGGCCTGCATGGCGCACGACGGGCCGTACTTCCTGGACGTCGCCGTCGTGCCGCTGCAGAACTGCTTTCCCATGATGCCGGCCGGCTACGGCCACCAGCAGGTCATGCTGTCCGAAGACACCTGGTACGTGGAAGAATAAGGTCGCTCTGCCGGGCCGTCCGGGCCTTTATACGCAGCGCCCGCCGTCCACTTCCAGGCAGGCGCCCGTGATGAACGAGGCCTCGTCCGAGGCCAGATACAGGCAGGCATTGGCCACGTCTTCGGGGGTGGAAAACCGCCCCAGGGGGATGCCGGCCGTGAATTTGGCCCGGTTTTCGGGGGTGTCCGGCACACCCATGAATTCGCCCAGCAGCCCTGTGGCGCCGACCACCGGATTGACGCAATTGACGCGGATGCGGTCAGGCCCCAGTTCGGCCGCCATGGACCGGCTGGTAGTGACGACAGCGCCCTTGGTGCCGTTGTACCAGGTCAGGCCTGGACGCGGCCGGATGGCCGCGGTGGATGCGATGTTCACGAAGACGCCGCCGCCGCGCTGGCGGAAATGCGGAACGAAGGTCTGGGCGCTCAGGAATATGCTTTTGACGTTGATGGCGTAGATGCGGTCGAATTCCGCTTCCGGGACTTCCAGCATGGGCCGGTTGCGGTGAGTGGCGCCGGCATTGTTGACCACGATGTCCACGCCGTCGTAGTGGCCCAGGGTCGTCGTCAACAGATCCCGCATGCTGGCGGCGCTGGCCACGTCCACGTGGACGAACTGGGCCTGGCCCTGATCGGCGCGGATCAGTTCGACCGTTTCCTGGCCGGCGCGATCATTGATGTCGGCGACGATGACCCGGGCGCCTTCGCGGGCGAAAGTGGTGGCGATGCCGCGCCCGAATCCGGATCCGGCTCCGGTCACGATGGCGGTTTTCTGATCCAGGCGCATGGTGTCTCCTTGGGGGGTGTCCATAGGGTGGCGGCCCAGGCGCACGCGCCGGGGCTGCCCGGTTGCAATGAGTGGCGGCCTATTCGACCACGCCGTGGCGGATGGCGATGGTTTTCAGGGCGGTAAACCCCAGCAGGGCCTCGAAGCCTTTTTCCCGGCCGTAGCCGCTGGATTTGACCCCGCCGAACGGTAGTTCCACGCCGCCGCCGGCGCCGTAATTGTTGATGAACACCTGACCGCAGCGCAGTTGCCGCGCCAGCCGTAGCTGGCGGGCCCCGTCGCGCGTCCAGACCCCCGCGACCAGACCGTAGGGGGTGTCGTTGGCCAGCGCCAGGGCCTCGGATTCGGTGCGGAAGGACTGCGCGACCAGGATCGGCCCGAAGATTTCTTCCTGCACCAGCGTGCTGTCCCGGGGGACGTCCCGAAACAGCACGGGAGCCTGGTAATAGCCCTGGGCCGGGGCGCCTGGCGCGATCTGGCCTCGGGCGGCCTCGGTCAGGCCTTCCGCCTGGGCGGCGGCCAGGATCTGGCGGACGCGCTCGAACTGCTTCTGATTCACCAGCGGCCCCAGGTCTGGGCTGCTGGAGGCCGGCCCCGCCCGCAGGCTGCGGAAGCGTTCCGCCAGGCGGGACAACAGGGTTTCGTAGCAGCCTTCCTGCACCAGCAGACGGCTGCCGGCGGAACAGGTCTGGCCGCTGTTCTGGATGATGGCGTTGACGATGACGGGCAGGGCGGCGTTCAGGTCGGCGTCGTCAAAGACGATCTGCGGCGATTTGCCGCCCAGTTCCAGGACCGCCGGACAGTGGTGGCGGGCGGCGGCTTCCGCCACGCGCTGCCCGGTCACGGTGGAACCGGTAAAGGAAATGTGATGGATGCCGGGATGGGCGCAGAGGGCGGCGCCCGCCTCGTGCCCGTAGCCGGTGACGACGTTCAGCGCCCCGGCCGGAAAGCCGGTGCGGGCGGCCAGTTCCGCCAGGTACAGGGTGGACAGGCTGGCGTCTTCGGCGGGTTTCACCACGCAGGCGTTGCCCGCCGCCAGGGAGGCCCCCACGCTGCGCCCGAAGATCTGCACGGGGTAGTTCCAGGGGATGATGTGGCCCGTCACGCCGTGGGGTTCGCGCACGGTCATGACCGTATAGCCGGTTTCATAGGGCAGGGTGTCGCCGTGCAGCTTGTCGCAGGCCCCGGCGTAGAACTCGAAATAGCGGGCCAGGGCCAGCACGTCGTTGCGGGCGGTATGCAGCGTCTTGCCGGTGTCGCGGGCCTCGATGCCGGCCAGTTCGTCGGCGTGCTCCAGCACGGCGCGGCCCCAATCGGCCAGCAGCCGCCCCCGGTCGCGGGCGCAAGTACGCGCCCATGGGCCGTCCAGGTGCTCTCCCATGGCGGTGTGCGCAGCCCGAACCGCGCGGTCGATGTCGTCCGCCGTGCCTCGCGCGACCTGATCGTAGACCAGCCCGTCCGAAGGATCGATGACCGGGATGGTCTGCCCGTCGGTGGCGGGGGCCGGGGCGTTGGCGATGAAGTGATGAGCGGGCATGGCGGCATTCCGTGAAAGAAGGATCAGATGCGCGGGCGGCGGCCCCGGTGCGGGTCTGCGGCCATGGCTCTAGCCTAGCGGATTTTTGGGCCATGCGGTAGTGCGGGAACAGTCGCCCGGGCGTGGCGGCGGCGCGTGGGCGCCATGCCGCCGGATACGATCCTGCCGTGCTTTACAACTGCACTTGCGCCGAACCGATGCCCTCGAAGGTGACGAGCACGCGCTCGCCCGCTTGGGCCTCCAGAATGCCCACCCAGGTGCCGGTGGTGACGACGGTGCCCGCCGGCACGACCTGGCCATGCCGGGTGGCGTGGCGCAGCCACGCAGGCAGGCACCAGGCAGGCGATCCCATCGGGTGGGTGCCGCGCCGGTCGACCGCGGGCCGGTCGCCGATTTCCACGCGGCAGGCTTGCCGCGCCCAGTCGAGGGCCTGCCAGGGACGCCATTCCCCCAACACCAGGGCGCCGTGGCATTGCAGGTCGGCCAGGCGCATGAGCGCGGGGGCCTTCATGCATTCCTGCCAGCGCGAGTCCACGATTTCGATGGACACGGTCATGGCGTCAAGCAGCGCGCTCGCGCTGGTTTCGTCCAGCGTCTCGGCGGTGGCCTGGTCGATGTCCCGGCCAAGGCGCAATGCCACCTCCGCCTCGATGCCCCGCTGGTGAAAGGGAAACGCGCCCGCCGCGGCCGGGCTGTTCCAGACGCCGGCCGGCGGCAGCGGCGCGTGCGTCAGCGCGGTTTCGCGGTTGGGACCGCCGGATTTCCAGCAGCCCGGGACGTTGGCGCCGAACCAGTCGAATTCGTGAGCGACGGCGGCCTGCACGGCATAGGCCTGGTCCGTCGTGGAGAGCGCGCCGTCGTATCCGGCGGCAGCGGCGGCCTGGCCCTGGCGCCGCGCCAGGATAATCGCGTCGATGACGGGTTGCAGGGATGTTCGCGATGAGGGGGAAAGCGTTGTGGAAGGCATATGGCTAAGGGTTCCGGAGTGAGAAACGGGAAAACGGGAAGGCGATTCACATCGCTGTCAGAGATCCGGCCAGCGGTGCGCCCAGGGGGCAGCGGCCTCGTAGGCTTCGCCCAGGTCCAGAAGCTGGTCGTCGGCGCCGAACCGCCCGATCATCTGGATGCCGATGGGCAGTCCGCTCGCCGAGGGGGCTGCCGGCACGGCCAGCGCCGGCAGCCCGGCCGCATTGACCCAGCCCGTGAAGACCGCATGGCCGCGCGGGCCGACTTCCCGGCCGTCGATGACGGCGGGGTAGGCTTCCCGGGCGGGCCAGGGCAGGGCGGCGGCAGCGGGCGTGATCAGTACATCGTACTGCTCAAATGCCCGGATGCAATCGCGCCGCAGGGTTTCGATGTCTTCCAGCACCGCCCACAGGCGCGCCGCGCTGAGCCGCGCGCCCTGGTCGGCCAGGGTGTGATATTTCGTCGAGGCCCGCGCGCGCCATTGCGGAAAGCGCTCGAACAGGCGCGCCACGCCCGCCTGTCCGATGATCGGCCAGGCTTGGGTCATGAACGTCAGATCCAGCGGCATGGCGCCTTCGCCGACATCGTGCCCCAGCCCGCTTAGCACGTCCATCGCGCGGCGGCAATGGCTGGCGATTTCCGGGTCGACGGGCGCGTCGTCCAGGGTCGGCACGTACAGGATGCGCAGGGTTTTGCGGCGCGCCATCTGGCGGCCCGCCTCGGCGGCGCTCAGGGAGCTCCGGTCCGAGGCCCTCGGCCCGCGCAGCACTTCGAACATGGCGCGCGCATCGGCCACTGTGCGGGCCAGCGGGCCCGCAACCTCCAGATCGAGCAGCAAGGAGGGCAGGCCCCCGCCGCGCGCGATGGAGCCGATGGATGGTTTCAGTCCCACCAGCCCGCAGTGGGATGCGGGCCTGCGGATGGACCCGCCGCCGTCGGTGCCCAGCGCGAGCGGCGTCACGCCCGCCGCCACGCCCGCGACCGCGCCGCCGCTGGAGCCGCCGGGCGTGAGCGCTGTGTTCCAGGGGTTGACCGTCGCGCCGAACAAGGGGTTGTCGGTATAGCCTTCGAGGGCGAATTCCGGCAGATTGGTCTTGCCGACGAACAGGGCGCCGGCTTCCCGCAGGCGCGCCACGGGCATTTCATCGGCATCCGGCCGGTGATCCCGCAGCGCGGGAGAGCCCCACGTCGTCGGCTGGTCGCCTGTCTGCAGATTGTCCTTGATGGTGACGGGAATGCCGTCCAAGGCCGACAACGGACGGCCCGCCGCGTGGCGTTCCGTGGCGGCCTGCGCCTCGCGCAGCATGGCCTCGTCGCGGCGGGCAATGACGGCGTTCAGACGGGGGTTCACGGCGTCCAGGCGCTGCAGGCATGCCCTGGCCGCCTCGGCAGGCGTCAGCGTGCCCTGGCGATATCGCCGGCTGAGTTCCACCGCCGACAGGCGCCAGATTTCGGACGGTTCGTTCATATATGCCTCCTGGGTGCTACATGTGCGCCGGCAGCCAGGTGGCCAGTCCGGGGACGGCCAGCAGCAGCAGCGTGAACAGGATCATGATGACGGCATAGGGCACCGCGCCGTAGATTGCATCCTGAATCCCGCCATTGTCCGGGCGGATGCCGTGGACGACGAACAGGTTCATGCCGACCGGCGGAGTGATCATGCCCAGCTCGCACACCAGCACGATGAAGATGCCGTACCAGATGGGATCCACGCCCAGCGCCATCGCGATCGGATAGGTGATGGGGATCGTGGCCACCTGCATGGACAGCACGTCCATGAACATGCCCAGGATCAGGTAGAACACCAGCAGCGCCAGGATCAGGCCGGTGGCGGAGAAGCCCAGGCCCACCACCCACTTGGTCATGGATTCGGCCACGCCCGTCAGGCTGATGGTCAGGTTCAGGATGAAGGCGGCGACCATGATCAGCAGGATCATGCCGCTGATGCGCGCGCTGGAAATGAAGCAGTTGCGCATCAGTTCCCAGCTCATCTTGCCGGATTGCCAGACGAAGAACAACGCGGCGATGACGCCGAGCGCCGCGCTTTCCGTGGTCGTGGCGATCCCCAGATACAGGCTGCCCATGACCACGCCGAAGACGATCGCGGGCGGGATGAAGTGGCGCAGCAGGCGGATGCGTTCGCCCAGGGGCACTTTTTCTTCCCGCATGGTTTCCTTGTTCCACAGCGCGGAGCCGGCGATGTAGAGCATGAAAATCAGGGTCAGCAGGATGCCGGGGATGATGCCGGCGATGAACAGCTTGCCGATGGAGTTGCTGGTCAGGGACCCATAGACGATCATGTTGAGACTGGGCGGGATGAGAATGCCCAGCGTGCCGCCGGCGGCCAGCGACCCAAGCGACGAGCGCATGGAATAGCCGCGCGCCTGAAGCGAGGGCAGCGCGACCGTGCCGACCGTGGCGGCCGTGGCCACCGAAGACCCCGATGTGGCGGCGAACAGGGCGCTGCTGCCGATGTTGGTGTGCAGCAGGCCGCCGGGCAGGCGGCCCAGCCAGGCGGCCAGCGTGGTGTACATGCGGTCCGCGATGCCCGAGCGCAGCAGCAGTTCGCCCAGCAGCACGAACAGCGGGATGCAGGTGAGCAGGTTGTCGTTCTGGACGCCCCACACCACGGGCGCGATGGAATCCAGGAACGGCGCGCCGTAGGCGGCGATGCCGCCCACGATGCCTACTGCGGCCATCGATGTGACGATGGGCAGGCCCAGCAGCATCATCGCCAGCATGGCGGCGAATCCCAGTGCAATCATGGCAATACTCATGATGAGGCCTCCTGCTGGCGCTTGGCCAGATCGTCCAGCTCTTCCTTCACCTCTTCTTTCACGCTCTTGGGCGAGAACTCGCGCAGCAGCCTGGCCTCGTCGCCGCACAGCAGCATCCGGAGGGCGCGCAAGCCGTACACGGTGCTGATGGCTGCGAACGCCCCCAATGAGATGAGCCAGGCCGTCTGCGGGTAGATCAGCGGCGTGGCCCAGGGCGTGGGCGCGGTGCTGCCGTAGGTCGTCGTGTCGATCAGCACCTGGATCGCGGTCCAGCCGATGAAAAGGCCGAAGGCGGACAGGCTGAGGATCGAGAGGGCATTGAGCCAGGACTGCATGCGCTTGGGAAAGAAGTCGTGGAATACGTCGACGCGGATGTGGGTGCGGCCGATCAGGGCGAGGCTGAAGGCCAGCGTGGAACCGACAGCCAGCGCGTAGCCTCCCAGTTCATCCGCTCCCTGGAGCGAGAAATTGAAGACCTTTCTGGAGATGGTCTCGATGGTCACGATCACGGACAGCGCCAGGAAGATGATCCCGAACAGCGTGCCGAGCGCGGCCTCGACGCGCTCCATGCGCAGGGCGCGCGGCTGAGGGGGGGCCGCGCCGGCCGCCGGTCCCTGCGCATGAGCGTTGCGGTCCGTGGCCACGAATTGCGGCAGGTTTTTGGATGGGGCGGCGCTCATCATTGGATCCCCACGACCGGGCCGACGGCCGTTTTCCAGCGCTCGATGCAGCCCTTGTTGACCTTGTCGCAGACTTCGGACCAGGCGGGCAGAGACACCTTGGTGACGGCGTCCTTGAGCAGCGCCCGGTCGGCATCGGAGATCGGCACGTCAACCAGCTTGTATTGCTTGCCGGTTTCGCAGGCTCTGCCGGCGTTGCAGTTGACGGCATCCTTGAACAGGGTTTCAGAGTAGACCCAGATGTTGTCCGTCAAGTGGGTCACCGCCTTTTGCAGCGTCGCCTGCTGATCCGGCGACAGTTTCTTCCAGGCCTTCAGGGTCATGGCGTAGCCGTTGATGGCCATCTGGAAACCGATCGCCATCTGGTGCGTGGCGACTTCGGGCCAGCCGGAAGAATTGGCGGAGCTGGGGCCGGTGATGGCGCAGTCGACGACCCCCAGCGACAGGGACTGGTGCGTGTCGGCGAACGAGATGGGCACGGGCGTGCCGCCGATGGTGTCGATGAATTTGGCCAGGTTCTGGTCATACACGCGGACCTTCAGGCCCTTGATGTCCGCCAGCTGCTTGATGGGCTTGTTGCAGAACAGGATCTGCGGCCCGAATGGAAAGACGCCCAGCAGCTTGACGCCGAACTGCTTCTGCAGGCGTTCATCGGCCTGCGGGTAGAAAGCATCCACGACTTTGCGCGCGGTGGCGTAGTCGGGGTTCAGGCCCACCAGATCGAACCCCAGCAGTGTCGGCTCGTCGCGCGCATTCTGGGGAAAGCGCAGCGATGCGACTTCGAACAGACCGGACTTCAGCACCCGCAGCTCTTCGGTGTCCTTGATGCCCAGCGTGTCGATGGGCTTGTAGTCCATCTCGACCGGCAGTCCGGTGGTTTTGCCGAAATTTTCAAAGAATGGCTGCTCTTGCTTGGATTGGATCAGGCCGGTCGCCAGCGGCTGGCCGATGACCCGGAACTTCAGGGCTTCGGCGGCGGAGGCGCCCGCGCAAAGTCCCGCAGCCAGAGAGGCCGCCGCCATGATGCGTGCATATGTTTTCATCTTTGTCTCCTCGGGGATGGGATTGTGGCGTTTATCGTTATTTCTGTATATAGGAGGTGGTTCGCAGGGTTACTGCGTGCTTTCCAGCGCTTCTTCCCGGCGCGGCGCGGCGGCCGGCGCCGATTCCCGCGGGTGCCGCGCCTGTGGCTTCGCGGTCGTTCGCAGGTGCTTGAGCGCAGCGCCCACACCGTCGGCCTTGAGCTTCACGCCGGACATTTCCAGGCCCATCTGGCAGCCGCCCAGGGTGGCGATCAGCGTCAGGTCGTTGGCTTCGCCCAGATGGCCGATGCGGAACATCCGGCCCTTGAGTTTGCCCAGTCCGGCGCCCAGGGACATGTTGAAGTGCTCGTAGATCAGCCGGCGGACCTGGTCGGCGTCCACGCCCTGAGGCATCATCACGCCGGTCAGCACCGGGGAATGGCAGGCTTCCTCCACGCATTGGGTCTCCAGACCCCAGGCGTTGACGGCGGCGCGGCACGCGGCGGCCAGGCGCTGGTGGCGCGCGAACACATGATCCAGCCCTTCTTCCTGGATCATGTCCAGCGCCTCGGACAGGCCGTACAGCAGGTTGGTATTGGGCGTGTAGGGCCAGTAGCCGGTCTTGTTCATTTCCACGATTTCGTCCCAGGCCCAGAACGAGCGGCCCAGCGTGGCGCGCTCGCTGGCTGCCAGGGCCTTGGGCGAGAGCGCATTGAAACTGATGCCGGGCGGCAGCATCAGGCCCTTCTGTGATCCGCTGATGGTCACGTCCACGCCCCACTCGTCGTGGCGGTAGTCGGCCGAGGCCAGCCCCGAAATCGTGTCGACCATGAGCAGCGCCGGGTGACCGGCCGCGTCGATGGCCCGCCGCACCGCCGCGATATCCGAGGTGACGCCGGTGGAGGTTTCGTTGTGCACCACGCAGACCGCCTTGATGTCATGCCCGGCGTCCTGCTTCAGGCGTGCTTCGATCATGTCGGCCTGCACCCCTCGGCGCCACCCTTCGATGCCCGGCAGGCCCAGGAACTCGGGCTTGAGCCCCAGGCGCTCGGCCATCTTCTTCCACAAGGCGGCGAAGTGACCGGTTTCGTACATCAGTACGGTGTCGCCTTTGTTCACGGTGTTGCTGAGCGCGGCTTCCCATGCGCCGGTGCCCGATGCCGGGTAGATGACGACCGGATGGCGGGTCTTGAAGATCTTGCCGATGTCACCCAGGACTTTGCGGCCCAGCACGCCGAATTCCGGACCGCGATGGTCGATGGTGGGATAACTGATGGCTCGCAGGATGCGGTCGGGGACCGGGCTTGGCCCGGGAATCTGGAGGTAATGGCGTCCGGCGGGGTGGAAATTCAGATTAGGCATTGCGAGCATCTCCTGGTAAGGGAATCAGGGGGGTGAAGGGCGAGGATTCGGATGAGTCCTCAACGTCGTTATACGTTATACAAAATACAATACCAGAAAGATCAGCGGATCTGTTAGTAAGTGATTACCCTAGGAATGTAATTTTGAATATATAATTCAAAAAATGAACACACTTTCTCTCAGCGATCTGAGCGTGACCCGTGACACGCTCCACCAACGTGTCGCCGCCCGCCTGCGTGAACTGCTGATCCAGGGCACGCTCCAGCCGGGCGCCAAGCTCAATGAACGCGAACTCTGCGAAATTCTTGGGGTGTCGCGCACGCCGCTCCGGGAAGCCATCCGCCTGCTGGCCGCCGAAGGGATGGTCGTCCTGGAGGCGGGGCGGGGGGCGTTCGTGCCCGTGCTGACCCGGGAGGACATCGCGGGCGCGTTCGACGTCCTGGCCTCGCTCGAGGGCCTGGCAGGCGAACAGGCTGCACAGCGCATCACGGATGAAGAACTGGCCGAGCTGCGCGCGCTCCAGCATGAAATGCAGGCGGCGTTCGAGCGTCGCGACCTGCCGACCTACTACGGGCTCAATGCGCGTGCGCACGACCTGTTCAGCCAGGCGGCCCGCAATCCCGTCCTGCGCGAGATCTGGGGCCAGTTGAACAGCCGCATGCATGCATTGCGCTTTCGCTCCAACCAGGACGAAACAAAGTGGATGCATGCGCTCAATGAACACGCGCAGATCCTGGCCGCGCTGCAAAAGCACGACGCCGTGGCCGCGCGGCAATTGCTGGAGCAGCATCTGCGCCGCAAGCGCGACGCGGTGCTCGAGCACCTGGCTACGGTTTATCCCAAGACAGCGGCGCAATAGCGCGGCGGCCAGGCGCGGGGCGCCGCGGCGTTGTCGCAGCCCCGCGGCGTGTCATGGCGGCCGCAGCCCTGTGATAACCCTGAGTGCCAAGAGTTTTCGTTGCGACCCGTCGGAACTTCGTGTTAGAACACCTAGGGCCCATGTGTTGTGCGTGGCGCGGCTCCGCGTGGTCGCGGGGGCTGGAAGAAAATCGATATCGGATTTGGGAGACGATACATGTTCCATGGTAAAAAATTAGCGCGGTGGTTCGCGGCTGCGAGTCTGGTCGGCATGACCGCGGCCACGCCGGTCCTGGCACAGACCACTCTGAAAATGGCCTATGCCCTGTCGGAAAACTCGCACTACGGGGCGGGCGCGGCGGCTTTTGCCAAGACGCTGGAAGCCAGCGCGCCGGATTTCAAGATCCAGCAGTTTCCCAACAGCCAGCTGGGCGGTGAACGGGAAGTGATCGAGGGCCTGCAGCTGGGCACCATCGACCTGGCCATCGTGTCCACGGGCGCTACCTTGAATTTCGTGCCGCAGACCGGGGTGTTCGACATCCCTTTCCTGTTCCGCGATCTGGCCCACGCCCGCAAGGTGCTGGATGGCAAGATCGGCCAGGACATGCTGGCTGAATTCCCCAAGCGCGGCCTGGTTGCTCTGGCCTGGGGCGAGCAGGGCTTTCGCCACCTGACCAACAACGTCCGCCCGGTCAAGGAACCCGCCGACATCAAGGGCCTGAAGATCCGCACGACGGAAAACCCGATCCACATCGCCGCGTTCCGCCAGCTGGGCGTGCTGGCTACCCCCATGGCGTGGCCGGAAGTCGCTACCGCCTTGCAGCAGGGCACCATCGACGGCCAGGAAAATCCGCTGTCGGTGATCGTGTCCGTGAAAATGTGGCAGCTGCAGAAGTACCTGTCGCTGACTGCGCACGTGTATGGGCCGGCGCTGGTGCTGATGTCGCCGTCGGTCTATGACGGCCTGTCCGATGCCGACAAGGCCAAGTTCAAGGCGGCCGGCGTGGCCAGCGCCCAGGCCATGCGCCAGTTCGTCGATCAGGTCGAAAAAGAAGGCATCGAGACTCTGAAGGCCAACGGCATGCAGGTCAACACGGTGGACCATGCCGCGTTCGTCAAGGCTGTCCAACCGGTTTATCCGCAGTACTACAAGCAGTTCGGCAAGGAGCTTGTCGAATCCATTCGTGATACGCAGTAAATCCATGAGCGCGCCGGGCCGCCCCACGCGCGAATTCCTCCCTGGGGGGATGAGTCTGGGCGCAGGTCAGTCCCTGCGGACTGGCCTGCGCCTGATGAATCGGAGCGGCATGCAGGCCGCGAGGTGGATAGCGCGTAGCGCCAAGGGGGCATCATGAGCGCGCCGGGCCGCCCCAAGCGCGAATTCCCCCTTGGGGGGACGGCGCGTAGCGCCAAGGGGGCATCATGACCGCGCTGGGTTTGATTGACCGGGGCTTGTCCCGGCTGGTGTCCTGGGTGGCTCAGGGCCTGTTGTGGTCCTCCGTCGCGGCAGGCTTCTATCAGGTCCTGGCGCGTTTCGTGCTGGAATCCCCATCGGCCTGGTCGGAAGCCTGGACGCGCGCTTCGATCATCTGGGCCGTCATGCTGGGCATGGCCCTGGCTTTTCGCCAGGGCGCCATGCTGGGCGTCGATCTGCTGCATAACCTCCTGGCTCCGCGCAAGGCGCGGCTACTGGAACATCTGGTGCTGCTGATCGTGGTGGGTTTCCTGGGCTTCCTGGTCTGGATCGGGGCCGACATGACCTGGCGGGTGCGTTTCCAGATGACGCCCAGCCTGGGGGTGTCGATTTCCTGGATCTATCTGTCCATCCCGGTCGGGGCCTTGCTGGGGCTGTTCGGCGCCCTGGCGTATTGGGCCGAGGACGTCCGCGTTCCCTACGTTGAAACTGTCTAGGAGCCGCCATGTCGCAATTGATGGTTGTCTCCATGCTGCTGTTCTTCGGCCTGACGGTGCCGGTCGCGGTGTCCATCGGGCTGGCCACCATGGTCGGCGTGGGCTTCGACGGGCACATGACCTGGCTGGTGATCGCCCAGCAGCTGTACGCCGCCCTGGATAAATACCCGCTGGTGGCCGTGCCGTTCTTCATCCTGGCCGGCAATCTCATGGAAGAGGGCGGCATTTCCGAGCGCATGGTGGAATTCGCCAAGAGCGTGGTCGGCGGGGTGCAGGGCGGGCTGGCCTGCAGCTGCGTGCTGACCTGCATGATTTTCGCGGCGGTGGCCGGGTCCAGTGTCGCCACGACGTTTGCCGTGGGCGCCATCCTGATCCCCGCCATGGTGAAACACGGCTATCCGGCTCCCTTCGCGGCGTCCCTGCAGGCTTCGGCAGCGGAACTCGGGGTCATCATCCCGCCCTCCATCCCCATGATCCTGTACGCCGTGTCCACGGATACGTCCGTGGGCGAGGTCTTCATTTCCGGGATCGGGCCGGGCCTGCTGATCGTGGTCGGCCTGATGTTCTACGTCTGGCTGTATGCGCGGCGCAATGGCCTGGGCAAGCGCGACGGCGAAAACCGCCTGCCGGTCTGGACTTCGTTCAAGAAAGCGTGGTGGGCGCTGCTGATGCCCGTCATCATCCTGGGCGGCATCTACGGCGGCGTCTTCACGCCCACGGAAGCCTCCGCAGTGGCGGTGGTCTACGCCCTGTTCGTGGGCGTCTTCATCTATCGCCGCCTGACGTTCGCCACGCTGGGGCGCACCTTTCACCGTTCCGTGGTGTCCACGGCCATCATCATGTTCATCATCGCCAACGCGGGGGTGTTCGGCTTCCTGCTGAACCGGGCGGGGGTGCCGATGGCCCTGGGCGAATGGCTCAGCCACCTGTTCGGCAGCGAAGTCACCTTCCTGCTGGGCGTGAACGTGGCCTTGTTCATCATCGGCATGTTCATCGAAACATCCGCGTCCATCGTGGTGCTGGCCCCGCTGCTGCTGCCGGTGGCCACCCAGTTCGGGGTGGACCCGGCGCATTTCGGCGTGATCATGGTGGTGAACCTGGCGCTGGGCATGGTGACGCCGCCCTTCGGCGTGAACCTGTTCGCCGCCTGCACAGTGGCCAAAGTCCCCATCGAACGCCTGATCCGGCCCCTGCTGCCCTTCGTGGGCGTGGTGCTGGCCTGCCTGATGGTCATCACCTACTGGCCGGACCTGTCGCTGTATTTCCGCGATCTGGTGTATCGCTAGAAAGCAGTCCGGCCCCGTTTCCGGGGCCGGACTGAAAGTCTCCAGTAGAGGGTCTTTTGCCGCCGGGCCGCCCCAAGGCAAAAGCCCCCCTTCGGGGGGCAGCAAGCGGCCGCAGGCTGCGTGGCGTGGGGGCTCCCTTTTGCCGCCGGGCCGCCCCAAGGAAAAAGCCCCCCTCGGGGGATGAGCTCGGACGCAGGGCAGTCCTTGAGGACTGGCCTGCGCCTGGCGAATCCGAGCAGCATGCAGGCTGCGAGGTGGACAGCAAGCGGCCGCAGGCTGCGTAGCGTGGGACTCCCTCAGCTTGCCTTGCGGATTTCCTTCAGCTGATCCTGGACCGCCTGCCACAGTTCGGGGCCGACTTCCTTCTTGATCTGCTCGTTGACCGGGGCGATGGCGCCGCGCATCTGCTGGACTTCGTCCGCGCTGACGGTATTGACCTGCATGCCGTCGGCCTTCAATTGCGCCAGGGCCTTGTCGGCTTCCGCGCGGGTGTCCTTGCGCTCGAAGTCGCGGCTGACCTTGGCCGCCTGCATCAGGATGCCGCGCTCGTCGGCGCTCAGGCCGTCCCACCATTTCTTGCTGGCCGTGACGATCCAGGGGCTGTAGACGTGATTGGTGACGCTCAGGTATTTCTGCACTTCGTAGAACTTGCTCGACAGGATGGTGTTGTAGGGATTTTCCTGGCCGTCGACGGTCTTGGTTTCCAGCGCGGTGAACAGTTCCGAGAACGGCAGCGGCACGGCGTTGGCGCCCAGGCGCTGGAACGTATCCAGGAACACATTGTTCTGCATCACCCGCAGCTTCAGGCCCTTGAAGTCCTCGGCGCTTTCCACGGGCTTCTTGCTGTTGGTCAGGTTGCGGAAACCGTTTTCCCAGTAGACCAGGCCGATCATGCCCTTGTCGCTCAGCTTGTCGATGATCTGCTGGCCGGTCTTGCCGTCCAGGACCTGGTCCGCCTCGGCTCCGGAATTGAACAGGAACGGTGTGTCCCAGAGAGCCATTTCGGGTGTAATGCCCACCAGCGTGGCGGTGGAACCGACCATCATTTCCTGGGCGCCGCCGATCAGGGCCTGCTGCATCTGGATGTCCGAACCCAGGGCGGCCGCCCCGATGGCGCGGACTTTCATCTTGCCGCCGGACAGCTTGGCGACTTCGTCGGCAAACACCTGGACGGCGCGGCCCTGGTTGGAATCCTGGTTCAGGCCGTAGCCGAAGCGGATCAGGCGGGTATCGGCGGCGTGGGCCGACAGGCCCAGCGCGCCGGCCGCCAGGGTGGCGGCGAGGAACACGGTTTTCAGTTTCATGGGGAGTCTCCTTGGTGGGGATGGATTGCCGTTTGGGGGCGGTTTTGATCGCTTCAGCCCAGCCAGCGGACCGGGGCGATGACGATCTGGGGGAATGCAATGAGCAGGGCCAGCAGCAGCACGTAGACCAGCAGGAACGGCGCGACGCCCTTGACGACGGATTCCATTCGCACGCCACCCACGCCCGCGACCACGTTCAGCACCGTGCCCACGGGCGGCGTGATCAGGCCCAGGCAGCCGGTGAAGACGAACATGAAGCCGAAATAGATCGGGTCGATGTGCGCTTTCATGGCCAGGGGCAGGCAGACCGGCGCGAAGATCAGAATGATGGGCGTCAGGTCCATGGAAGTGCCGACCAGCAGCAGGAAGACCATCATGCAGACCATGAACAGCGTGGGATGGGCCAGCAGCGGCTGGAACAGCTCCGCGAGCTGATTGGGCAGGTCGGCCAGTGTGATCATGTAGGCGGCCACGGTCGCGGCGCCGCACAGGAACATCACGACGGCGGTCGTGATGCTGGAGGCCACCAGGACTTCGTAGGCGGCCTTCCAGGACAAGGCTTTGTAGATGAAGCGGGACACCAGGAAGGCGTAGACGGCGGCGACCACGGCGGCCTCGGTCGGGGTGAAGACCCCGAAGCGGATGCCGCCCAGGATGATCACCGGCATGAAGATGGCCCAGGTGCTGTCGACAATGACCTGGCGGCGCTCGACGGCGGTGGCGCGGGTGGCCGCGGGCAGTTTGTTGCGGCGGGCCACGATCCGCCAGGCGATCAGCAGCGCGCCGCCCATCAGGATGCCCGGCACGACGCCGCTGACGAACAGCTTGCTGATGGACGTGTTGGTGGTGACGCCGTAGATGATGAACGGCAGCGAGGGCGGGATGATGGGACCGATGATGCCGCCCGAGGCCATCAGGCCCGTGCTGTAGTCCATCGGGTAGTTCTGCTGGCGCATCATGGGCACCAGGATCGTGGCCAGGGCGGCCGTGTCGGCGATGGCCGATCCGCTCATCGAAGCCAGCAGCACGGCGGCGAAGATGGTCACGTAGCCCAGCCCGCCGGGGATATGGCCGACGAAGGCGCGCGCCATGTCGATGATGCGCTGGCTCAGGCCGCCGGCGTTCATCAGTTCGCCCGCCAGCACGAAGAACGGCACCGCCAGCAGCGGGAAATTGTCGAATCCGGCCTGCAGGTTCTGCGCCAGCAGTTGCGTGTTGAAAAAATCCAGTTGCCACATCAGGGCCACGCCGGACACCAGCAGCGCGACGGCGATGGGGATGCCGATGGCCATGGAGGCGAACAGGACGGCAAGGAACAGCAGGGTGGTTTCCATGAGTGGATCCTCGTTCAGCCGCGCAGGCGGTCCAGAATGGCCTGCTTGAAGAGCAGGACTTCCATGGCGGCGGCCATGAACAGCGTGGCGGCGGCCGCGATCGACAGGGGATAGCCGATGACCGGGCTGTGGCTGTGCAGGCCGGCGATCACCTGATCCCAGGCGCCCTTGACGACCATGCCCAGGACGATCGCGCTGATGATGCCGGCCAGCGCGTCCAGGATGAGGCGCGTGCGCGGGCCGACGCGGTCGATGACCAGGTCGAAGCTCAGGTGCCGCTTGTCGTAGGCGGTGACGACGGTGCCCATGCATACCAGCCAGACGAACAGCAGGCGGGACAGTTCTTCGTAGACCACCAGTCCGGTGCCGAAGGCGTAGCGCAGCACGACGTTGCTGAAGACGGCGATGACCATCAGGGCCAGCGTGATGGCCATGAAGGCCTCCGCCGCCTTGCGGATGAGGGGTTTGCGTTCAGGGGAGGGCATGGGGCTTCCTTTGCAGCCAGTCGGTGGCGATATGCAGGATATCGTCCAGGGGGCGTTCGCTGTCCAGATGCAGCAGGCCGGCTTCGTCGTGCGGGGGTTCCAGCGCGGCGAACTGGCTGTCGATCAGCGAGGCGGGGAAAAAATGGCTGGCCCCGCGGCCGGCGACCCGCTGCGCCGCAGCCTCGCGTCCGACTTCCAGCCAGATGAACATCAGGTCCGGGACGTGGGCGCGCAGGGATTGCCGGTAGGCGCGCTTCAGCGCGGAGCAGCTCAGGACCACGCCGTGGGTGGCGTGGCGCGCGAGTTCCCGGCCCAGGGCCTCCAGCCACGACAAGCGGTCTTCGTCGGTCAGGGGGATCCCCGACCGCATCTTGGCGTGGTTCTGGGCGCTGTGGAATGTGTCTCCCTCGATGAACATCCAGCCGTGCCGTCGAGCCAGGATCTCGCCGACCGTGGATTTGCCGCTGCCCGAGACGCCCATGACGACGACGGCCTGCTTGGGTGGAGGCGGCAAGGGGCGCGGCGACGACTGAGATAGCGCTATCTTCTTCATTGAAAAAAAAGAACTCTTCCGTAAAATTGTGTCCGACAATCGGCGCTGAGGGTGATGAAGCGCAAAGATAGCGCTATCTTTATGGCCTCGACATTAGGGAATTCCTGTATGAACGATGATGTGCCCGCCAAGCCGCGACAAATCCCGGCGTCTCGCAGCCGTACCCGCGCGACGGGCCGGGTGACGCTGGCCGACGTCGCCGCCCTGGCCGGAGTCAGCCCCATCACCGCTTCGCGGGTCGTGGCGGGCAAGGCCTCGGTGCGATCGGAACTGGCCGAGCGGGTGAGAGCCGCCGTGACGCAATTGGGTTACCGGCCGGACCCGTCCGCCCGGGCGCTGGCATCGGCCAAGAGCGGCCACGTCGTCGTGTTGATTCCGCTGCTGTCCAACACCTTGTTCACGGAATTGCTGGAATCCGTCCAGAGCGTCATGTGGGACGCAGGGTATCCGATCTTCGTCGGCATCACCCAGTACCAGCCGGCGCGCGAAGCCGCGCTGCTGGAAAGCTATCTGTCCCATCGGCCCGCCGGTCTGATCCTGACGGGGTTCGACCGCAGCGAGGCGCAGCGGCGCTTGATTGCGGACAGTCGCACGCCGTGCGTGCATGTGATGGAGCTGAGCGCGGATCCGACGCTGTATTGCGTCGGTCTTTCCCAGAAAGAGGCGGCGCGGACCGTCGCCCGGCATCTGCTGGATCGGGGACGGCGCAGGATCGCCTTCGTGGGCGCTCAGCTGGATCCGCGCACCCTGGAGCGCGCCGAAGGCTTTCGCAGCGCCCTGTCGGCGGCGGGCTGCCATGATCCCCGCCTGGAGTTCCTGGACGCGAGGCCTTCGTCGGCCGCGTTGGGGGCGGAGGCGTTCCGCCGCCTGGTCACGGAGCATCCCGATCTGGATGGGGTGTTTTTTTGCAATGACGACCTGGCGCATGGCGCGCTGCTGGAGGCTTTGCGGATGGGCGTTCCGGTGCCAGGGCGCGTCAGCGTCGTGGGGTTCAACGACTTGCCCGGCAACGAGCAGATGCTGCCGGCGCTGACCAGCTTGCGCACCCCGCGCCGGGAAGTCGGCGAGGCCGCGGCCCGGATGTTGCTGCGGCTGATTCGCGGCGAGACGGTGGAGACCCCCGTGCTCGACCTGGGCTTTGAATTGAAGGTCCGGGCCAGCAGTTGACGGGTTCGGCGCGGCTTGCATGCCGCGCCCGCGAGCGCGGCATGCAAGCCGACCTTCGGCTGGATCGCCTCGGGTCGGGGCTCAGAAGGCCGGGCTGTCGTCGTCTGGCGAAGAGGCCGCGCTTTTGCGGGCGGCCGTCTTGCCGGTCTTGGCTGCAGGTTTGGCCGGGGCTTTCGCCGGTTTTGCCGTTTTCTTGGCGGGCGCTTTCGCGGCGGCCTTGGCCTTGGCGGGGCTGGCCTTGGCAGCCGTCTTGCCAGCCGAAGCCGCCTTCGCCCCCGCCTTGGGCGCCCGGGCCTCGAACTCGAAACCGATCTTGCCGTCGTCCTGGCGCACCAGGTAAGCCTTGAACTTGCGGTTGGTGCGGCTGGACACGAATCCGTCGAACAGTTTGGTCTTGCCGGTGGACAGCAGCTGCGTCATTTGGTCGGCGGGGATTTCCTGCTGCAGGATGACCTTGCCGCTGCGGAAAGTGCAGTTCTTGTCCGGTCCCACGGAATGTTCGCAGACATAGTTCATGCCGTGTTCGTAGACCTGGCCGCCGCATTTCGGGCAGGCGCCCAGCGGCGTCTGTCCGGAAAAGTCCACGGCCTCGGCGTCTTCGTCTTCCTTCTGGCCGAAATCGAATTCCAGCTTGAATTCGTCGGTGATGCGCAAGACGGCGGCAAAGGGGCGGCCCATCTTGCTGATGAATCCGGTCAACGGTCCCAGTGTGCGCTTTTCCAGCAGTTCCTCGACCTCGGGCACTTCGAAGGTGCGCCCGCCGGGGTGTTTGCCGATGGAGAAGTCGCAGGCCGTGCAGGCATAGCGGCGGTAGTTTTCCTTGACCAGGCCGCCGCATTTGGGACAAGGGGTCTGCAGGGTGGCATAGTCGCCGGGGACGGTGTCGCGCTCGTACTCCTTGGCCCGTTTGACGATCACCTGCGTCATCTGCGCGATTTCGCGCATGAAGGATTCTCGGTCCAGCTGGCGTTGCTCGATCAGCTTGAGCTGGTGTTCCCATTCGCCGGTCAGTTCGGGCGAGGTCAGTTCGTTGACCCCCAGGCCGGACAACAGCGTCATCAACTGGCGGGCCTTGGCGCTGGGCACCAGGTCGCGGCCTTCGCGGCGCAGATAGGTCTCGTTGATCAGGCCTTCGATGATGGACGCCCGGGTGGCCGGGGTGCCCAGGCCGCGTTCGGACATGGCTTCGCGCAAGGCCTCGTCGTCCACCAGCTTGCCTGCGCCTTCCATGGCCGACAGCAGCGTGGCTTCGTTGAAGCGGGCGGGCGGCTTGGTGGCCAGCGGGCGGGCTTCGATGTCCTCGGTGCGCACGCGTTCATTGTCGGCGACCGCCACCAGGGATGCCTCGTCGCCCTGTGATTCGCGGCCGTAAATGGCCAGCCAGCCGGGCGATACCAGGACCTTGCCCTCGGTCTTGAAGTGATGGCCCGAGACCTGGGTGATGCGTGTGGTGAGACGGAATTCGGCCGCCGGAAAGAACACCGCCAGGAAGCGTCGGGCGATCAGTTCGTAAATCTTGAACTCGGCGTCGCTGAGTTCACGCGGAATCTGCAGCGTGGGGATGATGGCGAAGTGGTCCGAGACCTTCTTGTCGTCGAAGATGCGCCGGTTGGGCTTGACCAACTGCTGCGCCACGGCCTGGGCGGCGAAGGGTCGGACGGACCGGGCTACCCCCGATTCGCTGTCCGACAGCGCCTGCATGGTGTGTTGCACGGTGCTGACATAGTCCTGGGGCAGGTAGCGGGAGTCCGTCCGAGGATAGGTCAGGGCCTTGTGGCGTTCGTACAGGGTCTGGGCCAGGGCCAGCGTGGTTTTGGCCGAAAAGCCGAAGCGGGAATTGGCCTCGCGCTGCAGCGTGGTCAGGTCGAACAGGGCTGGGGACTGCTGGGTGCTGGGCTTGGATTCCTCGGTCACGGTGCCGGGCTGTTCGCGGCAGGCGCTGACCACGCTCTGGGCTGCGCTGGCCGACCACAGGCGCGAGTCGCGGGCGTCCGGGTCCTGTTCGTTCTTCTTGAAGGCGGGATCGAACCAACGGCCTTCGTACAGGCCCGCGGCGGCGACGAAGGTGGCGTGGACTTCCCAGTAGTCCCGGCTGACGAAGCTGCGGATGCGGTCTTCGCGTTCCATGACGATCGCCAGGGTCGGTGTCTGCACGCGGCCCACGGGAGTCTTGAAGAAGCCGCCGTCCTTGCTGTTGAAGGCCGTCATGGCGCGGGTGCCATTGATGCCCACCAGCCAGTCGGCCTCGGCGCGCGAGCGTGCCGCCGCTTCCAGCGGCTTCATGGTGTCGTCGTCGCGCAGATTGGCGAATGCGTCGCGAATGGCCGCCTGGGTCATGGACCGCAGCCACAGTCGCTGAATGGGCTTCTTCACGCCCGCATACTGGACGATATAGCGAAAGATCAGCTCGCCTTCCCGGCCCGCGTCGCAGGCGTTGATCACGGCGCCGACGTCCTTGCGCTTTAGAAGCTTGACCAGCAGCTTCAGGCGCTCGGAGGAACGCTTGTCGGTCGGCCCGAGCTCGAATTGCGGCGGGATCACCGGCAGATGCGCAAAACTCCATTTGCCGCGCACGGGGTCGTTGGGCGCGACCAGACTGAGCAGGTGGCCGACGCTGGACGACAGCACGAACTGCTCGCTCTCGAAGTAGTCGCCCTCGCGGGTGAAACCGCCCAGGGCGCGGGAGATATCAAGAGCAACCGACGGCTTTTCAGCAATAATCAGAGTTTTAGTCATGTGGTTCCATTGGCGGTCGTTTTGCGACCACGATAGCGCGGATCATACGAGGGGGCACCGCACCATGCAAGTCACCACACCCTGGCAGGCAGCCGGCAACCCGCTCTGGTGGCGCCGGATACTGGCCCTGGGCATCGGGCTGCTGGCCGCTGTTCTGGCAGGGTCCGCCCTGGTGTCCTGGGTGGCTGCCAACTGGCCCAGGATGGGGCCGCAGGCGCGCCTGGCCCTGGTCCAGGGGGTGTTGGCCCTGTCCGTCGTTCTGGCGGCCGGCCTGGCCTGGCGCGGCAGCCGCTGGGCCGGCATGCTGACCGGACTGGCGGCCTTGGCGACCGGCGTATTGCTGGCTCTCGTCGGTCAAATATATCAAACTGGTGCTGATCGCTGGCAATTGTTTCTGTTATGGGCGGCATTGATCACGCCCTGGCTGCTGCTGGTGCGCTCCGTGTTCCTGGTGTTGCTGTGGGCGGTTTTGCTGAATCTGGCGGTGTGGCTGTCGGCCAGCTCTGGGGGCGCGCCGGATTTCTGGGCCTGGGCGGGCGGCAGCCCGGGCTCTTCCGGCGTTTGGCTGGTGGGGCTCAACGGCGCATTGCTGGCGCTGGTCGAGTGCGGGCGGCGTTTCCTGCGGGACCCCTGGCATCTGGCGCGCCGGGTATTGGCGGTGGCCGTGCTCGGGTGGGCTTTTGAGGCAGGGGTGCTGCAACCCATGGGATTCGGCGGCTACTCGCAGTTGGCGCGGGGTCTGCTGCTGGGTTTGATGCCGGTTGCGGTCTTATATGCGGTGTACGGCTATGGGCGTCGGGATCTGGCCGTGGTGGCGCTGGCCCTGCTGACGGGGATCGGGCAGGTCGGCGCCCTGTGGGTCCAGATGCTGGATTCCATGGACGGCGTCCTGGGCCTGGCAGTGCTGCTGCTGGCGCTGACCTGGCTGGCGGCGAATCACCTGCTGCATCTTCGGCAGGCCGCCGGCGTGGCCGGATCGCCCGCTGCGGCGAAGGCCTCGGCGTCTTCCCCGGGAATGGGCGTCGGGGTGGGCCCGGACGCCGGGGCGCCGGACCGGGATGCCGCACCGCCTTGGTACCTCACGGTGCTGCGGGTCGGGGCGCTGATTCCGGTCCTGCTGTTGCTGGGAATCTGGGTGGTTGCCAGCCTGGAGCTGGAGTCCGCCGCCGATGCCCTGGCGGCCGGGGTGATGCTGATGTGCCCTGGCCTGTTCATGGACCGGCTGGCCCGCCGCAGTGTCTGGCGGGAAGTCGGCGGGGTGCTGGGGGTGTTGGGCCTGCTGCTGTGCGCGGGCGGTGTGGCATTCATGATGGATGGGGATGTGGCGGCGCGCCTGTCGATCCTGATGGTCGCGGGCGGTGCCGTCTATGTCTGCATCCGGCAATTTTCGGTGCGCCTGGTGGCGGCGGGCCTTGTCCTGGGGATCGGGTTCTGGCTGACCGGCCCGGATATGTCCTCTTTCGGCGGGCCGGCGGATGCGCAAGGGATCTGGGCCTCGCATCTGGCGTGGCGTCTATGGGTGTTCCTGGCCGCCGGGTCGGGGTTGTGGATCTGGTCTGTCCGGGCGGCGCGCCGGATGAACTGGCGTCCCCTGGCCTGGGCGCTGATGGCGATGGCGGCGGGGGTTGCCCTGCTGGTTGCGCAGTCGATGCCGGTCCCGGTGCGGGAATGGCCCTGGTTCGGCCAATTGGCCATGTTGCTGTGCGCCTTGCTGCCGGGGCTGTTGCTGGCGGCCTGGATGGCGGCGGCCCGCCCTGTCCTGCCTGCGGGGCTGCGCATGGGCGTGCCGCTGGTCGCATGCGTCGCGGGTTTGGGCTGGGTGGCGATTCCGGCTTTGTCGGTGGCGCTGGTCTGGCTGGTCCTGGGGAGATTGTCCGGCGGGCGGGTCCTGCAGGTGCTGGCCGTGCCCCTGGGCCTGCTGGGCCTGTTGCTCTATGGCCTGGACACGCAGGCCGGCATCAGCCTGGCGGACAAGGCCTTGATTCTGGGACTGACGGCAGCCTGGCTGGCGGTCGCGGTTGCGGTCCTGGCGGCGCGCCAGCGGCATGGTGGCAGCCGGCTGACCGGGGGCCGCTGGCTGCCGGCGGGGGTGCTGGCCGGGGGCGTGTTGGTGCTGGGGCTTGCTCAGGCGCAGGTCCGTCAGTATGAAACCATCCTGTCCCAGGGCCGGCCGGTAGTGCTGGCTCTGGCGCCGGTCGACCCCCGATCCCTGATGCAGGGGGACTATATGGCGCTGGACTATGCCGTGCGCCGTGCGGCCGATGATTGGTTGCGGACGCATGAGTCCGATGAGTGGGCGGTGCGACGCGAAGGACGCGGCTGGTTGCTGTTGCGGCAGGATGGGCAAGGCGTCTGGCAGTTGCAGGGGATCACGGCCGCGCAGCCGCCGGCCGCTACGCCCGAGACCGTTGCGCTGGCCTTTCGGTGGCGGGCGGGCCGCCCGGATTTCGGCGCGGACAGTTGGTTCTTTCCCGAGGGCCAGGGCGAACGGTTCGCCGGCGCCCGGTATGGCGTGTTGCGGATTGCTCCCGATGGTGCCGCGTTGCTGGCCGGCTTGCTGGATGCGCAGCAGCAGCCCTTATGACGAGCCGATTGCGGACGATCGCGTCCGCGCGGCGGCGTTATCCGGCGCGGGGCGTGCCGGAAATCACGGGAACCGCCGCGCCCACTGCAGGGTCGCCAGCGGCCAGAAATCGTCCAGGGCGGCCACAGGCAGCCGGGTGAAGCCCAGCGCCGCCCAGGCCTGCTGCAAGGCGCTCAGCGGCTGTTCCAGGTCCAGGGCGGGGGCGTGATTCTGCTTGGACAGCTTGCGCCCCTGCGAGTCGAGCATCAGCGGCACGTGCAGCGTGCGTGGACAGGGCAGGCCCAGCGCGCGCGCCAACTGCCGCTGGCGGGCCGTGGAATCCAGCAGGTCGACGCCGCGCACCACGTCGGTCACGTCTTGCAGGCCATCATCCACGACGACGGCCAACTGGTACGCCCATAGGCCGTCGGCGCGGCGGATGATGAAGTCGCCCACTTCCCGGGCGACATCCTGAGTTTGCGCCCCCTGCCAACGATCCTGGAAGGTCTCGGTCCCGGGCTCCACCAGAAACCGCCAGGATGGTGGCGTCCGGCGGGAGGCGGCCGATTCCGGTCGGGGTGCGCCGGCCCGGGGCCGGCAAGTCCCCGGGTATGGACCCGGCGGCACTTCGCGCCGGGTGCAGTGACAGGCGTAGACGCGCCCCGCCGCCTGCAAGCGCCCGAAGGCGTGTTCGTACAGGGGGTGGCGCCGGGTCTGCCAGACGGGGGGCTCATCCCACTGCATGCCCAGGGATTGCAACTGGTGCAGGATCACCCGATCGGCGTCGGGCACGGTGCGCGGTTCGTCGATGTCCTCGATGCGCAGCAGCCAGCGGCCGCCATGGGCGCGGGCATCCAGGTAGCTGGCCAGCGCCGCCACCAGGGATCCCGCATGCAACGGGCCGCTTGGGCTGGGAGCGAAGCGGCCCACGTAGCCCTGGCTGCCAGGGGGCCGGCGTCCGTCTTCACGCGGATGGGAGTGGGTCTGGCTGGGCATCAACGCGATCGATGCGGCATCGTGTCGGCAAGCCTAGTGCGACAGCCGGCCTTCGTCGTCGGTCAGCAGTTCCTCGAACACCAGATGATCGACTTCGGCTTCCTGGCTCCAGAGCACCATCAGCGCCAGGACTTTGATTTCGGCCAGGGACAGCGGGGAATGATCCGCCGCCTGGGCCGCCTCGATCAGGATTTCCCGCAGGGCGGGTGGCAGACTGCCGGAATTTTCCAGGAAACTGATGAAACCGATGGCTTCGGTGCCCAGGGCGGCATATTCCGCATCGGTATAGATGCGGGCGGCGAGGTGCTGCGCGTCGCGCGGGATCGCCAGCGGCAGGCAGCGCTCGGTCGTGCTGGCCAGATCGCGCAGCCATTTCAGCGCGTCGTCGATGTCCTCGTGTTCGAAACCGACGGCCGCAAGCTTGTTGGCCAGGATCTCGGCGCGCGGGCAGGCCTGCGGCGTGTAGTAGTTCTCAAATAGATAGACCAGGATGTCGTACATGGTGATGGGCAAGGCGGTGTTCCCCGATAGTGTACTTGGCTTGGGAGTCGGGAGGCCTTTCATTTGTTGTCCTGAACTCCGATGTTCGGGAACTCGGGCGAGGAGCGGCGATCTTTGCGGTTTTGCGACTGAGATCTCTAGGGGATTTCGATAGTGGTCATACGTCCGATGTCGTGATAAAAAAGCTTGAATATTACAGAAACGAAAAATTTTTGATTCGTTTTTGTTTGTTTATGACGGATCTTCATTCGATCCGGACGAATAGCGATATCGCTACAGGAGACTCTGATGAGACATTCCTTTAACTGTTCTGCCGTGGGGGCCGGGCTGCTGCTGGCGTTTTCGGGCGCGGCGGCCGCAGCAGATGTTCGTGTGATGTGTTACCAGGACGGCATCGAGTGCGAAGTCACCGCCGATCTGGCGAAGCAGTTCGAGGCGAAGAATCCGGGTGTTCATATCATTGTCGATACCGTGCCCTTTCGAACGATACTCGAGCAGTTGCCAGTGCAGCTGGCGGCGGGTCGCGGGCCGGATATTGCTCGTGTGACCGATCTGAATGGCCTGTCCAAATACTATCTGGACATTTCTCCGTACATCAAGGATCGACAATACTGGGATACGAATTTCGCCTCCACGGCGTCGTGGCTGCGCCCCTCTCCGGATGCCAAGGGGATTTACGGCTTCATGTCTCAGTTGACGCTCACTGCTCCTTTCGTCAACAAGACCTTGTTCGAGCAGGCCAATGTCGCCTTGCCGGGACCGAAGGCGACCTGGGATGACTGGGTGCAAGCCACCCGCAAGGTGGCTGAGGTTACGAAGGTGAAGGCCGCCATGGCCTGGGATCGCTCCGGACACCGGTTTGCGGGCCCGGCGATCAGCTATGGGGCGGCGATTTTCGACAAACAGGGCGAGCTGACAATCGACGACGGCTATGCCACCACGGTCAGGAAGTTTGTGGGCTGGAACAAGGACGGCACGATGCTGCGCGACGTCTGGGTCGGCTCCGGCGGGTCGACGTACGCAGATTCGCTGGACGAGTTCATCAATGGCAATGTGGTCATGGTGTTGTCTGGCAGTTGGCAGATCAGTCGCCTTCAGAAAAATATCGGCGATGCCTTCGATTGGGTCGCGGTGCCCAATCCGTGCGGTACCGCCGCCTGCAGCGGCATGCCGGGCGGGGCGGCCTGGGTGCCTTTGAAGGTCGGCAAGTCGCATAAGGAAGCGGCGGCGTTCCTTGATTTCATGGCGTCCGAACCCGCGTATGCGGAATTTACGAGCCGGACCAACAATATTCCCGCGCATGCGGGGCTGGTGGCCAAAGGGGTCGCATACCCCGGTGCCGATCGTGAGGCCAGCGACGCTCTGAAAGCCATCAGCGCGACTGCGCCGAGCGTGGCGCCGGCCGCCTACCGTCTGCAGGGCTATAAGTACAACCGGGCGATCATGCTGCCGACCGTCACTCGCGTGACGCAGGCGATTGTCGGCGAATTGACGGTTGACGAAGCCATTGAACGTATCCGGTCCGACATGAAGGAGGCCTTGCGCCAGGCCAGGCAATAGGCTGCCGGCCCCAGGCGTCCGAGCCATGAGCGCCGGGCCCCGCCGGAAGGTTGGCGGGGCCGGCACAGTCTCTTGCCGCAGAGGTTTCCGATGAGCGTCCTTTCCCTGTTTTTCAATCTGCTTGAGCCCGTCTTCAGGTTCTTCCAGCGACGCTTGGGCCTGTCTCGGCTGGGATGGTTGTTCGTGGGGCCGAATCTGCTCCTGTTCGGCATATTTACCTTCGTGCCGATCGCGATCAACTTCGTCTACGCAACAACCGGCGGGGTCAAGCTGCTGCCGTTCGACCGGCCCTTCACCGGCGGCGAAAACTTCCAGACGCTCTTCCAGTGCGGCAACTATCTGGACCTGTCCACCTGCAATCGCGATATTTTCTGGCGGGCGATTCTGAATACGCTGGAATTCAGTGTGGTGCAGGTGGTGCTGATGCTGGTGTTTTCCGTCCTGACGGCGGTGGTGCTCAATCGGAAGATCATAGGGCGCGGTTTCTGGCGTGGCGTGTTTTTCTACCCGGTGCTGTTATCGCCCGTGGTCGTTGCGCTACTGTGGAAGTGGATGTTGCAGAGTCAGGGCGTCTTGAACGCCGGGCTTGCGGCGGCGGATCTGGCTCCGATCAATTGGCTGTCCGATGCCGGGTGGGCCTTTTCCTGGACGATCTTTGTGTCGATCTGGGCCCACATGGGGTTCTATACCTTGATCTTGCTGGCGGGATTGCAGGCCATTCCGCGAGATATCTACGAGGCGGCCGAGATGGACCATGCCAGCCCGTGGCGCACGCTGACGCGCATCACTTTGCCCTTGCTCATGCCCAATCTGGTCGTGGTGCTTGTGCTGGCGGCCATCCGCGCCGTCCAGATCTTCGACGAGGTCTTCGTCCTGACGGGGGGCGGCCCCGGCTCGGCCACGACATTCATTGTGCAGTTCATCTACCAGACCGGCTTTGCCGAGCAGATCCACTTGTATGGTCTGGCGGCTGCCGCATCGCTGGCGCTGGCCGCCTTCCTGGTGGTGTTGACGCTGCTCCAGTTGCGTTTGAGCCGGTCCGGCGGGCATGCGGGCGGGGGAGATTGAGCCATGAGCATCTCTGGATTCCTTTTGAAGACCCGGGGGCGCGGGCGCCTGCACTGGACCGACGTTCTCAGCTATGTCTACTTGCTTGCCGGCGTGCTGGTGATGTTCGGGCCAGTGGTCTGGCTCGTGATGTCTTCGTTGAAGACGGAGGCCTCCATCGGCCAGTTTCCGCCTACGTTCCTGCCGTACGCGCAACAGGTCGTGCAGGTTCCGGGGCACGACAAGCCTCTACCTGTTTTCGACGTGAAACAGGCGGACGGCAGTGTGAGGCCATTGGCGCAGGTGCGGCGCATCGGCCTGATGGCGACGATGGTGGACCCGCAAGCGCCGGGCAAGACGATCCGGGTCAACGTCAAGGACCGGTCTCCGGTCAGCAAATTGACGTTCGCCTGGCGCAACTATGCCGACATATTCGGGAAGTTCACGTTCGGCACTTATTTGTGGAACAGCGTCTTCATCACCGTCGTGGCGACCATCCTGACGCTGTTGCTGAATTCGATGGCTGCCTTCGCGCTTTCGAAGTACCGCTTCAGGGGGCGGAAAGCGGTCTTCCTGCTGATTATCGCCACGCTGATGGTGCCGCCGACCATCATCCTGGTGCCGGTCTTTCTGGTGATCGATCAAGTCGGCCTGCTGAACAACCTCTGGGGAGTGATCCTGCCCGCCGTGGCCAGCCCGACGGGAGTATTCCTGCTGCGGCAGTACATGCTGACCATTCCCGATGAATTGATCGAGGCCGCCCGTATGGACCATGCCAGCGAATGGCGGATCTATTGGCGGATCATCCTGCCGTTGTCCGCGCCGGCGCTGGCTGTCCTGGCGATATTCTCCGTGATGTGGCGCTGGAACGACTTCCTGCTGCCCTTGATCGTGCTGTCCAAGAACGAAGTGTTCACCCTGCAATTGGCGCTCAATTCCTTCCAGGGAGAACTCAATACCCAGTGGCATTACCTGTTGGCGATGACGGTCATCACGCTGATTCCGGTGACCCTGGTCTTTGCGTTCCTGCAGCGCTACATCGCTGCGGGGATTGCCAGCGCCGGCGTCAAGTGAATCCGGCCCTGGTCTTTTTTAAGGAACTCCCGCGTGTCCACTCTTGAACTCCGGTCGATCCAGAAGTCCTTCGATCAGACCACTGTGATACCCGGCGTCGACCTGCAGGTCGCTCATGGGGAATTCGTCGTCTTCGTGGGGCCGTCGGGCTGTGGAAAATCCACCTTGCTGCGCCTGATCGCCGGCCTGGACAAGCCCAGCAGCGGCGATATCCTGATCGACGATGAACCCGTCAACGAGATCGGCGCGGCGGATCGCGGCTGCGCCATGGTCTTCCAGTCCTATGCCCTGTATCCGCACATGACCGTCTACGCCAATATGGCATTCGGTCTGGAAAACGCGCATGTTCCCCGGGACGAGATCCGCCAGAAAGTGCAGCAGGTCGCCGCCTTGCTGCGCCTGGATCAGTTGTTGGAGCGCAAGCCTACGCAATTGTCGGGCGGGCAGCGGCAGCGCGTGGCGATCGGCCGCGCCATCGTGCGCAATCCCAAGATTTTCCTGTTCGATGAACCGTTGTCCAATCTGGATGCCGAGTTGCGGGTGTCGATGCGCTCCGAGCTGCGGGACCTGCACCAGCGGCTGCAGGCGACCATGATCTACGTCACGCACGACCAGGTCGAGGCCATGTCCATGGCCGACAAGATCGTCGTGCTGCGAGCGGGGCGGATCGAGCAGGTCGGGACGCCGGAACAACTCTACGATCGACCCTGCAATACTTTTGTGGCGGGTTTTATCGGCAGCCCGCGCATGAACCTGCTGCCAGTGGCATGCCTCCAGGAGGATCCCGCCCTGGCGTCCCGGATCCCCGCCGGTGCGCACCGGGTGGGCATCCGCCCGGAACACTGGACGCCCGCCCCTGGCGCCGGGCTGCCCATGACGGTCATCGGCCGGGAGTACCTGGGAGCGCAGTGGCTCGTGCAGGCGCGGCTTTCCGATGGCGCCCGTGTGGAAATCCTCATGGCCGGCGGTACGGGCCTGGAGCGGCAATCCGTGATTCACATGAGCGCCGCGCCGCAGAATATCCATGTGTTTGACCAGAACGACCAACGAATTGAGAGGACCTGAGACCTTATGACTCCGTTGAATACAACAGGTTGGCGCATCGAGGCGGGCGCTGCGGATGCGGATGCCCGGGCGCCGCTGGCGGATGGCGGCGAGCTGCGCCTGGTGTTCCTGTCTCCCACGATGGCGCGCGTCAGCTGGCAACCCGCGCAAGGCTTCAAGGAGCCTCGCACCTGGGCGATCAGCCCTGTGACCGGGCGCGATGTCCCTTGGGATGGGCGCCTGCGCGCCAGCCTGGAGGGGTTCGAGCGGCCATCGTCCCTCTCGCAGATGCCGTCGCAGCTTGCCACGGAACGCCTGGCGGTCCGGTTGCTCGGCGCCGCCGATCGACCGGTCGGGCTGGAATGGAGCGACCCTCGGACCGGCCGCGTCTATCAGTCGGACCGCGCGACCAGCGCCTACCTGACGGAGAAGCGCACGAGCCTGCTGCGGCATTGCGTCGCGCGGGATACGGCCGAGCAGTATTTCGGCCTGGGCGACAAGACCGGCCCATTGAACCTTCATGGACGGCGCTTGCGGTGCATGGGCCAGGATTCGTTGGGCTATGACGCCATGAGCGGCGACCCGCTCTACAAGCATTGGCCGTTTCTCCTGGAGCGCACGGCGGATGGCCTCTGGGTCGGGGTCTACTACGATACTTTGTCCGCCTGCACCTTCGACCTGGGCTGCGAGCATGACAACTATCATGGCCTGTTCCGCACGGTCGAGATCGACGACGGCGACCTGGACTACTACATCATGGTCGGCGATACGCCTGCGGCTGTCGTGGCCCAGTTCGTCCGTTTGATCGGCGGCACGCATTTGCCGCCGCGATGGTCGCTGGGATACGCGCAGACCGCGATGGGCTTGCCGGATGCGCCCGATGCGCAGCAGCGGCTGGATGCGTTCGTGGATCAGTGCGTCGAACATCGGATGCCGATTTCATCCTTTCACTATGGGTCGGGCTATTCGAGCCGGGGGAAGCAGCGCTATGTGTTTACCTGGAATCGCAGCAAATTTCCCGACCCGCAGGCCATCAACGACAAGTTCCATGCCGCCGGCATCCGCCTGGTGGCCAATTTGAAGCCGTGCCTGCTGGACGATCATCCCGCCTACGAAGAACTGGCCAGGGACGGCGCGTTCATCCAGCATGAGGGCAGTGGTCGGCCGGTTCTGGAACCCTTCTGGGATGGCCAGGGCTCGCATTTGGATTTCACGCGCCAGCGGGCGGTCTCCTGGTGGCAGCAGCAGTTGAAACGGGAGATCCTGGATCGAGGTATCGACGTGGGGTGGAACGACAACAATGAATATGCCATCCAGGCCGAAGATGCCTATTCGGACGGGAGGGGACAGCCGATTCCGATGCATAGAAGCCGCCCCCTGCACAGCCTGCTGATGACCCGGGCCACCTTCGAGGCGCAGCAGAGCCACGCGAGCACGCAGGGCGACGAGCAGCCGGTCTATACCGTGACCCGGGCCGGGCCTCCGGGGCTGCAGCGTTACGCGCAAACGTGGTCTGGCGATAACTCGACGAGCTGGAAAACGTTGAAATGGAACATCAGGACCGGCCTGCAGATGAGTCTGTCGGGCATGTTCAACATCGGCCACGATGTGGGCGGGTTCTCCGGCCCCGTGCCGAGTCCGGAATTGTTATTGCGCTGGGTGCAGGCGTGCAGCCTGAATCCGCGCATGGTGATGAATTCCTGGAAGACCAACGGGGTGACCAATCTGCCCTGGATGCATCCGGAAGTCGAGGATGCCGTGCGTGACGCCATCACGCTGCGCTACCGCCTGATGCCTTATCTCTGGCAGTGCGTCGAGCAGGCGTGCCGGGACGGCGTCCCGATCATCCGGCCCACATTCTTCAATTTTCCCGATGACGATCAGTGCTTCGAGGATTGTGATGATTTCATGCTGGGAGACTGGCTGCTGGTGGCCCCGGTCGTCGAGGAAGGGCTGGTCCGGCGGCGCGTCTATTTGCCCAAGCTCCCGAGCGGCAAATGCTGGTTCGCCCTGGAGAGCCGGGAGAGGTATGAAGGAGGGCGGCATCACGAGGTGCCCGCGCCGCTGGCGCATTTGCCGATCTTCGCTCGCCAGGGCGCGCGCATCCCCGTATCCAGCCCCCGACCGGGCAAGGTCGCGGCCCATGACGATCCTGCCAGCGGTGTCCTGGCGTTCTAGGACTCGGCGGGCGCCGTTTCCAGTGCGATCAGCGTCACACCTTCCGTCACCTGGTCCCCTACGGCGTAGAACACCTCCTGGATCACCCCGTCGTGGGGCGCCTCGATGGTGTGTTCCATCTTCATGGCTTCCATCACCACCAGAGGCTGGCCTTGCTTGACGGCGTCGCCGGTCGCCACCGCCACGGACAGGATCTTGCCGGGCATGGGGGCGGTCAGGCCGCCGCCCGTGTCGTCGGCCTGGCCGGTCGCCAGGGCGATCGGATCCTGCCAGTCCAGGGTATGGCGCCGACCCTCGGTGAAGATGTCCAGCCGGCGACCCTGCAAATAGGTCTCGGCGCGGGTTTCCGTGTCGCCCAGGCGAATGCGCAGGCGGCAGGGATGGCGGCCCTCGGCTTGCCACTGAAAAGCTTGGAAAGCCCCGTCGTCGCCGGTGGACAGCAGCCAGTCGCCACCCAGGCGGCGCAGGCGCGCCGTATGGTCGCCCTGGGCGTCCTGCAGTGGCAGGGTGCGCTCGTAGGCGTCGCCCACCCGCCAGCCGTCGGCCGATTGCCAGGGGCCGGCGGGATGCGAGGGCGCCTGGGCGCCGGATGCATGCCCGGGGTCCGGGGCGGGCTGGGGATCGGATCCGGACAGCCCGCCTTGGTGCAGCACAGCGGCCGCAGCCAGGGCCAGGACGGCATCCGGCGTCTCGGCAGCCGCCGGGAACAGTCGGTCGTGTTCGCGGGGGATCAGCCCGGTATCCAGGTCTGCCGCCACGAAGGCGGGGTTGTCCATCAATCGGCTCAGAAAGGCGATGTTGGTGTGCAGTCCTGTGGAACGCACGGCCGCCAGGGCGTGCAGCATGCGCCGGCGGGCCTGTTCCCGGTCTTTGCCGTGCACGATCAGCTTGGCGATCATGGGGTCGTAGTAGGGCGTGATCGTGTCGCCCTCGCGCACCCCGCCGTCCACCCGCACGGGGCCGACCTGGAAACCGACGTGGGCCGGCCATTGCAGCACGTCCAGGCGGCCGATGCTGGGCAGGAAGTCCTTGTCCGGATTTTCCGCGTATACGCGGGCCTCGATGGCATGGCCCTGGATGCGCAACTGGTCCTGGGACAGCGGCAGGGGTTCGCCCGCGGCCACGCGCAGCTGCCATTCGACCAGGTCCTGTCCGGTGATGGCTTCCGTGACGGGGTGCTCCACCTGCAGCCGGGTGTTCATTTCCATGAAATAGAAGCGCCCGTCGGGTTCGGCGATGAATTCCACCGTGCCGGCGCCGGTGTAACCCACGGCCTGGGCGGCGGCCACGGCGGCCTGGCCCATGGCGGCGCGCCGTTCGGGCGTCATGCCGGGCGCGGGGGCTTCCTCGATGACTTTCTGGAAGCGCCGTTGCACGGAGCAGTCGCGCTCGAACAGGTAGACGCACTGCCCGTGCGTATCGGCGAATATCTGGATTTCAATGTGGCGCGGCTTTAGCAGATAGCGTTCGATCAGCACCTGCGGATTGCCGAAGCTGCTGGCCGCCTCGCGCTGGCAGGACGCCAGCGCGGCGGCGAATTCGGCATCGGATTCGACGATGCGCATGCCCTTGCCGCCGCCGCCGGCGCTGGCCTTGATCAGGACCGGGTAGCCGATGGCGCGGGCCTGTTCCTGCAGGAAATCGGCTTCCTGGCGATCCCCGTAGTACCCAGGGACCAGGGGCACGTCGGCGCCCGCCATCAGGGTCTTGGCAGCCGATTTGCTGCCCATGGCGGCGATGGATTTCGCCGGGGGGCCGATGAACACCAGCCCCGCCTCGGCGCAGGCCTGGGCGAATTCGGCGTTTTCCGATAGAAAGCCGTAGCCGGGGTGGATGGCCTGGGCGCCCGTGCGCCGGGCGGCGTCCAGGATGGCGTCGGCCCGCAGATAGCTGGCTTTGGGCTCGGGACCGCCGATGGGGACGGCGACGTCGCAGGCCTGCACGTGGCGGGCCCGGGCGTCGGCCTCGGAATAGACCGCGACGGTGCGGATGCCCATGCGGCGGGCGGTGGCGGCGATGCGGCAGGCGATTTCGCCCCGGTTGGCAATCAGGATGGTATCGAACATGGCGGTTTCCTTACATTCTGAACACGCCAAAGCGCGTGGCTTCGGCCGGGGCGTGACGGGCGGCGGCCAGGCCCAGGCCCAGCACCCGCCGCGTGTCGGACGGGGCGATGATGCCGTCGTCCCACAGGCGCGCCGTGGAATAGTAGGGGTGGCCCTCGTGTTCGTATTGGTCGCGGATGGGCGCCTTGAAGGCGGCTTCCTCTTCGGCGGACCACTGCCCGCCCTTGCGTTCGATGTTGTCGCGGCGCACCGTGGCCAGCACACTGGCGGCCTGCTCGCCGCCCATGACGGAAATCCGGGCATTGGGCCACAGGAACAGCAGCCGGGGGCTGAAGGCGCGGCCGCACATGCCGTAGTTGCCGGCGCCGAACGACCCGCCGATCAGCACCGTGAATTTCGGCACGGCGGCGGTGGACACGGCGGTGACCATTTTCGCGCCGTGGCGGGCGATGCCTTCGTTTTCGTATTTGCGCCCCACCATGAAGCCGCTGATGTTCTGCAGGAACACCAGGGGGATGTTGCGCTGGCAGCAAAGTTCGATGAAGTGCGTGCCCTTTTGCGCGGCTTCGGAAAACAGGATGCCGTTATTGGCGATGATGCCCACCGGCATGCCGTAGATTTTGGCGAAGCCCGTGACCAGCGTGGTGCCGAACCGCGCCTTGAATTCCTCGAAGTCGGACCCGTCCACGATGCGGGCGATGACTTCGCGCACGTCGTAGGGCTTGCGGGTGTCCTGCGGGATGATGCCGTCCAGTTCAGTGGGATCGTACAGCGGTTCGGTCCAGGATCCGGTGCCCGGCGGAACCGGGCGGTTCAGGCGGGCGACCATGTCGCGGGCCAGACGCAGGGCGTGAGTGTCGTTCTCTGCCAGATAATCGGCCACGCCCGACAGCCGGGTGTGCACGTCGCCGCCGCCCAGGTCCTCGGCGGACACCTCTTCGCCAGTGGCGGCTTTCACCAGGGGCGGGCCGCCCAGGAAGATCGTGCCCTGGTTGCGCACGATGATCGATTCGTCGCTCATGGCCGGCACGTAGGCGCCGCCCGCCGTGCAGGACCCCATGACCACGGCCAGTTGGGCGATGCCCATGGACGACATGACGGCCTGGTTGTAGAAGATGCGCCCGAAGTGATCGCGGTCCGGAAAGACTTCGTCCTGGTTGGGCAGGTTCGCCCCGCCCGAATCCACCAGGTAGACGCAGGGCAGATGGTTCTGCTGGGCGATTTCCTGCGCCCGCAGGTGCTTCTTGACGGTCAGGGGGTAGTAAGTGCCGCCCTTGACAGTGGCGTCGTTGCAGACGATGACGCATTCGGTGCCGCTCACGCGGCCGATGCCGGTGATCAGGCCGGCTCCCGGAGAGGCGTTGTCGTAGACGTCGTGCGCCGCCAGGGGGGACAGTTCCAGGAATGGCGTGCCGGGGTCCAGCAGGCGTTCGACCCGCTCGCGCGGCAGCAGCTTGCCGCGCGCCAGATGCCGGGCTCGGGCCGATTCGCTGCCGCCTTGCCCGGTGCGGGCGATCTGGGCGCGCAGGTCGTCGATCTGGGCGCGCATGGCGCGGGCGTTGTCCTGGAATTCCTGTGATCGCGGGTTGATGCGGGATTCGATGACCGGCATGTCGTTTCCTGGGAAGAGAAATCGGGTCGCTGGCGCGGCGACGGGATGGCCGGCGCGACGCCGCAGGCAGGCCGGCGGCGGGTGGCGGCCTGCCTGCGGGGGAAGGTTTACAGCATCTCGATGGCCAGGGCCACGGCTTCGCCGCCGCCGATGCACAGGGATGCGATGCCGCGTTTGCCGCCGGTCTTGCGCAGGGCGCCGATCAGCGTGGTCAGCAGGCGCGCTCCGGATGCCCCGATGGGGTGACCCAGGGCGGTGGCGCCGCCATGGATGTTGACCCGGTCATGCGGCAGGTTCAGTTCCTTCATGGCGGCCATGGTGACGACGGCGAAGGCTTCGTTGATCTCGTAGAGATCGACGTCTTCGGCTTTCCAGCCCGTCTTGGCCAGCAGCTTCTGGATGGCGCCGACCGGCGCGGTGGTGAACCACTGGGGCTCCTGGGCATGCTGGGTGTGAGCCACGATGCGGGCCAGCGGCTTGGCGCCCAGTTCCTGGGCCTTGGAACCACGCATCACCACCAGCGCCGAGGCGCCGTCGGAAATGGACGAGGAGTTGGCCGCCGTGACCGTGCCGTCCTTCTTGAAGGCGGGCTTCAGGGTCGGGATCTTTTCAGGGATGGCTTTGAAGGGGGCCTCGTCGGTGTCGACCACCGTGTCGCCCTTGCGCCCGGCAATCGTGACGGGGGTGATTTCCCATTTGAAGCTGCCGTCCTCGGAGGCCTTGCGGGCGCGCTTCAGGGATTCCAGGGAAAAGGCGTCCTGCTCTTCGCGGGTGAAGTGATATTTCGAGACGCAGTCCTCGGCGAACACGCCCATGGCCGTGCCGCGCTGATAGGCGTCTTCCAGGCCGTCCAGGGCCATGTGGTCGTAGACCGTGGAATGCCCATAGCGGTAGCCCTGGCGGCCGCGCAGCAGCAGATAGGGGGCGTTGCTCATGCTTTCCTGGCCTCCGGCCACCACCACGTCGGCCGATTCGGCCTTGATGATGTCGTGCGCCAGCATGACGGCCTTCAGGCCCGAGCCGCAGACCTTGTGCAGCGTGCTGCAGGGCACGCTCTTGGGCAGGCCGGCGCCGATGGCGGCCTGGCGCGCGGGGGCCTGGCCCTGGCCCGCCTGCAGCACGTTGCCCATGATGACTTCCTGGACGGCGTCGCCTTCGATGCCGGCGCGTTCGACGGCGGCGCGAATGGCGATGGCGCCCAGTTCATGGGCGGACAGGCCGGACAGGCTGCCCATCATGCCGCCCATGGGCGTGCGGGCGGCAGAGACGATGACGATGGAATCGGACATGGTGTGCTCCTATGGCTGCGGGGCCGGATCCTGGCTGGATGCGGCGGGTTTCGGGGATTGCAGACGCCGTGCGGGATCGTAGGGAAAGATGTCTTCGATACGGCCCTGGGATGCGCGTGTGCGGCAATCTTGCCACCATTGTGCATCCAGCAGTTCGGCGTGGTGTTTCAGAAAGGCCGTGCGCACCCGGGGGTCGCCCAGCAGGAAATGCCTGAATTCTTCCGGGAAGACATCGTTGGCGCCCACGGGGTACCAGGGCTCTCCGGACATTTCGGCTTCTTCGTTGGGGGCGGGCGGGATGCGACGGAAATGCATCTCGGTCATGCGCTGGATTTCGTCGTAGTCATAGAACACCACGCGCCCCAACCGGGTGACGCCGAAGTTCTTGTACAGCATGTCGCCCGGGAAGATGTTGGCTGCGGCCAGTTCGCGGATCGCCTGCCCGTACTGGCGCACGGCGGATTCCAGCGCGGCGTCGGACGCTCCGGCCAGGAAAATGTTCAGCGGCGTCATGCGCCGTTCGATGTAGACGTGTTTCAGCACCACCAGGTCGTCGGTTTCCTCGAGCAGGCTGGGAACCTCGGCCCGCAGGCCCGCCAGCAGGCGTGCGGAAAAGCGGCTGCGCGGCAGCGCCACCAGGGAATATTCCCAGGTATCGGCCATGCGGCCCGCGCGATCGTGCTTTTTCACCATCTGGTATTTGCGCCGCACCGTGGCCTCGTCCATGCCGTCTTTGGCGATGCGGTCGCGGATCAGCTTGAAGACATAGGGATAGGACGGTTGGTTGAACACCGTCATGACCATGCCCTGGATGCCGGGCGCGTAGTCGAAGTTGTCCCGCGAATGCGCCAGATGGTGCAGGAAGTCGCGATAGAACAGGGTCTTGCCCTGCTTCTGCAGGCCGAGGGTGGTGTAGATCTCGGCCTTGGGCTTGCGTGGAAACAGCGTCGACAGGAATTCCACGTAGGCCGCCGGCGCCTCCATGTCCACCAGGAAATACGCCCGGGTGAAGCTGAACAGCGTGCTCAGGTCGTCGCTGGTGTGCAGCAGGGCATCGAGCTGGATGTGACCCGACGGCGTGTGCAGCAGGGCGATGGCGAAGGGGTGGATGGCCGTCTGGTTGATCAGCCGCCCGACGATGTAGGCGCCCTTGTTGCGGAAGAACAGCGTGTTCAGCACCTGGATCTGGCAGTCGGGCGCCAGGCGCTTGCCCAGGCCGCGCGGCAAGGCGCGGCGCAGGTGGCGCAGGCCCATGCGGGCCAGCCGGCGGGCGTCGGCAGGCAGGTCCTGGTAGGGCGCGGCCAGGCCGAAATCGGCCGTCAGGCGCACCAGGCAGGGCAGCAGGCCTTCGGTCAGCGGATAGTACGACCGGTAGGTGGACAGGGCGCCGTCGATGTATTCGGTGGCCACGGCGGGGCGCACGAACAGGAAATCATTGTTGAAATAATTGCGGTGCAAAATGCGGCAGGACACCGAATTGAAGAACGTTTCCGCGCATTCGGGCTGCAAGTGACTGGACAGCAACCCGATATAGCTGGTCTTGGCGGCCTGCCAGAATTCCAGCTGTTCGGGGGTCAGGGCCGTGTCCGGGGCGGTCTGCGCCGGCGTGGTGCCGCGCAGCGCCTGGCCCAGAGTCGTGGCGCATTCGCGCACCCGGGTATCGTAGTATTCGATGCGCTCGCGCGATAGCTGCTGGATGCCGTGCCAGTCGCCGGACTCGAACAGCGATTTGGCCCGTTGCGCGCTGTAGCGGAACAGCGAATAGTGGCGATCGAACCCCGCCAGGATGATGCGGGCGACCGCCTCGGGGGATTGGCCCCGGGGCGTGACCGGTTCGATGCGTTGGTGGTCGCCGTCGCTGCGCATGACGTCAGGCGGTTTCGTTGAACAGTTCGCGGCCGATCAGCATGCGGCGGATTTCGCTGGTGCCGGCGCCGATTTCGTACAGCTTGGCATCGCGCCACAGGCGGCCTGTGGGGTTGTCGTTGATGTAGCCGTTGCCCCCCAGGATCTGGATGCCTTCGCCCGCCATCCAGGTGGCCTTTTCCGCGCAGTACAGGATGACGCCGGCGCAGTCCTTGCGCACCTGGCGCGCGTGCTGGGCGCCCAACCGGTCCAGGTTTTTCCCCACCGTGTAGCAAAAGGCGCGGCAGGCTTGCAGCGTGGTGTACAGGTCGGCCAGCTTTCCCTGGATCAACTGGAATTCGCCGATGGCCTGGCCGAACTGCTGGCGTTCGTGCACATAAGGCACGACCACGTCCATCACGGCCTGCATGATGCCCAGCGGACCGCCCGCGAGCACGGCGCGCTCGTAGTCCAGGCCGCTCATCAGCACGCGCACCCCGCCGTTGACTTCGCCCAGAACGTTGTCGGCCGGGACTTCGCAGTCCTGGAAGACCAGTTCGCCGGTGTGCGAGCCGCGCATACCCAGCTTGTCGAGTTTCTGCGCCACCGAAAAACCGGGAAAGGATTTTTCGACGATGAAGGCGGTGATGCCGCGCTGATGGGCCTGGGGATCGGTCTTGGCGTAGACCACCAGCGTATCGGCATCCGGCCCGTTGGTGATCCACATTTTCGTGCCGTTCAGGATGTAGCGGTCGCCGCGCTTTTCCGCCCGCAACCGCATGCTGACCACGTCCGATCCGGCGCCGGGTTCGCTCATGGCCAGCGCGCCGATCTGTTCGCCCGACAGCAGTCCGGGCAGGTACTTGCGTTTCTGGGCTTCGGTCCCGTTGCGGTGGATCTGGTTCACGCACAGATTCGAGTGCGCCCCGTAGGACAGGGCGATCGAGGCGCTGGCCCGGGAGATTTCCTCCATCGCGATCATGTGCGCCAGGTAGCCCAGGTTGGCGCCGCCATAGGCGTCGGACACCGTCACCCCCAGCAGGCCCAGGTCGCCGAATTTGCGCCATAGATCCATCGGGAACTGGTCGTCGCGGTCGGCCGCCGCTGCGCGGGGCGCGATCTCGGCTTGGGCAAAATCGCGCACGGCATCGCGCAGCATGTCCAGATCGGAGCCGAGTTCGAAATTCAGGCCGGGTAAATCCATGGGAAGTCTCCTTGGGGGGGGCGCGGGCGCCTTATTCGGTGATCGGGTGGAGGGCGGCGTCGGCCGGGGCCTGCGCGGCGCTGCGGCGACGGCGCAGCAGCGCCGCGCAATCGGCCTGCTGGCGGCGCAGTTCCTTCAGGGTTTCGTCCAGATCGCGTTGCTGCTGTTCCAGTTTCTGGCGATGGGCGTCCAGCACGTCGGCGTAGTGCTGAAGTTGCGCCGTGCTGCTGGCATGGCTGTGATCGTACAGATTGATGAGGTTGACGATTTCCGCCAGCTGCAATCCCAGGCGACGCCCGCGCAGCGCCAGTTTCAATCGGGTGCGGTCGCGCGGCGCGTAGATGCGGTTGCGCCCCGACCGGGCCGGGCTGACGATGCCCTGATCCTCGTAGAAGCGGATCGTGCGCGGCGTGACGCCGAATTCTCGGGCAAGCTCGGAGATGGTCCAGGTGGCTTGGCTCATGGGTTCGTGCAGTGATCAGTGATCGGGGGAGGCCCTATTATGCTAGCAGTTTACGTTAACGTAAAGTGCGGACTCTGCCATAATACGTGGAACGAGAACATCCGGCCCCGCCTGCCCGGGCACATCTGCCCGGCGGGTGGCCGGACATGCACAGGAGACTCACGTGAACCCGCAGGAACAGGAACTGCAATATCCCTGGGACCAGACGCTGCCAGAGGCCGGTCATGCCCTGGCGGTGGCCGATGGCGTGCGCTGGATCCGCATGCCGCTGCCTTTTGCGCTGGACCACATCAATCTGTGGCTGCTGCGGGACCGCATCGACGGCCGCGATGGCTGGACCGTGGTGGATTGCGGCATCGACCGCGGCGAAGTCCGCGACACCTGGGAAGCCGTCTTCGCCCAGGCGCTGGACGGCCTGCCCGTGTTGCGCGTGATCGTCACTCACATGCATCCCGACCACGTCGGACTGGCGCACTGGCTGTGCCAACGCTGGCAAGCGCCGCTGTGGATGTCCATGACCGACTATGCTGTGGCACGGTTGTGGGCAGGGTCGTCGTCGGCCGACACCGCCCAGGAAGGCAGCGGTCCGGCCGGGGATGCCGCCGCCCGCCACTTCGCCCGCCACGGCCTGGTGGACCCGGAAGCCCAGGCCCTGATCCGACAGCGTCATGATTACTATGCCCGCCTGGTGCCCGACGTGCCGCGGCGCTTCCATCGCCTGATGCATGGGCAGGACGTGCAGATCGGCGGGCGCCCCTGGCGGGTGATCGTCGGCTATGGTCATGCGCCGGAACATGCGTCGTTGTGGTGTCCGACCCTGGGCACGCTGATCTCGGGCGACATGGTGTTGCCGCGCATCTCCACCAACATCAGCGTGTTCGACCTGGAACCCGAAGCCAATCCCTTGCCGCTGTACCTGGATTCCCTGAAGGCCTACGACAGCCTGCCGGCCGAAGCCCTGGTCCTGCCGTCGCATGGGCGCCCCTTCCGGGGCCTGCACCGGCGGATCGCCCAGCAGCAGACTCACCACGCGGAACGCCTGGCCGAAGTCCTGGCCGCCTGCGTCCGTCCCCAGAGCGCCCACGATCTGCTGCCCGTGCTGTTCCACCGGAAGCTGGATCTGCACCAGCTCAGTTTTGCCATGGGCGAATCCATCGCGCACCTGCACGCCCTATACTTTCAGGGCGCCCTGACGCGCACGCTGGGCGCCGATGACATCTACCGCTTCCAGCAGGCCTGATCGGCCGCAGCCGGGGGCCGTCCCCATTACTGATTGACGAACACAGGATACTGATCACCATGACTCGCGACGCGACTGGCCACGCCGATGACCGCATCGACACCTTGCTGCAGCATATCGGGCAGGCGTCGCTGGACCCTGTGACGGGTTCCGGGCCGGTCGCCCTGCCGTCGATGCGCACCAGCACCGTCCGCTTCGCCTCCATGGACGTGCTGGATCGCGCCCAGGCCGCGAAACAGCGCGGTGAACGCGTCCCTACCTACGGCCGGGTCGGTCTGCAGACCCACGAAGCCCTGGAAACCCTGCTGTGCCGCCTGGAAGACGGCCAGCGGGCTTTCCTGGCGCCCTCGGGCATGGCGGCCATCAGCATGGCCCTGATGGCCTGCCTCAGCCAGGGCGACCACGCCCTGGTCGTGGATTGTGTCTACGGCCCGGTGCGCTATCTGCACAAGACCATACTGTCGCGCATGGGCATCGCCATGGATTTCGTGCGGGCGGACCTGGCCAGCCTGCAGGCCGCGCTGCGCCCCGAAACCCGGGTGCTGTACCTGGAGTCGCCGGGATCGCTGTTGATGGAAATGCTGGACCTGCCCGCGCTGTCGCGCTGGGCGCACGATCACGGCCTGACGGTCGTGACCGACAACACCTGGGGGTCCGGCTACATCTACCGACCCCTGGCCCTGGGCGCGGATCTGTCCGTGATCGCGGCCACCAAGTACATCGGCGGCCATTCCGACCTGATGCTGGGCGCCGCCGTGGCCCGGGCCCCCGCGTTGGTCGCCAAGCTGCACGAAACCCACTACGCGCTGGGCAATACGGTCAGCGCCGACGATGCCTGGCTGGCCTTGCGCGGCGCCCGCACCCTGGGACTGCGCATGCGCGGCTGCGGCGAACATGCCCTGACCGTGTGCCAGTGGCTGGCCGCCCAGCCGCAGGTATCGCGCATTTTCTTTCCGGCCTGGCCGCAGGACCCCGGCCATGCGCTGTGGCAGCGCGATGCCACAGGATCCAACGGCCTGCTGGCCGTGGCGGTCGATTTCAACGAGCAACAGGTGCGTCGCGTGATCGACGCCCTGCGCCTGTTCGGCATCGGCTATTCCTGGGGCGGCTACGAAAGCCTGGTGACGCAGGTGGAACCGTCCGCGCTGGCGTCCCACGGCTACTGGGCGTCGATCGCCGACGATCGCCTCAAGGCCGGCACGGTCCTGCGCCTGCACATCGGGCTGGAAGACCCGGCGGATCTGATTGCCGACCTGACGCAGGCGTTCGCAGCGGCGGGTTGATTGTTTGCTGATGCGGGGGCTGTTCTCTTGCGCGGCCGAGGCGTGCCGGCTGCCCGGCCGCAGGCCTTGCCCGGTTTCGGCTGCGCCGAAACTTCCCGTCCATCCAGCCGCCATCGGGGCGTTCGCCAAACTCGCGGGGCGGTTCGTCCCCCGGACGAACCGCAAGCGTCCCGCTCAAACAGTGGCTCTCTTGCCTCCCCGCTGGCGGCTTCCTGGCCGGCGGGCGCGAAGCCTTTGCCGGGCAGCCGGCACGCCTCTGCCGAGTCATCGCCATGCAATGGTCGCCAGGTATTGTTGAATGCAATAGGCGCGCGGTGCGAGGGTTTTGACCGCCTTCTGGATAGGCCCGTTTTGCCGGTAGGATCGGGTTGAGAATACCCCAATCCTCTGTGGTCCGATGTGGGGTGCCAGGCCTTCTGGAAAGGCTTCGAGCCCGCCGGGAATAGGGTAGACATCGGGGGTGCAAGCGAGCCACCGTTCAAGCGGGACGCTTGTGATCAGTCCGGGGGACTGATCACCCCACGCGTTTGGCGAGCGCCCCGAGGGCTGCCCTATTCCCGGGAAGTTTCGGCGCAGCCGAAACCGGGTGAGGCCTGCGCCGGAAGGCCTGGCATCCCACAGCGCGCAAGAGGCCAGCAATGCTGGCAATGGCTTTGCCAGCGGAAAAAGAAGCCGCTTATTTCTGCTGGGCCAGCAACTGCTTCACCAGCTTGTCGGTCTCGTCGATCGCGCCCTGGTAGCTGCCCGTATGCGAAGGCGACGTCACGTACTTTCCGCCGATCGCGAATGACGGCGTTCCATCGATGCGATAGGCCTTCGCCAGCTCGTCCGCCCGGGTGACCTTTGTCTGAACCCCGAACGAATTGAACGCATCCGTGAACGCCTTGCGGTCCACCCCCTGGGCGGCCACCCAGTCGATGATCTCGTCCGCCTTGAACAACTGCTTGTTGTCCTCGTGGATCGCCTTGAACACCGCGTCGTGCAGATCCATACGACCCACCGCTTCCAGCGCGTAGTACAGCTTCTGCAGATCCTTCATGCTGGCGTTGAACGCCACCGGGACGCCCTTGAACACCACCGTATCCGGCAGCGTCTTGCGCCATTTCACCACCAGCGGTTCGATCTTCGCGCAGTGCGGGCACGTGTAGGCGAAGAATTCCAGCACCTCGACCTTGCCCGGAGTGTCCGACGGCTGGACCGGATCCAGCGTATCGAATGAGGCGGCGTGCGCCGGTGACAGAGCCAGTGCGGCCAAACCCAGCAGCGCGCCGGAAGCAAATCGGGAAAACAAGGCGGTCATGATCGTGAAACTCCAAAAAATCCACAGGGTCTGTGCTCTAGGACCACTATAACCAGATCCAGTTCCCTGCTGTGTGAATCTGGGCCCCGGCCGGCTGCGGGTCAGGGGCGGATGACGGAGGACTCGATTTTCTCGTCGCCCAGTTTGCTGCGCGCCCGGTTCATCTCGTCGATGCCCTTGAAAGGACCGACCCGGACCCGGTTGATCGCGGCGCCGTTCGATTCCCCGGCCTCGATGCGCACCGGCAGCCCCAGCAGCACCACGCGGGCCAGCATTGCCTGGGCTTCGGACTTCGAGCGGAAGGCGCCGGTCTGCAGGAAATACGTGGTTTGCGTATTGGCCGCGGGTTTATTGGCGGGGGGCGCCGGCGGCGGGAATGGCAGGTTGGCCGCCGGCGCGGAAGGTTTGGCGATGGCGACCGCCGTGTTCGGGGCTTTGGCGGCGGGGGCCTGCGATTTGGCGTCGGAGGGATCCATCCCCGCGATGAGCTGGCCGATGGCGTCGGACAGTGGGTTTTCCGGCTGGCCGGGCTCCGGCGCGGCGCCCGGCGGGTTCGTGGAACCGCCGCCCTGGGCCGGCGTGCGGGTCCCGGCCGGGCCGTCCTTGCCGTACAGGGCGATGTTCGGGTCCGGCGCGTTCTGGACGTCCGGCAACAGCGTAGTGGGGGCGTCGCGGCTGGCCTTGTCCTTGAAGGGCATGGGCGCTTGGGTGACGAACAGCGCGACCGCCACGGCGGCCGCGACCCCCAGCACCATGCCCAGCACCAGGCCGAACCAGGCGCCGCCTGCGGGTTTTTTCTTGCGTGAGGCCATGCTTACATCCGTTCGGGGGCAGTGACCCCCAGTAAGCCCAGGCCGTTGGCGATGACCTGGGCTGTCGCCCGCGCCAGACGCAGGCGCGCGGCCCCCAGCGCGGGGTCGTCCACCAGGATGCGTTCGGCGTTGTACCAGGCGTGGAAATCGGCGGCGCAGTCCCGCAACCAGAAAGCCAGTTGATGGGGGGCCAGTTCATGGGCGGCCTGCGTCAGCACGTTGGGGTATTCCGCCAGGCGCTGCAGCAGGGTGATTTCAGTGGGCGCCGCCAGCAGGGATGGGTCGGCCGATTGGGCCTGCTGCGCCGTATCGTGCTGGCGCAGCAGCGAATGGATGCGGGCGTGCGCGTACTGGATGTAGTAGACCGGGTTTTCCTCGCTGTGCGACAGGGCCAGGTCGATGTCGAAGACGAATTCCGAGTCCGCCCGGCGCTGCGCCAGAAAAAAGCGCACCGCGTCGCGCCCCACCCAGTCGATCAGGTCGCGCAAGGTGACATAGCTGCCTGCGCGTTTGGAGATCTTGACCTCCGCCCCGTCGCGCATGACGCGCACCATCTTGTGCAGCACATAGGCCGGATAATCCGCCGGGATGCCCAGGCCCAGCCCCTGCAGGCCGGCGCGCACCCGCGCGATCGTGCCGTGGTGGTCGGTGCCCTGGATGTTGATGGCGTGGTGAAAGCCGCGTTCCCATTTGGCGACGTGATAGGCGACGTCGGGCACGAAGTAGGTATAGCCGCCCTCGGACTTGCGCATCACGCGGTCCTTGTCGTCGCCCGTGCCCAGTTCAGTGGTGCGCAGCCAGAGGGCGCCGCCTTGTTCGTAGGTGTGGCCAGCGTCGATCAGGGCCTGCACGGTGCGTTCCACCCGGCCGCTGGTGTACAGCGAGCTTTCCAGGTAGTAGTTGTCGAAGCGCAGGTCGAACGCCTGCAGATCCAGGTCTTGTTCGCGGCGCAGATAGGCCACCGCGAAGCGGCGGATCGCGTCCAGATCGTCCAGATCGCCGCTGGCCTGGATGGGGGCGCCGTCGCCGGCCTGCACCGTGGCGCGGGCCAGGTAGTCGCGGGCGATGTCCAGGATGTATTCGCCCTTGTAGCCGTCTTCGGGGAAGTCGGGGCTGTCGGTTTCGATGCCGCGGGCGCGGGCCTGCACGCTGATGGCCAGATTGTGGATCTGGTTGCCCGCGTCGTTGTAGTAGAACTCGCGCGCGACCTGGGCGCCCTGCGTGGCGAACAGCCGGCAGATGGAATCCCCCAGGGCTGCCTGGCGGGCATGACCCACGTGCAGCGGGCCGGTCGGATTGGCGGAGACGAATTCCACCAGGATGCGTTCATCGTGGGCGGCTCGGTGACCGTAGCGGTCCCCCTGTTCCTGGATGACGCCCAGCACGGCCTGATGGGCCGCCGCCGACAGGCGGAAATTGATGAAGCCGGGGCCGGCGACCTCGGCCTGCGCGATCAGATTCGCGGCGGCCGGCTGGGCCAGGACGGCGTCGACGATGGCCTGGGCCAGCTCGCGCGGGTTGCGGCGCGCGCTGCGGGCGGCCTGCATGGCGATGTTGCAGGCCACGTCGCCGTGCGCGGCGACCTTGGGGCGTTCCAGGGTGATGTCCAGCGCGTGGCCGGGAATCAGCGTGTCCAGGGCGGTGCGCAGAAGGGAAATGATCTGGGTAGTGTGCTGTGGCAGCATGACGGAATGATGAGCGGTGATGGCGGCATCCGGCATGCCGCGCATGCCCTGTCGCCAGAGATATCCCGAAATGATAGCCCGATTTCACGGCGCTCGTGAGGATGAGTCCGGACACCGGGCAGTCCCTGCGGACTGCCCGGTGCCTGACGAATCCGAACCGCTTGCAAGCGGTGAGGTGGACGAGCCGCGCGTCATCGCATGTCGGGCAGTCCCTGCGGACTGTCCGGTGCCTGACGAATCCGAACCGCTTGCAAGCGGTGAGGTGGACGAGCCGCGCGTCATCGCATGCCGGGCAGGCCCAGTTGGGCTTCCAGCCAGGCACCGTAGCCTTGCATATCCACCTGGCCCACGATGGCACCGGCATTCAGCTCCCAGAGGCTGATGCGCTGGATGAAGGCTTCGAAGGCCTGACGCTGGGCGGCCCCCAGCCGGGCGTCGGCGCCTTGCGGGCCCCGGGATCGGGTGCTGGCGTCCTGCAGATCGCGGTCGCCCCCAAGCAGGCGCTGGCCGGGGCTGCGTTCGTCGTGCAGCCAGGGACGCGATACCTGCTGGTCCCCGGCGGTCAGGTCCTTCATGGGCACCAGGGCCGCCAGCGCCTGCCAGCGCATCCAGTTCAGCGCCACGTCCGATAGATCTCCATCTGCCTGGGGCTGTCCATGGTCATCCAGCAGCAGGCCGCCGCCGATGTCGGCGTGGGCGCCGATGAAGGGGGCCTCCACCGTGTTGGCGGGCGACCCCTCGTCGGCCGACACCAGCGGAAACAGGCTGCGCAGTTCGTGCAGCGCCACTGCGTGCGCTACCCAGCCCCAGGCCCCGGCGATGGACAGGTCGAAACCCGCGTTGGCGGCCCCCAGCAGGCCGAACTGGGCTACCGTGTCGAACAGGCCCAGAAAACGCAGATCCACGCACAGCCCGATGGTCCCGCGCAAAGGATCATCGTAGGAAAACCAGCCGTTGCGCGTCTGGCGGGCGATGCGGTTGGCGAACTCGCGGGCCAGGGCCGCGCCGCGCGAATATCCCAGCAGATCGATCGGCACCGGGGCGGCGGCCCCTTGCACCCGCTGCAGGGCGTTCATCAGCGACTGCCATTGATTGCGCAGGATCTGGCCGCTGCTGGCGGCGGTCACGGCGTCCCAGTCCGCGTACAGGCTGCTGCCGGGGCCGGCGTGGTAGTAGGCCGGACCGTCGGCATAGGCCTGGGCCAGCTTCCAGACGTTGCTCTGGTTGGCGCGGCTGTAGCGGGTGCCGTCGAAGGCCAGCAGTATCAGGCCCAGCGGGTCGATATGGCGCAGGGGCTGCTGGGCGGCGTAGCCCAGGGCCTGCAGGCCCGGCGCCGGGCCCAGGGGGTCGGGTTCCAGATAGTGTCCGCGTTTTGGCAGGTAGGTGCGAAAGACGTTGTCGTGCCAGCCTGTGAAAGGGTCTTCATCCTGTCCGGGGCGGCGCAGCGGCAGATCCAGGTCTCCGGCCAGGCGGGTGGCCCGGCCCAGCGTGTCGTAGTCGGCCAGCCAGCGGACGGCGCGTGTCCCGTCGGTGATCATGACAGGGGCACCCAGCAGGTCGGCGTGAATGAAGAACAGGCGGGTGCGGCCCTGGGGGTCGGTGCGCAGCAGCCCCACCGGCACGTCCTGCGCATACAGGTAGCGTTCGCTGATGCCGAAACGCGGCGCCGCGGTCCCCGCTGGCGTGACGGGGCGGGTCCAGCGGGCCGCCAGCCGGTTGTCCAGGTAGTAGCGCTCGATGACCTGTCCGCCGGACTGCTGGCGGATCTGCTGGCCCCGGGCGTTATAGGTGTAGCGGACCAGGACTTGGTCGCCTTGTCGGACCTCGGCCAGGCGCTGCTGCGCCTGGTGGCGCAAGGCGCGGTCGCCGATGCGCAGCGGCAGTCCCGCCGCGTCGCGGCGGATCGGCGGCAGCGGTGTCGGGTCAGGCAGGCCGGGCAAAGAGCGTGCGTGGGCCGGGGGCTCCGGTGTCGCGTCATGCGTGTCGCGCCCGATCAGGCTGCCGTCCGGCGCCCAGGCCAGCCAATGCCGGATGCGGGCGCCGCCGGGTCCGTCCGTTTCCTGAATGCCGATCACGCGGTGCCGGGCATCGTATGCATAGCGGCGTTGCGCATGGCGATCCGGAGCCTGCACGGTATGTCGAAGGACCCGGCCGTCGGTGTCATGCAGGCGGTGTTCCGCCCACAGGATGCGCGGGCCGTCGCTGACCATCAGCCGGTCCGCGCGTCCCCGGCCATCGGCGCCGCTGCGCAACTGCAGGCCATTGCCGTAGCGGTAGCCGGCCTGGCCTGTCGTCGTGCCGATCACCGGATGCCGCGACCCGTCGGCAGCTTCCCAGGTCAGGCTGTTCAGCCGTCCGTCCGGGGACCAGGCGGTGTGCAGGACGCCGCCCTCGGGCAGGCTGTGGCGCAGCAGGCGGCCCATGTCGTCGTAGGCGAAGGTTTCCTGGTAGGACAGCGGGCCGGACGGGTGGGGGCGCCGGATGGACCGGGCACGCAGCCGGCCGTTCGGGCCGGTCACCAGAGTCTCGGTTTCCGCCGGATGGTCCAGGCGCCGCAGGTGCCGGCCGTGCCAGTCCAGCGCGACCGGCAGGCCGGCCTTGTCGTTGCCCGCGTAATGCAGGCGGCGCGGCCGTCCGGCGGCATCCCGTTGCAGGGTCATGTGATCGCCGTTGGCGTGGGTCAGCGCCTGCAGGCGGCCCTGGACGTCGTAGCGCAGTTGCGTCCGTCCCGTCAGCGCGCTGTCCCAGGCGCTGCGGCGGCCTTGCGCATCGTAGTCCATGACCAGGCCCGGCCAGCCGCCGCGCGTCTGTTTCAGGCGGCGCAGCGGGCCGTCCGGGGCGCGCTCGATCCGTAGCTCGCCGATGGCCGTCAGGCGGCCTCGGGCATCCCGTTCCACCGCTGCAGGGGATTCCAGGGGGTAGTTCAGGTCCAGCCGGCCAGCCGTCTGTCCCGGCGGTCCGGGGATGGCCTGGATGACTCTCCCGTCGGCGTCATAGGCCCAGCTGCGCATCCGCTGCGTGCGCCCGGCGCGATCTTGCAGCGTGACGCCGGTGATGGCGGTCGGGCGGCCTGCCTGGCGCGACGGTTCGTAGTGGTAGCGGCGCTGCATGCCGTCCGGGCGGTGGACGCGGATCAGGCGCGGCGCGGCGGAACGGGCCGCGCCGCCGCCCGAAGGAACGGTTGGGATGTCGTATTCGTAGCGGAAGATTCCCAGCGGGGTTTCCATCGATTGCAGCAGCCGATGGTCTCCATGCCGGGCATAGCGCAGCGTCAGGTGTCTTTCGCCCGTCCGGATGTGCGCGATGAGCCCCTGGAACGGTCCGTCGGGGTGGTAGTCGATCCGGGTGGAGGCCCGCCCGGGTTTGAGGATGGCCAGCAATCGGCCCCGCGCATCGAACTCCAGCCGCTGCCCGCCGGGGGCCGACCAGAGCCGTGCCGTGTGGCGGCTGGGGGCCGGGTGGCCGGTGGCGGGCAGCCATGCGGCCAGCGTGTCGTCGGATGGCCTTGGGCGCGGCGATGGGGCTGGGGTGGGGGACTGGGCCGGAGCCGCCAGAATGCGCCCGTCTCCCGCACGGAGCGGGTTGCCCGCCGCGTCGTAGCGTGCAACCCGGCCGTCGGCCAGCCGGAGTTGCCAGCCCGTCGGGCCTCGCACCAGGGCCGCTTCGTATTCACTGGCCCAGCCCGCTCCCAGGGGGCCGGCCGACCGGGCGCCGGATCGATACAGGCGGGTGAGGCCCGGGTGGCCGTCGTCCAGTGGAGCGGGCAGGTCGATCTCCCGCAGGAATTTCTCACCCGTGATCCGATGGATGGGGTTGCTGATGCCGGTGTCCAGGTCCGCGTCCCGGGCGGGGCCCAGGGCGGATCCGGCGCCGCAGGGCGGCAGCTTGCCGGGGTCCGTCGCCGGCGTCGGGCAGGTCAGGATCGGGCTTGCGTCCGCCGGCCCCGGCCACGGGAACATCAGGGCCGCCAGCAGGCAGGACGCCAGGCCCGTCCGGGCCGTTTGGATGCGGGGAAAGCGGCGCAGGCCGGGGGTTTCGGGCATGGCTCGACTCCTGTCAATGTCGGATATTTTCCGACTTGGCAGGGTGCCGAACTTGGGTTAGTGTATGTTTATGTCCATTGCGGAAAACCCACCATGCTCATACTGTTTCAGTCCAAATCGGCCGCCGAAGTCCTGATGTTCGCCCAGCACGCAAGACCCATTCTGCTGGCAGCGGGCAAAAAATTCGAGACGCCGGATCTGCCTGAACGGGGGGTCATCACCCGCGACCAGATGGATGCGGCCATCGCAGGCATCGAATCGCTGGTGGCCACCGACGACAGTCACGATGATCACTCCGGCGACCACGACGACTCCACCGAACACCCCATCGCCCAGCATGTGGGCATGCGCCGGCGGGCCTGGCCGCTGCTGGCCATGCTGCGCCTGTCCCGCGAAAAAGGCGAGGACGTCACCTGGGGACCCGCTCCCATCTGGTAAGGAAGCCGCGCCATGCAGGGTCATGTGATCATTGTTTTCGATGCGCATCGTTCGCTGGAAGTCACAGTCGATGCGCCGGTCGATGCGCCTCTGGCGCAGGCGGCCCGCGATTGGTTCGAACAGCGGTGGGAATCCCTGGGATGCGAACCCTTGCGGGTCAGCGGGAAAGTCCTGCTGCTGGACAAGATCCTGGGGGTGGCGGATGCCCTGGGCTACCGCGCGCTGTCGTCCCAGGCCGATCTGGCCCGGGATTTTGCCACGCATGCCATGCAGGCATTGGAAAAGCCCCGGGTCACGGTGGATCTTCCGGGGCTGGCCATCGTGTATTGATGGGTGTCGATCGCGGCGGCCCCCGCCGGATAGGCCGGGGCGCCCGTCAGATCGAAGATGTGCGGGCGGATGTTCCCTTTTTGATCAGGCGGCCGCCGATACGCGGGCGGGCAGGTCCTTGCCGGCGGCGGAATAGCGGTTGACCGCGCTCAGGATGGCCAGGAAAGACGACGTCACGATGTCTTCGTGGATGCCGACGCCATAGCCGTTGGCTTCGTCGCCGATGCGGATTTCCACGTAGGATGCCGCCCGGGTGTCCGTGCCGGTGCCGATCGCGTGTTCCTGGTAGTCCATGATGCGGGCTTCGATGCCCAATGCGTCCACAAAGGCGGAGATCGCCCCGTCGCCCTGGCCCGACAGGTGCCGGGTCTGGCCGTCCGCCTGGATTTCGACCTCGATCATGAATTGCTTCTGCCCGGTGGTCTTGGGGCTGCCGGTGATGCGGTGGCGCACCAGCTTCCAGGGGGTCTCGCGATCCAGATATTCGCTGGAAAAGATGTCGTAGACGTCTTTGGGCGTGACCTCGCGGCCGGTTTCATCCGTGACGCGTTGAATGGCGCGGCTGAATTCGATCTGCAGGCGGCGCGGCAGGGCCAGGCCATGTTCGTGTTCCAGCAGATAGGCCACACCGCCCTTGCCGGACTGGCTATTGACGCGGATGACTGCATCGTAGCTGCGGCCCAGGTCGGCGGGGTCGATAGGCAGATACGGGACTTCCCAGACCGCGTCGGGCTTCTGGACGGCGAAGCCCTTTTTGATGGCATCCTGGTGCGAGCCGGAAAAGGCTGTGAACACCAGGTCGCCCACGTACGGGTGGCGCGGGTGGACCGGCAACTGGTTGCAGTCTTCCACGCAGCGGCGCACTTCGTCGATGTCGGAGAAATCCAGGCCGGGATGGACGCCCTGGGTGTACAGATTCAGGGCCAGCGTGACCAGGTCGACGTTGCCGGTGCGCTCGCCATTGCCGAACAGACAGCCTTCGATGCGATCGGCCCCGGCCATGACGGCGAATTCGGCGGCGGCCACGGCCGTGCCCCGATCATTGTGCGGGTGCACGCTGAGCACGATCTTGTCGCGCTGGGCCAGGTTGCGGTGCATCCATTCGATCTGGTCGGCGTACAGGTTGGGGGTGGTGGCCTCGATGGTGGCGGGCAGGTTCAGGATGATTTTGTCCTGGACGGTGGGCTGCCAGGTGTCGACCACGGCATTGCAGACTTCCAGGGCGAATTCCGGTTCGGTGGTGCTGTAGACCTCCGGGGAATATTCGTAGCGCCAGTGGGTTTCCGGATGCTTGGCGACCTCGGCCTTGACGATCTTTGTGCCCTCGACGGCCACGGCGCGGACTTCGTCGCGGCTCATGTTGAAGACGATCTTGCGAAAGGCCGGCGCGCAGGCGTTGTACATGTGCACGATGGCATGTTTCGCACCGGACAGCGCCTGCACGGTGCGCGGGATCAGGTCGCCGCGCGCCTGGGTCAGGCCGATGATGGTGACGTCGTCGGGGATGCGGTTTTCCTCGACCAGTTTGCGCACGAAGTCGTAGTCGGTCTGAGAGGCGGAGGGGAAGCCGACCTCGATTTCCTTGAAGCCGATTTTCACCAGTTGGTCGAAGAACCGCAGCTTGCGGTCCACGCTCATGGGTTCGATCAGGGCCTGGTTGCCGTCGCGCAGGTCAGTGCTCATCCAGATCGGAGGCGTGGTGGTGCGGTGGCTGGGCCAGGTGCGTTCGGCGTAGTCGCGTGTGAACGGGGCGAACGGAATGTATTTGGTGGCGGGGTTCTGGATCATGGCGATACCTGTCTGGGAATAGGGTCCGGATCACGGACGAACAACAATCGCGGGGTCGCGAAGAGGTGGCTTGGAACAGGCTGCCGAACTGCCACGCGGCGCTAGGCCCGGCAACCGATCGCTAGCAGTAGACCCAGTAGGACAGGAGAGAACCGCACCCGAGCGGATGCAGGCGCGCGCGCAATCGCCCCGGCAGGAGCCTGCCGGTGGACGTGGAGAGGTGCGCACGATGTGTTCATAGCCTAGAGTCAAACATATTTTCTGCATTTGCGCAAGTGTCAGCTTCTGTTCAGCTTGGCACAATGCAGGCTTTGTCCAATATCCGAATACGTGCCCGACGGGCGATGCCAGCCTGCGAGGGGCGAGTGAGAGCACCATGAATCGACAGATTCTCCAACTGGCTTCGGCCTACATGAGCGTCATCATCGGAGGCGGTTTCGCCTCGGGTCAAGAGGTCCTGCAGTTCTTCACGAATTTCGGCATCTGGGGGGTGGCGGGAACCCTGGTGTCGGGACTCTTGTTCACATTTCTGGGGATGCAGGTGGCGCGCATCGGCACTCAGTTGCAGGCGCACTCCCACAAAGTTGTGCTCAATGCCGTCTTTGGCGGCAAGTTGGGCTCGGTGGTGGATCTGGCGCTGATCTTCTTCCTGTTCGGGGTGGGAGTAGCCATGTTGGCGGGGACTGGGTCGCTGTTTCGCGAGCACCTGGGCATGCCCCTGATCGCCGGCGGTCTGTTCATGGCCATTCTGGTGTCGCTGACGCTATGCCTGAACGTGCAGCGCATTGTCGATCTGATCAGTGCCGTGACGCCCCTGCTGCTGTGCCTGGTCATCGTGCTGGTCATCTATGCTCTGTTGCGCAGCGACACCGGTCTGGATAGCCTGAACGCCTTGGCCGCCACGCAGCAGGACCGCGCGGCGCCGAACTGGTTCCTGGGCGGGGTGCTCTATGCCTCGTTCAACATTGCGGTCGGCTTCCCGCTGCTGGCGGTGTTGTCGGGGGGCAGCCGCAATATTCTCAATGCGACGCGGGGCGGCGTGCTGGGCGGCCTGGGCCTGGGGGTGCTGATCCTGCTGCTGAACGTTGGCCTGTTTGCCAATCTGGACCGGATCCAGGGGGCCGAGATGCCGACGGTTTTGCTGGCCAAGAGCATCAGCCCGTGGCTGGGCTGGCTGATGATGGTGTCCTTGTGTTGCATGATCTACAGCACGGCCGTGGGCATGTTCTTTGCCTTCAGCGCCCGCTTCGCCGATCCCGAGACGCCGAAATTCCGGATCATCAGCATTGCTTCCACTTTCATCGGCCTGGGCCTGAGTTTCGCCGGCTTCACCACCTTGGTGGGCACGGTGTATCCGCTCCTGGGTTACCTGGGCATCGCTCTGATCGTGGGAGTGGCCGTGTACTGGTGGCGGCATCGCCGCCAATGATTCCCTGCGGGCGACGACCTACCGCGGTGAGGTGCGTTTTCCGGGCGAGACCCGGGCGTCAATCCCGCTGTCGGGCGGTTTCCAGCACGGCCAGCTGTTGGGCCGCCCGCTGCAGGCGTGCGGACCGGCCTGCCGCCAGTTCCCGATGGGCCAATTGCAGGTCGCCCACGCGTAGCGGCTCGTCGTGCGGTTGCCAGGCCCAGAGCAGCACGTCCAGCGCCGGAGCGGAGAGCTGCGCGGCCAATTGCTGGAACGCGTGTTCGTCCACCAGCTTCAGACGCGCTCGGGCCAGCATCGACCGCACCGTCTGATACACCAGCCAGGCCACGATAATGGTGCACAGGATGACCAGCGCCCCCCAGAAGTACGGGTTGTAGCGCTGCAGCAAGGCGGTCGCTTCCGCCCCCATGATGTGGTTTCCGGCATAATCAATGCCATTGCCAAACGCCAGCAGGCGATTCAGCAGGTCATACCAGACCAGCGCCACCAGCACGACCAGTGTGGCCGACGCGATTTTGGCCGTGGCCGTCAGCTTCAGCAGAATCCGGCGCAACAGGGCGGAATCCTGCCGGCTGGGGGTTTGGAATGATTCCTGATTCATGGCTTTCAATGGGTTGAATATGCGTTCGCAACCGTCCCTGGAACTGGGTCAGCACCAACAACTGGCGTTGACCCCGCAACTGCGCCAGGCCCTGAGGCTGTTGCAATGCTCGACCCTGGAACTGGAACAGGAAATCGCCCAGGCGGTGGCGGACAATCCCGTGCTGGAACTGGATGAGCCCGCGGCGGATGCCGCCTCGGCCCAGGCCGAGATGCTGGAACGCCATTGGACGCAGCCTGCCAGGCAGGCTGTGACGGATGATATCCCGGAATCGCCGGCCTCGCGAAGCCTGGCCGATCATTTATTGCAACAATTGCGCACGACCCGGGCCAGCCTCCGGGATCAGGCCCTGGGCGCCGTGCTGATCGGCGAACTGGACGAACGGGGTTACCTGGATTTTGATCCCGCTGCCCACGCCGCCGCGCTGCCGGGGGATTGGGACATCCAGGAGGATGAGTGGCAGGCGGCGCGGCGCTTGCTGCAATCCTTCGATCCCGCGGGTGTGGGGGCCCGCGATTTGCCCGAGTGCCTGCGCCTGCAACTGCGGGCGCGGTCGGCGCAATGGCCGCCGGATGTGCTGGACTGCGCGCTGCGTCTGACCCGATGCCTGGAGGATCTGGGCGCCGGGCGCTGGGGGCGCCTGTGCGAAACCCTGAACTGCAGCCGGGCGCTGTTGGATGCCGCCCATCAGGCTCTGTTGCGGCTGGATCCCCGTCCGACCAGCGCCTGGCACGAGGACGCCACCTGCTATATCGTGCCCGACGTCCTGTTCCACCGGTCCGGCGCCCGGTGGGGGGTCAGCCTGAATCCCGCCCTGGAGCCGCGTTTGCGTGTGGACTCCGGCCTGGCGGCCCAATTGGAGGCCGAGGACGCCCCGGTGCTGCGCGAACAGGTGCGCGTCGCACGGCAGCTGATCCAGAATCTGGGCCAGCGCCGCCAGACCATTCTGCGGGTGGCTGAATTCATGGCCGTCCATCAACGCGCGTTTCTGGAGCAGGGGGAGTCCGCCTTGCGTCCCCTGGTGCTGCGCGAGGTGGCGCAGGCGCTGGAGTTGCATGAGTCCACCATTTCCCGCGCTACCCGGATGAAATATGCCCAGACCCCGTGGGGCGTCTATGAACTGAAGCATTTTTTCGGCACGGGCGTGCAGACGGCATCCGGTGAGGACGCCTCCGCGCGGGCCATCCAGGCCGTCATGCGGGTGCTGCTGGATGCCGAGCCCCCGGGCAAGCCGCTGTCCGACATGCGATTGACCCAATTGCTGGCGGACCAGGGGCTGGTGATTGCCCGCCGCACCGTGGCCAAATACCGCGAGGCCATGGGCGTGCCGGCGGCCAGTTTGCGAAAAGCGCTGGGCTGAGGTGCGGAAAGTGCTTGCCATGACGTAAAAGAAGGATGATAATGATTCGCATGTATATTTGTGTATGCAACGCGATCAGCGAGCGTCAGGTTCAGGAAGCTATTGCCCAGGGGGCGGCCGATCTCAGCGACCTGCAGGCTCAGCTGGGCATCGCCACCTGCTGCGGCCAATGCGCCGATACGGCAACCGACTATCTGCCGGGGGGGCGTTACGCCACCGAACTGGCTGCGGCCCCGGCGATGGCGCCCGCCCGCGTGGTGCAGGCGCCGCTGTTGACCAGCACCGAAATCCGGCGCGTCGCCTGATTCTCCGGGGCGCCGGCCCCATGCCTCGCGGGGGACTCCCCCTGTGGGGCTTCGCGTGTTAGCCTAATGGCTTGCAGCCCGCGCACGCGGGCCGTCTCTCAGGAGCACAGGCCATGAAGGGCGACAAGACTGTCATCAAATATCTGAATCAGCAGCTGAAAAACGAACTTTCAGCCATCAACCAGTATTTCCTGCATGCCCGCATGATGCGTCATTGGGGCTACGAAAAACTGGGCAAACACGAATACGAAGAATCCATCGGCGAAATGAAACACGCCGACCTGCTCATCGAACGCATCTTCATGCTGGATGGCCTGCCCAATCTGCAGGATCTGCATAAACTGCTGATCGGTGAATCGGTCCCGGAAATCCTGGCGTGCGACTTGAAGCTGGAATCGGCCGCCCAGGCCACAGTGAAAGAAGCCATGCAATACTGTGAATCCGTGCAGGATTACACGTCCCGCGATCTGTTCCAGACCATCCTGAACGATACGGAAGAACACATCGACTGGCTGGAAACCCAATTGGGCCTGGTTGAACAGGTCGGGCTGCAGAACTACCTGCAATCGCAGGTCTGATCGGCCCGCTGCAGGTTTTCGTTACGCAAAAAGCCGCTGTCCGGCAACCGGGCAGCGGCTTTTTTGCGCAAGGCGCAATGGATCAGTGTTGGGCGGGGCAGTCTTTTGCCTTGCCCCAGGCCTGGTGGGCTTCGCAGTATTTGTTGCGGGCGGCCCAGGCGCAGGAGGGCCGCGAGAAGAAGCCCATGGATTCGCAGACTTTGAGTTCGGCCTGGAAAGGCACCTGCCAATCGCTGCCGCCGGCTGCCGCGGTGTCCGAGGTGTCGGGCGGCGGTGGCGGCGGCGGGACGTCGATGGGCTGCACCGGCTGGCTCGTGATCAGGGTGCCGACGTTGGCGATGCCCTGCAGGCCGTTGTCGTCCTGCTGGCCTTGAGCCGCCAGGGCGATGGCTTCGTCCATGCTGATGGTGGTGGTGGCCAGCGCGATCGGGCGATGTTCGTCCATCAGAGGGGCGGTCTGGACTTTCCAGTCGACCGGCGGCGGCAGGCTGGGCACACCCTGGCGCCCGTCGGCCAGGGGCTGGGGCGCCGAGGCGATGAAAGGCTTGCCGTTGGCGTCCAGCACCGGGGTGTCGGTCAGTTCGACCGGCGGTTCGGTGGTCTTGACTTGCGCCGGGCTGTGGATGATCAGCCAGTCGCCCAGCCGCAGGCCGCCCCAGGCCGAAGCCCCGGCGGCGAGCAGCAGAATGGCAAAAATCAGACGCCAGGACATGGGCGGATTCCTTCGTCGGTCAGTGCGGTCAACCGTGCCATTGTATCGAATGCGGCCCGCTTGCCGCACCGGGTGCGTCAGCGCTTGTGACAGAATGCGAGATAGGATCAGACACCGGCGCCAAAGACCCGTCCCGCGTGTTCGCGCATGGCGTGGAATTCGACGTCGGGGTAGCGCTCCTGGGCAACTCGCAGTTGCGCCGGCGACGTCGCCAGGAACGCCACGGCGTCGACGACGTCATGGGCGATGTTGGCGGCGTTGGCGTCCATGAATTTCTTCAGGGCCTTGGCGTCGCGGCTGGTGATCCAGCGAGCCATGCTGTAGCGCGATGGCATCAGGCGGGCATCGACGCCGTATTCGGTCTTCAGGCGGTGGGCGACGACTTCGAACTGCAACTGCCCCACGGCGCCCAGCAGCAGGGCGCCGCCCGCGGCCTCGGGCCGGAACACCTGGATGGCGCCTTCCTCCCCCAGCTGGGTCAGGCCGGTGCGCAGCTGCTTGGTGCGCAGGGGGTCCTTGACCTCGACGGCCTGGAACAGTTCCGGCGCAAAGAACGGCAGGCCGGTGAAGGTCAGCGATTCGCCTTCGGTCAGCACGTCGCCCAATTGCAGGATGCCGTGGTTGGGGATCCCGATGATGTCGCCGGCAAAGGCTTCTTCCACGATTTCGCGGCGTTGCGACAGGAAGGACACCACATTGTTGGGGCGGATTTCCTTGCCGTTTCGGGCGACCTTCAGCCGCATGCCGCGCTGGAAGTGGCCTGAACTGACGCGCACGAAGGCGACGCGGTCGCGGTGCGCGGGGTCCATATTGGCCTGCACTTTGAAGACCACGCCGGTGAATTTGGGTTCGTCGGGTTCGACGGGCCGCTCCAGGGCCGCGCGCGGGCCGGGCGCCGGGGCCAGTTCGACCAGGGCGTCCAGCACTTCGCGCACGCCGAAATTGTTGATGGCCGAGCCGAAGAACACCGGCGTCTGGCGGCCGGCCAGAAATGCGGTCTGATCGAATTCCGGGACGGCGCCGGAAATCAGTTCGATTTCTTCCCGCGCCTTGTCGTAGGCGTCATCGAAGCGTTGTTTCAGGACGGGATTGTCCAGGCCTTCGATGGTTTCGTCGTTGTGCTGGTCGCGTTCGGCGCCGGGGCGGAACACGCGCATGTGGTCGTGGCGAATGTCGAAGACCCCGCCGAAATGGCGACCCATGCCCACGGGCCAGGAAAACGGGATGGCATCCATGCCCAGGTGGCCTTCGATCTCCGACAACAGGTCCAGCGGCTCGCGGACTTCACGATCCAGCTTGTTGATGAAGGTGATGATGGGCGTGTTGCGGGCGCGGCAGACCTGCAGCAGGCGGATGGTCTGGGGCTCGACCCCGTTGCCCGCGTCGATCACCATCAGGGCGGCATCCACCGCCGTCAGGACCCGATAGGTGTCTTCGGAAAAATCCTGGTGGCCCGGAGTATCCAGCAGGTTGATGACGCAATCTCGGTATTCCATCTGCATGACCGAGGATGCCACCGAGATGCCGCGCTGCTTTTCGATTTCCATCCAGTCGGAGGCGGCGTGGCGGCTGGCCTTGCGGGCCTTGACGCTGCCGGCGATCTGGATGGCGCCTGCGAACAGCAGCAATTTTTCCGTCAGGGTGGTCTTGCCGGCGTCGGGGTGGGAGATGATGGCGAATGTGCGGCGGCGGGCGACTTCAGCGGTCAGGCTCATGGGCAATGATCGGGTGGGTTCGGCTCTTGTGGTCGGAAAGGGCCCGGACGGCGCCGGGCCGGGGCGGATGGGATTCAGTCCGCCTTGTGCAGCAATGCGGCCGACCGGCCGCCTTGCGGACGGGCGTCGCGTCGCGGCGCGGCGGCGGCATTGCCGCTGCGGTTGGGACGGTTGCCGGCCGCGCGGGTGTCGCTGCGGCGGCCATCGCCTCGGCGATTGTCCTGGCTTTGACGCGGCTCCGAGGACGGGCGGCGGTGCCCGTCGCGGCTGCCGGACCGGCCCGCATCCTGACGACCGCCGGTGCGGCCGCCGCCTCGCACGTCGCCATCCAGTCGGGCCAGCGCGCGTTTTTCGCGGGCGTCCGGGGCGGAATCCGCCGTCACCATGGCGCCGGGATTCCAGCCCTCGACGGTGATCGGTTCGATGCTCTGCTTGGTCAGGCGTTCGATCGCCCGCAGCAGCTTGATTTCGGACGAATCCACCAACGACAGCGCCGAGCCGGTGCTGCCGGCGCGGCCGGTGCGGCCGATGCGGTGCACGTAGTCTTCGGGCACATTGGGCAGTTCGAAATTCACGACCTGGGGCAATTGGTCGATATCCAGCCCCCGGGCGGCGATGTCAGTGGCGACCAGCACCGCGACCTTGCCGTCCTTGAAGCCGGACAGCGCCTTGGTGCGCGCGGCCTGGCTTTTGTTGCCGTGGATGGCGGCGGCGGTCAGGCCGTCCTTGACCAGCTTTTCAGCCAGGCGGTTGGCGCCATGTTTGGTGCGGGTGAAGACCAGCACCTGATGCCAGCCGCTTTCGCGGATGATGTGGCTGAGCAGATCGCGTTTGTGGGACTGTTCGGTCATGACCACGCGCTGGCTGACCAGCTCGGACGTGGTATTGCGCCGGGCGACCGACACTTCGCCGGGGTTGCGCAGGATGCCCTGCGCCAGGCTGCGGATTTCATCCGAGAACGTGGCGGAAAACAGGAGGTTCTGGCGTTTGGCGGGCAGCAGCCTCAGCACGCGGCGGATGTCGTGGATGAAGCCCATGTCCAGCATGCGGTCGGCTTCGTCCAGCACCAGGATTTCCACGCCGGACAGATCCAGCGTCTTTTGCTGCGCGTGGTCCAGCAGGCGGCCCGGCGTGGCGACCAGGATGTCCAGCGGCTTCCTGAGGGCGGTGATCTGCGGGTTGATGTTGACACCACCGAACATCACCATGGAGCGGATCTGCGTGTGCTGGCTGTACAGGCGCACCGATTCTTCCACCTGGGCGGTCAATTCGCGGGTGGGGGTCAGCACCAGCACGCGCGGGCGGCCCGCCTGGCGGCTGGCGGCGGGGTTCTGGATCAGGTAGTGCAGGATGGGCAGCGTGAAGCCGGCCGTCTTGCCGGTGCCGGTCTGGGCGGCGGCCAGCAGGTCGCCGCCTTCCATGACGCGGGGAATCGCCTGCGCCTGGATGGGCGTGGGATGGGTGTAGCCCGCGTCGTGAACGGCGCGCAGCAGGGGTTCTGCCAGGCCCAGCGAGGCAAAAGTGATTGAAGTGTCCAACAGTGTGACTCCAGCGACCGCCTATCGCTCGAGTCGAGAGATACCAATCGAGGCCGACGTATGAAAAATATCTGGAAAAGTGCCGCCGGCCGTACCTGGGGACCTGTTGAACGGAGCGCCCTGGGTGGGCAGGTTCGGGTCTTGGGGAATGAAGGCCGGGGAAGGCCGCGCAGTGACTGGTAAGCTGCGCGAAAGGCTGAATTATAGCGTGCCGGGCGGCGCGTGCGCGCGCAGTTGTCGCGATAAGGGGGCGTTGACCGTTATTGACGGTCCGAAGTGTTGCGCGCGCAGCGGAATTTCTACAATATGGCTTCTCATTGTCCGCTCCACGAGGTCCGCATGATCCGACGTTATCTGAATCTGGCCGCCGTAGCGGCCCTGTCGCTGCTGCTGTCGGGCTGCGGCTACAACGAGATTCAGCGCCAGGATGAACAGGTCAAGGCCGCCTGGTCCCAGGTTCTGAACCAGTACGAACGCCGTGCGGATCTGGTGCCCAAGCTGGTGTCGTCGGTCAATGCCTATATGGTCAACGAGCGCACCGTGCTGCAGCAGGTCACGGATGCCCGCGCCCGGGTCGGGCAGATCCGCATCAGCGCCGACGACCTGTCGGATCCGGCGCTGGTCGCCCGCTTCGAACAGGCCCAGGGCGCGCTCAGTTCCAGCCTGTCGCGCCTCCTGGCTGTGTCCGAAAACTATCCGCAGCTGAAAAGCGACGGTTTGTTCCGTGACTTGATGACGCAGCTGGAGGGCACGGAAAACCGCATCACGGTGGCGCGGGAACGCTATGTGGGGGCGGTGCAGACCTATAACCTGACGATCCGCGAATTCCCGACCCTGATCACGGCCCGCGTGTTCGGCTACCAGCCCAAGGCGCAGTATGGGCTGGACAAGGCAGATGCCGTGATGCGGGACCCGGAGGTGAAGTTCGACCTGCCGGCGCCGGCCGCGGCGAAATGAGGGCGATTCCTGATTCCGGGGCGCTTGCCCGGCAGGGGGCCGTCCGGTGGGGCGGGCTCCCGGCGCTGCTGCTGGGCCTGGCGCTGGCCTTGTGCGTCCGCCCGGGGCTGGCGCAGTCGGCGCGGACTTCACCCGCGCCCGCAGCCCAGTCCGTCGTGGCTGTGCCGACCTGGACGGGGCCGGTCGTGGACCTCAGCCACACGCTGGATGCGGCCCAGATCCAGTCCTTGACCGGGCAGGTGCGGGGGCTGGAATCCAGCCAGGGGTCGCAGCTGTTCGTATTGCTGGTGCCCACGACCGGCGCCGACACCATCGAACAGTATGCCCGCCGGGTCTTCGATCAGTGGGCCGTCGGTCGAAAAGGCGTGGATGATGGCGTGCTGCTGCTGGTGGCCGTGCAGGACCGTCACGTTCGCATCGAAGTCGGCTATGGGCTGGAAGGCGCCGTCACGGATGTTGCGGCCGGACGCATCATCCGGGAGCAGATCACGCCGCGTTTCGCTCAGAACGATGTTTTCGGCGGCCTGCAGGCCGGCGTGGGGGCCTTGCAGACCTTGATGCGTGGCGAGACCCTGCCGCCGCCCGCGTCGTCGGGCGATGAAGAAGACGCGCCGTACGCCATGGTGTTGCCGCTGGCCTTCATGGCGCTGGTGATGCCTGTCTGGCTCAGCGCGCTGCTGGTGGGTGGATTCGTGTTCGTCGCGACCGGCAGTTGGGGCTGGGCCGCTCTGGGGGCGCTGGGAGGCCTGGTGCTGGCGGTGCTGGGCCGCGCCCTGGGGGTGGCGAAGCGGCTCGGACGCGGTCGTTCCGGGCGTCGCGGAGGCGGCGACGGCGGCTTCGGGGGCGGTTTTGGCGGCGGCTTCGGAGGCGGCGGCTCCGGCGGCGGGTCGGGTGGCGGCGGCGGAGGCCGAGGCGGCGGCGGGGGCGCGTCGGGCAGCTGGTGAGTCCGGCGCGCATTCAACCTGCTGGCCTGGCGGGCAGGCCCTTGCCGACGGCTTAGAGCGCCAGGAACAGGGCGTGGGCCATCTGGCCGATCAATAGATCGCGGCGCGGGTCCGGGCTTGGCGTCTCGCCGATGGTGGACCAGGACGGGTGGGTGCGGGCCTCGTCCAGAACGGCTTGCACGTCGGGCGGCAGGCGGTGCAGGGCGGCGCCTGGCTCCGGGGCCGCATTCGTGTCCGTGCCGGCCGTGCCATCCGCCGGAGATGGCGGGTCCGCCGCCGGCGCGGCCAGGGCCATCAGGTCTTCGTCGATCGGGCGCATGGCGGCGTGCCCCCGGCATTCCAGGGCGCGCACCAGGGCCAGCTGGCGCAGCCCCAGCAGATGCAGCACCGGGTCGTCCACCGTCATTTCCATATTGCCTGCCAGGCGGCCCATCAGGCGCTTGCCCCACTGATTGGCGCCTTGCCAGACCCCGCCGATGGCGGCGCCCAGCAGCGTGGCGGCCCCCAGGCTCAGCCCGCCGGTCAGCATGTCCAGCGTGGCGCCGGCCATCGCGCCGGTGGCCAGGCCCTTGCCCACCTGAACGCCGAAGCTGCGCAAGGCCTGAGGACTGAACAGATCCATCCCCCAGCGTTCGCCTTCCAGCGGCAGTGCGTGGTGGGGAAAGGCGGCCTTGCTGAAACGGTAGCGCTTCAGCAAGGCATGCACGCAGTCCTGCTCACGGTCGCGGGTGCGTTTGCGCAGCACCAGCGTGATGGTCGCCATGTCGGTCGGGTCCTGGGCGCAGGGCAGGCGCAAAGCGGCGGCATCCATCAGCAATTCGGCGATCAGCCGTGTGGCGTCCTGCAAGCGTTTGAGCCGCTGTTCGCCCAGATCCGTGCGCAGCGCCATCAGGGTGGTGGCGTGCTGGTCCAGCATCAGGGCCAGGCGATCCAGCATCTGGCTTTCGCCGTCCAGCGCCGGAGCGACCGTATCGAAATCGACTGTGGCGTGCAGCCCCAGACGCGCCAGCGCGTCGCGCCAGGCGGCGATGTTGGCCAGGGGACTGCGGGTGAAATTCAGGACGGGCAGGATGGGATGGCCGCAGGCGGCCAGCAAGGTCAGTTCATCGCGGTGCTTGGGCAGCACGGGGTCGCGGGCGTCGATCACGTACAGGGCGGCGTCGGCGGCGAGCACCGTGGTCAGAACCCGGCATTCCTGTTCAAACCGCCCTGCGGCCTCCGGACTGTCCAGCAGGCGCTGAATGCGATCCGGGCCATCCGGCCGTTCCTGAGGAGCGATCAGTTGGTCCAGGTAGTCCAGCACACCCATGGCGTCTTCCAGGCCCGGCGTGTCGCGCAGGATCAGCATGGGCTTGCCGTCCGCGGACAGCAGTTGGGCGCTTTCGACGTGGCGGGTCGTTCCGGGCTTGTCGGCCACCTCTCCGAACAGTTCGTCGCGCAGCAAAGTGCGCAGCAAGGAGGTCTTGCCGGTGTTGGTGTGGCCGACCACGGCCAGGTCGAGTGGGGGGATGACGTCAGTCATGGGGGACGAATCCGATGTGTTCGAGCCAGGCGGCCAGGTCGGAGACCTGGCGCAGGTGTTGTCGGGACAGGGTTTGCTGCCAGGCCTGCCGGCGTTCCGTCGGGCCGCCCAGGCACAGAATGCGCAGGTCGGGACACGCATGGTCCAGTTCGTCGAGCCAGGCGGCGGTCCCGCGGTCCGGCGTCAGTCGGGCGTCGCAGATCAGCAGCAGATGGGCCGCGTCCAGCTGCGCGCGGATGCGCTGCCGGTCTTCGCGGCTGTCGCAGCGTCCCAGGTCCTGCACGGTATCGGGCAGGCCGTCGGGCGGCCAGGCCAGATCCGGCCCCAGTTCGTAGGCCAGCACGGCGGCGTGCGTCGTGGCGGCCCGGACGGCGGCGGCGCCCGCGCGGACGGGGCCGTCGGCGGGGGCCGGGCGGTCGATGCCCAGGGACTGGTGCGTGGGCAGCAGGCGTTCGCGGACTTCCAGCCACCCGGGCAGGTCCGGATCGATGGCCAGCCGGCGCAGTCGCTGGCGCAGCCATGCGCCGCAGACCGCCAGGGCCAGCAGCCGGGGCAGCAGGCCCCAGCTGAGCAGGCAGCCGATCAGCCAGAGGGACCAGTCGGCCTGGATGGCGGCCGATGCGGTTCCGGCGCCCCCCATGCTCAGCGCCACGGCCATCCGGTCGGGCGTGGGAAAGCCCAGCAATCCGGGCAGGCTGCCCAGCCATTCGCTGAAGACTACGAAGGACTGGGGCGACAGCAGCGTCGTTTCCCAGTGAAAGGAATAGCTGCGGGTGCTGAGCAAGATGATCAGCGTGGGGATGGCGCCCAGGTAGGCGATGGTCCAGGCCCCGTGGCTGAGCAGGCCCACCGCGGGCTTCCAGGCGCGGGCCCGGGCCAGCAGCGACAGGAATGCCTGGGCCGCCAGGGCGGCATCAGGGCCGCGCGCGATCTTGCGGGTCAGCCACAGCCACAGCCGCGACAGGGCTGTGGCCGGCTGCAGCCCGGGCAGGCAGCCGATCAACCAGATCAGCAGGGTCAGGGCATGCAGGCCCAGCAGTCCTAGGAGGGCCGTCGCCAGATTGACGGATCCCTGGCTGGGGTTCAGGGCGGCGCCGGCCGCGCCGATCCCTGCCAGGCCTGCCGCCAGCCACAGGGCGCCCAGCGCCCAGCGGGCGCCCAGGGACCATCGGTCCAGGCAGTCCTGCAGCGGGCTGTGACCGGCCAGCCAGGCTGCCCGCGCCAGGATGCGCGGGCCTAGCTGGGCCGGCGCACGCAGCGCCGCCTGGCAGGCGGCGCGGTCTTCCAGCGGCCCCCAATGCGCTTCGCGCAGGCGCACGGCCTCGGCCCGCCAGTGCTGCAGCAGCGGCGTGTCGGGGCGGGTGGCGGGCGGCGCATTCCTCATGGGATGGAAAGCTCGGTGAAAAGGCGATGATACCGAGTTTTACAAAGCCGGGCAGTCCAGTGGGGGAAATCCCCGGTTGTGGATTCAGGGCTGCCGGCAGGGTTTCAATAGTGTGACGTCGCCATCGGTGGGCATGATGGCTCGCAGGGGTTCGCAGCGTCCGTTCACGCACCAGTCGTAATCGGCGGTGTAGGGGGAACGGGTCAGGCGCAGGATGCGCAGCGGCGCGGTATGCGGCTGGTATTCGTACCAGCCGTCGGCATGATGCACCGCATCGGGCGGCGGATCCATTCCCGCGCCCGAACCCAGGATGCGGGCGAGGCCGGCGACCAGCACCGGCCGGCCCGAGGTATCCCGTTCGATCCGGTAGTCTTCTTCCCAGCGGATCTTTTCGATGGAGTGCGTCCAGGCCAGGGTGAAGGCCTGGACGGGGACGAAGCGCGGCGGCACCTGAGGCGCCGCCGCCAGGGTCAGGCAGACGCCCAGCGCCCCCAGCATCACGCCGCCTGGGTCTGCGCCTGAGCCCGGCGGCTGCGGGCCAGATGCCAGACCAGGAAAAGCGCGGTTGCCGCGAAGCCCAGATAGTCGGTGATCGGCGCCGCTGCCACCAGCAGGGCGGCGGCCAGCACGATATAGAGGCGCTCGAAGGCGTTGAGCCGCGTCTTCATGAACCCGGCGACGCCGGCCGCCCACAGGGAAATGGCCAGTAGCGCCTTGAAGACCACATAGATGACGTCCATGGCGCTGCCGCCTTGCAGCATCAGGGCCGGATCATAGACCGCCATGTAGGGCACGACGAAGCCGGCGACCGCGACCCGCAGCGCCTGGATGCTGATCTTCAGGCCGTTTTCCCGGGCGATCGGCGCGGCGGCGAAGGCTGCCAGCGCAACCGGCGGCGTCAGGTCGGCCATGATGCCGAAATAGAACACGAACATGTGCGAGATGATCAGCGGCACGCCCAGTTTCAGCAGGATCGGAGCGGCCAATGAGCTGGTGATGATGTAGTTCGGGATCGTGGGGATGCCCATGCCCAGCACCAGGCAGGTGATCATGGTCAGGAACAGGGCCAGGAACAGGTTGTTTTCGCCGATGGCGATCACCTGGCCGCCGAACTCGGCGGCCACGCCGGTCAGGTTGATGATGCCGATGATGACGCCGACCAGGGCGCAGGCCGTGGCGACGGACAGGGCGTTACGGGCGCCTTCCGCCAGCGAATTGACGGCCAGCTTCAGCGCGTCGCGGCCATGTCGGCGAAACAGCAGGATGACGGCCAGCGCGGCGATGATGACGAAGAAATCCGTGACGCCGAATTTCACGAAGCCGGCGCAGGCGATGCCCAGCAGCAACCAGAACACGTAGCGCAGCACCATGGGGCGGGCGCCCTGGATCACGGCGGCGCCGAAGATCAGGATGGCTGTCAGTCCCAGGCCGATCGTGCCGGAAAACAGCGGCGTATAGCCTGAAAACAGCAACGCCACCAGGCCGATGAGCGGAATCAGCAGGTACCAGCTCTTGCGCACGGCGGCCCAGGGGTTGGGGCAGTCTTCCTTTGCCAGGCCGTGCAGGCCGCGCCGGCCGGCTTCGAAGTGCACGGTCAGGAAGGCCGTCGTGAAATACAGGATGGCCGGGATGATGGCCGCCTTGACCACTTCGATGTAGGGGATGTTCAGGGTTTCGGCCATGATGAAGGCCACCGCGCCCATCACGGGCGGCATGATCTGGCCGCCCATGCTGGATGTGGCCTCGACCCCGCCGGCGAAGGCGGGAGAATAGCCGAAGCGCTTCATCAGCGGAATGGTGAACTGGCCGGTCGTGACCACGTTGGCCACGCCCGAGCCGTTGATCATGCCCATCAGGCCGGAGCTGACGACCGAGACTTTCGCCGGGCCGCCGCGCGTGTGCCCGACCAGGCCCATGGAGAAATCGCTGAATAGCTGGATCATGCCGGCCTGTTCCAGGAACGCGCCGAACAGGATGAACAGGTAGATGTAGGTGGACGAGACGTAGGTGGGCGTGCCGTAGATGCCTTCGACCCCGAAGCTCATGGTGCTGACGATCTGGTCCAGCCCGTAGCCCCGGTGCATGAACGGCCCCGGGATGTATTGGCCGAACAGACCGTAGGCCAGGAAGAGCCCGCAAATGATGGGCAATGCCCAGCCCATCATGCGGCGCGTCGCCTCGAAGACCAGGATGATGGTGATGATGCCGATCACCATGTCCGCGTCGGTCATCTGGCCCGCGCGCGCGGTCAGGTCGGATTCATAGATCCAGTGGTACAGGCTGGTGACGAAGCCCACGGTGCCCAGCGACCAGCCGATGATCGTGCCCAGGCGCCCGCTGCGCGAGTACAGGGCGAACACCATCAGCAGCACGAAGCCTACGTGGATGGCGCGGATGACCTGGCTGGACAGGGGGCTGTAGGCGGCCGTCCAGACCTGGAAGCAGGAAAAGATCACGGCGATCCAGAAGACGCCGCGCGACATGGGTTTGTCGATGTGCTCGTGAGCAGAACTCATGTTTTGGGTTCCAATTCATGAAGCCCCCTCGGGAGATAGGCCGGAGGGGGCTTGGGGAGATGCCGGGTGGATGCGGGCCGATCTTATTTGATCAGGCCGACTTCCTTGTAGTAGCGTTCGGCGCCGGGGTGCACCGGCACGGGCATGCCTTTCAGGGCATTGGCCAGTTCGATGGTCTTGGCCGCGTTGTGCGTCGATTTCAGGGTGTCGAGCTGTTCGTAGAAGACCTTCGTCATCTGGTAGACCAGATCGTCGGGCACGGCGTCGGACGTGATCAGGAAGTTCGGCACCGCCACGGTGGGCGTGTCGCCCGCCATGCCTTCATAGGTATCGCCCGGGATGGTGGCCGGCTGGTAGGCGGGGTTGTTGATCTTTGCGACCACGTCGGCGGGGATGGGCACGACGACGATCTTGACCGAGGTGGCCAGATCGCGGATCGAGGACACGCCCAGCCCGGCGGATTGCAGGGTGACGTCCAGCTGGCGGTTTTTCATCAGCTCGACGGATTCGCCGAAGGGCAGGTATTCGACCTTCGAGAAGTCGTCGTAGCTCAGGCCGGCGGCTTTCAGCACGGCGCGGGCATTCAGTTCGGTGCCGGAACGGGCGGCGCCCACGGAAATGCGCTTGCCTTTCAGGTCGGCCAGGGTCTTGATGCCGGACTCGGCATTGGCCACGATCTGGATGTAGTTGTTGTAGGTGGCGGTCATGCCGCGCAGTTTCTTCAGCGGGGCCTTGAAGCCCGCTTCGGCGTTGCCGGTATAGGCGTCGGACACCGTGTCGGCCAGGGCGAAGGCCAGCTCGCCGCGGCCGGCCTGGATCAGGTTCATATTTTCCGCCGAGGCTTTCGTCACCTGGGCGGTGGATTTGGCGTCGGGGATGTTCTTGTTATAGATCTGCGACAGGGCGACGCCCATGGGGTAGTACACGCCGCTTTGGCCGCCGGTCAGGATGTTGATGAATTTGGTATCGGCAGCATGGGCTGGGATCGAGGCAACGGCCGCGACAGCCATGGCCGCCGTGGCCAGCCATTTTGTCATTTTCATGGTGTGCTTTCCTCTTGTATTCCAGACAGAGACAGATCGTGCATCGTAGCAGGATCAATCTGGCCTGAAACTGGGGAATCACCCTAGGAAAACAGGGGTCTTTCGGGACGGTCGCGGATGGCGCCCGAGGGGCTGCGGCTCTGGCTCCGATGATGTCAATCGGCCTGGGGGCGGTATGCCGTGACGTCCATTTCGACCTTGGCATCGACCATCAGGCGGGATTCGACGGTGGAACGGGCGGGGCGGTGCGCACCCAGGCATTCCATATAGACGCGGTTGAAGGCGCCGAAATCCCGGGCGTCATCCAGCCAGACGTTGATCTTGCAGACATCGTCCAGCGCGCAGCCGGCTAGAGCCAGGGCGCGGCGCAGGTTCTCGAACACCTGGCGGGTTTGGGCTTCGATGCCGCCCGTGACCAGTTCGCCTCGGGCGTCGACGGGCACCTGGCCCGAGACGAAGACGAAATCGCCGGCGCGGACGGCCGGGGAAAAGGGGCGGATCTGGCGGTCCGAGGCCTTGGGTTCTCCGCCCAGCAGTTGCAAGGAAGACATATGGACTCCGATGTAATAAATTTACAGGGAAAACCCTGAACATGGGAATATTGACAGCGGACTGCCCTGAAAATAGCATGTTGATGTAATTTTATTACTAACGGGGAGACACATGCAATCACGCGCTTTTCCTGGCCAATCCCGGTCTGGCCAACCTCTCGATCCCAGGCGGCGCCAGGTATTGCTGGCCGGCGCCCTGGGGCTGCCGGCCTTGTCCCTGATGGGGCGGTCGGCCTTTGCGGCAGGCAAGAATTCCGTCAGCCTGGCCATGATCGGCGAGCCGCAGACGCTGGACCCGATGCTGACCACGGCCGATCTGGTCGGCACCCTGATGCAGCACGTCTATGAACCGCTGTATACCTTCGATTCGCACTGGCGCATCGTGCCCATGCTGGCAGCCGGCATGCCCACCGTGCAGGATGGCGGCAAGCAGGTCGATATCCCCTTGCGTGCCGGGCTGGTGTTTCATGACGGCAAGCCCGTGCAGGCCAGCGACGTCGTGGCCTCGATCAAACGCTGGATGTCCGTGTCGCCGCGCGGCAAGTCGGTGGCCGCCCAGGTCGTCTCGGTCGAAGCCTCGTCCGATTCCGTCCTGACCTTCAAGCTGAAATCTCCCTACGCCCCGTTGCTGGCGCAACTGGCCCTGCCGACCAGCATGGCCGCCATCATGCCGGAACGCACCATCGCGGCCCAACTGACCGAATTCGTCGGCACCGGCCCCTATCGCCTGAAGGAACGCCGCCCCGATCAATACACCATCCTGGAGAAATTCGACCAGTATGCCTCGCGTACCGAAGCCGCCGACGGCTATGGCGGGCGTCGTGTCGCCTACATCCAGGAACTGCGCTTCATCCCGGTTCCCGATTCCAATACCCGGGTCGAAGGCGTGTTGTCGGGCCAGTTCGATTTCGCCGACTTGCTGCCGGTCGAGTCCGCAGGCCGTCTGGAAAAGGGCGGCGACCAGATCGTGCCGCTGATCGGCAAGAACTTCGGTTTCCCCTATCTGGTCTTCAACACCAAGGGCACGCTGGATTCGGCCGCGCTGCGCCAGGCGGCGCAGACGGCCATCGGGGCGGAAGAGCTGATGGCCGCCGCATTCGGCGACCCGAAATTCTTCAGCACCGGCGCCAATTTCTTCCCCCAGGGGACGCCGTACTATTCCCTGGCCGGCGAAAAGCGCTACAACGTCAACGATCCGAAAAAAGCGGCGGAACTGGCGAAAACAGCCGGCTATGCCGGCAAGCCTATCCGCATCCTGGCCAGCCGCCAGTACGAATTCCACTACAACATCGCGCTGGTGTTGTCCGAACAATTCAAGCGCGCGGGCCTGGGCGTGGATCTGCAGGTGGTGGACTGGGCCACCTTGCTGCAGCGGCGCAATGACCCGGCTGTCTGGGATATCTACATCACCCATTCCGGCATCTTCCCCGAACCCATGCTGTCGCCCCCGCAGTTGGGCGACAACGCGCCGGGCTGGTGGGACTCCCCGGAAAAGAAAGCCGTGCTGGAAGCCTTCAACCACGAAATGGACCTGAGCAAGCGCGGGCCCTTGTGGGGGCCGGTGCAGGAACTGGTCTACGATCAGGTGCCATTCATCGAACTGGGCAAGTTCAACAGCCTGTCGGCGCGGTCCGCCAAGCTGCAGGGCTATACGCCCAGCGCCTGGCCGGCCTTCTGGAACGTCAAGCTGGCCTGATGGGGGGACGATGCGCGCGTCTCTGAAAATGCTGGCCTCCCGCTTGGCGGGGGGCTGCGTGGTGCTGCTGATCGTGGCGGTGATGGTGTTCACGCTGATTCACCTGGCGTCCGGCGATCCCATCGCCGTCATGCTGGGCGACCACGCCACGGCAAGCGACATCGCCCAGGTGCGTGCGCAATACGGCCTGGATCGGCCCTTGCCGACCCAGTTCGCGCTGTGGCTGGGCCAGGTGGTGCAGGGGAATCTGGGGACCTCCATCTTCATGCAGGCCCCCGTGACCGAAGTCCTGTGGAACCGGGCGGAGCCCACGCTGATGCTGGCCAGCCTGTCGGTGCTGATCGCCACGCTGATCGGCGTGCCTTGCGGGGTGCTGGCGGCGGTCTGGCGCGGCTCGCGCACCGATCAGGTGCTCAGCGCCATCGCCATGTGCGCGGCCAGCATCCCCAGTTTCTGGATGGGGCTGATCCTGATCCGCATCTTCGCCGTGCAGCTGGGCTGGCTGCCGGCCTCCGGCTATGGCCCGCCGGACGCCAGCCTGTGGCTGAAGCTGAATCACATGATCCTGCCGTCGGCGGTGCTGGGCATCCTGAATTCGGCCCTGATCATCCGCTTCACGCGGGCGTCCATGCTGGATACGCTCAGCGAGGATTACGTGCGCACCGCCCGCGCCAAAGGCCTTTCCGAACCCGTCATCATCCTGCGCCACGTGCTGAAGAACGCGCTGGTGCCCATCGTCACCGTCATCGGCCTGACCATGGCTCTGATGATCGGCGGCACCGTGGTGACGGAAACCGTGTTCAATCTGCCCGGGGTGGGAGGCCTGGTCGTGCGGGCCGTGCTGCGCCGGGATTATCCGGTCATCCAGGGCGCCTTGCTGGTGGTGGCCTTCATCTATGTGGTCATCAATTTCATGATTGATCTGTTGTACACCGTGATCGACCCTCGCATCCGGAGAGTGCGATGAGCGCCCGCCCCGATGCCGTCATGCCCGATGCCGCGCAGACGGCGGCGCCGCAGCCGCGCCGCGACAGCCCGGGGCGGATCTGGGTGCGCCGCCTGTTCGCCCGCCGGGTGGTCGCGTTGTCGGCGGCCGTGCTGCTGGTCATCATCCTGCTGTCGCTGTGCATTTCCTGGCTGTCGTCCGCCGACCCCAATGCCATCGCCATCACTCAGCGCCTGAAAGCGCCATCCTGGCAGTTCTGGGGCGGGACCGACCAGCTGGGGCGCGACGTCATGCTGCGCGTGGCCTATGGCGGGCGCTATTCGCTGATGATCGGTTTCGCCACCGCCATCGGCGCCGTGATCCTGGGCACGCTGCTGGGCATGCTGTCCGGCTATTTCCGCCGCATCGACGGCGCCGTCATGTGCGTCATCGACGCCATGATGGCCTTCCCCGACATCCTGCTGGGGATCGCCCTGGTGTCCATCCTGGGACCGTCGCTGTGGAACGTCGTGCTGGCGCTGGTCATCGTCTACACCCCGCGCGTGGCCCGGGTGGCGCGGGCTTCGACGCTGGTGCTGCGCGACCTGCTGTACGTCGATGCGGCCCGCGCCCTGGGCACGCCCACCTGGAAGATCCTGTGGATGCACGTGCTGCCGGGCCTGGTGTCGCCGATCCTGGTGCAGCTGACCTTCATCTTCGCCTACGCCATCCTGGCCGAGGCCGGCTTGTCGTTCCTGGGTGTCGGGGTGCCGCCGTCCATCCCCACCTGGGGCACGATGATCGCCGGCAGCCTCAACTACATGGACAAGGCCTTCTGGACCATCATCTATCCGGGCCTGGCCATCGTCTTCACGTCCCTGACCCTGCAGATCGTGGGCGACGGCATCCGCGATTCCCTGGATCCCAAACTAAGGAAGAACACATGAGCGCGCTCCCGCAGGCGACCGCGCCCGCCCGTGATGGGGCGCCGGCCGGGGCTGAAACCCCCCGGCTGCGGGTCGAAGGCCTGTCCACTTCTTTCATGACCGAGCGCGGCCGGGTCCAGAGCGTGTCGGACGTGTCCTTCACCGTGCCCGCCGGGCGCACCCTGGCCCTGGTGGGCGAATCGGGCTCCGGCAAATCGGTCACCAATCTCAGCCTGATGGGCCTGCATGACCGCGCCTCGCATCCCCGGGTCGGCGGCCAGGCGTATTTCCAGCGGCGCAACGGCGACATCGTCAAGCTGATCGGCCTGTCGGCCGCCGAATTCCGCACCCTGCGCGGCAACGAGATCGCCATGGTGTTCCAGGAACCCATGACCAGCCTGAACCCCTTGCTGAAGGTCGGCGAGCAGATCGCCGAATCGGTGCGGCTGCACTGGGGCTACGACCAGGCCAAGGCCCTGGCGCACGCGCAGCGTATGCTCGACATGGTGGAGATCCCGGCGGCCGCCCGGCGTTTGCATGAATATCCGCACCAGCTGTCGGGCGGCATGCGCCAGCGCGTGATGATCGCCATCGCCATGGCCTGCACACCGACGCTGCTGATCGCCGACGAACCCACCACGGCGCTGGATGTCACCATCCAGGCGCAGATCCTGGCTCTGATGGGGCGGCTGCAGAAAGAAACCGGCATGAGCATCCTGTTCGTGACGCACAATCTGGGCGTGGTCGCGCAGTATGCCGATGAAATCGCCGTCATGTACGCGGGGCGTATCGTCGAGCGCGGCGACGTCCATCATCTGTTCGCCCAGCCGGCACATCCCTATACCCGCGCCTTGCTGGATTGCCTGCCGGCCCTGGCCCGGCAGCGCCGTGTCGCCGGTGCGCGCCCGCGCCTGCCCGCCATCCAGGGGCAGGTGGCCAGCCCCTTCGACATGCCGCCCGGCTGCGCTTTTCGTCCGCGCTGTCCGGTGGCCACGCCCGAATGCGATCTGGCCATGCCGCCCTTGTACCGGGTCAACGAACATCAGGAAGCCCGCTGCATCCGGGTGAAGGACGCGTTCCATGAATAGCACCGACCAGCCTCTCGTCAAGATCCGGGGTCTGGGCAAGAACTTCGGTTCGCCAGCCGCGCCCGTGCGGGCGGTGACGGACGTCAATTTCTTCATCGGACGTGGGGAAACCGTGGGCCTGGTGGGCGAATCGGGTTCGGGCAAGACCACCATCGGCCGCATGCTGACCCGCCTGACCGACCCCAGCGCCGGCCAGGTGCTGTATCACGGCGGGGCGGAACCCATCGACCTGGCCAGCATCAGCCAGCGCCGTTACCGGCCCCTGCGCGCGCAGATCCAGATGATCTTCCAGGATCCCTATGCCAGCCTGAATCCGCGCCTGCGCATCCGCCAGATCATCGGCGAGTCCCTGGACACCCATGGCCTGCACCGGGGGGCCGCCCGTCTGCCGCGCATCCACGCTCTATTGCGCCAGGTCGGGCTGAACGAGGATCACGCGGAACGCTATCCCCATGAGTTTTCCGGCGGTCAGCGTCAACGCATCGGCATTGCCCGCGCCCTGGCCGTGGAGCCGGAATTCATCGTTGCCGACGAACCCTTGTCGGCGCTGGACGTGTCCATCCAGGCCCAGGTCATCAACCTGCTGTCGGATATCCGCCGGGAACTGGGCCTGACGATGCTGTTCATTTCGCATGACCTGGATGTGGTGGAATATCTGTGCGATCGCGTGGTAGTGCTGTATCTGGGGCGCGTGGTGGAAATCGCGCCGACGAAAGAGCTTTATGCCCGTCCCAGGCACCCGTATACCCGCGCCCTGCTCAACGCCTCGCCCGCGCCCGATCCGGCGCAAAGGCGCGACATTCCATTGTTGGAAGGCGATCTGCCCAGCCCGGCCAATCCGCCATCGGGCTGTGTGTTCCGCACACGCTGTCCACTGGCCGAGGCCCGGTGCGCCAGCCACGATATGACGCCGCGCCAGGTGGCCGACGGTCATTGGACAGCCTGCTGGCGGGATGAATGACTTTGAAAGGAATCCAGGATATGACACAGGACACGCTCCTGCTCGATGAACGTTGCAAGGGCTACCCGCTGGCGGCCGCCCCCTGCCCGCCGGGACGGATCGGCAGCCGGGGCTGGAATCTTTACCGGGACGATCTGTCCTATCCGATCGCCGTGCTGGATGCCGATGCCCTGGAACACAATCTGCGCTGGATGCAGGCCTTCGCCGAATCGCGCGGCATCGTCATCGCGCCCCATGGCAAGACCACCATGTCGCCGCAGATCTTCCGCCGCCAACTGGACGCGGGCGCCTGGGGGCTGACCTTCGCCACGGTCTGGCAGGCTGGCGTGGGCGTGCGCGCGGGGGCGCGAAACATCATCATCGCCAATCAGGTCCTGTGCACGGCCGATTTGGACGGGATCGTGGCGCTGCTGGATGCGTACGCCGGACTGCGGATCTGGTTCCTGGTGGACTCCGTGGCCCAGGTCGAGCGGGTCGAGGCCTGGTCGCGCCGGCGCGACCGCCAGGCGCCCCTGGACTGCCTGCTGGAAGTCGGCGTCGCCGGCCAGCGCACCGGCTGCCGCACGGCGGACCAGGCCCTGACGCTGGCCCGGCGCATCCATGACAGCGGCGCCCTGCGCCTGGGCGGCATCGAATGCTATGAAGGCGGCCTGGCCAAGTGCGACCTGCACGGCGATCAGGCGGCCGTGTCGGCCTTTCTGGATGCCGTGCGCGGCATCACCCAGGAATGCGACCGGGCGGGCCTGTTCCAGGACGATGCCATCATCCTCAGCGCGGGCGGTTCGGCCGTGTTCGACGTGGTGGCGCCGGCTCTGCGGGCCGAGGTGTCGCGGCCGCTGCGCGGCGTGCTGCGGTCGGGCTGCTACATCGCTCATGATCACGGCCACTACGCCGGCTTCCTGCGCAACATCGAAGCCCGCGCCGGCCTGGACGACAGCCTGAGGCCCGCCTTGTCGGTCTGGGCCATGGTGCAGTCAGTGCCCGAGCCCGGCCTGGCCTTGCTGGGTTGCGGCAAGCGGGACGTTTCCTTCGACCTGTCGCTGCCGCAGCCTGTCCGCCTGGCGCCCTGCGGCGCTTCGGCGGACCAGCCGGTTCCCGAAGGCTGGGCCGTCACGGCCCTGAATGATCATCACGCTTATCTGCACTTCGATCCCGCAGGCCCGGCGCCGTCCGTCGGCGACCGGGTCGCCCTGGGCATCTCGCATCCTTGCACGACCTTTGATAAATGGTCCTGGATGCCCTTGATTGATGCCCGGGGCGGTGTGATCGATGCCGTCACCATTGAATTCTGACAGGATGCATGCCATGAATGCCTGGCCCGAGGAAAGTCTGCAACAAAGGCTGCAGGCCGCCCTGCCGACCTTGCCCAAAGCCCAGCAGCAGGTGGTGGCTGTGCTGCTGGCCGATCCGGCCACCCTGGTCAACCAGACCGTCGAATCCATTGCCGCGCAGGCAGGGGTGTCCATGCCGTCGGTGGTGCGCGCCTGCCGCAGCCTGGGCTACGACAGCGTGCGCGAGTTCATGCTGGCGCTGGCACAGGATCTGGCCTTGTCGCCGCACCATTTGCATCGCAACGTGTCGCTCAGCGACGACGGCCCGGATGTGGCTCGCAAGATCATCCAGGGGGCGATTTCCTCCCTGGCGTCCTTGCAGCGGCGCCTGGACGTGGCCGTGCTGGATCAAGTGGCGCAGCGTCTGGTGGCGGCCTCGCGGGTCGATGCCTATTCCGTGGGCGCGACCTCCGGCTTCATGGCGCAGGAATTGCAGGCCCGCCTGTTTCGCCTGGGCATTCGCGCACATGCCTTCACCGATCCTCATCAGCAGCTGATTTCCGCCAGCTCTCTGGACAAGCAGGGCGTGGCCTTCGCCATTTCACATGTGGGCAGCATGCCATTCGCCCTGGAAGCCGCCCGTCTGGCGCGCAGCCGGGGCGCGACGGTCATCGCACTGACCCAGCCGGGCACTCCGCTGGCGAAATGCGCGGACCTGTGCCTGGAAGTCTCCGTGCCCCAGGACACCACCATGCGGGTCGGCACGGAGGCCTACCTGGCCCACTTGCTGGTCATCGAAATTCTGATGGTGCGCGTGGCGCAAACGCTGGGGCCGGAAACCCTGGAAAACCTGAAGCAGTTCAAGCGCGTGCTGGAGCAGCATGGCGTGGACAGCTCCGTCTATACCGGACTTTACTGAAACATGGATGATGCAACCCTGACCGTCTTGTGCAATGGCTTGGTGCACGATGGTTCCGAGAACCCCTTGCGGGCGGCCGACGTCTGGATCCGCGGGGACCGCGTCGTGGCGGTGAGCGAGCCCGGGGGTGGACCCGCGCCCGGCGGCGCCGCAGTGCGGCGCGTGGACTGCGGCCAGCGCGTGGTGGCACCCGGCTTCGTGGACGTTCACACCCATGATGATGCCATCGTGCTGGATCGGCCCGACATGCTGCCCAAGCTGTCGCAGGGGATCACGACCGTGATCGGCGGCAACTGCGGGATCTCGCTGGTGCCCATGGTGACGGATGAACCCGCCGCCCCCCTGTCGCTGCTGGGCTGTCGGCAGTTCCGTTACCCGGACGTGCCTTCTTATCGGGCGGCGGTCGATGCCGTCCGGCCGGCAGTCAACATCGCCTTGCTGATCGGCCATACGGCCTTGCGCATGCAGGCCATGGCCGATCTGGACCGCCCCGCCGACGAGGCGGAACTGGGGGCCATGTGCCGCACCCTGGATGCCGCCATGCGGGCCGGCGCGGTGGGACTGTCCTCGGGCGTGTTCTACCGTCCGGCCTATGCGGCCGACGTCCACGAGCTGGCCGCCCTGGTGCGGGTCGTGGCCCCGTATCAGGGCGTCTACGCCACCCATGTCCGGGATGAGCTCAAGGGCATCATGGAAGCCATCGACGAAGCTGCCCTGACAGCCCGCCTGGGGGGCGCGTTCCTGGTGCTGTCGCACCATAAATGCGCCGGGCCGATGAACTGGGGCCGCACCGAGGAAACCCTGGCTCGCGTCGAACAGCTGGCGCGCCGGCAGCCCATCGGCCTGGACGTCTATCCCTACACCGCCGGGTCCACGGTGCTGCGAGAGGACCTGGTGGATGGCATCATCGACATTCTGATCACCGGCAGCGCGGCGCATCCCGAGATGGCGGGCCGCTATCTGGCCGACATCGCCGCCGACTGGGGCGTGTCCCAGGTCGAGGCCTGCCGGCGTCTGCAGCCGGGCGGCGCCTGCTACTTCCAGATGCACCAGGACGATGTGGACCGCGTGGTCAGCCATCCCCTGACCATGATCGGGTCCGATGGCCTGCCTCATGACGAACGGCCGCATCCGCGCCTGTGGGGGGCGTTTCCCCGGGTTCTCGACCAGTATTGGCGGGTCAAGGGGCTGTTGCCCCTGGAACAGGCGCTGCACAAGATGACCGGCCTGTCGGCAGGGCGCTTTCACCTGGAAGGGCGCGGGCGGCTGCTGGCGGGCGGCTTCGCCGACATCGTCGTGCTGGATCCCGACCGGGTGCGCGATTGCGCCACGTACGCGTCGCCCGCTCAGTTCAGCGAAGGCATCGAACAGGTCTGGGTCAATGGGTGCCTAAGCTATACTGCGCAGGACCGGGCCTGCGTCGGTCGGGCGGGGCGCTTCGTCGCCCGCGCCACGCAGGTTCTCTAGTCAATCTCTGGGTCGGGCGCGTGGGCCCGCCGCCGCGCCTCTCGGGCAGCGGCGGGCATCGCCGGGTCAGGGCTGCTCCCGATCTTTCCGCCCCATGAAACTGCCCTTCACGCCCCGCGTCGATCTACTAGAGCCAGCCATCATGCTGGCGACGGTGCTGCAATGGCTGGTTCTGGCGTCCCTGGTGGGCCTGATCGTCGGCACCGGGGTCAGCATCTTTCTGCATGCCTTGTTCTTTTCCACGGACCAGACCCTGCATGCGCCGCACTGGGCCTATTGGCTGATGCTGCCGGCAGCCGGGCTGGCCAATGGCCTGATCATGGGGTATGGCTATCGCATGCTGGGCACGCCGGGCCTGAAGGATTCGATCTTCGCCGCCGTCCACGAGCAGGGCGGACGCCTGCCGTGGCGTACCCTGCTGCTCAAGCCCGTCGCCGCCATCATCACCCTGGCCAGCGGCGGCTCGGCCGGCAAGGAAGGCCCGTGTTCCCACCTGGGGGCGTCCCTGGCGGCCATGGTCGGCCAGGCGTTCCACCTGAACCGGGAATTGCGCCAACGCATCGTCGCCTGCGGCGTCAGCGCCGGTTTTGCCAGTGTGTTCGGCACCCCGATCGCGGGCGCCATCTATGGCGTGGAAATGCTGATCATTGGTCGCATCCGCCACGACTTCCTGTTCCCCGCTCTGATCGCCGGCATGACCTCTTTTCAGGTCAGCAAGGCCTGGGGCATTCCCTATCAGTCCTATCTCATTGCGGACCTGCCCGCGTTTTCCGAATCCCTGTTCCTGCGCACCGTGCTGATCGGCATGCTGTGCGGGGTGGCGGCTCGCGTGTTCGTGGACCTGATCTATGCCGTGCGCAATGCCTGCCAGCGCCTGCAGGCCCGTTATGCCCTCTGGCCGCCGTTGATGCCGCTGCTGGGCGGGTTGTCGCTGGCCGCGCTGGTGACGTTGATCCCCACCGACTACCTGGGGCTGAGCCTGCCGCTGATGGATCATGCCTTGCAGGGCGAGCCCATGCCGTATCTGGGGTTCCTGTGGAAATCCCTGCTGGTGGCCGTGACCCTGGGCTCCGGTTTCTACGGCGGCATCGTCACCCCGCAGTTCGTCATCGGCGCGGTGGCCGGCAATGCCTTTGCCCATCTGTTCGGCATCAGCCCCGCCCTGGGCGCCGCCGTCGGCCTGGTGTCCGTGGTGGCGGCGGCATCCAATACCCCGCTGGCGGCGATTCTGATGGGGGTGGAATTGTTCGGCGGGGTGGTGGGCACCGTCTACGTGTCGGGAGCCGCCATTGCCGCCTACCTGATCATCGGTCATCGCAGCGTTTATCCCGACCAGCGGCTGGGCCATGCCAAATCGTCCTGGATGCGGGTGCGCGCGGACATCCCCGTCGGACAGGAAAAAACCCATTTATCCTATGGCTTGCTGAAAGGCTGGCGGCAGATGCGGGCGCAAGGGCCCCGGACGTGGCTGCGAACCTGGTGGCATGCCGTGCGGAAAACAAGGAAAGCACGTGACGATCAGCTCTGAATTATTGCTGGCCAGCATCGGCGTCATCGCCATGGCGGCCCAGTGGCTGGCCTGGAAACTGCGGATTCCGGCGATTTTGCCGCTGCTGTTGTCCGGTATCGCGGTGGGGCCGGTGGCCGGCTGGCTCAAACCCGACGAACTGTTCGGTCCCTTGCTGTTTCCCGTCGTATCCCTGGCGGTGGCCGTCATCCTGTTCGAGGGCAGCCTGACGCTGGAGTTTCATCAGATCCGGGGGCTGCGGCGCGTCGTGCGCCGCCTGGTGTCGGGCGGCCTGCTGATCACCTGGGCGGTGGCGGCCTGGGCCGCGCACGTTTTCCTGCTCTTCCCCTGGGACCTTGCGGTCCTGTTCGGGGCGCTGACTTGCGTGACCGGCCCCACGGTCATCGCGCCGCTGTTGAAAACCGTGAAACCCGTGGCGCCGGTTGCGCATGCCCTGCGCTGGGAAGGCATTCTGATCGATCCGATCGGCGCGATCCTGGCGGTGCTGTCCTACGACCTGATGGTGGCCCTGCGGGCCACGCAGGCCTGGACGCATGCCCTGTGGTCGCTGGGCGCGACCGCGGCGACCGGTCTGTGTTTCGGCGTGGCGGGCGGATGGCTGCTGGGCGTCTTGCTGCGACGCGGCTGGGTGCCGGATTCCCTGCTGAACCTGTCGGTGCTGGCCTCGGTTTTCGCCGCGTTTTCCCTGTCGAATACAGTGCAGCATGAATCCGGCCTGCTGGCGGTGACCGTCATGGGGATCTGGCTGGCGAATCGCCCCGGAATTCCGGTGCGCGATATCCTGGAGTTCAAGGAAACCCTCAGTCAGATCCTGCTGTCCGCCCTGTTCATCCTGTTGGCGGCCCGGGTGGCGCCCGAACAGCTCTTCAACCTGGGGTGGCCGGCGCTGGCCGTGCTGGTGTGCATGCTGTGGGTGGGCCGGCCGCTGAAAGTCCTGTTCGCCGCCTGGGGGTCGCCGCTGAAGTGGCGGGAAAGGGCGCTGTTGGCCTGGATCGCGCCGCGCGGCATCGTGGCGGCGGCCGTGTCGGCCTTGTTCGCCTTGCGGCTCGAATCCCTGGATGTGCCGCAGGCCGACCGGCTGCTGCCCATGACCTTCCTGGTCATTATCGGCACGGTGATCTGGCAGAGCCTGACGGCGCGGCCCATGGCGCGGCTGTTGAAGTCCGCCGAACCGGACCGGGTGGGTTTCCTGATTTCCGGCGCCAATCCGGTGGCGCGGGCGATCGGCCTGGCGCTGCATGAACAGGGCGTGCCCGTGCGTCTGTGCGACAGCGACTGGTACAGCCTGTCCAAGGCCCGCATGCTGGGTTTGCCCACTTATCACGGCAGCCTGGTGTCGGAACATGCCCAGCACAATCTGGACACCAGCGGCCTGGGCCGGTTGTTGGCCCTGGGCGCGCGGGATCACGTCAACCAACTGATCATGGTGCGTGGTCGCGATGAGTTCGGCAAGCAGAAGGTCTTCAGCCTGCCCTTGTCATCCGATGGCGATCCGGCTGAAAAGCACACGCTGGACCCGGAATACCGGGGCCGCACACTGTTCGCGCCCGGAGTGGGGTACTGGAAATTGTCCAGCCTGTTGATGGCCGGCGCCCAGATCAAGGCGACCCGGCTGTCCGATACTTTCGATTTTGCGCAGTATCGGGCCCAGGATCCGGACAAGGCCGTCATCCCGCTGTTCGCGGTGAACCCCAAGGGCTACGCCATTCCATTCACCCCGGACCAGGACCTGGATCCGGCGGCGGGGTGGACCGTGATCGGCCTGCATGCGGGGGCCGGGTCGGTGGAGCAGTCCGGTGTCGGGGATCCGGCAGTCGGGCAGGGGATGGGCCCGGCGGCCGGCGCGGCCTGATTGAACCGGTCGGCTGGCGGATGGCGGCAGCCGGATCTGTCGTCGGCAAATCGCCGCGTTGGCATTATTTCTTTGCGGCGTCCGCCCGCCACGAGAACACCAGATGCTTCGATCCTTTGCCGGCGATCGTCACGTCCCGGGTTTCGGTCTGTTGTTGATAGGTGGCCTTGACCTGATATCTGCCGTCCGGCAGCCTGGCCAGCAGGTAAGGACCCTGCGCCGTGGTGTCCAGCACCGGCTTGCCATGCGCGTCGGCGATGGCGACCTTCACGTCGGCCACATAGTCGCCCTTGCCTTGCGCCATCTGGTCGAACGTCATGGACAGCGGGAATTTCGCCATTGCTTCTTTGAATGACGTGGATTCGTCGATTCCGATCCCGCCGCTGACGTATGCGACGCTGCCCTGGTGCTGCAGGGCGGGCAGGGCGGCCCAGGCCGGCGTCAGAAAGCCGGCGCCGGCCAGCACCAGTCCGGCCAGGGCCGCCGTGCGGGTCAGGCGAAGATTTGCATGTGTGGCAGAGTTGAGTTGCATGATGCGCTCCTTGAGTAAGCCCCCGATGGGACGGCCTCAGCGGTCGTTCCGGCCTTGACGAGAATGGCCTTCACCCCGGTTTCCCGGGCGTTCGGCGCCTTGTCGTTCCTGGCGTGCCGGGGCTTCGGCACGCGGCGGCCTGAATTCCTGCGATCTGATGTCCTGGCGGGGGCGCTCGGGGGCTGCCGCCGGGCGCGCATCCATGCGGGGGCGTTCCGGCGCTCCGTTGAATTGCGGCGCGGCGCGGGCGGCTTCGGGCGGCCGGCCCTGCTGTTCGCGGCGACTGCGCCCCTCGTTCATCGAGGGACCCGGATTTTCCGGGCGCGGGGCCGTCGCCCTGTCCGGGGCCGCTTGCGGCCTGCCGCCTTGGCGGGGCGCGGGCTCCTGGTGCGCGGGCGTGCCGACGCGCGTCCGCGGCTCACCTGTCTGCCGGCTCGCGGGCGACGAGTCCGGGCGCTGCGAGCCATGTGGCGGGGCGGCGGAATCGCGCCGTCCGGACGTCATGGGCGGCAACGTCTGGTGGCGCTGCGCCGCGTAGGCGCGCTGTTCGGTGCTCGGGGCCGCTTGCCGGCCGCCCCGGCCGCCGTTATAGCTGACGCGGTCGTTGCGTGTGTTGTGGATGACGGTCTTGTCCACGTAGACGTTCCGGACGTTGGTGATGTTCACGTTGGTTACAGCCCGGTTGTAGTAGAAATGGTCGCCCCGCCATCCGCCGCCGACATATCCGACGCCGAAGTAGCCGAAACCGTAGTTGATGCCGCCATAAAAACCGACCTGAGGCCCCCAATACCCGCCGTGCCAGCGGTAGTAGCCGTCCGACCAGCCCCACCAGCCGGGCGTCCACAGCATGCCCACGGCAGGCGGCATCAGCCAGACGCCGTCCACCCAGTAATAGCCATCCGGCCCCCAGGCCCAGTAGCCCGGGGTCCAGATGTAGCCGGGAGCCGGGGCGACGGGCTGCGTGTAGACCGGCAAAGCGGGCGGGGCGATGGTGACGCCGATGCCGATGCTGACGCCCGCTTGGGCGGCGATGGGCGCCGTCAGAGCAGGCGCGCCCAGCAACGCCGCGAGTATCGCAAGGCGCGCGGCGCGCCCTTTGGCGTGTGAGTGGCGGCGTATGGCGGCCGTGGCCGGGCTCTTGCTGTTGTCCATGATGTCCTCCGCGCAAAGCGGATGCTGATATGACAGGGATGGTAGGGCTTAGTTCCGCAGCCAGGATGGAGACAGCCTTTCAATGTGTGTGAGTCGCTGCCTTTTGTATCGGGTCCTTCCGGGGATGGCGTGCTCGGCAGGACACACCTTTACAAAACGACGCGGCCTGTGCTGGGATAGGGCTTTCGCGCATGGCGCCGCGTTCATGGAGGAACCGATGTCCGGACAGCAGACCGACACCCGCCGCCTGTTCTTCGCCCTCTGGCCCGATGCGGGCACGGTGACGGAACTGACCGGCTGGGCCCGGGCGGCCCATGACGTCTGCGGCGGGCGCAGGATGCGGGCCGATACCCTGCACCTGACGCTGGCGTTTCTGGGGGATGTGGCGGCCAGCCGGATTCCGGAGCTGGTGGCGTTGTCGCGCGCGCCGCGCGGGCCCGTCGGGCCGTTGACCCTGGATCATTTCGGGCGTTTCCGGGGCCCGCGCATCGTCTGGGCCGGACCCTTGACCCCTGCGCCGTGGCTGGCCGCCCTGCATCGGTCCTTGTGGCGGGATTTGGCGCGACTGGGTTTTCCCCAGCCCGCGGAGCCGTTTCGCCCTCACGTGTCGCTGCTGCGCCACGCCGGCGATGGCGATCTGTCGCTCATCCCGCCAAGGCGGCCGATCACCTGGAGCGACCATCGCCTGGTCCTGGTGGCCTCGGCACCGCGCGAGACGGGGTCGTATTACCAGGTCCTGGGAGAAAGCCTTCCGAGTCATGTTTGAGTCATTCAGGTCCGCTGTGATCGTCCTGCGGACCGATACGCCATGACGACGGGTTCAATCGCCCTCGCGCGCGCCGGTTCCCGGCCGTGCGTTTGCCGCGAAAATTCCAGGCGTGGAGCCCGTATGCTCCCGGAATGTGGCAATGAAAGAGGATAGGCTGTCGTAGCCGCAGGCCAGGGCGACGTCGGTGATCCTGTCGCCGCGTTCAAGCAGGGGCAGGGCGTGCACGAGGCGCGCGCGCTGACGCCAGAGCCTGAAGCCGAGGCCGGTCTGGCGCTGGAATATCCGTGTCAGTGTTCTCGCGGACACCCCCAGCCTGGAGCCCAGCGTCGGCAGATCCAGGTCCGTAGCCGGATCATTCTGCAGTTGCCGGCAGATCGCGCCTAGCCTGGCATCGGTCGGCCAGGGCAGGATGAGTCCGACTTCCGGCGCCTTCGTGAGCCGGTCGACCAGAACCTGCGCCAGCCTGCCATCGGCCCCGCTTTCGTCGTAGTCGCTGGGTAATGTGGCAAATTCCCGGATGAGTTCGTGCAGCAGCGGGGAAATGGCCAGTACGCGAAAGTCGGGCCAGTCGAGGCCCAGGGCGCCGCCGTCCAGGTACAGGCTGCGGATGATGGCCTGCGGCGATTGGTGAACCTGGTGCCTGGCGTGGGCGGGAATCCAGACCGCCCGGTGCGGAAGCGCGATGAAATGCGCCTTGGGAGTCCATACCTGAAGATGACCCTGTATGGCGTAGGATAGTTGGGCCCAGCGGTGATGGTGGGGGTGGGCGCGAACGATGTTGGGGTGCTGGTCCGCGCTGCCGTAGAGGGGCCGCGGCAGCGCCCGGAGGGGCGTCCGAGGCGGGTGTCCCGACACGGTTTCGAGTGGTTTTTTGTCGCTTTGGAAATGTTTCATGGTCATTTAGCGCCAGACGCATGTTCATTTGCAGTTTAAGCTGAATCCGCCTGTCCTGTAACTGCTGCGAGATCAACGGCATGTCCACCAAATTACGCTTACTTTTCGATCGGTTCACCCTGACCCTCGTGGCGGTCGTGGCGGCCGCTACCTTGTTGCCCGCGCATGGACAGGGGGCGGAGTTCTTCAAGCACCTGACTTCGGCCGCGATTGCCTTGTTGTTCTTCATGCACGGCGCCAAGCTGTCCCGACAGGCCATTCTGGCGGGGGTGACGCACTGGCGTTTGCACATCGTCGTGTTTACCTGGACCTTCGTGATTTTTCCGATCCTGGGGTGGGCTTTACGTCCCGTGCTGGTGCCGCTGCTGGGCATGCCGCTTTATATCGGAGTGCTGTACCTGTGCGTGTTGCCGGGCACCGTGCAGTCGGCGATTGCCTTCACTTCGATCGCGCGGGGCAATATTCCGGCCGCCGTCTGCGCGGCGTCGGCTTCCAGCATCCTGGGGATCGTGATTACGCCATTGCTGCTGCAGCTCTTGCTGACGGCTGACACCTCGGCGCTGGGCTCGGGCTCTTTGCTGCAGTCCATCGGGCGGATCAGCCTGGAGATCCTGCTGCCCTTTGTCCTGGGCCATCTGGCGCGGCCCTGGATCGGCCAATGGATGGACGGGCATCGTCGCCTTGTTCGCAATGTCGACCAAAGTTCGATTCTCCTGGTGGTGTACACCGCTTTCAGTGAGTCGGTCATTGGCGGCTTGTGGCATCAGGTGGACACAGTCTCCCTGGTGCTGCTGGTCGCGGTCTGCGCGGCGCTGCTGGCTTTTGTATTGTGCTTGAATACGTGGTCGACACGGCGCATGGGGTTTCAGCGCGAAGATGAGATCACGATTGTCTTCTGCGGTTCGAAAAAGAGCCTGGCCACAGGGGTTCCGATGGCGGGGGTGCTGTTCAGCGCCGGCGCGATCGGCCCGGTGTTGCTGCCCCTCATGATCTTCCACCAGATCCAGCTGATGGTGTGCGCTGTGTTGGCCCAGAATTACCTGCGCCAAAGCGAACGCGAAGCGCCCGGGCTGGGGAGCGCGCCTGCCCGGGCCGGACGCTGATGCCCCTGTCGTGAGTTGTCCTCAGGGATAGTCCCGATGCGCTTTCATTAAAACGGTATACAATATCCAGAAATCAGCATTCTTGTCGTGAGATCGATTTCATGGTGAAAGTTACATTCCACAAAGGTGGGCAGGTTTATCGGGGCGAAGTGCAGGAAAACACCAATCTGGTCGTTCGCGCCGGCATCCGACAGTTTCCCCACCCCAACCTCGCCTATCAGTGCGGCATGGGCAAATGCGCCACGTGCGCTTGCAAGATCCTGGACGGAGCGGAGCATCTGCCGATTCCGAACTGGAAGGAGAAAAAGCAGCTCGGGGGGCTGCTGGACGAAGGCTACCGGCTGGTATGTCAGCTATGGCTGACGCATGACGTTGAACTGACCCAGGATGTCGAGCCCGTTCATCATCGTGTCGGCGCCCCTTCCTAGTCTTGGAGAATGCTCATGTATGTCATATTGACCAGCAAGCCTGGCCTGTATACCTCGACGCTGGAGGCTGAGGACGCCGTGGTGGAGACCTATCAATATTTGTTCTATGGCCGCTGCAAGGCCGTGTTTCAGATCGCGCGCCTGGAGTCGGACAAGAAGGTGCGGATCGTCGAAGACGAACCGCCGCATGTCCGTAATGTCGTGTCGACCAAATTTCTCGAACATTTCGAGACGCTGGATCAGGCCCGCGCGGAACTGAATCATCTGGTCCGCTTTGGCGGCCTGGATGCGGTGCTGCAGCGCTGCCAGACCTCTGAAGCCGCTGTTTGAGGGGGGGCGGTGCGATGGTGACGATTACATTTCTGAATGGCGGCGCGAAGTCCGTGCAGGCGCCGGACAATAGCAACCTGCTGCGCATATCCATCCGCGAGAAAGGCGGAATCCCGTTCAAGTGCGGCGGAGGGCTGTGCGGCACCTGCAAATGCCTCATCGAGGAAGGGCAGGAAAATACCGACAACATCAAGCCCAAGGAGCGGCGGCACCTGAAGCCGGAAGACTTCGAGGCCGGCTACCGGATGGCGTGCCAGACCTTTGTGACGGGCGACATCAAGGTTTCCTGGTAACCCATCGTCAATCGGGGACTACCGCGCCCATTGCGGGGGCACCCCGCCGCGTTCCTCGACGTAGGCGCGTGCCGCGTTATGCACGTGCTGGGTGGCCAAGAGGCCCGCGAGTTCGACGTTTCCGGCAATGACGGCGCGCAGGATCTGCGCGTGGTCCGCCCAGTTCTCCTTGACTCTGCGCATGTTGCTCGGGGCGAACACCAGGGCGGTGCGGTCGCGGAGTGAATTCATCAGGTCCATGAGCACCGGATTCCCCGTGACGGTGGCCAGTGTTTCGTGGAATATGCGGTTCAGGTGGCGGCAGGCGTCCGTGTCCTCGCGTTCGGCCGCCTGCATCCCTTCTTCCAGGATGAGCTGGAGTTCCGCGATCGCGGCATCGTCGCGCCGTTCGGCCGCCAGGCGGGCGTTCAGGCCCTCGAGCGCCGCGCGGACCTCCACCATGTTGTAGGCGAGTTCGTCGGACAGGATGGCGACGGAGGCCCCCCTGCGGGGCTCGATCGTGACCAGCCCTTCCGCGGCGAGCGCCCTCAGGGCTTCGCGGATGGGGATTCTGGATACGGCCATTTCGTCGGACAGGCGGCTTTCGACCAGGCGTGCGCCCGGCCTGAATTCCCCTTGCAGTATCCGGTCGCGCAGCTTGTCGCGGATGACGGCGAAAAGCGGCGAATACTGTTCGCCGATCTTCAGTGAGTCACCCCCCCGGGTGTTGCCATGCGCGTAGTTGTTCAATTTCATTGTGGTCGTGCTCATGGTCCTGCTCTCGACGCTTCTTGGACAATTTCTTAGTATACAAGTCCCCGAACGTGCGGCTGAGGGAAGATGCGTGAGGCTTTGCGTCGGTTTGCGATCAATGCCAGAGCGTTTTGGCGATCAGACCCACGGCGCTGAGCGCGCAGAAAGTCAGCAGCCCGTAGCGCAGCGCAGGGCCGCTGACGGAGTAGCGCGCCTTGTTGGACAGCCGGAAGCCGAAGAGCAGAAAGGGAATCAGACTGGCGCTCAGCAGGACGTCGCGCAGCCCGTAGTGGCCAGCGACGGCGAGTGCCGCGAGCGACACGGTGGCGCCGCACGCAAGAATGGCGCCTATCGTGGCGCGGATGGTCGCCGGCGCGCTGTGCTGCATGACGATCGCCAGGGGCGGAGAGCCGACGGAGGTCAGGGTGCCCATGATGCCGGAGATCAGGCCGGCGATACTGGCGTTGGACGGGGTGACTCTGAGCTTCAGGCCTGACGCGCTCAGGATGACCGCCATCAGGATGAGGCCCGCGAAGACCAGACCCATGGCCCGGGGAGCCAGCTGGCTCAGCGCGAAGACGGCGATCAGGGCGCCGATGACCCGCCCCCCAAGCGCAAAGGATGCCGGCTGCCAGGCAATGTGCTGCCGCTCCCGCAGCGCGGTCAGCAGGGTGGCCATGCCGCCCAGAGTGAGCAAGGGGCCGGGGACCAGCTCGGGACTGACGATCAGGGCGATGGGGGCTGCGAACATGGTGAACCCGACGCCGCCGATGCCTTGCAGGAATGCCGAGCCGACAATCAGGAATGCCATCAGCGCGTAGACCCATGGATCGGTGAAAGGCAGCAGATCGAGAGATGTCATGAGGCTTCCGGAAGATAAAGGGCTACGAATGGATTCTGTATACTGTTTTGCGTGGCTTACTATGATAGCAAGTCCTTGCGGAAAGCCGTGACATCCAGATCGCCGCTGGACGAAAAGTCCGTGATTTCCCTGATTTGTCCTATGAGATCCAATGAATTTCTTGTTTTAGGCCTGAAAGTTTAGGGAAAACCCCGCGTACAAACCTATAGGCTTCAAGAATATAATATAAAGTATACAGGATACGGAATAGGTCATCGTACCCTGATCTCCACGGTCGGATCATTCATCTCTGCAATTTCCATCCTTGAATCCTTATTTCGGGATTCGCCTACGAGGGGAGGCTCATGGGTTCAGAAGTCACACTCAACCTGTCGCATTGGCTATATCTGGCCAGTGTGGTGGTCATCATTGTCACAATGATCTTTCGTGCCAACGTGGTTGTACCGGCAGTGATCGGTACGTTTCTCGTTGTCACGTCGTTGACAGGCAATCCCGTCAATGGGTTCATCGGCATTTTCTCGGCCAGTTTCGTGGCGGCGCGCGAACTGTTCAATATCTTCCTGGTCATTACCTTCATGACGGCGCTGCTGAGCGCATTGAAGGCGACCGGGGCCGATGTGCTGATGGTCAAGCCTTTTCAAAAAGTCATGCGAGGCGGCTTGTCGTCCTACATCGTCATCGCGGTGGTGACGTATCTGTTTTCCCTGTTTTTCTGGCCCACGCCTGCGGTGCCTCTGGTTTCGGCGGTCCTGTTGCCGGCAGCGATCGCGGCCGGGCTGCCCCCGCTGACCGGCGCGATGGTGATTGCGATCGCGGGCCAGGGGATGGCGCTGTCGTCCGACTACATCATTGGCGTGGCGCCTGGAATCAGCGCCAAGGCGGCAGGGGCGGCCGTCAGTGCGCAAGCCGTCGCCGACAAGGCGCTGGTGTTGTCGCTGATCACCGGCGTGGTGGCGCTGGTGCTGGCCTATCTGTTCACCCGCAAAAGCATTTGCAAGCCGGATCCCGCCTTGCTGGAAGAGTGGCAGTCCAGGGCGGGTGACGGCGGGCTCGGTCAGGTCGAGCGCGCAGGTACCTTTGACAAGGCCGAAATGGCGCACAGCGCGGAAGCTCCTGAAGAGGACGTGCCCGCCGCTTCGCGCGCCAGGGCGCATCTGAAAAAGTGCGCCCGGACCTTTGCCGTGGTGACGCCGCTGGCGTTTCTGGGGGTCATCCTGGTGTTGGTGCTGCCCTCGGTCTACCCCTCGCTGCCCGCCTTGCGGGGCGGGGATGCCGCCGGGTTGGTCGGCGGGGTCGGTTTCGTATTGATGATGCTGGCCTGTCTGATGTTTGTCGGTCCGCGCAGGATGCTGGACCTTTGCCCTGACTACATGACCGATGGGTTCGTGTTCGCCTTCAAGGCCATGGGGTCGGTGCTCCCGATCGCGGGTTTCTTCTTCCTGGGCACCAGCGATGCGACGGCGCAGATTCTGGGCATCGCGGCCGACAAGGCGCCCAGCCTGCTCTTTGAGCTGATTGCGGCGGGGCAGCACTATATCCCCAACAACACTTTCATGATGTCTTTCGGGGAACTGGTCGTCGGGATGGTCACGGGGATCGATGGCTCCGGATTCTCCGGACTGCCGCTGACGGGCTCTCTGGCCGGCGCGATCGGCCCGGTGATCGGGATGGATCCGGCGACGCTGGCAGCCATCGGTCAGATGGGCGCGATCTGGACGGGCGGCGGCACCCTGATTGCCTGGTCATCGCTGATCGCGGTGGCGGGGTTCGCGCGCGTGTCAGTGCTGGACCTCGTCCGGGGGCTGACGCTGCCAGTGCTGGCCGCCCTCGCGGTGTCGACCATGTACGCCTCCATCTGGATGGTCTAGAGAACTGCCCACGAGAGGGAGCGCCGTTCCCGATGTGAACGCGCTTCCTCCTTCCGGCATGTACGCCATGATGCTTTCGGGATCGAACGATGTCTTCCTTGCCTGTGTCTCAGGGTCATTACAGTATTGCCTCCAGGATTGGCGCCACCATATTCACCGCCGGGATGACTCCGCGAAATAACGGAACCCTGTTGATGAAAGGCAAGGTGTCGATGCAGCGCCCGATCCAGGATTATCGGGAGTCGGTCGAACTGGCCGTCGATAATGCGTTGCGCGCCGCGGCCAGCCAGCTGCATGAGGGAGAGACGATCTCCCGGGTCGCCAATATGGTCGTGTATGTCGCGGCGGAAGAGGCCTACGAGGCGCATTCAAAAATCGCCGACTTCGCGTCCGACCGCCTGTTCGCCGTTCTGGGCGCTTCAGGCATCGGCAGCCGGACCGCGGTGGGGGTGCATTCCCTGCCGGGCGGCGCCCCCGTCGAGATCTCCCTGGTGGTGTCCGCCCAGGACCCGTAATGCCAGGCGCCTGATCGGCATCGTGCATCACTGATTATCCGATGAATGTCCTTCCGTGCGCAGTGCTTCGGCCTGCGTATGGGCAGGTTTTTTCAATCGAAAACCATGGGAGGCGATTTCAGATGCTGTCTTGAAAAAAGTGCGGGTGCGCAGGCCGGGCCGTATGGAGAGGCTGGAGCGGCCGGGCTGCGGGAAATGTGCCGCATGTCATTGTCCAACTGACGCCCTGGTTCATGGGAAGCGGGAGCGCAGCAACCTATAAATAAGATGGAGACTCGAAATATCATGAAGAGGGAAGCTCTTATTCTGTCACTGATCGGCGGCTTCGCAGTCGCGGGTATCGCGCACGCGGAAACGTCCGTGACCCTGTATGGCGTCGTCGATACCGGCTATGGCTTCAGCCAGCGGAAACTCAATAAAGCAGGCATCGATTATTCGAGCACTGCTTCCGGTCTGCACGACAGCTATCTGGCGGGCAGCCGATTCGGCTTTCAAGGGGTCGAGGACCTGGGGGATGGCCTGCGCGCCTTCTTCGTGCTGGAATCCGGCATCAACCCGAGCGATGGGACGACCGTCACCGACCGGGTGTTCCACCGCGAGTCCAACGTCGGTCTTTCCAGCGATTATTGGGGGACGTTCGCGATGGGACGCCAATATAACCTCGCGGATCCGTTTTTCGGCATCAACAGCACCACGTCCATGGGCGATATCGATAAAACCTTCGGCGCGGCATCCGTGCGCGTGGACAATATGTTCCGGTACCTGACGCCCAATTTTTCAGGCTTCCAGGCGGGTGTCGGCTATGCCGCCAATGGGACGATCGTGCGCAACAATCAGGATCCCGACACATACAACAGGGATCGTGATAGCTACCTTTCCCTGGGGATGCAGTATACGGATCAGGCGATCCATGCGGTCGCCACTTATGATCGGGCCGGCACGGGGAAATCGGAACATGCGGCGACCAGCTGGGCATTGGTTGGATCGTATGATTTCGGTCCGGCGAAGCTGGCGCTGGGATATGGGCAGGACCGGTACGCAAAACTCAACGGCGTGGGAGCCTTTGGGGACAGTGCCCTGTTCGCACAGGTTTTTGCGAAGGCGGGTTCGACGATCACGGACTATGACGAATTCCTGATGTCGCATGACTTCAAAGCCAGTAATTACTATGTCGGCCTGTCCGTGCCTTTCGGGGGCGGTACGGCCGGGTTCGCCTGGGCGCGCACCGCATCCAACCTGGACGATGGGGACAAGCTGGGCGATTATGCAGGCGATCAGAGCATATACAGCGCGCGGTATGTGTATCCGCTTTCGAAGCGCACCAGCGTGTACGTCTATGGGTCGTACGGTACGAACATCGCCTACATCGACGGGTTGAAGGCGACCGAGGCGGGGCTGGGCTTGAACCATAGCTTCTGACCAGTTCGCAGGGGTGGGGATCGTCGTCGGAGTATAGGAGTCACGTGATGAGCGGAAATCAGCGGAAATCGGGCGCTATGGTGTCCACCGGCAATCCCCTGGCGGCGCAGGCCGCCAGGGATGTGCTGGAGGGCGGCGGTTCGGCGGTGGATGCCGCCATTGCGGCCGATGCGGTCATGGGGGTCGTGGAACCCATGGCGACGAGCATCGGCGGCGACTTGCTGGCGATGATCCATCAGGACGGGCAACCCGTGCTCAGCTATAACGGTACCGGGCGCGCGCCGCTGGCCCTGGATGAGGCCATGGTGCGCGCATTGCCCGGCGCCCGGATTCCCGAGCGCCACCCCCTGTCGGTGACCACGCCGGGCGCTGTACGAGGTTGGTGGGATCTGCACCGACGCTTCGGGCGCCTGGCGTGGCGTGATGTGTTCGGTCCTGCGATTCGTCATGCGCGCCAAGGGTTTCCCGTGGCCAAGGTTGCTGCGCACGAGTGGGCGATCTTCGACTTCGTGCTACGCGAAGATCCCGTTTGCGCCCGGATGTTTCGCGCAGGGCGTCCGCCGGCGCCGGGGGATGCCTTTCGAAATCCCGAACTGGCCGACACGTTGGAGCATATCGCCGCGGACGGACCCGACTATTTTTATCGCGGGCCGGTTGCCGAGGACGCCTCACGGGCGGTGCAGCGGATGGGAGGTGTGCTGGCGCCCGAGGATTTCGAACGGCATGCCGGTGATTTCGTGACCCCTTTGTCCTTGGAATTCCACGGAGCCCGGATTCACGAATGTCCCCCCAATACGCATGGCGTCGCGATTCTCGATGCGCTGGCGGCTGTCCAGGATCATGGCGGCGCCGCGGAGGATCCGGATACTTGGGTGCACATGGTCCGATCCACGGCATCCGCGATGGCGGCGGCCAAGCGGACAGTCGCCGATCCTGCCGGCAACACGGTCTGCACGGTCGTGGTGGATGGAGAAGGCCTGGCGATCACGCTCATGTCCAGCGTCTTCAAGCGCTTCGGTTCCGGCATCGCAGTGCCGGGGGGCGGGTTCTGCATGCAGAACCGTGGTTTTGGCTTTTCCGAACCGGGTCATATCAATGGCCCCGCGCCCGCCAAGCGGCCCTACCATACGGTGGTGCCGGGGATGACCACGCGGGATGGCGAGTTTCTTCTGGGCATGGGGGTCGTAGGCGGCCTGATGCAGCCCCAGGGACAGATCCAGATACTGACGCGGGTGCTGGCCTGGGGGTGGGATATCCAGGATGCCCTGAACGCCCCGCGTTGGCGGCTTGAAGCGGGGGACACTCTGGCGATCGAGAAAGGCTTTCCGGATGACCTGGCGCGCGCTCTGCGGGCGTCTGGCTACGGGGAACCCCACGCGGCGGCTGGCGAATTGGCCGGTCGCAGCGACTTCGGAGGTGCGCATGCGATCTTTCGCGCCCCGGCGGGGAACCTGCAGGGCGCGGCGGATCCGAGGAAGGACGGTCAGTGGCTGAGCGCCCTCAGGCCTCGATAATTCAAGATTCAAAATTTCGGGGATAACCCTTATTTTCTTCAATGGTATACGGTATACAATAGTCTGTACGTACCGTCCGATCCGCACGCGCAGTATGCGGATTTCCTGGGCGAGGTCTTATGACCACCTACTTTTGTGCTGTGTTTTGATACGGGAATGGAAATGGCTACATTGATGAACCAAGATGAATTCCGCACCGCCCTGGAATTGGCGATCAAGGGTAATAGCGCGAATAAGGCTCCCTTCAGCGTGGCTTGGGCAACCGGCAAACTGAGCCGGGCTCATATGGCGCGTTGGGCCGAAAACCATTATCACTACGTGGGGCCGTTTGCGGATTACCTGGCCTACGTCTATGCGCGCATGCCGGACGACTTCACTGAAGCGAAGGATTTCCTCCTGGCCAATATGTACGAGGAAGAAATCGGCGGCGATCGGCACACCGATCTATTGATCCGATTCGCGGAAGCCTGCGGCACGACGCGCGAGCGCGTCGAAAATCCGGACAACATGTCGCCGACGACGCGCGCCCTGCAGTCCTGGTGCTATTGCGTGGCGATGCGGGAAGACCCCATCGTCGCGGTGGCCGGATTGGTGGTGGGGCTGGAATCCCAGGTGCCCTCGATCTATCGCAAGCAGTCGCCGATCCTGAAGGAAAAGTACGGTTTCACCGACGAAGAAGCGGAATTCTTCGACCTGCACATCGTCTCGGATGAAATCCACGGCGAGCGTGGCTATCAGATCGTCCTGGAGCACGCCAACACGGTGGAGCTGCAGCAGAAGTGCCTGCATATCTGTGAGATCGGCGCAAAGATGCGGTATCTGTACACCACGGCCCTGTACAACGATTACGTGAAGAACGAGATCTCGCTCGAAGAACTGGAAATGGCGGCATAAATCCGCCTGTGCGCAGGCAGGCTGCGTGCAGCCCGCCTGCGCGCGGTCGGCGAGTCCATTCTTCATGCAATCGATCCGGACCTCATGCCATTGGTGTCAGGGGGGGCCGGTAACAGGGTGATTGGCTGTGAGTCATATCAATACGCAGGTTTTCAAGAATTACATCGACGGAAAATGGCAGGTTGCGGCCTCGGGTGACGTCTATCCCAACCTCAACCCCGCGGATACGTCGGACATCGTTGGACAGTTCCAGGATTCGGACAGGCAGGATGCCCGGGCCGCGATCGATGCCGCGCATGCTGCTTTCCCGTCCTGGCACTCCACGCCGATCTCCAGGCGCGCCGCCATTCTGATCCGTGCGGCCGAGCTGCTGCACGAGCGGGCGGACCAGATCGCCGAGGAACTCACCCGCGAGGAAGGCAAGCAGCTGTCGCAGGCCAAGGCGGAGGTGCTCAGGTCCGCCGGCACATTGCGGTTCTATGCGATCGAGGGTCAAACCTATTCGGGCGAGACGTTCCCCCAGGACGATCCCGATATGGTGGTCTATACCCAGCGGGAGCCGTTGGGCGTCGTGACCGTCATCTCGCCCTGGAATTTCCCGATCTCCATACCGTCCCGCAAGATCGCGCCCGCGCTGATCACGGGGAACACCGTGGTCTTCAAACCGTCCACAGACACGCCGCTGTCCGGCTACCGCCTGGCGGAGGCGCTGGTCGATGCCGGCATCCCGGCCGGTGTCCTGAATTTTCTGACCGGCCGGGCGTCCCGGGTCGGCGATGTCCTGACGCAGTCGCCCGAAGTCCGCGCCGTGACGTTCACGGGGTCGACGCAGGCGGGCGAGGCCATCCATCGCGGCGCCTCGATGACGACGCGGCTGCAGATGGAACTGGGGGGCAAGAACCCGCTGATCGTGATGGCGGACGCCGATATCGATCTGGCCGTGGATCTGACGATCAAGGGCGGCCTGTCGCTGACCGGGCAGGCCTGCACCGGCACCAGCCGGGTACTGGTCGACGGCGCGGTCCGCCAGTCGTTCACCGAAAAACTGCTGCAGCGGGTCGCGCAACTCAAGATCGGTCCCGGTATGCAGCATGGCAACGACCTTGGGCCCCTGGCAACCGCCAATCAGATGAAGACCGTCCTGGAGTACATCGCGATCGGCAAAGCGGAGGCTACCCACCTGGCGGGAGGGGATCGCCTGAGCGGGGATGGATACGACAACGGCTACTTCGTGACGCCTGCGATCTTCACCGACGTGACGCCCGGCATGAGGATCGCGCGCGAAGAGATCTTCGGCCCCGTCATCGCGATCCTGGCGGTGGATGGGTATGAAGAGGCGATCCGCATCGCCAATGACACCGAATATGGCTTGTCGGCGGGCATCGTGACGCGGGATGCGCGCCTCGCCCACCGGTTCGCAAACGATATACAAGCCGGGACGGTCAAGATCAATCGCACGACGACCGGAAACCTGGTGAACGCGCCCTTTGGCGGCATCAAGCGCTCCAGCACCGCGACGTTCAGAGAGTCCGGACGCGCCGGCCTGGAGTTCTTCACGCAGATCAAAACGGTCTATCGCGGCGTTTGAGCCTTTATTTTGAAGACGGCTTCAGGGGAAACCATCGAAGCGCTAATGCAACTGGAGAAAACACATGAAAAAGACCGTACAGCTGGAACAGGCGGAGGCCCGCCTGATGGTGGATGCGGCCATCGCGCGCTCCCGGGAAATCGGAGTGCTGGAGACTGTATGCGTGGTCGATGCCGGCGGTTTCCCGATCGTGCTGGAGCGCATGGATGGCGCCCGGATCACCGGACCGCAGATTGCCATGAACAAGGCCTTCACGGCGGCCGGGCACAAGCGTTCCACACACCTGTTCACCACCCCGCCCAACGGGCCGGCCTTGCCGGGCAACGAAGCCTTTGGCATTCAGCTGACCTTCGAGGGACGCTTTGCGGCCTTCGTGGGCGGGTTTCCGATCGTGGTGGACGATGAGGTCATCGGGGGCATCGGGCTCAGCGGCGGCAATGGCAAACAGGACACGGAAGCGGGACTTGCCGGCCTGCGGGCGCTGGCTGCCGCGTTGAAGGATAAGGGCATGACCGTGCTGGTGGAAGCCGATATCAAGAAATAAGCCCGCCACCGGGCAAGTCTGGAGAGCCGCCATGAGTCATCGGATAGTGGTATCGGATACCGACGAGGCATTCGAGGTTTCACGGGATGAAACCATTCTTGATGCCGCCCTGCGCGCCGGCGTCAAGCTGCCGCACGAGTGCACCTTCGGAGGGTGCGGCACGTGTCGGATCAAGCTGCAGGAGGGATCCGTACACTACGATGAATTCCCGATGGCGCTCACCGAGGAAGAGGCTGCCCAGGGCTATGCCCTGGCGTGCCAGGCGCATCCCGATTGCGATGCGGTGATCACGCCGGCCGGCAAGGGGCTGGAATTGCCCGATCCTGTCCGCACGCCCGCAGTGGTCAGGGCCGTTGAACCGCTCACTGCGGACATTTCACGATTGGTGCTTCAGCTTCCCGAGGACCTGGACTGCGATTACCGGCCTGGCCAGCATATGAATATCCTGCTCAAGGGCGCGGGTGAGCGCAGCTTTTCAATGGCGGGCGCTTATCCCTTCGGCAACGAGGTCGAATTCCACATCCGGCGTGTGCCGGGCGGGCATTTCACTCAAGACCGCCTGGGGTCGCTTGCTGCGGGTGATGCGCTGGACGTCGAGATCCCGCGCGGGACATTCTGTTATCACCCGGATGACTACCGCCCCATGGTTTTCGTGGCGACCGGCACGGGCCTGGCCCCGATCCGCGCCATTCTGGAATCCCTGCTGGACGATGAGGACTGTCCTCCGGTGTCACTGTACTGGGGGATGCGCACGGAGACGGATCTCTATGCCAAAGAGGAACTCGACTCTTGGGCCGGCCGCTTGTATGAGTTCAATTTCGTGCCGGTCCTGTCCCGGGCTTCCGATGCCTGGCAGGGAAGGCGCGGCCATGTGCAGGAAGCCCTCGCCCAGGACTTCAAGGAGGTGTCCGAGTTCGCCTTTTATCTGTGCGGATCGCCCGGCATGGTGACCGATACCAAGCGATTGTTGCTGGGGCTGGGTGCTGAACTGGACTACATCTATTCGGATAGCTTCACCTTTCACCACCGCGACCATCCGGTAGCGGCCTGATGATGACCGCCGCCGGATTCAGGGCTGAAGCGCGCCGCGCGTGGATGCAGAGCGTGAATTCACGATGCGTGCGCGTGGCGGCGGCTGGCGTGTGACGCGCCGGCATGCGGGTGTTGCGGCTCGCAGCGAGCGGGTTCGCCGGGAGCCATCCCGATTTCTCCCTTGAGGGCCCGGGCCAGATCCTTCGCGGTGATCGCGAACAGCGGGATGGTGCGCCGGAGGACTGACCTGTGATTGTAGAAATGACCCAGTAGTTCGCCTACCGGCGTGGAAGGGTAGCGTTTAGGGGATGCCATGATGGTCTCCTGTCTGAATTCGTCTCGATCGACTTGTATTTAGTATACAGTTTATAGACAGGTTTTACTAGTGTTAACCCTTATTTCCATGGGGGTTTGTCGGGTGTGAGACACACGCGGGGCCGGCATCTGAGATCTTCAGTGCCGGCCAGGCGTGTCGGCCCCACCCCTGCTGTCACATGCTCGTCACCTGCGACCACTAGACTGCGTGCTCCTCTCCCAGCCTTTCAAGGATGAGCCCATGCAGTTTCGCCATTTGCCGATCATCGCCGCGGTCGTCGGCGCCCTTCCATTCGCTGTCGCCGCGCAGCAGGAGACGCCCGCCGAGTTGCGGGGGCATGCCGTGCTGGCGGCAAAAAGTGTCGTGCCGGCGCCGGCGGACGCCCCGGCCGACCTGAAAATATCCGGTAAGTACACGACCCAGCGTCGTGTCGATGCGCTGGAGACCGTCATGGGTCATTCGGCGGACCGGCCGACCGGCATGGCCTTGCCGATCCAGGGCCAGCCTCGCCAGGGCCATTCCGGCATCAAGATGATGGCAGACGGCACGGCCTGGATACTGACTGACAACGGCTTTGGCGCCAAGGCCAATTCCATGGATTCCATGCTGTACCTGAACCAGTACCGTATCGACTGGGAGAAGGGCGAGCTCGCGCCGCTGCGGACGGTCTTCCTGAACGATCCCGACAAGAAGATCCCGTTTCGCATCGTGCACGAAGACACGACGCAGCGCTATCTGACGGGCTCGGACCTGGACACCGAAAGCTTCCAGCCCATCGGCGAACACTTCTGGATCGGAGATGAGTTCGGTCCTTATCTGATCAAGACCGACCGCACGGGCAAGGTGCTGGCGTTTTTCGAAACGCAGGTCGACGGCGCGCCGGTCCGCTCGCCGGACCATTTCGGCGTGGCCTCGCCCGGCGGGCCGGGACAGTCGTACACGGGCGTGAACCTGAAGCGCTCCAAGGGTTTTGAAGGCATGGCCGCTTCGCCGGACGGCCGTTTCCTGTATCCCCTGCTGGAAGGTCCTTTGTGGGATGCGCAGGCCGGAACCTGGGAAGCCAGGGAAGGCAAGACGGTGCTGCGCGTCCTCGAATTCAGCGTCGCCGACGAAAAATGGACGGGCCGCTCCTGGTTCTACCCCCTGGAGGGCAAGGACCACGCCATCGGTGATTTCAATATGATCGACGCGCAGTCCGGCCTGGTGATCGAGCGGGATAACGGGGAAGGCACGCCCGACAAGGCCTGCGCGTCCGGGGCGAAGGACACCCGGGGCTGTTTTTCCAGTCTGCCGTCGTTCAAGCGGATCTACAAAATCGCCTTCTCGGATGAGAACGCGGGGCAGGCCGTGCGCAAGGTGGCCTACATCGATCTGCTGAAAATCCAGGATCCCAAGGGCATCGCCCGCAAACCGCTGACGGACGGCGTCCTGCAGTTTCCCTTCTTCACCATTGAAAACGTCGATGTCGTGGATGCGGAGCATATCGTCGTCGGCAACGACAACAACTTTCCCTTCTCGTCCAGCCGCGAACCGAATCGCCAGGACGACAACGAACTGGTGCTGCTGCGCGCCGAACAACTGCTGAACAGCCGGTGATGACCATGAAATCATATGATCTGGACGATATCCCCGCGAATCCTTCCTGCCAGGAATCGCTCGCGCATCTGCAGGCGCGCGTCAGCCGCCGCGGCTTCCTGGCCGGTGGCCTGAGCGTGGGAGCCGTGGGTTTCCTGGGCGGGATGCTGCCGGTCGCTCGGGCGCTGGCTGCCGCCGGCTCGGCTTCAGCCGCGCCGGTGCTGGGTTTCAAACCCGTGCCCATGAGCACGGCCGATACTGTGGTCGTGCCCGAAGGGTATGGCTATGCCGTGATCAAGCGCTGGGGGGATCCCCTGCGGGCCGGCGCGCCCGTGTTCAAGGGCGACGCCAGCGACGATGGTGCCGCCCAGGAACAGCAGGTCGGCTACAACCACGATGGCATGCACTTCTTTCCCATCGACGGCAAGGACGGAGCTTCGGGCGGCAGCACGGAAGGCCTGCTGGTCACCAACCATGAATATGTCACGCCGCACTACTTCTTCCCGGTCGGAGTGCAGCCAGGCGGCCCGACATGGACGCTGGACTGGATCCGCAAGGCCCAGCATGCGCAAGGCGTATCCGTCACTCATATCCGGCTGGATGCGCAGGGACGGTGGCAACTGGTGGAGGACTCGCCCTACAACCGCAGCATTCACGCCAATACCCCGATCGATATGAGCGGTCCGGCAGCCGGGCACGCGCTGCTGCGCACGAAGGCGGATGCCGGCGGTCGGCAGGCGCGGGGCACGTTCGGCAATTGCGGCAACGGCTGGACGCCCTGGAATACCTACCTGACCTGCGAAGAGAACTTCACCGATTACTTCGGCATCGGCCGCCAGGACGCGAAGACGGTGGATTATCCGGATGCGGCCTATCGCGAGCATATGCAGCGCTACAAAGGCGGCAGCAAGACCTCCGATCCGGACTATGCCTGGGACCTGCACGACGAACGCTTCGATTGGACGCGGGAGCCCAATGAATACAATCGTCACGGCTGGATTGTCGAGATCGACCCGTTCGATCCCAAGGCCGCGCCGCGCAAGTTGACCGCGCTGGGGCGTTTCAAGCATGAGAACGCCGCGCTGACCATCGCTCCCGATGGCCATGTGGTGGTCTATATGGGCGATGACCAGCAAAGCGAGTATCTCTATAGATTCGTATCGGACCAGGTCTTTCGCCCGGGCGATGCCGCCCATAACCGCCAACTGCTGGAACGCGGCGTCCTGTATGTCGCGCGGTTCGATGCGGGCGCGGACGGCCAGGGGGTCGGCCGCTGGATCCCGTTGGTCCTGGACACGACCGCGGCGGACGGCGGGCGGCTGGGCGCCCTGTTCAACGAGGATATGGGCGAGTTGCTGGTCAAGACCCGGCAGGCTGCGGATGCGGTGGGCGCGACGCCCATGGACCGGCCCGAATGGGTGGCCGTGCATCCGGGCCGGCGCGAAGCCTACGTCACGCTGACCAACAACAGCGCGCGCGGCAGTGGCAAGCCGCGCTGGCCGGGCGGCCCGGCGCATCCCGGCGCGGATGCCGCCAACCCCCGTGACAAGAATATCTATGGCCAGATCGTGCGCTGGCGCGAGTCCGGCCAGGCGGCGTCCAGTCAGGATTTCACGTGGGACATCTTCCTGCTGGCGGGTAATCCGGGTGTCTATGGCCAGGATGATCCCCGTCGAGGCTCCCGGAACGTGACGCCGGACAACACCTTCAACAGCCCCGATGGCCTGGGTTTCGACCCGCAGGGCCGCCTATGGATCCTGACGGATGGCAAATACAGCAACGGCGGGGATTATGCCGGCCAGGGCAATAACCAGATGCTGGTCGCCGATCCTGAAACCGGCGAATTGCGCCGCTTCCTGACGGGTCCCAAGGGCTGCGAAGTCACCGGCATCACCTGGACGCCGGATCAGCGCTTCGTCTTCGTCAACATCCAGCATCCCGGGGAAGGCCCGACGCTGGACGAAGCCCAGGCCCAGCCGCTGTCCGCGTCACGCTGGCCGGATGGCGATCAGGCGACGCGCCCCAGACCGGCCACGGTCGTGATCTGGAAGCAGGATGGGGGGATCGTGGGGGCCTGAATCTGTGGTGCCGGCTGAGGGAATCGAACCGTCGACCTTCTTGCTGCCGGTGTGATCAGGGTCCTTCGAGCTGTCGTGGCCCGCACACAGAGGCGGGCGCAAGAGCAGGCTACACACGCAGAGCCGCGCAGCGCTGTCTGAAGCCAGTGCTGCGCGGCTCTGCGCCATTCAGGAATACTTGCTCACCGTGGCCTTTTCGACGCGGGAGATGACCAAATACATGAGGCCGGACAGCAGTGCCAGCACGACGATGGCGGCCATCACGATATTGAGCTTGAATACCTGGCTGCCATTGATGATCAGGAACCCCAAGCCTTGGCTGGCGGATTGGAATTCCCCGACAATGACGCCCACCAGAGCCAGACCGATATTCATTTTGAGCGCTGCCAATAGTGTCGATACGCTGCCCGGCAGCACCACCATGGTCAATACCTGGCGGCGCGTCGCTCCCAATGTAATGGCCAGTTTGATCTTGTTCGGGTCGATGCCGCGAAAGCCCTCATAGACCACCATGATCGTAATGAAGATGGAAATGGCGACGGCCATGCCGTAGATCGAATATTCGGGGCCCAGCCAAATATAGAAAATGGGAACCAGAGCGATCTTGGGCATGGCGTTGGCGATCACCATGAACGGGTCGATGATCTTGTAGAGTGTCGTGGACCACCACAACATGGCGGAAATGCCTACGCCGACGAGCATGCTGATGGTGAAGCCGACCAATGTTGCGCGAAGCGTGGCCCAAGTATGGGACAGAAGGTCGCCGTTCTGGAACAGATCGACCAGTGTCGGCCAGACGGCGCTGGGGTAGCTGGTCAGCAGGGGATTCATGATGTGCGTGCGGGCCAATATTTCCCATAGCGCCAGCACCGCCATCAGCAAAATAATCCGGACAGTCAGCACGAAGCGTCGTCGCTTGGCTTCGCGGCGCAGATAGGCCAGATAAGGGGGGCTGGGCACGGTAGCCAGCGCTCCAGACTGTCTGGGTGAGGGTAGGCTCATTTCAGTGGTTTGAGTGTTCATGTGATCTGCTCCCGCGTGACTTAGCCCTCGACGTGGACGTCCAATTCGTCCCACAGAGTATTGAAATACATATTGAATTCCGGAAGCGTCCGTACTTCGAAAGGTGTCGGCCGGCCGCTGGGGACGCTGGGAAAGTGGATGGCGTGCTCCGACTTGATGCGACCCGGACGACGAGACAGGACAACGACCCTGTCAGTCATGGAAATCGCTTCGCCGATGTCGTGGGTGACCAGCACCACCGTCTTGCCTTCGGCGCGCAAGACATCCACGACCTCGTCGGCGATGGCAAGCCTGGTCTGTGAATCCAAGGCGGAGAATGGCTCGTCCAACAACACTACATCCGGGTCGGTCGTGAGAGTGCGGGCCAGGGCGACTCGCTGTCGCATGCCTCCGGACAGCGCTTTGGGGTACTGGTCCAGGAAGCGGCCCAAGCCGCATTTTTCGAGGAAATGTACGGCGCGGTCCCGCGCGACCTTCATGTCGCGCCCCTGAATCTGTGCGCCAAGAAGAGCGTTATCCATGATCGTGCGCCATTCGTACAGATAGTCCTGCTGAAGCATGTAGCCTATCCGAGGCGATGGCTTGGTGACCTGCTGCGCTCCCACATAGACTTTGCCTTCCGACGGAGGAAGGATCCCGGCGATAATGGATAGCAGCGTGCTTTTTCCGCATCCGGACTGACCGATCAGGCTGACGAATTCGCCCGGCTCGACGGTCAGCGAGATATCGGACAGCGCCAGTATTTCCGCCTGTGGCGTGAAGTAGCGTAACGAGACATGGCTGATCTCGATGCGGTTTTCTGTGTGGGCTGAACGTGTCGTTGGACAGGTTTCAAGGGCCTCCGCTGTCATCATGGCGTCACCTTTTTAGCAAAACTGACGTCCACCAGCTGCTCATAGGGGATGCGCTGGTCAGGCTTGAGCAAGCCGCGATCGATCAGCATGTCCTGCAGCTTTTCCATGGCCCCCTGCTCGATCAACGGGGTCTTTTTCCACAAATTCAGCGGACGGTAGCGATTGATCGCTTTGACCAGTTCCGCCTGGCTCACGCCGGGGAAATACGAATCTATATGCTTGGCCAGGTCTTCGGGAGTCGCTGTCTGGACATACTGCTGAGCCCGATAGATGGCCCTGGTCCAGGCCTCCAGTACTTCTGGATGCTTGGCAATGTAGTCATCCGTCGTGGTAAACGAGGTGAAGTCGACCGGCCCGACCTCTTGGCCGATAGAAGCCACGACTTCGCCCTTGCCGGCCTTTTCCATGTTGCTGGCTTCAGGTTCAAGGAAGATAGCGTAGTCGGTTCGATCTGCCATCCATGCGCCGGCGCGCGCAGCGGGGCCGATATTGCTGATGATCTTGACGTCTTTGTCCGGATCCAGCCCGTGTTGCTTAATTGCGGTTTCCAGGAAAACGTCGGGGCTGGAACCCTGGCGAAACGACATGATGGTCTTGCCTTTGATTTCATTCCAGTCAAAGGGCTTGGTGGGGTTCTTGCCCATCAACAAGAACCCGTCGGTTGCGGTCAAGCCTGCAAACAGACGAGTTTTGACGGGAGATTCACTGTTGTTGACGTAGACCGACGCCTCCGGGCCGATCAACACCACGTCCGCGCCGCCCGACAACAATGCCGCCATTCCTTTATCGGTGCCTTGGGATGTCTTGAGGGCGACATCCAGTCCCTCGTCCATGAAATATCCCTGGTTCAAGGCAACATACATGGGCATGTAAAGTATCGAGCGGACGACTTCCTGATAGCGGACTTTTGTGGGTGATGCCGCGTTGACCGGCGTAACCGACAGGGCCACCGCTCCTGCGGTGGCGATCGACACGACCACTTGAAAGGGTCGGTGCAATGCCAGCTTCTGTATCGATTTCAAGATACTCATGATTTGTCTCCGGTAGTTTGCTTGTTTATGTAAAGGGTGGCGCAGTATCTTCAACAGGTCATTCAACGTAGGTCAATGCGTTTTTTCCGAGCAGGTGAGCTTCCGAAAAGCGTAGGGCATATTCCTGCATCCGTGCGTTTCCAAAAACGTCAATTGGAGTTGACGTCACTCGCTCTCTGAATATTTGAACGTCCACACCGTCGAGTAGTCGTTGAAGGGCGCGGGCAAGCGGCATCCCGTTTTCCATGATTTCCAGCACATGGCTATTGCCAACCATCAGCTTGAGCCCCAGCTCGCTCGCAGCCTCGACCAGGGCGTGTCCTTCGTAGACACGGCTGATGGACGCCAGCACGGTATCGATGTCCGGATCATCCTTGAGGGCCGAGCGCAAGTGATCCGCAGTGAAGCCGGTGTGCGGGAAAATGTGTACCAGTTTTTTGATGGGGCTATCCGGGTCGCCCAGCAGCACGCGCCCTCGGGTTACCAGACTGCCTTCTTGAATATCGGTGGAGCCTTTGATGCATCTTTCCGCCTCCAGCATTTGTTCTTCGACGTCCAGGCCCATGAACTGATCCAGGCGCAGAAGGATGTCACGCATGCTGTGTATTCCTTTCAGTGGTGCGCCCACGTACATCACATTCCCGTGTATCCCCCCATATGCGATGCTGCTTTTGAGGATGGTGTGACCATGCAGGTGGGCAATTCCGGGATGCAGGCCGTGAAAGGCTTCGTGGCATTCCAGGACTGCAATCCCATACAGATCCAGGTAGTCTCGGAGCGTGACACCACCGCAGCTCGCGGCGTCAGCCACCGGGTGGTGCGCCACGATTGCATCGACGCCGGTGGCCCCCGCAAGCTCCACGCCTTGCTCGGTGAGTGTCATGCAGACAGCGATTTTCTTGATTTGCTTCGCGGGGTCTCCGTAGATCAGGCTGGGGATTTCCAGCACGCTTTTCCCGTAGATGCCAGATGATTTCAGTATGACGAATTCGTACTCTCCATCCTTGGCTGCCTCCACGGAAGGTACCATGCGGCCACCTGTGATGATGTTCAGGGAATCCAGGAGGTCGGATACAGTCTTCATGTCGAAATTCCAATAAAAAAGCCGACACCAAACACTGGAATCATCTTCCAGTATCGGGTGCCGGCGATATCATGCGCTTTTGGCAGCCTCGCAAGTTTTCATGCGAGGAACCTAAAAGACCTTCAACCAGTCAGCATGAGCTACCCAGGGTATTGCATCACAGCCTTCAGGGCTTAATGCAGGTACGCCTGTACTTCTTTTTTCAGCAAGACGACCGTGGATGACAGCTCGTCGTCTCGATCGTAATCTTTGAATATTGAACTGACTTCGAATTGGTAGTTCTTGGTCAGGATCTCCTTGAGTTGGCTTTTGAACAAGCGGACCAGATAATAGTCCGCAATATCCGCTACTAGCGCTGACTGTTCACTGACGATCTGTAGAGGTACGACTCTTTTGTGGACAGCCAGCATGAATATTTTCTCGTCCACGATGTCAATCTTCAGGGTAACAACCCCGGTAGAAAACAGGCGCGAATTGATCAGGTTGTAATCGCGTGTCAACGCCTGTTTGAGTTCACCCAAGGTTCTGCACTTTTCTTGAGTCATGACACCATCTATGGACTTTTCGCCCGTCGATTATTGATTTAAGTATACAGTATATCGTTTTGGCGGTTACCCCAGGAAACCCTAGAGTTCGGCAGCCCTGTTGCCCGGCGCCTGATATCTTGCTTTCACTTTAGCAGGTTCCGAGCGGCCGGCCTATCAAGATTGGCTAGGGTTTTCCACCTAGAGCGCCGGAGATGCATTCTTTATGTTGGCGGCCGTATCCCAAGATGTGTTTGCAGGTCGCTCGTGGAAAGCCGGAAAGCGAAACGCCACCCAAATAGGTGGCGTTTCGCCTGATGTCCGTGGTGCCGGCTAAAGGAATCGAACCCTCGACCTTCTCATTACAAGTGAGCTGCTCTACCAACTGAGCTAAGCCGGCGAAAGACCGCCATTCTACAGGAATGGCGGTCTTATTTGACGATCTTCAGGTGGGACGGCTTGGGGCTGGCGGGCGGTGTGTCGTCCGGTGTCGGGGCCGATGCCGCCGACGCTGTCTCGGGCGGTGCATCGTCGCCGCCGGGGTAGGGCTGGGATGCGACGACCTCGAAGCCCATGCCGGCGCCGGTTTCCCGCGCGTAGACGGCCGAGACCGCGGCCACCGGGATGAACAGGTGCTCGACCGCGCCGTTGAACCGGGATTCGAATTCGATGTATTCGTTGCCCATCGTCAGCCGATTGGTGGCCAGATGGCTGATGTTCAGCGTGATCTGGCCATCGTGCACGTGCGCGACCGGCACCACCGTGTTGGCGTCCACCGTAACCACCAGATAAGGCGTATAGCCGTTGTCCGTGCACCATTCATGCAGGGCGCGGATCAGGTACGGTTTGGTCGAGGTTTCCTGCATGATCAGCGACGCATGACCTTTTCGGACGGCGTCAGCGCCTCGATGTAGGCGGGGCGGGAGAACAGGCGTTCGGCGTATTTCTGGATCGGGGCCGCGCTTTTCGGCAGTTCGATGCCGTAGTGGGCCAGGCGCCACAACAGGGGAGCCACGGCCACGTCCAGCATGGAAAATTCGTCGCCCAGCATGAACTTGTTTTTCACCAGCAGCGGGGCCAGCTGAGCCAGCCGGTCGCGGATGTTGGCACGGGCCGCGTCGCGGGCCTTTTCGTCCGTGATGTTGCGGTTTTCCAGCGTGGACACGTGGACGAACAGTTCCTTTTCGAAGTTGTACAGGAACAGGCGCGTGCGGGCCCGCATGATGGGGTCGGCCGGCATCAGCTGGGGATGTGGGAAACGCTCGTCGATGTATTCGTTGATGATGTTCGATTCGTACAGGACCAGGTCGCGTTCGACCAGAATCGGGACCTGGCCGTAGGGGTTCATGACCGCGATGTCTTCCGGTTTGTTGTACAGGTCGATATCGCGGATTTCGAAGTCCATGCCTTTTTCAAACAGCACGAAGCGGCAGCGTTGCGAAAAGGGGCAGGTCGTCCCGGAATAGAGCACCATCATGTCGAGGATTCCAATGCAGAAAAAGCGGGGGATGCGCCCCGAAGGGCGCACGTTTTACCGGACATGCTTCCAGTAGGCGTGGTTCATGCGGATGGCCACGAACAGGAACAGGAACAGGAACAGCATCACCCAGACGCCGATCTGCTTGCGCAACAGCTGGCCCGGTTCGGCCATCCAGCCGAGGAAGTTGCTGAGATCGGCTACGTTGCTTTCAAACTGGCTGAAGGTCTTGGGATCGGCTGAGTCAAAGCGTCCGGACAGGGATGATTCGCCCTCGTAGCCGGGCAGGGCTTCGTTTTTGACGGTGGCGAAGCCAGACGCGTCGAAAACCTTGGTGGTGCGCGTCCAGTGCGCAGCGCCCTTGTCGTCGGAGACCTCGTGGACCTGGACGCTGGTGTAGCTGCGCGGGCCTTCGAGTTCCCAGAGCACGTTGGGCATGGCGACGCTGGGGAACACGGTGTTGTCCCAGCCGGTTTTCTTCGTCGTGTCGCGGTAGAAGCTGCGCAGATACGTATAGATGTAGTCCACGCCCGAGGGGCCGAAGTTGCTGTTTTTCGCGCGGGCGATCACGGACAGGTCCGGGGGCGCGGCGCCAAACCATTTCTTCGCGTCTTCGTGGGTCATGGAGATCGTCATCAGATCGCCGACCTTGTCGCGCGAGAACAGCAGGTTTTTCTTGATGTCGGCTTCCGTCAGGCCCAGGTCCATCAGCTTGTTGTAGCGCATGGAGCTGGCGCTGTGGCAGTTCAGGCAGTAGTTGACGAACAGCTTCGCCCCATTTTGCAGGGCGGACAGGTCGGTGATGCGGTCGGGGGCGCGATCCAGGTGCACACCGCCTTCGGCGGCGAAGGTCAGCGTGCAGGTCAGGGAAAGGGCCAGGGCACCGAGCAGTTTTTTGATCATGATCTTTCCGTAACAGTCAGTGATGGGCCATTAGTGAGCGCGGAACGTAACGCGGTCGGGGACCGGCTTGAACGTTCCAAGGCGGCTCCAGACGGGCATCAGCAAGAAGAACGCCAGATAGATCACCGTGCAGATCTGACCCATCATGGTGAAGGTCGGGGTCACGGGCTGCGTGCCCAGCCAGCCCAGGATCAGGAAATTGACGATGAAGATGCCGTACAGGAACTTATGCCACGACGGACGGTAGCGGATCGATTTCACCGGGGAATGATCCAGCCACGGCAGGAAGAACAGGATGACGACGGCGCCGCCCATGGACACCACGCCCCAGAATTTCGCATCCAGGGTCTTCATCAGGATGGCCACGATGATCAGGATGGCCGGAATGGCCAGGCGCCAGATGCCCGACAGCTTGCCCTTGGCAAACAGCGCCAGGGCGGCCACGACGGAGGCGGCCGACAGGATCCAGGTGAAGTCGCTGGTGGTGGCCCGCAGCATGGTGTAGAACGGCGTGAAATACCAGACCGGCGCGATGTGCGGCGGGGTCTTCAGCGGATCGGCCGGAATGAAGTTGTTGTATTCCAGGAAGTAGCCGCCCATTTCGGGGCCGAAGAAGATGATGGCGGCGAAGACGATCAGGAAGCCCGCCACGCCCACGATGTCGTGCACCGAGTAGAAGGGGTGGAAGGGGATGCCGTCGACCGGACGGCCGTATTTGTCCTTCGGGCCTTGTTTGATCTCAACGCCGTCGGGGTTGTTGGAACCCACTTCGTGCAGGGCGATGATGTGCGCCACGACCAGGCCGATCAGCACCAGCGGAATCGCGATCACGTGGAACGAGAAGAAGCGGTTCAGCGTGGCGTCGGACACCACGTAGTCGCCGCGGATCCACAGGGACAGGTCGGGACCGATGAACGGGATGGCGGAAAACAGGTTCACGATCACCTGGGCGCCCCAGTAGGACATCTGGCCCCAGGGCAGCAGGTAGCCGAAGAAGGCTTCGCCCATCAGGCACAGGAAGATCGCCACGCCGAAGATCCAGACCAGTTCGCGCGGTTTGCGGTAGGACCCGTAGAACAGGCCGCGCAGCATGTGCAGATAGACCACCACGAAGAACATCGACGCGCCGGTCGAGTGCATGTAGCGGATGAACCAGCCGCCCGGGACTTCGCGCATGATGTATTCGACGGACTCGAAGGCGAAGCGCGCGTCGGGCTTGTAGTTCATCACCAGGAAGATCCCGGTGACGACCTGGATCACCAGCACCAGCAGCGCCAGCGACCCGAAGAAATACCAGAAATTGAAGTTTTTCGGAGCATAGTATTCGGACATATGCTCTTTGAACATTTTGCTCAGGGGGAAGCGGCGGTCTACCCAGCCCAGCAACCCGGTCGTCTCGACATTATTTTCGGCCATGAACGGCTCCTATCAGTATCACGGAAAGATGAACGGCGCGTTCATCAGGCCTTGCTGGGGTATTCGTCGACCCCGATCATGACGTGTGACCCGTCGGGAGAAAACGCGTAGGGCGGAACTTCGAGGTTGTCGGGCGCGGGCTTGTTCTTGAACACGCGGCCGGCCAGATCGAAGGTGGAACCATGGCAGGGGCACAGCCAGCCGCCCGGCCAATCGTTGGGCAGGCCCGGCTGGGCGCCCGTCTGGAAGTGGGCCGTGGGCGAGCAGCCCAGGTGAGTGCAGATGCCGATGCAGATGAAGTATTCGGGTTTGCGCGAGCGCCATTCGTTCTCGGCGAATGCCGGCGTGAAACCGGGGCGCTTGGACTGGGGGTCGGCCAGTTCCGCGTCGTGCTTGGGCAGGTCTTCGAGTTCGGCCTTCGTGCGGCGCACGATCCAGATCGGCTTGCCGCGCCATTCGACGACCATCATCTGGCCTTCGGGCAGGCCGGAGATATCCGCTTCGACCGGGGCGCCTGCGGCCTTGGCCTTTTCCGACGGGGCAAATGACCCGACCAGCGGGACAGCCGTCGCGATACCAGCCACCCCACCCAGGGTACAGGCTGAAGCCACCCAGAAACGTCGCGAAGGATCGGGGGGCAGGTTCGGGTCGACTGCGCCCTGCTCGTCGGACTGTGTCGGATTCTGACTCATTTGTTATCCCTGATAGCCGCCCAGCGGGCGGAGCGGTTTGACAATAATCTCTGCATACGCGTGAGCTGCGGCGGCCGGCCAGGCCCTGCCGGCGCATCCCACGGGGGTCCTCAACCGCGTATTATAGCGTTACGACCAATGGGGTAAATGCCAAGGAGACACGCATCATGGCCGGAGCACGTGGTTTCATCAAGGAATTCCAGGAATTCGCCGTCAAGGGCAACATGATGGACCTGGCCATCGGGGTCATCATCGGGGGCGCCTTTGGCAAGATCATCGATTCCATCGTCAATGACCTGGTCATGCCGGTCATCAACTTCATCCTGGGCGGGCAGGTCAATTTCGACAACCTGTTCTGGGTGATGCGCCTGCCCGAAGGCTACGCCGGAGCGATGACCGCCGCCGAACTGACCAAGGCCGGCGCCGTCGTCTTCGCGTGGGGGCACTTCCTGACCATCTTCGTCAACTTCATCCTGCTGGCCCTGGTGGTCTTCATCCTGGTGAAAATGGTGAACAACGCCCGCCGCCGCCTCGAAGCCCCTCCCGCGCCGGCGGCAGCCCCCGCCACCCCCGAAGACATCGTCCTGCTGCGCGAAATACGGGATTCTTTGAAGAAATAGACTGCCTCGACCCGAGGCGGCGGCGCGCCCTGAAGGCGCGCCGCCCTTCCTGCAACGTTCTTGTGCCTTCCATCAAAGAGGCATTGGGCCGTTTGCATGCGCCACGCTGATCGGACGCTTCGCAGCGGCCCAGCCGTCGCGATACTCCACCAGGCAGCAATTCCTCGGGACATGTGTCGTCGCACCCCTCGGTCCCGTCGAACACCGTCACAATCCGCGTCAATCGCCGTGCCCTGGGGCTTTCCGGCCCTGTTGGAGCTTACTCGTCCATATCCGGCGCAGCCGCCGAGTCGCGACCGGGGCCGGAAAGCCCCAGGGCACGGCGATGAGGTCCCGCGAAATCGCGACCAGGGCCGCTAAGCGCCGGGACGCGACGGTGAGACTCTCGATCAGCAGCCTCGCGCCGGTGGAGATCCGCCACCGGCAGCCGAACGCCCATGAGTCCCAGCCCCGCAATGCCGGGCCGTCACACCGGATTGTCGATATCCACGAACGTGCAAGGCACCCCGAACTGCGCCTCGATCGCCGCCCCCAGCGCCTGCACCCCATAGCGTTCAGTCGCATGGTGCCCCGCGCTGATGTAAGCGCTGCCCGTTTCCCGCGCCAGATGCACCGTCGGTTCCGAAATCTCACCGCTCACATAGCAATCCGCCCCCGCCGCGAGCGCCGCCTCCATCATCCCCTGCGCCGCCCCCGTGCACCACGCCAGCCGGCGCACCGCCTGATCGAGTTCCCCGATCACAACCGGCTTGCGGCCCAGCCGCTGCGCGATATCCGTGGCCAGCTCGCCCACCGTGCAATCCCAGGCGGGCGCGCCCAGCCAGATCAGATCGTCGGGGCCGCAGCGGTGCGGCGTGCCGTCGGGCTGGATGTCCGGCGTCCAGTCCATCACCCGGGCCAGCTGAGCGTTGTTGCCCCATTCCGGGTGGGCGTCCAGCGGCAGGTGATACGCGAACAGATTGATGTCCTGGGCCAGCAGGGCCGACAGACGCCGGTGCTTGGGGCCGCGGATGCAGGGATTCTCGTTTTTCCAGAACCAGCCGTGATGCACCAGGATGGCATCGGCATGGCGGGCGATGGCGGCTTCGATCAGGGCCTGGGACGCCGTCACGCCAGTGACGATATGGCGGATGTCGGCGCGGCCCTCGACCTGCAGGCCATTGGGGCAATAATCTTTGAATCGTTCCGGCTGCAGGGTGCCGTTCAGCCAGTTTTCCAGTTCCTGGCGGGAAATCTGTGGTTTCATTGGGGGTTTGTCCTTTTTGCGGCGATGTCGCCCGGAGTCTGTGTCTATGAGACGATTGTGGCTGATTTTCGCTCAGACCGTAACCGTGTGTCTGGGCGTGCTGTTTCTGGTGTCCACCCTGCGGCCGCAATGGCTGCCCGAGCGTGACGCCCCGTCGGGCGGCACGGCGGCCCTGTCCGCTTCGGGCCGTCCGGCGCCGAACGCGGCAGCGGGGCAGGCCATCGTCAGCTATGCCCCGGCCGTCGCCCGGGCCGCGCCGTCCGTGGTCAACGTCTATACCCGCAAGCATGTCGACGTGCCGCTGATTCCCCTGCCGCCGGACCCCGGCCTGCAGCAGTTGCTGCGCAGCCTGCCGGGGTTTACCCAGCGGCAGAATTCCACCAGCCTGGGGTCGGGCGTGATCGTGCGCGCCGATGGCTACATCCTGACCAACAACCATGTGATCGAATCCGCCGATGCCATCGAGGTCAGCTTGAAAGACGGCCGCCAGGCCACGGCCAAATTGGTGGGGGCGGACCCCGAAAGCGACCTGGCGGTGCTGAAAGTCGATCTCGATAAGCTCCCGACCATCGTGTTCGATCCCGAACAGTCCGTGCGGGTGGGCGACGTGGTGCTGGCGATCGGCAACCCCTTCGGCGTGGGACAGACCACCACCCAGGGCATCGTGTCCGCCTTGGGGCGCAATCGCCTGGGCATCAACACCTACGAGGACTTCATCCAGACCGATGCGGCCATCAATCCGGGCAATTCCGGTGGCGCGCTGATCGACACCCAAGGGCGTCTGGTGGGTATCAACACGGCTATTTATTCCGAAACCGGCGGGTCCTTGGGCATCGGATTCGCGATCCCTTCCGGTCCGGCGCATCAGATCCTGGATCAGATCATCGAACATGGCCGGGTGCAGCGCGGTTGGCTGGGGCTGGAGCCGCAGGACATCACGCCCGACCTGGCCCGGGCCTTCCGGTTGAAGGATGATCGGGGAGCGATCGTGGCCCGGGTGTTTCCGCGCGGGCCGGCCGCGCGGGCGGGCCTGCAGGTGGGCGATATCCTGCAGTCGCTGGACGGCCAGCCGGTGCGCGATTCATTCGACTTGCTGAACCGCCTGGCGCCCATGAAGGCCGGCAGCACCGCCCACCTGGGTGTGCTGCGCGGCGGCAAGGCCCTGGCGCTGGATGTCACGGTCGGAGTGCGCCCGGCCGTGCGTCGGCCCTCGCATTAGGCACAAAACATCCGGGGCGCCCCGCAGGGCGCCCCGGATGCCTGGCAGGGCTGGGCCAGCCCTAGCGCTTCAGCAGTTTGGCGGCCGCCACGGCGAAGTACGTCAGGATCCCGTCGCCGCCTGCGCGCTTGAAGGCCAGCAGCGATTCCATCATGACCTTGTCGTGGTCCAGCCAGCCGTTGGCCGCCGCCGCCTTGATCATGGCGTATTCGCCGCTGACCTGATAGGCGTAGGTCGGCATGCCGAAGGCGTCTTTCACTTCCCGCAGCACATCCAGGTAGGGCAGGCCGGGTTTCACCATGACCATGTCGGCGCCTTCGCGGATGTCGGCGGCGACTTCGCGCAGGGCTTCCAGGCGGTTGGCCGGGTCCATCTGGTAAGTGGCCTTGTTGGACGCGCCAAGATTCGCGGCGGACCCCACGGCGTCGCGGAAGGGGCCGTAGAAGGCGCTGGCGTATTTCGCGGAATACGCCATGATGCGGGTGTGGATGCGGTCGTGGGCGTCCAGGGCCTGGCGCACGGCGCCGATGCGCCCGTCCATCATGTCGCTGGGGGCGACGATGTCCACGCCGGCGCCGGCGTGGGTCAGGGCCTGGCGCACCAGCATGGCCACGGTGGGTTCGTTCAGCAGCTGGCCGTCGGCGTCGATCAGACCGTCCTGGCCGTGGCTGGTGTAGGGGTCCAGGGCCACGTCGGTCAGCACGCCCAGTTCGGGGAAGTGCTGCTTCAGCAGCGCCACGGTGCGGGGAATCAGGCCGTCGGGGTTGGCGGCCTCGGCGCCGTCCGGCGTTTTCAGCGCCGGGTCGATGTGCGGGAACAGGGCCAGCACCGGGATGCCCAGGGACAGGCATTCCTCGGCCGCCCGCAGCAGCGTGTCGGGGGAATGGCGGACGACTTCGGGCATGGAGGCCACCGGTTCGCGGACATTGCGGCCTTCCTGCACGAAGACGGGATAGATCAGGTCGTCGGCGGACAGACGGTTTTCGCGCACCAGGCGGCGCGAAAAATCATCGCGCCGGTTGCGCCGCAGGCGGGCAGTGGGGAAATCGACGGGGGGTAGAAAATCAGTCATGTCAGAGTCCTGGGGATGATCAGGGAATAGGCGCGTGAGCCACAGCGAGCGGTCCGGTCAGGGGACGACCTGAGGTGAAATCCAGTTTTCGATGTGGGCGGCGGCGTCTTCCAGGCCGATGCGGTGGGTGGCGGAAAAGGGCAGCGCGGTCAGCGTGCCGATCTCGGCCAGGTCCTTGCGCACCTGGGCGATGGCGCGGATCCGCTGCCCATAGGGCAGTTTGTCGGCTTTGGTCAGCAGGGCCAGTGTGGGCAGGCCGCGCAGGCCGATCCAGTGGGCCAGGCGGCGGTCCAGGTCGGTGACGCCGCGACGGATGTCGATCAGCAGGACCACCCCGGCCAGGCTGCTGCGCTCGTGCAGGTAGCCGCCCAGGACTTCCGCCCATTCGTCGCGGGAAGCGCGGTCCACCGCTGCATAACCGTAGCCCGGCAGATCAACCAGAAAGCCCAGCCAGGCGTCATCCGTGATGGGATCGGGGATGCCGAACAGGTTGATCAGGCGCGTGCGCCCGGGCGTCTTGCTGGAAAAGGCCAGGCGGCGCTGATTGGTCAGGACGTTGATGGCGGATGATTTGCCGGAATTGGACCGGCCCGCGAAGCAGACCTCGGCGGTGGTCGGGGCGGGCAGTTGGTCCAGGCGGGCGGCAGAGACCGTAAAACGGGCACGATGGAGAAGGGACACGGCGGATCGGTGAAGGCCCTGTGGGCACGGAGGACAAGGGGCAGGCGCATCGGGTGCCGGCCTGCGGCGTTGGCGTTGGCCGACATGGGCAGCGAAGGACGCCTGGTGCCTATTGTATAATCTTCGCTTGTATTTGTTACGCCGGCTGCCTTGGGGCTTCTTCCATGGGCGGCCTGGCCTCATGACCTGATGGCGCCTTGCGGCGCTCGTATCCGAATCCGAGGACCTCATGAAGCGTGCGCTTTCCAGTATGTTCATGGCCGGCAGCCTGGTGCTCGCCGGCGCCCTGCCTGGTTTGACCCACGCTCAGGACGCCGCCACGCCCGATGCCAAGGCCGGCGAGCAGTTGTTCATCAAGGGTGACATGTCCCGCGGCGTGCTGGCCTGTGTGACCTGTCACGGCGACGCCGGCAACAGCACCATTCCGGCCAACCCGAATCTGGCCGCCATGCCGCACGAATACATCGCCAAGCAGCTGCACGATTTCGTGCCCCAGGGCGACAAGCGCGCTGCGCGCACCGGGGCCGATGGCGCTCCGTCCATCATGTCCACCATTGCGCCGTCGCTGACCGCCCAGGACGTCCAGAACGTCGCCCTGTACCTGTCGCAGCAAAAGCTCGATTGGGACAAGGCGGGCACCGCCACCCACGAAGCCACCATGGATCGCGGCCAGCACATCTGGCGCGCCGGCATCGCCGATCGCCAGGTGCCGGCCTGTGCGGCTTGCCACTCGGCCAATGGCGCCGGGTTGCCGGGCGAATTTCCGCGTCTGGCGGGCCAGCATCCGGAATATCTCCTGGAACAGCTCAAGCTGTTCCGTTCCGGTGATCGCGAAAACAGCATCATGCATGACATCGCCAGCCGCATGACCGACCCCGATCTGGCCGCTGTGGCGGATTTCGCCGCCGGGCTGCGCTGATGGGTAACCGGTTGGCCGGGGCACGCGGGCTGCATGGATAGCCGCGCGGCCGTTCGCCAGCCGGGGCATTTCCCGGTTGCGTCTGGGGTTTTGGGAAGGATCCTGGCGCAGTCGGTGTAAGGTTGAACTTTAAAAAATATATAGGGGGGGACGCGCAAGCGCGCCTCCCTTTTTTCTTGAGTCGGGCAGCCGTGACGTCTTCTTCCAGTCCCCGTGTGCGGGGTGCGGACATTGTCGAACTTCTGGGTTCGATGCGTTTCGCCATCAGCCTGCTGGTGTTCATCTGCGTGGCCAGCCTGATCGGCACCGTATTGCCGCAGAATCAGGCCACCAACACTTACATCGATCAGTTCGGTCCGTTCTGGTATGCGGTCTTTGATCAGTTTTCCATCTGGCATATCTACAACAGCCCCTGGTTCCTGTTGATCATGGCGTTCCTGGTCGTGTCCACGACCTTGTGCGTCATGCGCAATACGCCCAAGATGCTGCGCGACATGCGCACCTTCCGGGAATATGTGCGCGGATCCAGCCTGAAGGCCTTTCACCACAAAGTGGACGTGGACAGCGCGCTGAGCCCCGATCAGGCCGTGGAACAGGTGGGGGCGCTGCTGCGTCGCCAGGGGTTCCGCTACCGGGTGCGCGCCGATGGCGACAGCAGGATGGTGGCGGCGAAAAAGGGCGCGGCCAATCGCCTGGGATACATTTTCGCGCACGTGGCCATCATCGTGATCTGCCTGGGCGGGTTGCTGGATAGCGAACTGCCCGTGCGGTTCCAGACCTGGCTGTTCGACAAGCAGCCGGTCGTGGGCAATATGCTGATTTCCGATGTGCCCGAATCCGGACGGCTGTCGGCGCGCAATCCCAGTTTTCGCGCCAATATGCTGATTCCCGATGGCAAGCAAAGCAGCATGGGCATCGTGTCGGTGGGCCAGGGCGTCCTGTTGCAGCCGCTGCCGTTTTCAGTCAAGCTGAAAAAATTCTACGTCAAATACTATGACACCGGCATGCCCAGCGATTTTCGCAGCGACGTGGTCGTGACGGACCTGGCCACCGGGAAATCCTTCGACCGCACCATCAAGGTCAACGAACCCTTGCGCTACAAGGGCGTGACCGTCTATCAGTCCAGTTTCGACGATGGCGGCAGTACCTTGCAGCTGAAGGCCTGGCCTCTGTCGGGCACGGGCTCGCAGTCCCTGGATCTGTCCGGGACGGTTGGCGGAAACGCCCAACTGCCCGCCGCTCTGGGCGCTCAGACGGTGGATTACACCGGCTTGCGCGTCATCAATGTCGAGAACATGGGGGGTGACGGCGATCCGCAGCCGGTCGACCTGATCCGCGACGTGGCCGCCGTGACCGGCAGCGCGGCGCGGCCGCGCAACGACCATCTGCGCAATGTCGGTCCCAGTGTCCAGTACCGCCTGGTCGGAGCCGACGGACAGGCCCACGAATTCACTCAGTACATGCTGCCGGTGCGGATCGACGATTTTCCGATGTTCCTGCTGGGGACGCGCAACACGGCGGCCGAGCCTTACCGTTACCTGCGCATTCCGGCCGATGATGGCGGCACGATGCAGGAATTCATGCAGTTGCGCGCCGCCTTGGCCGATCCGGACTTGCGCGATCAGGCCGCCCGCCAATTTGCCGCCCACAATGCGCCTGAAGGCGAACAGCGCGACCTGATGTTCCAGGCGGCCCAGGGGGCGCTGCGCACGTTCTCGCAGCGCGGCTTCAACGGCATCATTGATTCCGCTCCGCCCGACCAACGGGAAAAGATCCTGAATTTCGCCGTGCCCATGATTCAGCTCAGTCTGCGGGAATTGCGCACCTTGATGCGGGCGCAGCAGCACCTGCCGGCGCTGCCCGACAGCGGGCCGCAGGCCGAACATGAAGCTCAATGGCTGCGCCTGTCGGTGTTGGCGCTGGCATCGTTGCCGGATTACCCGGCGCCGGTCGCCTTGCAACTGTCCAATTTCCAGCAGGTCCAGGCCAGCGTTTTCCAGGTGGCTCGCAGCCCCGGCAAGAACACGGTGTACCTCGGTTGCCTTTTGCTGGTACTGGGCGTGTTCTCGATGTTCTATATTCGGGAAAGACGGGTCTGGGTCTGGATCCGTCCGTCGAATACCGGCAGCAGCTGGCTGGCGGCCATGACGACCCAGCGCCGCAACCTGGATTTCAATCACGAATTTGAGCGCCTGCGCGATGCGCTGCGCCGCCTCGGAGGATCCCATGACAACTGACATCCTGACGCCTGATGCAGGGGCCCTCTGGGCCCAGAACATGAATACCAGCGGCGATCGCCGAGGCCGGCGCGGCCGGCCCGACTGGACCGATTTCGCCTTTTTCCTGCTGCTGGCCGTGGGCGCCGGCTATGTGCTGACCAGCTATGGCCAGTTCATGGACTACTACGAAAAGCTGATCCTGATCGGCGCGGCGGCGGTGTTCAGCTGGCTGGGCTGGCTGTGGCGTCCGCTGCGCGTGCTGATGATCACGGCGGGCGCCAGCGCCCTGCTGGCCATCTGGCTCTACAGCCCTACGGGCGCTTTGCTGCAGGGCGACCTGTCGCGGGCCGAGTCCAATTTCCTGTTGAAATACCTGTTGTCCTCGCAGTCGGCCATTTTGTGGATGTGCGCCCTGTTCGTGCTGGCCACCGTCTGTTACTGGATCGGTTTCGCCAGCAAGACCGCCGCCTGGCTGGGCACGGTCCTGACCTGGGGCGCGGTCTATGCCGGCTTGACGGGCTTGCTGGTGCGCTGGCGTGAAGGCCACCTGATGGGGCCGGATATCGGCCACATCCCCGTCAGCAACCTGTATGAAGTCTTTGTGCTGATGTCGCTGATCACGGCCCTGTTCTACCTGTACTACGAACGTCGCTACGCTACCCGGGCGCTGGGCGGTTTCGTGCTGCTGGTCATCAGTTCGCTGGTGGTGTTCCTGCTGTGGTATTCGTTCTCGCGCGATGCCTATCAGATCCAGCCGCTGGTGCCGGCCCTGAAAAGCTGGTGGATGAAACTGCACGTGCCGGCGAACTTCATCGGCTACGGCACCTTCAGCCTGGCGGCCATGGTGGGCTTCGCCTATCTGGTCAAATCGCATGGCGAAACCCGTAGATGGAAACCGCTGATCCCCGTCTTCCTGCTGGGCGCCGTGCTGTGCGCCGAACCGCTGGTCTTCGGTTCGCAGGAACTGTCCGCCACGTGGATGCTGTATTTCGGCGTCGGGGCGCTGATCGTCGGGACCATCCTGGCGTTCCGGGCGCCGATCGCCCAGCGCCTGCCGTCGCTGGAACTGCTCGACGACATCATGTATCGGGCGATTGCGGTGGGCTTCGCGTTCTTCACCGTGGCGACCATTCTGGGGGCGCTGTGGGCGGCGGACGCCTGGGGCACGTACTGGCAATGGGACCCGAAGGAAACCTGGGCCCTGATCGTCTGGCTGAATTACGCGGCCTGGCTGCACATGCGCCTGATGAAGGGCTTGCGCGGGTCCATGGCCGCATACTGGGCGCTCAGCGGCCTGCTGGTCACGAGCTTCGCCTTCCTGGGCGTGAACATGTTCCTGTCCGGCCTGCATTCCTACGGCGAGCTGTGATGCCCCGGCCGGGCTGCCGCCCGGCTGCGAACGCATTGGCAGGGTGGGCGGCGCGGACGCCGAATCTGGTACGGGTATTAACCGAACAGGCCACTAGACCCGTCGGCCGCTGATTTCCTCGATGTAGGCCTGGGCGGCCGGATTGCCGATCAGCGGCAGGATGTTGTCGTGGGCCAGGATGTCCGAGGGCGCCCGCGCCGCTGAAATCACGTAGCCCTGCACGTAGTCCACCCCCATCTCGGCCAGGGTGCGCAGTGTGGCCACGTCCTCCACCCATTCGGCGATGCATTCCATGCCCAGGTTATGGGCCAGGTCCACGATGCTGTTGACGATGGCGATGTTGGCCTCGCTGCTCAGCATGTCGCGGATCAGGGTGCCGTCGATCTTGATCGTGTCGGCGGGCAGTTCCTTCAGATAGGAAAACGATGTGTATCCCGCGCCGAAATCGTCCAGCGCCACGCGGGCACCCATGCGCTGCAGGCGGCGCATGAACTGCCGGGTGCGTTCCAGGTCCTGCAGCGCCACGCCTTCGGTGATTTCCACGCACAGGCGGCGCGTGAGCTGCGGCTGCTGGTTCAGGATGCCGAAGAGCGTATCGATGAACCGGTCGTCGTTCAGCGACACGCCGCTGAGATTGATGTTCACCTGCTGGGTCTGGCCCAGTTTCAGGTGATGCTTGGACATCCACTGCAGGGCGGTCGAGAACACCCATTTGTCGATCATGGTGATCATGCCGCTGTCTTCGGCGGCCTGGATGATTTTATGCGTCTGCAGAGGGTGTTCGCCGTCGCTGCGCACCCGCAGCAGCACCTCGAAGTTCAGGGTCTGCAGGGGGTGGCGCAGCGACATGATGGGCTGCATGGCCAGGTAGATATCGTCCGGGGGCGTGCCCTGTTCAAGCTGTTCGAACACCCGCAATTCGTTGATGTGGTCGAACAGCTCGTGGGCGTTTTCCTCGTACAGCACGATGTCCTGGTGTTGCTTGCGGGCATCGCGGCAGGCCCGGGTCGCGGCGGCGATGGCGTCTTTGGGGCGCATGCGGGCATCCAGGTCGATCAGGCCCATCGCGCTCTTGATCTGGAAGGCACGGTCGCCCACGTAGAAGGGCGAACTGTTCAGGCTGTCGATCATGTCCTGGGCGATCCGCCGGGCTTCCCGTGCGCGGATCTGCGGGAACAGGATGATGAATTCGTCGCTGCCGATGCGGCCCAGTTTCTGCTGTTCGGTCAGTGCGTACTTCAGCCGGTCGCAGGCCAGTTGCAGCAGCTGGTCGCCGGCCGAATGCCCGAACAGGTCGTTGACCCGCTTCAGGTGATCCAGGCTCAGGAACGACAGGGCGCAGGGCGTGCCGGATGTCTGCAGATCCTGGATCGCGGCCTGCATGGTGTCTTCGATCCCGCGCCGGTTCAGGGTATTGGTCAGGGCGTCGTGATCCGTCATCAGGCGCAGATTGCGCAGGGTTTCCGTGCGGGCGGTGACGTCCTGCAGGGAACCCTCGATGCGGCTGCCCGCCAGGGTGGCGCGCAGCAGGAAGCTGCGGGTGGGCGCCTTGGGATCGGCGCTATGCTGCTGGATCTCGGTATCCCGCCCTTGTTCAGTGGCCAGCGATACGGCCACCCAGTCGACGTTCGGGAAAAAGGCGCTCCAACTGAGCGCGGGAATTTCGATGTCGGGCTGGACCTGCAGCATGGTGCGGGCGTTGGGGTTCAGGTGCTCGAAGTGGCGGGTGGCCCCCAGCGTGAACAGCCCTAGCGGCGACAGCGAATCATGCGCGATCAGCTCGTTGCGCTGGCGCAGCCGCATCTGCCGGTCTTCGCGGGTGCGGTTGGCAGTGGCCAGCGCCACCAGCAGGTTGCAGGCCAGAAACAGCCCCACGGCCAGCCAGGCGCCGAATACCGCGCTCCGGTCCAGGGCGATCAGGATCAACCCCGTCACCAGGATGCCGGTGGCCAGGCAGACGCCCAGGGTATGCCAGAACAGCGACCGGGTCGTGAAGCGGAACAGGGCGTGAATCAGGATGGTGGCGACCAGCGCCGTGCCCGCCCATGCCCCCAGGAAACTGATCGCCTGGAAGATCTCATAGGACGGGATGAACAGGGGCAGCAGCATCAGGGCGGAAAAGGCCAGGCCGATCAACTGCAGCCGGTGGCGCATGGCGGCCCCCAGGCTTTGCTGGAACAAGCGGGTGAACAGCAGCCAGGTCGCGGTGAAGGACAGGAGCAGTGTCAGCTGGCGGGACCAGATCAGCTCGTGCGGCGACAGCAGGTGGCCCAGCCACAGGTGGTCCCAACCCAGCGCCCAGGCGCCCAGGCGCAGATTGCAGAGGATCCAGCCGGTCAGCAGCACGTACAGGTGATCGCGGGTCGTCAGGGCGATGGCCGCGATGAAGGCCGCCAGCACCAGCAGCCCGCCTTCCAGCAGGCCCAACGCATGGGCGTCATGGGCCGTGACCGTGGCCAGGGCCGGGGACTGCCATTGTTCGATGGCCAGGAGGCCGGGGATCACTTGATCCAGCTGGCACACGACCTGGTCCGCCGTTGAGGCCCCGGGCGGGATCGTGGCGGTGTAGCCCAGGATGCGGGTCTGGAAGCTCAGGGCCGTCAGCGGGCCGGCTTTCCGGCTGTCCAGCAGCCAGCAGCTTGGAGGCGCCACCAGGGTGCTGCGCAAGAGCAGGGCGGACGGGGCCGGGTCGTCGGACCCGGGGACGGAGGTCAGGTCAGCCAGCAACCAGGCGGGGCCGGCCGGCATCTGCTGAGCCAGGCGGGTCGGACTGGTGCGCAGGGCCGTGATGGCGTGGTGCGGACCGCTGAATGAACCGGATAGAAAATGCGTGGCCATGCCCTGGCCGGACTGGCTGGCATAGTGTGCGGGGAACAGCCAGGCGCTGAGCAGCACGCCCAGGCCCAGCAGCATGGGAACCAGGAAGAATCTGAGGAAGACGCGAGGGCTCCCGGGCCGAGGGGCCGGGAGCGGGGAGGGGGCGGCGGCGGAATCCTTCAATGGTGACATGCAGCGGGTCGATGAGGACAGGAAACTGCAATCTTGCCGATCTTCGGATAGGTTACAGCGATATGCGTTTTACGACAAAGCGCATGCGGATTTTAGGCCGCCCCGTCGCCGCGCATTCAGGAGCGCGGCGGGATGCGTTCGTGGGCGTAGAGATCCTGGACCGATTCGCGCGGGCGGATCAGCCAGTGCTGCGATCCGTCGACCAGCACTTCGGCCGCCCGGGGCCGCGTGTTGTATTGGCTGGACATGGAAAAGCCATAGGCGCCGGCCGAGTGGATGGCCAGCAGATCGCCTTGTTCCAGCGGCAAGGAGCGGTCTTTGGCCAGCCAGTCGCCGCTTTCGCAGATCGGCCCGACGATGTCGTAGGTGTCCGTGCGGGTGCCTGTGCGCGGCTGCACCGGGGCCACGTCGTGCCAGGCCTGGTACAGCGCGGGACGCATCAGGTCGTTCATGGCGGCATCCACGATGGCGAAATTGCGGGCCTCGTTGTGCTTCAGGTATTCCACCCGGGTCAGCAGCACGCCGGCGTTGCCCACCAGCGAACGGCCCGGTTCCAGGATCACCTGCAGGTAGTCCAGGCCGCGTGCCTGCAGGGCTGCGAACACGGGATTGAGCAGTTCGGCGGGATGCGGCGGGGTTTCGTCGGTGTAGCGGATGCCCAGGCCGCCGCCCAGGTCCAGGTGGCGCAGCGTGATGCCATCGGCGGCGAGGACATCGATCAGGGCCAGCAGTTTGTCCAGGGCATCCAGGTAGGGGCTGATCTCGGTGATCTGCGATCCGATGTGGCAATCCACGCCGACGATCTTCAGCCCGGGCATCTGCCGTGCCTGGCGGTACAGGGCGGGGGCTTTCCGGATGTCGATGCCGAACTTGTTTTCTTTCAGGCCGGTGGAAATATAGGGGTGGGTCCTGGCGTCCACGTCCGGGTTCACCCGCAGCGATACCGGGGCGCACACGCCCATTTCCTGGGCGATATCGGCCAGGCGTTCGAGCTCGGCGGCCGATTCGACATTGAAGCATTTGATGCCGGCGGCCAATGCCTTGCGGATTTCCCAGCCTTGTTTGCCCACGCCGGAGAACACGATGCGGTCGGGGGCGGCGCCCGCCGCCAGCACGCGGGCCAGCTCGCCGCCCGAGACGATGTCGAATCCAGCCCCCAGTTGCTGGAATTCATGCAGCACGGCCAGGTTGGAATTGGCCTTGACCCCATAGCAGATCAGCGCGTCGCGTCCGGCGATGGCCGTTTCGTAGCGGTGCCAGGCTTCTTGCAGCGCGGCGCGGGAATAGACGTAGAGGGGGCTGCCGTAGCGGTCAGCCAGGTCGGTCAGCGGCAGGTTTTCTGCATGCAGGATACCGTCCCGGATCGGGAAATGAGGGGCAGCGGTCATGGGCGCAATCAGGGCTTGGGTGTGGTGGCGGGAGTGACGGTGGGGGGCGCGACCAGGGTCGCGTCAGCGGGCGGGGGTGGGGTGGCGGGCTTGAGCGGGCCTTTCATGCCGCAGCCGGCCAGCAGCAACGCCACGCAGGCGCCCGCCAGGCCCGCGGAGAAACGGGTATGGGTTCGGATTGTCATCAGAAGGGGACACGGACGGGTTGGGGAACGGCGGCCTCGTTGTCGTTCTGACCGTGCAACTGGTCCAGCAAGGCGCCGATTCCATCCTGGCCGGGCGCCGGAGCGCCCGGGGCAGGGTCGCCCGGGGCGGGCAGGCCGACGCGCGCAATCGCGATGCCGGGCGGGAATTCGGAGAAATAGAAGTCGCCATCGGTGCGGGTCAGGCCGCTGGGCATGGGGCCGGGCGGAATTTCCGGCTGGCCGGCCAGAGCCGTGCGCATGTAGCCTGCCCAGATCGGCAGCGCGGCGCCGCCCCCGGTTTCCCCCTGGCCCATGGATTTGGGCTGATCGAAGCCCATCCAGGCCACGGCCACCAGTTTTGGCGTGAAGCCCGCGAACCAGGCGTCCTGGGAATCGTTGGTGGTGCCTGTCTTGCCGCCGATGTCGTTGCGCTTCAGTTCGCGGTGGGCGCGCGCGCCCGTACCCACGGTCGCCACGCCGCGCAGCATGTCGTCCATGACGTAAGCGGTGCGCGGGTCGATGACCCGGGCCAGCGTGTCGCCGGCAATGGTCGGACGGGCCCGCATGATGACCTTGCCGCTGCTGTCGGTCACATGGTCGATCAGATAGGGCGGCACGCGGTAGCCGCCGTTGGAGAACACGGCGTAGCCGCCGGCCAATTGCAGAGGCGTGACGCTGCCTGCGCCCAGCGCCAGCGGCAGCACGGCCGGCTGGCGGGACCGGTCAAAGCCGAACCGCGTGATGTAGTCCTGCACGTACTGGGGACCGACCGCCTGCATGATGCGGATGGACACCATGTTCTTGGATTTGTACAAACCCTGGCGCATGGTCAGCATCGGTTCGTAGGAACGGCCGTAGTTCTTGGGGTTCCAGGCCTTGGAGCCGGTCTGTTCGGCCGTCAGGGAAAAAGGCTCGTCGGAGATCTGCGTGGCCGGCGTCAGGCCGCGTTCCAGGGCGGAGGCGTAGATGAAGGGCTTGAACGAGGACCCGGGCTGGCGCCAGGCCTGTGTCACCCGGTTGAATTTGCCTTCTTCGAAGTCGAACCCCCCCACCATGGCGACCACGCCGCCGTCCTGGGACCGCAGCGACACCAGGGCGGCCTGGATGCTGGGTTTGTTCAGCAGTTCCCAATAGTCGTCCTGTTTGTGGACGTAGACCACGGATCCGCGCTCGATGCGCACGGCGCCTTTGGCGTTGGCCGTCAGGCCGCGGGCGACGACCCGCAGGGCGCGTTTGTCGGCGATGGTGATGATGTCGGTGGGGCTGCGGGCGACCTTGACCTCGGTCGGGCTGGCCGACAGCACGATGCCGGTCAGCAGGTCGCCGTTGTCCGGGTATTTTTCCTGGACGGTGTCCAGGATGTCGTTGAAGGCCTCGGGCTGGTTTTCGATGCCGGCGGGCAGATCGATGGTTTCCTCGGGGCCGGGGTAGGGCGCCCGGCGGGTGTAATCCAGCACCCCGGCGCGCAGGGATTCGTAGGCGGCTTCCTGGTCCTTGGAATCGATGGTGGTGTAGATGTTGAAGCCGCGCGAATAGATGTCGTCCTGATAGACGCCGTACAGCAGTTGGCGCGCCAGCTCGGCCGGATATTCGCCATGCACCAGATAGCGGCCCGAAGGCGTGCCCGCCGCCGACTTGACGACGATGGGCTGGTCCTTGGCCTGCTGGTATTCGGCGTCGTTCAGATAGCCCAGGCTGCGCATGCGGCCCAGCACGTAGGCCTGGCGGGCCTTGGCGCGTTCGAAGTTCGAGATCGGGTTGAAACGCGACGGGGCCTTGGGGATGCCGGCCAGCATGGCGGCCTCGGCCGGCGTGATGTCGGCCAGCTGCTTGCCGAAATACGTGCGACTGGCGGCGGCGAAGCCGTAGGCCCGGTGTCCCAGGAAGATCTGGTTCATGTACAGATCCAGGATCTGGTCCTTGGTCAGGGTGGCTTCGATCTTGAAGGTCAGCAGCAGTTCGTAGAATTTCCGCGTGTAGGTCTTTTCAGACGACAGGTAGAAATTGCGGGCGACCTGCATGGTGATGGTGCTGGCGCCCTGGGTCTTGGACATGTGCACCATGTTGGCGATGGCGGCGCGCAGCACGCCGGCCCAGTCGATGCCGCCGTGCTGGTAGAAACGGTCGTCTTCGGCCGCCAGGATGGCGGACTTCATGATGTCCGGAATTTCGTCGAAACGCAGTACATTGCGACGTTCTTCGCCGAATTCACCGATCAGCACCTTGTCGGCGGTGTAGATGCGCAGCGGCACGCGGGGCCGGTAATCGGTCATGGCGTGCAGGTCGGGCAGATTGGGCCATGCCAGCGCCAGCGCCAGCGAAAGCAGCAAGGCCGCGCAGACGCCCAGGCCGGCGCAGAGGACAAGCGCCTTCACGACCAGGCGCGTGAGCCAGGAACGGGCAGGCGCCTTGGACTTGGTGGGAGTTTTGGTGGTTCTCATCAGAGGCGATTGTAAGGCCTGGCGGATGCAGACCAGAGATCGGGAGCGGAGTCTATGTAACCGGATGCTGCGAATGCGGATGTGAAACGGCCGCCGGGGCGCCGGATCGGGGGCCTCGGAGCCCGCGAATCAGCCAATGCGATAATACACGCAAACCAACCTCGCACCGCATCCCCATGTCGATGGAATCCGTTCCCACCGCCACCACAATTGCACCAGGCTCCGCCCAGGACGCGGCCGCGCCGATCTTCCTGGTGGGCATGATGGGGGTGGGCAAGACGACCATTGGTCGCCAGCTGGCGGCCGCCCTGGGTCGGGAATTCGTCGATCTGGACCATGCCATCGAGGCTCGCTGCGGGGTGCGTGTGGCGACCATTTTCGACATCGAGGGCGAGGCCGGTTTCCGTCGGCGTGAAACCGCCCTGCTGGATGAATACACCCGGGTGCCGGGGCTGGTGCTGGCCACCGGCGGCGGCGCCGTGCTGGCCGAGGAAAACCGCAGGATGCTGCGCGAACGCGGCTGTGTCGTTTATCTGTGCGCCAGCGTGGACGAGCTGTACCGGCGCGTGGCGCGGGATCGCAACCGGCCGCTGCTGCGCACCGACAATCCCCGCCAGCGCATCGCCGATCTGCTGACCCAGCGCGAGCCCTTGTACGACAGTGTGGCCGACATCCGCCAGGATACGGCGGACCAGCCCGTCTCCCAGGTCGTGCGCAGTCTGCTGCCCCTGTTGCCGGCCCCTCTTCCCCATTAGGACCCCCATGCATACTGTTCAAGTCGAGACCCCAGGCGGGCGCTACCCCATCCATATCGGTCCCGGGCGGCTGGACGCCCTGGCCGCCAGTCTGCCGGCCGACGCCACGGCGCTGGCCGTCGTCACCAACACCACGGTGGCCGGTCTGTACGGCGATCAGGTGCGCGCGGCGCTGGCCGGCATCGATGCGCCGCTCTGCTGGGTCGAATTGCCGGATGGCGAACAGTTCAAGACCTGGGAATCGCTGAATCGTATTTTCGATGCGCTGCTGGGCGCGGGGCTGGATCGCAAGGCTGTGCTGATCGCCCTGGGGGGCGGGGTGGTGGGCGATATGTGCGGCTTTGCCGCCGCCTGCTACATGCGCGGCGTGCGCTTCGTCCAGGTGCCGACCACGCTGCTGGCGCAGGTCGATTCCTCGGTCGGGGGCAAGACCGCCATCAATCACCCGCTGGGCAAGAACATGATCGGCGCCTTCTACCAGCCCCAAACCGTTGAAATCGACACCCGGGTGCTGGCGACGCTGCCTGCCCGGGAAATCTCCGCCGGCCTGGCCGAACTGATCAAATACGGCATGATCGCCGATGCGCCGTTCTTCGCCTGGTGCGAGTCCCATGTGCAGGCCCTGCGGGACCTGGACGACGACGCCATCGAATATGCCGTGCGCCGCGCCTGCGAACTGAAGGCCTGGGTCGTGTCCCAGGACGAGCGCGAATCCGGCCTGCGGGCCATCCTGAATTTCGGCCACACCTTCGGACACGCCATCGAATCCGGGCTGGGCTACGGTCGCTGGCTGCACGGCGAGGCCGTAGGTTGCGGCATGGTGATGGCGGCGGAACTCTCCGCCCGGGTCTGCGGCCTGGATGCTGCCGTGGTCGATCGCATCCGCGCGCTGGTCCAGGCCATCGGCTGCCCCGTGCAGGCGCCCGACCTGGGGCCGGACCGCTGGCTGGACCTGATGCGGGTGGACAAGAAGACCGAGGGACGGCATATCCGCTATGTGCTGCTGCCTGAACTGGGCCGCGCCAGCGTGCAGGCCGTGGACGACGATCGGGTCCGTCCGATGCTGCCCGCCGGGGCGAGGGCCTGATCATGGCGACGCTGGCCCCGTATGCCTGCCATCCGGAAGCCACGCGCGGGCGCCTGCACCCGGAATCGCCCCCCCAGGGCCGCAGCGACTTCCAGCGCGACCGGGACCGCATCGTGCATTGCTCCGCCTTCCGGCGGCTGGAATACAAGACCCAGGTCTTTTTGAATCACGAAGGTGATCTGTTCCGCACCCGCCTGACCCACAGCATCGAAGTCGCCCAGATCGCCCGTACCCTGGCGCGCAACCTGGGCGTGCACGAAGACCTGATCGAGGCCATCGCCCTGGCCCATGACCTGGGACACACGCCGTTCGGCCATGCGGGCCAGGATGAACTGAACGCCTGCCTGCGTGAATTCGCGCCGGCGGCGGGCGGTTTCGAGCACAATCTGCAAAGCCTGCGGGTGGTGGACGAACTGGAGGAACGCTATGCGGCCTTCAACGGCCTGAACCTGTGTTTCGAGACCCGCGAAGGCATCCTGAAGCATTGCTCACGCCGCCACGCCCGCCAGCTGGGGCCCGTGGCCGCCCGCTTTCTGGATGGCACCCAGCCGTCCCTGGAAGCCCAACTGACCAATCTGGCCGACGAGATCGCCTACAACAACCACGACATCGATGACGGCCTGCGCTCGGGCCTGATCACCGTGTCGCAATTGCTGGATCTGGACATCTTCGCGGCGCACCACGAACAGGTGCGGCGCCGCTACCCCGACGTGGAAGGCAAGCGCCTGGTGTCCGAGGTCATCCGCGCCATGATCAACACGCTGGTGCTGGATCTGACCCGGACCACGGCGGCGAACATCGCCCGGCTGCAGCCCGATAGCGTCGATGCCGTGCGGGCGGCGGCGCCGTTGGCGGCGTTCTCCGACGCGCTGCGGGCCCAGGCGGATGCCCTGAAGCAGTTCCTGCTCAACAACCTGTACCGTCACGCTCAGGTCATGCGCATGACCTACAAGGCCCGCCGCGTCGTGCGGGATCTGTTCGGCGCCTTCATGGACGATCCCCGCCTGCTGGCCGATGAATACCGGCGCGATGACCCCGTCGACCAGGCGCGCGCCATCGCCGACTACGTGGCCGGCATGACCGATCGCTACGCCATCCGCGAGCACCACGCGATCTTCCGCATGGATTAATCTGGACACGGCGCAGTCCCTGCGGACTGCGTCGTGCCTGATTAATCCGAGCCGCCTGCAGGCGGCGAGGTGGATGAGAATGGACGCGCTGCAGTCCACTGCGGACTGCAGTGCGCCTGACGAATCCGAACCGCTTGCAAGCGGTGAGGTGGAGGGACCTGGCCACACTGCAGTCCCTGCGGGCAGCAACAGAGGAGGTGCGTCCATGACACCCCACAATGCCGCATCCGACTTTTTCCTGCGCGCTTTCCTGGCCGCGCTGGACGAACCCTGGGCGGACGGCGCCATCCGGATCGAAGGCCAGGGCATGCTGGCGTCGCGTTACCCCGTTACGGACCTGGCCTGCGCCAGCATCGGGGCGGCGTCCATGCTGCTGGCCCGCTGGGTCGATCCCGCCCGTCCTCCGCTCGTGCGGCTGGACCGGCCCCTGGCATCCTGGTGGTTCGGCGCCAGCCTGCAGCCGCTGGGCTGGGACGTTCCCAAGGTGCGTGACGCCGTTACCGGCGACTACGCTGCCCAGGACGGCTGGATCCGCATCCATGCCAATGCCGCCCACCATCGGCAACGGGCCTTGCAGGTGCTGGACCTGCCGCCCGACGCCGCCCGCGCCGCCGTTGAGTCGCGGGTGCGGGCCTGGGCCGCCGAGGCGCTGGAAACGGCGCTGGTGGATCAGGCGGCGTGCGCCGCCGCCCTGCGCGCGCCGGCGCAGTGGCGGCGCCACCCCCAGGGCCTGGCCGTGGCGGCGGAGCCGCTGCTGCATCGACGCGATGGCTTGTCCTGCGCGGGCATGCCATGGGCGGCGGGCCTTGGCGCCGCGGGCGGCGATGCCGGAACATGGGCGTCGTCGGAGAGCGGATTGCCGGGTCTGCTCGAGGATGCTTCGGGCCGTCCCGTCGATCCCGCTCGTCCCTTGGCCGGCTTGCGAGTGCTGGACTTGACCCGGGTGCTGGCCGGGCCGGCGGCCACCCGCTTCCTGGCGGCCTGCGGCGCCCAGGTGCTGCGCCTGGACCCGGCCGACTGGCAAGAGCCCGGCATGGTTCCGGAAGTCACGGTGGGCAAGCGCTGCGCCTGGCTGGACCTGCGCGATCCGGCCGGGCGCGCGCGCTTCGAACGGTTGCTGGCGCGGGCCGACGTGCTGGTGCACGGCTACCGGCCCGATGCCCTTGACCGCCTGGACCTGGGAGCGGATGTCCGTCAGCGGATCCGTCCCGGCCTGGTGGATGTGTGCCTGGATGCCTGGGGCTGGACCGGGCCCTGGCGGATGCGCCGGGGATTCGACAGCCTGGTGCAGATGAGCACGGGCATTGCCTGGTCCGGCGGCCCGGACCGGGCGCCCGACCCGCTGCCGGTGCAGGCGCTGGACCAGGCGACCGGCTACTGGATGGCGGCCTGCGTGTTGAAGGGCCTGATCCAGCGCCGGGAACGGCTGCGCGGCAGCATCTGGCGGGTATCGCTGGCCCGCACGGCCGCCTTGCTGGCGTCCGGCGCCGAGGCGGCCGATGATGCGCAAGCGGCGGCTTCCGATGGCAGCGCCGGGGCTGAGTCTCAAACGCCGGAGCCCGCCGTGGGGCAGGCCCCGCAGGAAGCCTACGAGGCCGCCATCGAGGCCACCGCCTGGGGGCCGGCGCATCGCTTGCGGGCGCCATGCCGGGTGGGGGCGGCGGACTGGTCCTGGGACCGGCCGGCGGGTGACTTGCTCAGCAGTCCGCCCGTCTGGGAATAGGAATGCCGCCCTTGGGGGCGGCATTCAGCGAGTGTTGCGAGGGGCGCTCCGCCCCGGCGCGGGGGCGGTGTCCGGCGGGTTATTCCTCACCCTCCAGGGCGGCGACGGCGGTGGCCGACAGTTTGCCCTTCGAGCGACGGCGCAGGATCGGCGGGATGATCACGATGGCCAGGGAGACGATCCACAGCCCCATGGCGATCGGGCTGCCCCACAGAATGCTCAGGTCGCCATCGGTGATGGATAGCGCCCGACGCAGGTTCTGTTCCATCATGTCGCCCAGCACCACGCCCAGCACCATGGGCGCCATGGGCACGCCTCCCTTGCGCAGCAGGTAGCCGACCAGGCCCAGGAACGCCGCCATCGTCAGGTCGAACGTGCCTGCATTGATGGCGTAGACGCCGATGTAGCTGATGCACAGGATGCCGGGAACCAGCAGCCAGTTCGGCAGCGACAGCACCTTCGAGAACACCCGCACCATGGGGATGTTCATCAGGAACAGCAGCACGTTGGCGATGAGCAGCGACGCGACCAGCCCCCAGACCAGTTCCGGCTTGGTGTCGAACAGCACCGGGCCGGGGGTGATGTTGTACAGGGTCAGCGCGCCCATCATCACCGCCGTGGTGCCCGAACCGGGCACGCCCAGGGTCAGCATGGGGACGAAGGATCCCACTGCGGACGCCGTGGAGGCGGCTTCCGGAGCGGTCACGCCGCGCAGGTCGCCCTGGCCGAAACAGGCGTTGGGATCGCGGCCTTCCTGATAGCGCTTTTCGTTCGAATAGGCCACGGCGGATGCCACGCTGGCGCCCGCGCCCGGCAGCACGCCGATGAAAAAGCCCAGCAGCGAACTGCGCATCACGGTCCACTTGGTGTAGAGCAGTTCCTGCAGGTTGAACAGCTTGCGCTCATTGGGCGGGACTTCGGGGGATTCGCCGCGGATGGCGGATTCCAGCAGTTCCAGCAATTCGGCGATGGCGAACAAGGCGATCACCACGACCACGAAGTCGATGCCGTCGAACATGTGCACGGAGTCGAAGGTGTAGCGGTAGACCCCGGAATTGGCATCCACGCCGACGGTGGCGATGGCCAGGCCCAGCATGGCAGACAGGGTGCCCTTGACGGGCTGGTTGCCCAGCAGGCTGGTCAGGCAGCAGAAGGCGAAGACGATCAGCACGAAATATTCGGCCGGGCCGAAGGCCAGCGCCCAGCGGGCCAGCAAGGGAGCCAGGATGATCACGCCGATGGTGGACACCAGCGCGCCGCAGAAGGCCGACCAGCCCGACAGCGACAGGGCGACATTGGACAGGCCCTTGCGCGCCAGCGGATAACCGTCCAGCGTCGTCATGATGGCGCTGGCTTCGCCCGGCACGTTGATCAGGATGGCGCTGATGCGCCCGCCGTATTCGGCGCCCACATACACGGCGGCCAGCAGGATCAGGGCGGTCTCGGGAGGCAGGTTCAGGGCGTAGGCGATGGGGATGAGCATGGCCACGCCATTGATGGGGCCCAGCCCCGGCAGCACGCCCACCAGCGTGCCCAGGAAGGCGCCCAGGGCCGCGACCAGCAGGTTCATCCAGGAAAAGGCGACATCGAAACCGATGCTCAGGTGGCTAAGGATTTCGCTCATGACAGGAACTCCAGGGGGCCCAGCGGCAACACGACGTCCAGCGTGACGTCAAACAGCAGGAAGAACAGAATGCCCATGACGACCCCGCCGATGATCATCTTGGCCCAACCGCCGCCGAACAGGCGGCCGATCAGCACGGTGACGATGGCGGTGGCGATGATGAAGCCCAGCCATTCGAACAGCAGGGCGTAGCCGAAGATGTAGACCACCATCAGCAGCAGGCGCGGCCAGTCGATGGGCTCGCCCTTGCGGCGATCGTTCCAGTGCTTGGCCATCAGCCAGATACCGCACAGGGCGATGATCAGGGCGATCAGCATGGGGAACGCCCGCGGGCCCACCGGCTCGTAGGAAAAGGGGGCCTGCAGGTCGTGGCCGAACCACGCCATCAGGCCGGCAAAGATCAGGGCGCAGAAGCCCAAAGTGCGATCACTCATGGCGAGGTCCGGTGTGTGCTTATTGACGAATCAGGCCGAATTCATTGGCCAGCTTGGTGTAGTCGGCGACGCGTTCCTTGATGTATGCGTCCAGTTCGGCGCCCGACTTGTTGAAGGGAAACAGGCCCTGCTTGTCGCGGATGGCGGCGAACGACGGATCGGCCAGGGTCTTGTTGAAGGCGTCCACCCACCATTGGTAGTCGGCGTCGGAGACCTTCGGGCCGACGTAGAAGCCGCGGATGATGGGCCACTGGATGTCGAAGCCTTCTTCCTGGGCCGTGGGCACGGAGGCCAGTTTGCCCGGCAGGCGCTGATCGTTGAAGACGGCCAGCACGCGGATCGGGGCGCCGCCTTCCAGCATGGTGAAGGCCTCGGCGGCATCGCCCATATAGGCCTGGATGTGGCCGCCGCGCAGGGCCGTCAGGGCATCGCCGCCGCCTTCGAAGGCCACGAAACGCATCTTGCGGTAGTCCACGCCGGCCGCGCGGGCGGTCAGGGCGGCCTTCATCCAGTCCTGGCTGCCTACGGTGCCGCCGGCGCCCAGCACGATCTTGGCGGGGTCCTGCTTGAAGGCGGCCATCAGTTCCTTCAGGCTTTTGTAGGGCGAATCGTCGCGCACCACGGCCACGCCGTAGTCCGATCCGACGGCGGCCAGCCAGCGCACGTCATTGACGTTGTAGCGGCCGAATTTCTTCTGCGCCAGATTCAGCAGCGAACCGCCGGAAAACGCCACGATGGAATTGGGATCGTCGGGCTTTTGCGCGATCACGTGGTTGTAGGCCACGGCGCCGATGCCGCCGGGCATGTAGACGATGCGCATCGGGTCGCTCAGGGCGCCCGCGGTCTTCAGGCCTTCCTGGGCCAGGCGACAGGTCAGGTCGAAACCGCCGCCGGGGTTGGCCGGGGCGATGCATTCGGGTTTGGTCGGGGCGGCTGAGGCAGCCAGGCCCAGTGATAGCAAGGCGCCGCCCAGCAGCAGCGACAAGGAGCGAGGGGTCATGATCGGAGTCTCCTGATGATGGAAAAACCTGGCTCGGGTGTCAGCGGTGGCCAGGTACCCTCGCACCTTAAGCAGCGCAGGCTTTCCAAATGCTTTCAAAATGGTGCGGTTGCGGGATAACCCTAGGCCAAAATCCCCGATTCGCCCGGCAGCCGTCGATTTTGGACTGGTCAGACGCGGCGGTTGGTGACACACTTTCATACAAAGCAGCCTCGGTAGGAAAATCGATTGAACAGGATCCTGTCCATCGTGGTAGTGCTGGTGCTGGCAGGGCTGGGGGCCACGCTGGGGCTGGAGTCTTGGGACCGTTCGCGTCATGATGCCGCCGTCATGGCCCAGGTGCGGCAGCAGCTCGACCTGCATACCCGCCGCTTGTCGGATGATCTGTATGCGCTGCTGGCCCTGAACCACCGGCTGGCCGATACCCTGGCCGCCGTGGCGCCGGGGCAGGAAGCTCCGGCCTTTGCCGCGCTGGCCATGCGGATGGTGGGTCAAAGGGCCGATATCCGCAGCATCGTCTATGTCGACCGGCTCAAGATCACCCAGGTCTATCCCGTCGCGGGCAATGAAAACGTCATTGGCATGGATTACGGCCTGCATCCGGAATTCATGGCCAAGATCAAGCAGATGATCCAGCAGCGGGTGCCGGTCATCGATGGCAGCGCTCGCCTGGTGCAGACCGGGCGTCCGGGTTTGATCGTCCGCACGCCGCTCTTCCTGGACGGGCCTCCGGGCGGCCCGCCCCGTTACCGGGGCATGGCGGCCTTGACGGTCGATCTGGACCGGACCTTGCAGCAGGCCGGCCTGCAAGGCCCGGATGTCCTGTTCGATCTGGCCATCCGCAGCCGTCCGGCGGCGGATCAGCCCACTCATGTCCTGTATGGCGACGCCAGCCTGTTTGATCAGGCGCATGCCCAGGCGCAGATTTCCCTGCCCGACGGCAACTGGGCGCTGGCTGCGGTTCCCCAGCCGGATCTGGCTTACGATGGGGCGCGGCTCTGGCTCATCCGGGGCCTGGGCGGCGGCCTGACTCTGGTGTGTGTGCTGCTGTTCCTGTATCGCAGCCATGTGTGGCCCGCCCGGTCGCCGGGCCAGGGGCCGGCGGCGGGGCTGCTGTCGCTGCGCATGCTCTTGCTGCTGGCCACCCTGATTCCCCTGCCGTTGATCGTGGGGCTGGCCGGCTGGCTGGTCTTCACCGCTTCCATCCAGACCGTGCAGCGCATGGAGCAACAGCGGGTGGAAGAGATGGCCGGCCAGTTGCGCGGCAAGGTCGCGGCTTTTTTCGAGGTTCCCCGCGCCGCCGCCACCTTCAACGTCCGTCAACTGCAGGATGGCCTGCTGTCGCTGGATGCGCGCACGCCCTTGCTGCATAGCTTCCTGCTGCAACTGCGTCAGCAACCCTTGCTGACGTATCTGTCCGTGGGCACCGTCACCGGCGATTATCTGGCGGCCAGCCGCCCGCCCCGAGAGCCGGGGCAGAGCCTGCGGATCCTGGAAGCCGATCAGGCGGATGGCGGCGTCCTGCATCTTTTCCGGGTGGACGACGCCAATCGCCGCAGTACCCGTTTGCCGGCCGGCAACGCGCATTTCGACCCCCGCGCGCGCCCCTGGTTCAAGGCCGCCGTCGAGGCCGGCGCCCTGCACTGGTACATGGCGTATCAGTACGACATCCGGGCGCATGACGGCGGCTATGACGATATGGGCATGGGCATGGCCGTGCCTCTGTATGACGCCGGGCATCAGTTGCAGGGGGTGCTGACCGCCGATATCGCGCTGACGCAGATCAGCCGGTTCCTGGCGGCGGAAATGGACGGTCTGGGCGGACTGTCGTTCCTGATGGAGCCCGATGGCCATCTGCTGGCCAGCTCCGGGGGCGGGCAGGTCTATACCGAGCATGCCGGCCGGGCGTCCCGGATGCAGGCCGTCAACAGCCCGCAACCCATGATCCAGCAGATGGGCGCCGCCATCCGGGAATCGGGCCGGCCCTTCGGCCATCAGCGGATCGTCGCGCAGGATCAGCGCTACCAGACCTACTGGCAGTCCATCCAGCTGCCAGATGGCCCCATGCTGACCCTGGCGCTGGCCTTGCCGGAAAGCCGCTATGCGGTGCCGGTGGAGCAATCCATTCAGCGCATCGGGCTGTTGATCCTGGGATTCTGGGTGCTGGGGCTGATCGCGGCGTCGTTGGCTGCCTGGTGGCTGTCGCGGCCGCTGCAGTCTCTGATGCGTTGGGCCCGTTGCCTGGCCGAGGGCCAATGGCAGGCCCCCCCTCGGGTGCGCAGCCCGGTCCGGGAAATCGTGCTGCTGGTGCAGGCCTTGGGCAGCATGGCCGACCGCTTGCGCAGTCATCATCAGGCTCTGGAACAGCAGGTGGCCGAACGCACTCGGGCCCTGGTGCTCGTCAATCAGCAACTGACGGAACTTTCCGTCACGGATGGCCTGACCGGGGTGTCCAATCGGCGTCATTTCGACGACGTGCTGGCGCAGGAATGGCAGCGCGCCCGGCGCGGCGGTTTTCCCATCAGTCTGCTGATGATCGACGTGGACTGGTTCAAGCGCTACAACGATGCCTATGGGCATCAGGCGGGGGATGCCGTCTTGCAGCAGGTGGCGCAGGTGCTGCGCCAGACCTTCCGTCGCCCCGGCGACCTGGTGGCGCGTTACGGCGGCGAGGAATTCGCCGCCATCCTGGCGGACACGGACCGGGACGCGGCGTGTCGGCTCGCCCGTCAGGTCTGCGATCATATTGCGCAGCTGGGCTTGCCCCACGAGCATGGGCTGGATGGCCGCGTGACAGTCAGTATCGGGGTGGCCGCCCTGGAGGTCGGCGGTCAATATACCGCCGCATGGCTGATCGGCCAGGCCGACGGCGCCTTGTACCGGGCCAAGGCGGCCGGCCGCAATCGAGTGGAATGCGAGGAGTACTCCAGCCTGGCGCCGGAGCCTTGACCCTGCGTCAGGTCGTGGATGGGGCGGGGAAGACCAAGGTCACCTCGCAGCCTTGTCCTGGAGACCGGATGCTCAGCGCGCCCCGATGGCGCTGCATGATCGTGTGCACGATGGCCAGTCCCAGGCCCGCTCCGTGACTGTGTTTGCCGGCCTGGCCGCGCCGGAAACGTCGGCCGGCCTTGCCGATGTCGGCGTCCGACATGCCCGGCCCCGTATCCTGGACGCTCAGTGAGACCTGCCCGGACGTCCGCAGGATGCGCAAGGTGATGGTCCCGCCCGCCGGGGTGTATTTGATGGCGTTGTCCATCAGGTTGACCAGGGCCTCGCGCAGCAGCCATTCGATGCCCGGAACGACCGCATCCAGTTCCGCGCCCTCCAGGGCGATGGACTGCTGCTTCTGCCGGGCCAGGTTGTAGATCTGGCGGATGACATCCTGGGCCAACGGCGTCAGCGCGACGGGCTGCAGAGTATCGCTCTGTTCGTCGGCTTCGCGGGCCCGCGCCAGCGCCAGCATCTGGGCCGCGGCGCGCTGAGCCTGGACCAGGCCCTGGCGCATCGCCAGCAGGGCGGTGCGGGCCTCGGCAGGGTCGGGTTCGCGCAGCGCGTAGTCCAGCTGGGTATTCAGGACGGCCAGCGGTGTGCGCAACTGGTGCGAGGCGTCGTCCAGAAACTGGCGTTGCCGCCGGGCCTGCCGGGCGTGACGGGCGACGTGCTGGTTCACGGCGCGCACCAGAGGCTGGACTTCACGGGGCAGTTCCGGGGCCAGGATCGGGCTCAGGTCGTCGGTCTTGCGGCCTTTCAGCGTGCGGTACAGGCGCGTCAGCGGCCGCAGTCCGATCAGCACGCCCAGAAAGATCAATCCGGAGGACGCCAGCACTTCGATCACGTCGCGCGCGATGCTGCGCAGCATGATGTCGCGGATCACGCCGTCGCGGCCGCTGCGGTCCTCGCCCACCATGACGATGACCCGCCCCTGTTCCTGCCCGTACAGGGGCGGCGTCATGCGCCGGGCCATGGCGGCGATGCGGATCGGCGTGCCCAGGTAGTCGCGGTCGTAGAAAACCGGGACGTCCGACTTCAGGCGCTCTTCGGGCAGGGGCAGCGCCTGATTGCCGATATCCGCCAGGCCGTCCTCGGTCAGGATGCGGTAGTACACCGTGTTGTTGGCCGTCAGCTCGAAGAATTCCAGCATCAGGTAGGGCAGTTCCACCGCCAGGCCGCCGCTTTCCGTAGCGATGTTGTGGTCGATGGCCCGCAGGGCGCCGATCAGGGAGCGGTCATAGGCCAGGTCGATCTGATTGTGCAACTGGTGGCTGGAATACCACAGCGCGACGCTCAGCACGGCCACCTGGGCCGGGATCAGCATCCACAGCAACAGCGCCCGCAGGCTGTGCGATCGGGGCTCAGCCGGGGCCATGGTCGGCGGGTTCCAGGCAATAACCCATGCCGCGCAGGGTGACGATCTGCGCCCCGGTGTCGGTGAGTTTCTTGCGCAGTCTGTGCACCAGGACTTCGATGGCTTCCAGGTTGATGCTGGTGTCGTCCGGGCTGATGCGGTCCAGGATCTGCTGCTTGGTCACGGGCTCGCCGGCTTTTTGCATCAGTACTTTCAGGGCGGCGTATTCGCGGGGCGACAAGGCCAGCGGGGCGTCGCGGTGCAGAAACCGCTGACTGCCGATGTCCAGCACCAGATCGCCGAGCATCCAGCGGGGATGTTCGCGGCCCCGACTGCGGCGGACCAGGGCGTGCAGCCGGGCTTCGAGCTCTTCGATGGCGAACGGCTTTTGCATGAAGTCGTCGGCGCCTTCGTGCAGGGAGCCGATGCGTTCGGCCATGGCGTCGCGCGCCGTCAGCACCAGCACGGGGCAGCGGTCGTCACGACTGCGCAAGCGGCGCAGGAATTCGTGGCCGTTCATGCCCGGCAGGCCCAGATCCAGCACGATGGCGTCGAATTCCTCGACCGCCAGGCGGCGTTCGGCCAGTTCGGCGTCATCGGCCCAGTCGACCGTGAAGCCGCCGTGCCGCGCCAGACTGCGAGCCAGCCAGTTGGCCAGTTCCGATTCGTCTTCAATCAGCAGGATGCGCATGATGTCGATGATAGGTCGCGGCGGCGGCTTTGCCCAGTGTCCCGTTCGGCTCGATCCGAGCGGGACGCTAGCGGGGTTCCAGCACGTGTTTCAGCCAGGCGCCGGTGTGGCTGTCAGGGGCGGCGGCGATGGCCTCTGGCGTGCCCTGGGCGACAATCCGTCCGCCGCCCGCGCCGCCTTCGGGGCCCAGGTCCACCACCCAGTCGGCCGTCTTGATCACGTCCAGGTTGTGTTCGATCACCAGCACCGTGCTGCCGGCTTGCACCAGTTGCTGCAGCACGTCCAGCAGGACGGAGATGTCGTGAAAATGCAGGCCGGTGGTGGGTTCGTCCAGCACGTACAGTGTGCGGTCGGAGCCGCGACGCGACAGTTCCTGGGACAGTTTGATGCGCTGCGCTTCGCCGCCCGACAACGTGGTGGCGCTTTGCCCCAGGCGGATGTAGGACAGGCCCACGTCCATCAGGGTCTGCAGCTTGCGGGCCACCGTGGGCACGGCGGCGAACAGCTCCAGCGCCTGGGCCACGGTCAGGTCCAGGATGTCGCTGATGGCGTGGCCCCGATAACGGATGTCCAGGGTTTCGCGGTTGTAGCGCAGCCCCTGGCAGACCTCGCAGGGCACGTACATGTCGGGCAGGAAATGCATTTCCACCCGCACCATGCCGTCGCCCTGGCAGGCCTCGCAGCGCCCGCCCTTGACGTTGAAGGAAAACCGTCCCGCGTCATAGCCGCGCAGACGGGCCTCGGGGACGCCTGCGAACAGTTCGCGGATCGGCGTGAACAGGCCCGTGTAGGTGGCCGGATTGCTGCGCGGCGTGCGGCCGATGGGGTTCTGGTCGATGCTGATGATCTTGTCGAAATGCTCCAGGCCTTCCAGGTGGTCGAAGGGGGCGGGCGTGGTCTGGGCGCGGTGCAGGCGCTGGCTCATGGCCGCCACCAGCGTATCGTTGATCAAGGTCGATTTGCCCGAGCCCGACACCCCCGTCACACAGGTGAAGCGCCCGGCCGGGATCGACAGATCCACGCCCTGCAGATTGTGGCCGCGGCAGCCCAGCGCGCGCAGCCAGTGCAGGTCCGGGTCATCGGGCGCGACGGCGCGGCGGGGCGGGATGGCGATCCGCCGGGCGCCCGCCAGGTACTGGCCGGTCAGCGACTGCGGCTGGACGGCGATGTCCTGCGGCGTGCCCTGGGCGACCACATGGCCGCCTTGTTCGCCGGCGCCCGGCCCCATGTCCAGCACGTGATCGGCCGCGCGGATCATGTCCTCGTCGTGCTCCACCACGATCACGCTGTTGCCCAGGTCGCGCAACTGCTGCAAGGTGTCGATCAGACGCCGGTTGTCGCGCTGGTGCAGACCGATGGACGGTTCGTCCAGCACGTACATCACTCCTGTCAGGCCCGATCCGATCTGGCTGGCCAGGCGGATGCGCTGGGCCTCGCCGCCCGACAGCGTGTCGGCGCTGCGGTCCAGCGACAGGTAGCCCAGGCCGACGTTGTCCAGGAAGTCCAGGCGGGCGCGGATCTCGTGGACGATGCGCTCGGCGACCTCGCGGCGCGCGCCGCCCAGGTCGGAATCCTGGAACCACCGCCGGCAGTCGGCCAGCGACAGGGCTTCGACCTCGAAGATGGCGCGCCCGCGCCGCTGGCCGGGCCCGGAATCCGTGCCGATCAATACGTGACGGGCCTCGGTGCACAGCCGCGCCCCGTGGCATTCCGGACAGTTGGTGGTGTGCCGCAGCCGGCCCAGTTCCTCGCGCACGGCATTGGAGTGCGTTTCGCGCCAGCGCCGTTCCAGGTTCGGGATGACGCCTTCGAAGGCATGGCGCCGGATCGCCGGGATGCCGCCTTCGCCCAGGTACTGGAATGCGATTTCCTCGGCGCCCGAGCCGTGCAGGATATGGTCGCGGGTGGCGGCGTCCAGGTCCTGGAACGGCGTGTCCAGGTTGAAGCGGTAGTGTTGCGCCAGGCTGGCCATCATGGCGTAGCTGAAGGCATTGCGCCGGTCCCAGCCGTGGATGGCGCCTGCCGCCAGGCTCAGTTCGGGGAAGGCCACCACGCGATCCGGGTCAAAGGAATCCACCTGGCCCAGGCCGTTGCAGGCGGGGCAGGCGCCTACCGGGTTGTTGAAGCTGAACAGGCGCGGTTCCAGGCTGCCCATGCCCCGGGCGCAGACCGGACAGGCGTAGGCGGCGGAAAACGCCCATTCTTCCTGGGAATCCAGATCCAGCACCCCGGCGCGGCCTTGGGCCAGGTCCAGCGCGGTCTCGAAGCTTTCGGCCAGCCGCTGGCGGCTGTCGGGCCGGGCCCGCAGGCGGTCGACCACCACGTCCAGGTTCCAGCCGCCGTCGGGCTGGGGCAGAGGGGCGCTGCCGTCGATCGGGTGGATGACGCCGTCGATGCGGGCGCGCACGAACCCCAGGGCCTGCAGCCGCCGGCATTCCGCGGCCAGATCGTCCTGGCGATTGCGGGCCAGCGGGGCCAGGATGGCCAGGCGGCTGCCTTCCGGGCGGGTCAGCACCTGGTCCACCATCTGGCTGACGCTTTGCGCCCGCAGCGGCAGGTCATGGTCCGGGCAGTAGGGGGTGCCGACGCGGGCATACAGCAGGCGCAGGTAGTCGTGGATTTCCGTGATCGTGCCCACCGTCGAGCGCGGGTTGTGGCCGGCGGTCTTCTGTTCGATGGCAATGGCTGGCGACAGGCCGGTGATCACGTCCACGTCCGGCTTGTCCATCATCTGCAGGAATTGCCGGGCATAGGCCGACAGGCTTTCCACATAGCGCCGTTGGCCTTCGGCATACAGCGTGTCAAAGGCCAGCGACGATTTGCCCGACCCGGACAGACCAGTAATGACGACCAGCCGGCGGCGCGGCAGGTCGACCGAAATATTCTTCAGATTGTGCGTGCGAGCACCGCGTATGCAGATGGCGTCCATGCCGGTAGGGGAGTTCAGGTTCTTCAAAGGCCAACTTGCTACTATAACGCGCAGCCTTCTTTCATCCTCATTGCGGTATGCCCTGATTATGTCGCCTCGTTCCTCTTCCCCGGGCTTGAAACTGACCGCCCTCGAACGGCGCAGCAGCGTGGCGCTGTCCATGTTGTTCGCCGCTCGCATGCTGGGCCTGTTCCTGCTGACCCCGATTTTCGCCGTGGCGGCCCGCACCCTGGTGGGCGGCGACGATCCGGCCCGCGTGGGCTTGGCGCTGGGGGCCTATGGTCTGACGCAGGCCGTGATGCAGATCCCGCTGGGCATGGCGTCCGACCGCTATGGCCGGCGCCCCATCATCGTGTTCGGCATGCTGCTGTTCGTCGCGGGCGGCGTGATCTGCGCCCTGACCAATGACGTGGACTGGGTCACCATCGGGCGCGTGGTGCAGGGCCTGGGGGCCGTGTCGGCCGCCATCACGGCCTGGATCGCCGATGCCACCCGGCCGGAAGTCCGCACCCGCGCCATGGCGATGGTGGGCGGGTCCATCGGCATTTCCTTCGCCCTGTCGCTGGTGCTGTCCCCCGTGCTGGTGGGCGAGTTCGGCCTGTCGGGCCTGTTCTGGGCCATCAGCCTGCTGGGCTTCGTCTGCCTGCTGATCGCGATGTTCTTCGTGCCCGATGTGCCCAAGTCCGAGGCCGACATCATCCAGGCCACCCCGCGCGACGTGCTGGCTCATCGCGACCTGCTACGCCTGAATTTCGGCGTGTTCTGCCTGCATTTCATCCTGATGGCGCTGTTCATGGTGGCGCCCGGCCTGCTGGGCCGCCTGGGCGGTTTTGATTCCGCCAGCCTGTGGCAGGTGTATCTGCCGGTGATCCTGGCGTCTTTCGTGCTGATGGTGCCGGCGGTGTTCTACACCGAAACCCGCAAGGCCCATAAGCCTGCCCTGGAATGGGCCGTGCTGGGGCTGGCCATCGTGCTGGGGGCGCTGCCCTGGCTGATGGATTCCTTCGCACTGGTGGTGGCGGCCCTGATCGGGTTCTTCGTGTGTTTCAACATCCTGGAAGCCTTGCAGCCGTCCCTGGTGTCGCGGGTGGCGCCGCCCTCTTACAAGGGCCTGGCGCTGGGCTTCTACAACACCGCGCAGTCCCTGGGCGTGTTCGCCGGCGGCGTGCTGGGCGGCATCCTGGTGCGCGGCAGCGGGCCGTCCAGGGTGTTCTGGGTGTGCGCCATGATGGCCGTGGTCTGGCTGTATACGGCGCGTGGGTTCAAGGAAATCCGGTCGGGGCGCTAGCCGGCCGCCTGGAAGCCGAGGCCGCGCCGGCATCCTGATCGTGTTGTCCGCGGGCGCGATGCGTCAGCGGTACAGATGCGTCAGGGCGTGCTGGGACGGGCTGCTGCCCAGGTTCGTCATGATGTCCTGGGCGGCCTGTTTCAGCAGGTCGACGCATGCCTCGATGTGTTCCGGCGTGAAGCGGTCCTTGGGCCCGGAGAGCCCGATGGCGGCGATCACCTGTCCTGTGCCGTCGAAGATCGGCACGCCCACGCCGTGGACGCCTTCGCGCCATTCGCCGGCGTTCAAGGCATAGCCCTGGCGGCGTATCCGTTCCGTTTCGACCAGCATGGCCTCGGGGCTTGTGATGGTGTGCTCCGTGTGCGCCTGCAGATGCCGGGTGCTCCACAGGAGCGATTCGCGGTTTTTGAAGGCCAGCATGGCCTTGCCCGTTGCGACGCAATGGATGGGCGCGCGTCCTCCGATCTGGGAATAGGCCCGGATCGGGTTGGGACTGTCGACCTTGTGCACATAGACGACTTCGTCCCGGTCCTGGATGGACAGGTGCACGCTCTCGCCTGTCTGTTCCGCCAGGGATTCCATCAGGTGGGCGGCATGCAGCCGTAGATCGAGTTTTGCCAGGACGGCGGAGCCCAGCTCCCAGAGCCGGATGGATGCGGTGTAAGTGCCGCTGTCCGGATCCCGGATCACGTAGTTGCTCTCGCTCAGGGCGCCCAGCAGCCGGTGGATGTTGCTTTTGGTCAGACCGAGTGCGCGGGCGATCTCCGTCAGCGACAGCGGGGTGGTGCTGTCTGCGAGAAGCTCGATGATTTGCAGCCCCTTGATCAGGGTGTTGTTCATGGTGAGTTCCATAAAATAGAACAGTTGTATGCTATTTTAGAACGATTTTAAGCTGTGCACATGCTTTCTTACTGATCAAGGGCGTCTGATGGATGAGTTGAGTGCACAGGGTCTGCCCCTGGCTGATATCAAGGTCGTCGAGTTCTGTTCTGTCGCGGCCGGGCCGTTTTGCGGGATGCTGCTGGCCGACATGGGCGCGGATGTCGTCAAGGTCGAGGCGCCGGACGGGGATGCCCTGAGGACCTGGCCACCTCTGAATGAGGGTTATAGCGAGAACTTCGCCTCCTTGAACCGGAACAAGCGCTCGGCGGTCCTGAATCTGAAGGACGCCGATGACCTGCGCCTGGCCACGAAACTGGTCCTGGATGCGGACGTGGTGATCGAGAACAATCGGCCCGGCGTGATGAAGCGCCTCGGCCTGGATTTCTCCAATTTCAAGCAAAAGCGGCCCGATCTCGTCTATTGCTCGATTTCCGCTTATGGGCAGACCGGACCCAGGGCGGGCGAGGGCGGCTTCGATCTGACGATCCAGGCGGCGGCGGGTGTCATGAGCGTGACGGGGGACCCGCAGGGGCTGCCGGCGAAATGCGGCGTGCCGGTGTCGGACTTCGCCTCGGGCCTGTATGCCGCATTTGCGATTGCGGCCAAACTCGCCCATGTCCGCGCGGGGGGCGAGGGGGCGCACATCGATGTGCCGATGTTCGGCTGCACGTTGGGGATCGCCGCGCTGCAGACCAGCGAATATTTCGGCGCCGGCCGGGATCCGGTGCGGCTGGGGTCCGCGCATCCACGCAATGCGCCGTATCAGGCCTACCAGGCTGGCGATGGGTATTTCGCCATCGCGGCGGGGAATCACAAACTCTGGGTGGCCGTGTGCGAGGCCGTCGGGCTGCCCCATCTGCCGGAGGATCCCCGTTTTCTGACGACGACGGATCGCGCCCGCCATCAGGCCGCGCTCAAAGAGATTCTGGAATCCCGCTTTCTGGGTCAGTCGGTGGCGTACTGGATCGAGGTGTTCGATCGGGCGGGTGTGCCGCATGCGCGGATCAATACCTATTCCGCGGCGCTCGCGGATCCCCAGGTTGTGCATATGCAGTGGGTGCAGGCGCTTGATCTGCCGGGCGGCGCCCGGACGAAGACTTTTGCCTCGCCTTTGAGGCTGGACGGCCGCGGCTTGCCGATTCGTCGGCATCCTCCCGGGCTGGGAGAGCATACGGATAGCATCCGCGCGGCGCTTTCCGAAAATCTGAAGGAAGCAAGATCATGAGTCAGAAGTTGCTGGAGTTTGTCGAGGCCATCAGCCGATTGGTCGGCCGCCCGGATCTGTCGCAGACGGCAGTCCTGGCAGAGGCAAGCAGCTGGATGAGGGGCCTGGTGGCGGTGGATGATTGGCTGCCGGAGGCGATGGCCCAGCCGCATCCTCAGTTCTACCAGCAGCATTTGCTGTATGGCGATCCGCTGGACCGGTTTTCTCTGGTCAGTTTCGTCTGGGGGCCGGGGCAGGCCACGCCGGTGCACGACCATACCGTGTGGGGCGTCATCGGCATGTTGCGCGGGGCCGAGCAGGAAGTGCCATATGAAAAGGGGGCGGATGGACGTGTGCGCCAGAGCGGTCCGTCGCAGACCCTGATGCCGGGAGATGTCGCCTGCGTCACGCCGGGCAACGGGGATATCCACGCCGTCAGCAACGCGGTCGACGGTCAGGTCTCCATCAGCATCCACTTGTATGGCGGCAATATCGGCAAAATCCGGCGCAGTGTCTACGATCTGAAGGCGAATGAAGTCAAGCCGTTCATTTCGGGGTATTCGAATGCCTTGTGTCCCAACCTCTGGGCGAGAGAGGCGTAGGGCGTCATGACGGAACTTGTCCGCATTCGTGTTCAGGGCACCAGGACGTGCGTGACGCTGGACCGTCCGCACAAAGGCAACAGCCTTTCGGCCGAGATGGTGCACGCCTTGGAGGCCGTCATCAGCCGCTGCCATGAAGATGGCACCACGCTGCTCGTCCTGGATGCGCAGGGCCCCCATTTTTGCACGGGCTTCGATCTGGGCAACCTGGATGAGGCGACGGATGACGCGCTGATGGCCCGGTTCGTCCGGATCGAGCTGATGCTGCAGAAGCTCCAGAGCGCTCCGTTCATCACAGTCGCCCTGGGCCATGGCCGCATGGTGGGCGCGGGCGCGGACCTCTTTGTGGCCTGCCAGCGCAGGATTCTGGTGGCCGAGTCCAGTTTCAGGTTTCCCGGGGCGGCGTTCGGCCTGGTCCTGGGGACCGGCCGCCTGGCGCGCAGCGTGGGCGCCGCCGCTGCCTGTGACTGGGTGGGAAGCGGCCGCTGGGTTTCTCAGGCCGAAGCCCTGGAGCGCGGGCTGGCGCATACCTGCGTGGATGAGGCAGGCGCCCAGGCGTTGATCGAGCGCCTGCATGCGGAGAGTCTGCGCCTGGACGTCGAGACGCGGGGCGCGGTGTACGCCGCCGCCGGACAGAGCCTGCATCGGGATCGGGATTTGAACGCCCTGGTGCTGTCGGCTTCGCGTCCGGGTTTGTGTGAGCGGATCCGGGCCTTCCGGGCTGCCGCCCAAGAATTGAATGACAGGAGTGTGAAAGCATGAGCGGCACGGTATCTGCGGGAATCCTGGCTGAACTGATCAATCCGGGGTCGGTGGCGGTGATTGGCGCGTCGGAGGATCAGACCAAGTTCGGCGGGCGTTTGTACCGCATGCTGCTCAAGCATGGATATGGGGGCAGGATCTATCCCATCAACCCTTTCAGGGAAAGCCTGTTCGGGATCCCCGCCTTTCCTTCCGTCAAGGCTCTGCCGCAGACGCCGGACATGGTGGTGCTGGCCGTCGCGCAGGCGAAGGTCAAGGAGCAGGTGGCTGCCTGCGCCGAGCGGGGGGTGAGATGCGGGATCGTCATCACCTCGAAGTTCTCCGATGATGGCCCGCAGGGCGCGGCCCTCGAGCGCGAGATCGTCGAAATCGCCCGGGCGGGCGGCATGCGCCTGATCGGTCCGAACTGCCTGGGCCTGGTCAGCCCCGCGAATCAGTTGGTGATGTGTTCCTCGCCCGCCATGAACGTGGACCAGCTCATCGAAAGCCCGATCGGGTTCATCAGCCAGAGCGGCGCCCTGATGGCGACGCTGTTCGACCGCATGCATGCCCAGGGCGTGGGGTTCAGCCATTGCATTTCCGTGGGGAACCAGGCCGATCTGGAACTGTGCGATTTCGTCGAGATGCTGATCCATGATGCCAGGACGCGCGTCATCTGCACCTACATCGAAGGGATCAAGTCGCCGGACCGCTTCGTGGATCTGGCGCGCCAGGCCCGCGAGGCCGGGAAACCCTGGCTTGCGGTGAAGGCGGGCCGCACGGCCGCCGGGGGCAAGGCGACGTTTTCCCATACGGCCAGCATGGCGGGGGATTATGCAGCGCTCCAGGCGGTGTGCGCTCGGGAAAACGTCGTGTTGATGGAGGACCCCGCCGCCATGCTGCTGCTGGCGCATGCGATGGCCAGCAAGCCGGGCCGCGCGGTTGAGCAGGTGGCCGTGGTGACCCCTTCCGGCGGTGGCGGCGCTCTGGCGGCGGATCGGCTGTGCGAGTCGGGTATTCCCCTTGCGGAGTTCACCGCTGGCACCAGGGCGGCCTTCGACGAGTTCTATTCGGACGGCCAGGCCCTGAACCCCATCGACATGGGGGGACGCAAATACGAGGCGGGCGAGAATTCCGTCGACGTCGCGGAGCGCACCGTCCGGGTCGCGCTCACGGATGAGCGGGTGGATGCGGTGCTGGTGGCCCTGACCACCGCGCCGATGCTCGATGATGTGACCGAAGCCCTGGTCAGAGGCGGTGACGGGAGCCCGAAACCCTTGCTGTTCGTGGTCCATCCCGGGCGGGCGGCCCAGGCCTCGCGCGATTTCCTGCGCGGCAAGCGAGTGCCCTATGCCGATTCCCTGTCGGAAGCGGTGGATGCCCTGGCGGCATGGCGGCGCTGGTCCGCGTTCCAGCCGTGGACGGCGCCGGTCCGGCCGGCGGGGTGCCGGCCCGCGGAGGCGGAGCCGGGCGCCCGCAACGAGTCGGAAAGCAAGCGCCTGCTGGCGGCGGCGGGGATTCCAGTCAATGACGAGGTGATCGCGGCCGATATCGGCGAGGCGGTGCGCCGGGCGTCCGAGGTGGGTTTTCCTCTGGTGGCCAAGGTGATTTCCCCCACGATCGTGCATAAATCCGATGTGGGCGGCGTGCTCCTGGGGGTGCGGGACGCCGGGGCGCTGGAGGCCGGCCTGCAGGCCATGCGCGAGCGCATTTCCCGGACCTTGCCCCAGGCTGAAATACAGGGGTTCTCCCTGCAATCCATGGAAAGCGGCGAACTCGAACTGATTCTCGGCGCCCGTCGGGATCCGCAGTTCGGGGCGCAGGTGGTGATCGGCAGCGGCGGCGTGCTGGTGGAATTGCTGCGGGATTTTGTGGTGTTGCCCGCGCCGGCGGCGCCGGATGCCGTCGTGCGGGCCTTGCAGGCCTTGAAGGTCGCGCCCCTGCTGGGGGCCTACCGGGGGCGCGCGGCGCTGGATGTCGATGCGGTGGTGGATGCGGTGGTGCGCCTGAGCTGGCTTGCCCATGATTGGCGCGAGGCGGATTTCGAGATCGAGATCAATCCGCTCAAGGTGCGCGTGGCGGGGCAGGGGTGTGTCGCGGTGGATGCCCGCGCGCAGATTGTTTGACGATAGGACGGAAGAGGCGAATTCATGAGCGTAGTCATCACGGAACAGCATGGCCTGGTCACCTTGTTGACCATCAATCGGCCGGATAGACGCAATGCCATCTGCAGGGATACCGCGTTGGCGTTGCAGCAGGCCCTGACCGAGTTCGATGCCTCCGAGCAACGGGTGGTCGTCATTACCGGGGCGGGCAACGAGGCCTTCTCCGCAGGCGCCGACGTCAATAATCTGCCCGAACTCTGGCGCTGCATCCCCGGGGTGGGCGTGGTCACGGACAAGCCCGTCATTGCCGCGACGGCAGGCTGGGTCGTGGGCGGGGCCATGGTGATGCACATGATGTGCGATCTGGCGGTGGCGGCGGACAACACCCGTTTCTCGTACCCGGAGGGAAAGATGGGCTTTACCGGGGGCATGATCGCCGGGCTGGCGGCCCGCATCCCGCACAAGATCGCCATGGAACTCATTTTGCGCGGCAAGCCCATGAATGCGCAGCGGGCGTATGAAGTCGGGTTGGTGAACGAGATCGTGCCGGTCGGGCAGCAGGTCGATGCCGCGCTCGACATGGCCCGGGAGCTGGCCGCCATGGCGCCGCTGGTGCTGCGCACCATCAAGGGGTTCGTCCGGCGCTCCGTCCTGCCGCAAGGGCCTTCCGAACAGATGGCGGCCACCCTCGCGCAACTGGGCGTGGTGCAGGCGAGCCAGGACATCGAGGAAGGGCGCAGCGCCTTTCGCGAGAAGCGGACGCCCGATTTCAAGGGCCGGTGAGCGCCGCATGGCGCGCGCCCCGGCCGGTTGGCGCTTTTGATGGATCTGCCCAAGGGGCAGGCGGGAAGCAATATTCAGTCAGGGAAGGAGACAGGCAATGAGCAGTGAACAACGCAGAGTGTCCCAGGATATCGAGAGCCTGGTTCATCCATATACGAATCTGGATACGCACCTGCACAAGGGGCCTTTGATCATGGAGCGCGGCGAAGGCGTCTATGTGTTTGACGACCAGGGGCGCCGCTACCTGGAAGGGATGTCCGGCCTGTGGTGCGCTTCCCTGGGGTTCTCGGAACCGCGGCTGGTGGAGGCGGCGACGCGGCAGCTGTCGAAGCTGCCTTATTACCAGTTGTTCAATTCGCGATCTCATGGACCGGCCATCGATTTGTCCGAGAAATTGTTGTCGATCGCGCCCAAGTCGCTCGGGAAAGTTCTGTACGCGAACTCCGGCTCCGAGGCCAATGACGCTGCCGTGAAGCTCGTCTGGTTCTACAACAATGCCATGGGGCGGCCCGAAAAGAAGAAGATCATCTCCCGCTGGCGCGCCTACCACGGCGTGACGGTCGCCGCGGCCAGCCTGACCGGCCTGCCCGCGAATCACCAGGATTTCGACCTGCCGATCGACCGGATCCTGCATACGGATTGCCCCAGCTACTACCACGAGGCGCGGCCGGGCGAGACGGAGGCGCAGTTTACCCGGCGCATCGTGGGCAACCTGGAAGCCCTGATTCTGCGCGAGGGACCGGAAACGGTCGCCGCCTTCATCGCCGAGCCGGTCAATGGCTCGGGCGGCGTGATCGTGCCGCCGCAGGGTTACTTCGAGCAGGTGCAGGCCTTGCTGAAAAAGCACGACATTCTCTTCATCGTGGATGAGGTCATCTGCGGCTTTGGCCGGACGGGCAACATGTTCGGCAGCGACACCTTCGATCTCGAGCCCGACATCATGACGGTCGCCAAGGCCCTGTCGGCTTCATATCTGCCGATTTCAGCCACCCTTGTCAGCCAGAAGGTCTATGACAAGGTTGTCGAGCGGACCAGGGATCTGGGGGTGTTCGCGCATGGCGTGACCTATTCGGGCCATCCGGTGTGCGCCGCCGTTGCGCTGGAAACCCTGAAGATCTATGAAGAGCGGGATATCGTCGGCCATGTCCGCGCGGTGGCGCCTCATTTCCAGCATCGATTGAGGTCCCTGGCGGATCACCCGCTGGTGGGCGAAGCGCGGGGCGTCGGGCTGATCGGGGCCCTGGAGATCACGCGGGACAAGGCGTCGAAAGCCCCCTTTGATGCCCAGAACAATATCGCGGCGGTGGTTCAGAACAAGGCTGCCGATCGCGGCGTGCTGGTGCGCGGCATCCGCAATGCGGTGGCGATCAGCCCGCCGCTGATCATCACGAAGGAGCAGATCGACGAACTGTTCGACGGGATTGCGCATGGGCTCGATGAGGCGCTCGTCGTGGCGCGCCAGGCGGAGTTGGTCCAATGAGCGGGGTCGATATGGAGAAGACGCTGGCCGGTCTGTTCATCGACGGCCGCTGGCGGCCCGCGGGCGACGGATCGGTCCGGGATGTCGTCGATCCCGCCAGCGGGCGGATTACGGGCCGCGTGGCCAGAGCGACGACGCAGGATCTGGATGACGCGCTGGCGAGCGCGCAGCGCGGTTTCGAGCACTGGAAACGGATCGCAGCCCGCGATCGCGCGGATGTGCTGCGCCGGGCCGCCGTCCTGGTCCGGGAGCGCGCGCCGGAGATCGCCGCCCTGATTTCCCGCGAAATCGGCAAGCCTGTCGTCGAGGCTGAGCAGGAGGTGCGCAACTGCGCCGACGCGTTCGACTGGTGCGCCGAAGAAGGGCGTCGCGCCTACGGGCGCATGATTCCGGCCCGCCAGTCGGATGTGTCCCAGATCGTGCTGCGCGAGCCCATCGGCCCGGTGGCGGCGTTCAGTCCCTGGAATTTCCCGGCGTCGCAAGCCGCCAAGAAGCTCGGCGCGGCGATCGCCGTGGGCTGCTCGATCGTGCTCAAGGGGCCTGAAGAAGCGCCGGGCGGCAGCGCCGCGCTGGTGCAGGCCCTGGCGGATGCCGGTCTGCCCGCGGGCGTGGTGAATCTCGTGTTCGGCGATCCGCCGATGATCTCCGACCACCTGATTCCGTCCCCCGTGATCCGCAAGGTCTCGTTCACGGGGTCCGTGCCCGTGGGCAAGGCGCTGGCCCAGCTGGCGGGCCGGTACATGAAGCCCTGCACTTTGGAGCTCGGGGGCCATGCGCCGGTGCTGGTGTTCGACGACGTGGACCCCGGCGAGGTGGCGCGCTCGGTGGCGGCCGCCAAATTTCGCAATGCGGGGCAGGTCTGCATTTCGCCGACCCGGCTGTTCGTGCAGCGGGGCGTCTATGAGCGTTTCGCCGCCGAGTTCGCACGGGCCGCCGATGCGATCGTCGTGGGGCGGGGGGATCGGCCGGACGTGCAGATGGGGCCGCTGTCGAGCGGCCGTCGTGTCGATGCCTTGCAGGCGCTGGTGGATGACGCCGTCCAACGAGGGGCGACGGTGCTTGCCGGCGGCGCCCGTCTCGAAGGAGCGGGGTTTTTCTTCCGGCCCACGGTGCTGGCCGATGTCCCCGCTCAGGCGCGGATCTGGCAGGAGGAGCCCTTTGGTCCGGTGGCGGTTCTGGATGTGTTCGACACAGTCGAAGAAGCGCTGGAAAAGGCGAACAGCACGGCCTATGGCCTGGCGTCCTATGCCTTTACCCGGTCCGCGGATCGGATCGCCAGTGTGACGGCGGGCATGCAGGCCGGCATGCTGGCGATCAATCATTTTGCCTTGGGTGTGGCGGAAGCGCCTTTCGGCGGAATCAAGGACAGCGGGTATGGCCGCGAGGGGGGAGTCGAAGGGCTGGAAGCTTATACGGTGACGAAATTCGTGACGCAACGGTCGGTGGCCTAGAGCCCGATGCCGTTTAAAAACAGGAGACAGACATGAATGCAAAATATTGGAAGCGGGCGCTCGGGGCAGCCATCGCGGCAGCCGTGTTGGGAGGCGCCGGCCCCATCCAGGCCGCCACGCCGGACGACACCCTGGTCATGGCGCGCAAGATCGACGACATCAAATCCCTGGACCCCGCCGAGGTGTTCGAGTGGGGCAGCGGGGAAATCATCAACAATCTTTACGTGCGTCTCATGGCCTATGATCCGCACGACTTCAGCAAACTGGTGGGGGGCGCCGTAGAGTCGTGGAAGGTCTCCGAGGATGGCCTGACCTACGAGCTGAAAATCCGCCAGGGCCTGAAGTTCCAATCCGGCCGCGCCCTGACGGCCCGGGATGCCGAGTATTCCCTGCGGCGCGTGATCTACCTGGCCAAGACCCCGGTGTTCATTTTCCAGCAGTTGGGCTGGAACAAGGACAATGTCGCCGAGATGGTCCGGGCGGTGGATGACGGCACGCTGGTGCTGAAGGTCGGCAAGTCGTATTCCCCCTCGCTGGTCATCAGTTGCCTGTCCGCCGGGGTGGCGTCGGTGGTCGACAGCGAGGAAGTCAAAAAGCACGAACAGGACGGGGACTATGGCTACAACTGGCTCAAGACCCGCTCGGCCGGCGCCGGCGCCTATCGGCTGGTGGCCTGGAAGCCCAAGGATGCCGTCGTGATGGAATCCAATCCGGATTTCTATCTGGGCGCTCCGGCGCTCAAGCGTTTCATCGTGCGTCATATTCCCGAGCCCTCCGCCCAGCGCCTGCTCCTGCAGGCCGGGGACGTGGACATCGCCCGCGATCTGGGGCCGGATCAGATCAAGGCCTCGCGTTCGAATCAGGACCTGCGCGTCGACGTGTTCAAGAAAGTGAACACCTACTATGTCGGGCTGAACACGAAAAATGAGATTCTGGCCAATCCCAAGGTCTGGGAAGCCTTCCGCTGGCTGATCGATTATCAGGGGATGGCCGATTCGTTCCTGGATGGCTATTTCGCGGTCCACCAGTCCTTCCTGACCGGCGATATGGGCCTGGAGGAGAAGCCCTACCGCCTGGACGTGGAAAAGGCCAAGAAACTGCTGGCCGAGGCCGGCTATCCGAATGGCTTCTCCATCGATTTCCTGGTGGCCAACCCGCCGCCGTTCCCGGATATCGCCCAATCGATGCAGGCGACTTTCGCGCAGGCGGGCGTCAAGCTCAATCTCGTGCTGCGCGATCAGGCGCAGGTGCTGGCGACCTACCGGGCGCGCGGTCATGAACTGGCGTTCGCGCGCTGGTCGCCGGACTATCTGGACCCCCATTCCACCGCCGAGTTCTTCGTGCGCAATCCCGATAATTCGGATGCTTCGACGAACAAATCGGCCGCGTGGCGCAATGCCTGGGATATTCCGGAGCTGTCGGCCATGACGGAAAAGGCCATGCTCGAGCGGGATCCCGCCGCGCGCAAGCAGATCTACCAGAAGGAGCAGAAGGTCGTGCAGGAGCACTCGCCGATCATCATGATGTTCCAGCTGGTCGAAAGCACGGTTTCTCGCAAGAACACCAGCGGCTTCACCCCGGGCCCCGGGTTTGACACCGCCGTGTTCTGGAACACCCGCAAGGTGAAGTGACGTGATGCAGGCGCGGGTCGTATCACCAAGGATAGGATGGCTGAACATGACGAATTGGTTCAAATTCCGGTCGTTGCAGGCAGGGGCGAAGGCCCTGTGCCTACAGATGTCCATGTTCGCGGTCACCATTTTCGGCCTGCTCCTGGTCACTTTCATGATCGGCCGGGTCGTCCCGGTCGATCCGGTGCTGGTGATCGTGGGCGATCGGGCGACGGCGGAAGTCTATGCCCGCGTCTATGCGGAACTGGGCCTGGATCAGCCGCTTTACCATCAGTTCCTGATGTATCTGTATAAAGTCGCGCAGGGGGATTTCGGCACATCGGTCCTGACCTCGCAGAGCGTCGTGCGCGACATCGCCGCTTTTTTCCCCGCCACGATCGAATTGGCCGTGACAGGGACGCTGATCGGCGTGCTGCTGGGCGTGCCCTTGGGGATCCTGTCCGCCGTCAGGAAAAACACGCTCCTGGATCAGCTGGTGCGCCTGGTCGCCCTGGTCGGATATTCGATTCCGATCTTCTGGCTGGGCCTGGTCGGCCTGCTGGTCTTCTACGTCAAGCTGGATTGGGTGGCCGGCGTGGGCCGCATCGATGCCGTGTATGAATACATCATCGAGCGGGAAACGGGTTTTGTCCTGCTGGATGCCGTGTGGCATGGCCAGTGGGATATTGTCCGCAACTTCCTGTCCCATCTGGTGCTGCCCGGGGCGCTGCTGGGCTATATGTCCATGGCGTACATCATCCGGATGACACGGTCCTTCATGCTGGAGCAGTTGGGTCAGGAATACATCGTGACCGCCAGGGTCAAGGGCCTGAGCGAAGGCCGCATCGTCCTGCATGCGTTTCGCAACGTGCTGGCCCAGCTGATTACCGTCATCGCCTTGTCTTTCGCCTATCTGCTGGAAGGCGCCGTGCTGACGGAAACCGTGTTCGCCTGGCCCGGCCTTGGCCTGTACATCACCAATTCCCTGTTTGCCGCGGATATGAATGCGGTGTTGGCCGGGACGACCGTCATCGGCGTCTGCTTTGTCCTGCTGAATGCGGTTTCGGATGCCCTGGGCATGCTTTTCGATCCACGAACCCGGAGTGCGCGCACATGAAATCGTGGTTATTGGCGGACTCGCCCGCGTCGCGGCTGCAGGCCAATCTCGGCCAGCTCTATCTTCTGTTGCTCGCCTTTCTTCGCAGCCCCCTGGCGGTGATCGGGCTGTGCATCGTGCTCGCCCTGTTGCTGTGCGCGGCGTTCGCTCCCTGGCTGGCGACCCAGGACCCCTACCAGCAGGCGCTGGCGCAGCGCCTGCTGCCGCCCAGCGCGGAGCACTGGTTCGGCACCGATCACCTGGGCCGCGATATCTGGAGCAGGGTGATCTACGGTTCGCGCATGACGCTGCTGATCATCGTGATGGTGGCCGCCATCGTGGGACCCCTGGGACTGGCCATCGGGATTGTGGCCGGCTATGTCGGCGGGTGGCTCGATCGCGTGCTGATGCGCATCACGGACATCTTCCTGGCATTTCCCCGGCTTGTGCTGGCGCTGGCGTTCACGGCGGTGCTGCAGCCCAGCGTCGAGAGCGCCATCATCGCCATCGCGGTCACCTCCTGGCCCGCCTATGCGCGTCTGGCGCGGGCCGAGACGCTGATGTATCGCGGCACGGACTTCATCCAGGCCATCGAGCTGCAGGGGGCTTCGCCGTTGAGGGTCCTGGTGGGGCACATCACGCCGTTGTGCCTGTCCTCGGTCATCGTGCGCCTGACGCTGGACATGGCGGGGGTGATCCTGATCGCGGCCGGTCTCGGGTTCCTGGGCCTTGGAGCGCCGCCCCCGCAGGCGGAATGGGGGGCCATGATCGCCGATGGACGGAACTACCTGATCGACAGTTGGTGGGTGGCGACGATTCCCGGGCTGGCCATCTGTGTCGTCAGCCTAGGGTTCAATATTCTGGGGGACGGCATGCGCGACGTGCTCGACCCCAAGGCGAGGTGATTCCGCATGCAAAAGCCTTTATTGTCATTGCGCAACCTGAACGTCACATTCGAAGGGCCGCGAGGGCCTGTCCATGCCATCCGCGATGTCAGCTGGTCGATGGGGACCGAGAAGATCGGCATCGTGGGCGAGTCCGGCTCGGGCAAGACGATCTCTTCCAGGGCTGTCCTGGGACTGTTGCGTCCGCCGGCCCGGGTGACGGCCGATCAGATGGAGTTCGATGGCGTCGACCTGCGCACGCTCACCGGCGCGCAATGGCGCGAGGTGCGGGGGCGCCGGATCTCGATGGTGATGCAGGACCCGCGCTATTCGCTGAATCCGGTCATGACGGTGGGCGCGCAGATCATGGAAGCCTACCGGACGCACCATCGGGCCAGCCGGCAGGATGCGCGCGCCCGCAGCTTCGAGATGCTCGAGGCGGTGCGCATCAAGGACCCCGAGCGGGTATTCAAGGCATATCCGCACGAGATCAGCGGCGGCATGGGGCAGCGCGTCATGATTGCCATGATGCTGATCCCGGAGCCCAGGCTCCTGATCGCCGATGAGCCCACATCGGCCCTGGACGTGACCGTGCAGAACAAGATCCTGGAAGTGATCGACGACATGGTGTCCCGACACAATATGGGCCTGATCTTCATCAGCCACGATCTTGACCTCGTGTCGACGTTCTGCGACCGGATCCTGATCATGTATCGGGGGCGCGTCGTGGAGGAGTGCCGCGCCGATCAGCTGCATGCCGCGCAGCATCCATACACGCGGGGCCTGCTGGCCTGCGCGCCCAGGCTGGGGGAACAGAGAGAGCGCCTGGCGGTGCTGGACAGGCAGGAGGCATGGGAACAATGAACGGCAGCGACACGATGATCGACGTAGCGGGCCTCAATGTGCGCTACAAGGAATTCCACGCCCTGCAGGATGTGTCCTTCCGGGTCGGACGCGGTGAGAGCTTCGGCCTGGTCGGGGAATCCGGCTCCGGTAAATCGACGGTGCTGCGGGCGATCATGGGGCTTGCCGCCAGCGATGCCGCGCGCATGGAAATCGGCGGGGTTGCGGTCGGCCATTCCCGGAATACGTCCTTTTGCCGCCGGGTGCAGATGGTGTTCCAGGACCCTTATGGTTCCATCCATCCGCGGCATCCCGTGGATCGCATTCTGTCCGAGCCCCTGAGCATCCATAAAATTCCCGATGCGGAAGCCCGCATCCTGCAGTCCCTGAAGGACGTCGGCCTCGGCCCGGGTTTCCGGTTCCGCTTTCCCCATCAGCTCTCGGGAGGACAGCGCCAGCGCGTGGCGATCGCCCGGGCGCTGATCACGGAACCCGAGGTCCTGCTGCTCGACGAGCCCACGTCGGCGCTGGATGTCTCGGTGCAATCGGAAATCCTGAATCTGCTCGACGGTCTGCGCCGTGAACGCGGCCTCAGCTACGTCATGGTGAGCCACAATCTGGCTGTCGTGGCGCATATGTGTTCGCGGCTGGCCGTCATGAACCATGGACGGATCGTCGAGGAAATGACCCGGGATGATCTGAACCAGGGGAAGGCTGCCGAGGCTTACACCCGTGAACTGATCGCCGCCAGCAAGGGATACCGGCCTGCGGGGGTGTCGGCATGCGCGCCAGCCTGACCGCGCGTCTGATCGAGCGCAGCCTCGGGTTCGGCGCCGATGAGCTGCCGCGGGACGTGGCGGTGATCGCCACGCATTGCCTGCTGGACTGGATGGGGATGGCCCTGGCCGGCAGCCGGGAGCCCGACGCCGGACGGCTGATGGCGGAACTGGTCTCCGAAGGCTCGCCGGCGAGCGTCACCGTCTGGGGGCGGGGCGTGCGCCTGGGCCTGTCGCAGGCGGTGCTGGCCAATGGCATGGCGGCGCATCTGCTGGATTTCGATGATACCCACCTGGCGTCCCGGGTCCATCCGTCGGCCCCTTTGTGGCCGGCGATCCTGGCGGTCTGCGAGACCGAGCGCCTGCCGGGCGGCGAGGCGCTCGCCGCTTTCGCGGCCGGAGTCGAGATGCAGACGCGCCTGGCCGCCTACATGGGCGAAAGCCACTACCGCCTGGGTTGGCACAACACGGCCACGCTGGGGTGTTTTGGCGCCGTGGCGGCCGTGGGCCGGCTGTATGGATTGAAGGCGGAGACACTGTCTCGAGCGCTCACGATTGCGGCCACCCAGTCGGGCGGATTGCGCATGGTGTTCGGCACGGCGTGCAAGGCCTATCAGGTGGCCCGTTCGGCGGTGGTCGGACTTCAGGCCGTGAGGCTGGCGCGCAGCGGGATGGACGCCCCCGTGGATGTGTTCGACCGGCCCGACGGGTTTGCGGGGCTCTACGCTCGCGAACGGTTTCCGGATGCCCCGCAGGTGTCCGGAGCGCACTGGCATGCGCGCGACATCGTCTTCAAATATCACGAATCGTGCTATGGCACGCAAGCGCCGGTCGAAGCAGCCCTGCTGTTGCGGGCGCGGTGCGTTCCCGGGGATATCGAATCGGTGCATATCGACATCGAACCCCAATATCTGTCGGTCTGCGACGTCCTTGAGCCGGCCACGGCGCTGCAAGCCAAGTTCAGTGTCCGGCACATGGTGGCGCTGGCGCTTTCCGGCGGGGCGACCGCAGGGGCTGCCGGGTTTTCATCCGCTGCGCGCGCCGATCCCCGCATCCGCGACTTGTGCCGGAAAACCGAGGTCCGGGGCGATGCGTCCCTGGGCCGTGCTCAGGCGCGGGTGACCCTCAAGACCCGGGCCGGCAGCCATGAGGCGGCTGCGGACGCCAGTCGCCCGGAGCGCGACCTGGAGCGGCAGTGGCGGCGGTTGTGCGAGAAGTCGTCCCGGGTCCTGGGCGCCGACTATCCGGCACATGTCCTGGGGGCGTGGCAGGCCTCCCTGGCGGGACTTGGGGAGCAGGACGATTTCGGAGCGTGGGCCGGACACGCAGCATCGCTACTGGGCGCCTCGTCGGAGGCGGCCGTGAATCCAAGAGGAGAGAGCAGGAATGGCGGCATATGTAATGGATAGTGTTTTGTTCCGTGACCAGTTCGGCACACCGGAGATGCGCGAGATCTTCAGCGATGAATCCGTCGTGCAGCGCTGGCTGGATGTCGAGGCGGCGCTGGCCCGGGTCCAGGGGCGGCTGGGCGTCATTCCGGCCTGGGCGGCCGAGGAGATCGAATCCAAGGCCCGGGTCGAACTGATCGACCTGGAGGAGCTCAAGCGGGAAATGGACCGGACGGCGCATCCGATCGTGCCCTTGCTGCGCTTGATGAAGCGCGTTTGCGAAAAGGATGCCGGTGAATACATCCACTGGGGCGCGACCACCCAGGACATCGTGGACACCGGCACGGTCCTGCAGGTGCGCGATGCGCTGGATGAAATCGAGCGCTCCCTGCGCGAACTGCATGCCAGGATCAAGACGTTGTGCGTTCGTTACCGCGATCAGGTGATGGTGGGCCGCAGCCATGGGCAGCAGGCGCTGCCGATCACGTTCGGCTTCAAGGCGGCCGTCTGGGCCGACGAGATCCGTCGCCACCTGGGCCGCCTGGCGCAAATGCGAAAACGCGTGCTGGTCGGGCAGTTCTCCGGCGCGGTGGGGTCTTTGGCCGCCCTGGGTGAACAGGGGCTGGCTGTCCAGCGGGCGCTCTTCGCGGAGCTCGGTCTGGAAACCCCGGAGATCAGCTGGCATGTGTCGCGGGATGGCATCGCCGAACTCGTGTGCGTCCTGGCGATCTGCGCGGCGACCGCCGGCAAGATTGCGCATGAGATCTATTGCCTGCAGAAGACGGAGGTGGCCGAGCTGGAAGAGCCGTTCGCGATGGGGAAGGTCGGCAGCAGCACCATGCCGCACAAGCGCAACCCGCCCGCGTGCGAGACCATCGTTGCGGTGGCCCGCCTGGTGCGCCATAGCGTTCCCGCGGCGCTCGAGGCCGTCATGGCCGAACATGAGCGCGACAAGATGGTGCTGCAGACCGAGCGCGAGTTCATTCCCCGGGTATGCGCGATGACGCATCTCGTGCTGCGCAAGCTGGGCGCCGTGCTGGACGGCCTGAGCGTGCGCACGGGCAACATGGAAAAGAATCTCTTTCTGCAGAACGGCCTGCTGATGTCCGAGGCTGTCATGATGCGCTTGAGCGACGCGCTGGGCCGCCAGGAGGCGCATGAGATCGTGTACCGGATCTGCATGGATGTTTTCGAGCGCGGCGGGTCCCTGAAGCAGGCTCTCATGGAGGACCCCGTCGTCGCCGGCCGGCTGGACGAGGACGATATCGATGCCATGCTGGACCCGCGCGTCTATACGGGCCTGTGCGGCCACTTCGTGGATCAGGTGGTGGCCCAGCCCCTGCCTTGAGCGCGTGCCGCGGCAGGGTCGCCTCAGCCGGCGCTCAGGTCCTGCTCCACTGCGTAACACGCCACCAGGCGCCCGCCCTGCGATTTCAGGTCGGGCATGGTCTGGCGGCAGACCGGCATCACGCGCGGACAGCGGCTGCTGAACGGGCAGCCGGGCGGCGGGTTCAGGGGGCTGGGCAGCTCGCCGGAAATGCGGATGCGTTCGCCGTGGCCTTCGGGGTTCAGCCGGGGCGTGGCCGACAGCAGCGCCTGGGTGTAGGGGTGCAGGGGCCGGCCGAAGATCGCCGCCTTGTCGCCCTGTTCCACCACCCGGCCCAGGTACATCACCATGACCTCGTCGGCCAGGTGCTCCACCACCGACAGATCGTGGGAAATGAAGACGTAGGACAGGCCCAGGTCGCGTTGCAGGTCCTTCATCAGGTTCAGCACCTGCGCCCGCACGGATACGTCCAGCGCCGACACGGCTTCGTCGGCCACCAGGATCTCCGGTTCCAGCATCAGGCCGCGCGCGATGGCGATGCGCTGGCGCTGGCCGCCTGAAAACATGTGCGGGTAGCGGCTGTAGTGTTCCGGGCGCAGGCCGACGCGTTCCATCATGGCTTGCCCGCGCGCGCGGCGCTGGGCGGCGTCCATCGTGGTGTTGATCCGCAGCGGCTCTTCCAGGATGGCGCTGATGCGCTTGCGCGGGTTCAGCGAGGCATACGGATTCTGGAAAATGATCTGGATCTTCTTGCGGCGCAGGCGGGTCAGTTCGGCGCTGGTGTGGGACACGTCCTGACCGCGATACAGCAATTGCCCGGCGGTGGGCGGCTCGATCATGGTCAGCACCCTGGCCAGCGTCGATTTGCCGCACCCCGATTCGCCGACCACGGCCAGGGTCTTGCCCGCGTGCAGCGAAAAGGACACCCCATCCAGCGCCTTGACGGATCGCTTCGGCTTCAGGAAGCCGGTTTCGACGGGATAGTGGCGTTTCAGGTCGATGGCCTGCAGGACGACGTCGCCGGCGGCGTCGGGGATACGGGTATTGCCGACGGTGTCCGCGGCCGATGAAGATGGGGTGTTCATGCGGAAACCTCGGTGGACAGTCCGGTCGGCTGGCCCTGGTCATCCAGTGGGGTGTGGCACTTCACCTGGCGGCCTTCCGGCCCGGTCAGCGTGGGTTCCACGGCGCGGCAGTGTTCGGTGGCGTAGGGGCAGCGGGGGCTGAGCAGGCAGCCTTGCGGCCGGTCGTAGCGCCCCGGCACGACGCCGGGCAGCGACACCAGGCGGTCCGCGCCCCTGGAAAATTCCGGCAGGGCACGCAGCAGCGCCTGGGTGTAGGGGTGGCGCGGCCGCTTGAAAATATCGGCGGCGGGGCCGGATTCGACGATCTGCCCGGCGTACATCACCAGGATGCGGTCGGCCGCCTGGGCGACCAGCGCCAGATCGTGGGTGATCAGCACCAGGCCCAGCCCCTGCTGCCGCTGCAACGACAGCAGCAGATCCATGATCTGCGCCTGGATGGTGACGTCCAGCGCCGTGGTAGGTTCGTCGGCGATCAGCAGGCGGGGGTTGCAGGCGATCGCCATGGCGATCATGACCCGCTGGCTCATGCCGCCGGACAACTGGTGCGGATAGGCCTTCAGGCGCGAGGCCGGGTCGGGGATGCCGACCTGTTCCAGCAGTTCCAGCACGCGGGCCCGCAGCGCGCGCCGCGACCCGCCCTGGTGCGCCCGCAGGGCCTCCGCGATCTGATATTCCACCGTATAACAGGGGTTCAGGCTGGTCATGGGATCCTGGAAGATCATGGATACCTTGGACCCGACGATGGCGCGGCGTTTCTTTTCCGACAGGGACAGCAGGTCCTGTCCCTCGAAACACAGGGCATCGGCCTGCACGCGGCCGGGGAAATCGATCAGGCCCATCAGCGCCAGGGAACTGACCGATTTGCCCGAACCCGATTCACCCACCAGGCCGACGACCTCGCCGGCGTTGACGTGATAACTGATGCGATCGACAGCCTTGAAGGGCGCCGATTCGTCACCGAAATGCACGGACAGATTGCGAACTTCCAGCATGATCCGCCCCCCTAGACTTTCAGGCGCGGGTCCAGCGCGTCGCGCAGCCCGTCACCCATCAGATTGAACGCCAGCACCGCCAGCAGAATGGCCAGGCCGGGGAAGGTCACGACCCACCAGGCGCTCTGGGCGAACTGCAGCACGTTGGCCAGCATGGTCCCCCATTCCGGGGTCGGCGGCTGGGCGCCCATGCCCAGGAAGCCCAGGGCGGCCATGTCCAGGATGGCGTTGGAGAATCCCAGCGAGGCCTGCACGATCAGTGGCGCCACGCAATTGGGCAGGATGTTGATGAACATCTGCCGCCAGGCGCCCGCGCCCACCACACGCGATGCGATGACGTAGTCGCGGGTCATTTCGCGCAGCACGGCGGCGCGGCTCAGTCGCACGTAGTGCGGCAGGGCCACGAAGCTGAGCGCCAGGGACGCGTTGACGATGGACGGGCCGAAAATCGCCACCAGCACCAGGGCCAGCAGCAGGCTGGGCAGCGCCAGCATGATGTCCACCAGGCGCATGATGGTGATGTCCACCACGCCGCCCGTATAGCCCGCCAGCACGCCGAAGAAGATCCCCAGCACCAGCGACACGCTGACGACCAGGAAGCCCACCAGCAGCGACAGCCGCGCGCCGTAGATCAGGCGCGACAGGATGTCGCGGCCCACATCGTCGGTGCCCAGGATGAATTGCCAACTGCCGGCTGAATGCCAGACCGGGGGCTGCAGCAGATGCTCGCGGAATTGCGCAGCCGGATCGTGCGGCGCGACCAGATTGGCCGCGATGGCGATGAACAGCATCAGCAGGATGTAGATCAGCCCGATCAGGGCGCCCCGATTGCGGGAAAAATCCTGCCAGAAGGATTTGAGCGGCCCCGGAGGGGCCGGCATGGCGGTGGTCAGTTCGGTCATTTGCGTCCCCGCTGCTGGCGGATGCGCGGGTCGGCCAGGCCGTACAGAATATCCACGCACATGTTCACCAGAATGATCAGGGTGGCCACGATCAGCACGCCGCCCTGCACGACCGGGTAGTCGCGTTGCTCCAGTCCGTGAATCAGCCAGCGGCCGACTCCCGGCCAGGAAAAGATGGTTTCAGTCAGGATGGCCCCGACCATCAGCACCCCCACCTGCAGGCCGATGACGGTGATGACCGGCAGCAGGGCATTGCGCAGGGCATGCACGATCACCACCCGCAACCGCGACAGCCCTTTGGCCCGGGCGGTGCGGATGTAGTCCTCGTTCAGCACTTCCAGCATGGAGGAGCGCGTCATGCGCACGATCACCGCCAGCGGGATGGTGCCCAGCACGAAGGCCGGCAGCAAAATGTGGTGCAGGGCATCCCAGAAATCACCGGGCTCGCCGAACAACAGGGTGTCGATCAGCATGAATCCGGTCAGCGGGTTGCTGGGGTCCAGAAACAGCGCCGCGCTGACGCGCCCGGACACCGGCATCAGGTTCCACTGCACCGACACCAGCATGATCAACATCAGGCCCCACCAGAACACCGGCATGGAATAGCCGGTCAGGGCGGCCGTGATGGATACGTGGTCGAACCAGGACCCGCGCTTGACGGCGGCCAGCACCCCGACCGGAATCCCGATCAGCAGCGCGATGAACATGGCGATGACGCTCAGCTCCAGGGTCGCCTGGAAGCGCGGCACGAATTCCGACCAGATGGGTTCGCGGGTCGTCAGGGACGTACCCAGATCGCCGTGCAGCACGCCCCAGATGTAATGGAAATACTGCGTCATCAGGGGCTGGTCCAGGCCCAGCTGCGTCATCATGGCGGCGTGTTGTTCGGGGGACAGCCCCCGTTCTCCGGCCATGATCAGCACGGGGTCGCCGGGGATCAGGTGGATGAAGGCGAACGTCAGCAGAGTGATGCCGATGAACGTCGGAATCGCCAGCCCGACGCGTTTGAAGATGAAAGAAAGCATGGTGCAGAAAGCCCGCTAGTGTCCTGCCGGTCGCGAAGGCCTTGTCGGACCGACCCGGGTGCCGGGATGCGGCGGCGTTGGCGCGGAGAGCAGGGGATTTTGTCTGCCCGCCCCCGGCGCAGGGCGCCGGGGGCGGGCCGGGGGCTTATTTGCCGAGACTGACGTGGTCGAAGATGTGCCGGCCCACGGGGGACACGGTATAACCCTTGACGTTCTTGCGCAGCGGTTCGAACACCGTGGAGTGCGCAATCATGACGGCGGGCGCCTGCTCGTGCATGATGACCTGGGCCTGCTTGTACAGTTCGACGCGTTTGGCGTGGTCGGACGTGGTGCGCGCCGGCTGGATCAGGTCCTCGAAGGGCTTGTAGCACCAGCGGGAATAGTTCGACCCGTTTTGCACGGCGGCGCAGCTGAACAGCGTGGCCAGGAAGTTGTCCGGGTCGCCGTTGTCGCCCGTCCAGCCGATCAGCATGGTCTGGTGTTCGCCGTTTTTGGTGCGCTTCAGGTATTCGCCCCATTCGTAGGACACGATTTTCGCCTTGACGCCGATCTTCGCCCAGTCGGACTGGATCATTTCGGCCATGCGGCGGGCGTTCGGGTTGTAGGGGCGCTGCACGGGCATGGCCCACAGGTCGGTCTCAAAGCCGTCGGGGTAGCCGGCTTCGGCCAGCAGGGCCTTGGCTTTGGCGACGTCGTGCGGCCAATCCTTCACATCGTCGTTGTAGCCCCACATGGTGGGCGGCAGCAGGTTTTTCGCCGGCTGGCCGGCGCCCTGGAAGACCGCCTTGATGATGGCGGGCTTGTCGATGGCCATGGACAGGGCCTGGCGCACCTTCACGTCGGTGAAGGGCTTCTTCTGGGTATTGAACGAGAGATAGCCCACGTTCAGGCCGGCCTGTTCCAGCAGCTGGACGTCTTTGTTCTTGCGGATGGATTCCAGGTCGGCCGGGTTGGGGTAGGGCATGGACTGGCATTCGTCTTTCTGCAGCTTGGCATAGCGCACGGACGCATCCGGCGTGATGGCGAAGACCAGGCGGTCGATCTTGGGCTTGTCGCCCCAGTATGCCGTGTTGGCCTTGTACAGGATGCGGGCGTCTTTCTGATAGGTGACGAATTCGAACGGCCCCGTGCCGATGGGGTCGGTGTCGACCTTGGTCGGGGTGTTGGCCTTCATCATGGCATCGGCGTATTCAGCCGACTGGATAGATGCGAAATCCATGCCCAGATCGGCGACGAAGGGGGCCTCGGGGTGCATCAGCACGAAGCGCACCGTGTGATCGTCGACCTTTTCGATCTTGTCGATCAGCTTGTCCAGGCCCATGCCGGCGAAGTACTGGTACGAGCCGTTGGAGACTTTGTGATACGGATGGCTGGCGTCTTTCTGGCGCAGGAAGGAAAACAGCACGTCGTCCGCGTTGAAGTCGCGGGTGGGCTTGAACAGCTTGTTGGAATGGAACTTCACGCCCTTGCGCAGGTGAAAGGTGTAGGTCTTGCCGTCTTCGCTGACGTCCCATGATTGCGCCAGGCCCGGGATGACTTCGGTGGAGCCGGCCTTGAATTCGACCAGGCGATCGAAGATCGGGTGCGTGGCGTCGTTGGTCGTCCCGGACGTGAAGAATGCAGCGTTGAAGCCTTCGGGCGAGCCTTCGGAACAGTAGACGTAGGTGGAGGCGGCTTGTGCCGAGCCGACTGCCAGGGCCATGGAAATCAGGGACAGACCCAGGGAGCGTTTGGAAATCATGATTATCACCTCGCATGAATGCGTGAATCTGCGAGAACATAGCATGAAACACTGTTTGAACCGTAGTGCTCAGGCATCAAGGATTACCCGAATGCGCAACGGCGCAACTTTCCGAAAACGGCGCGGCGATTGGCGACCGGGCCGTTTTCGTGACGGGACGCGACGCCGGAGGCGGGCGCCGGGCAAGGCCGCGCGGTCGCGCGCCGGCCGGGTGGATCGCACGCCTTGTCGGTGGAAACCCGGCTGGGCGATAATGTCCTTTTGACCCGATTCGATGGCGTGCCGGGGCGGTAGATCCCCGATAATGGCAGCCACATCGTTCTCTCACAGGATTCCCACCATGGCCTCAGTCAACAAAGTCATTCTCGTCGGCAACCTGGGGCGCGACCCGGAGGTCCGCTACAGCCCCGACGGCGCCGCCATCTGCAATGTATCCATCGCCACCACCAGCAACTGGAAGGACAAGGCGTCCGGCGAACGCCGCGAGGAAACCGAATGGCACCGCGTGGTGTTCTACAACCGCCTGGCTGAAATCGCCGGCGAATACCTGCGCAAGGGCCGGTCCGTCTATGTGGAAGGCCGCCTGAAGACCCGCAAATGGCAGGACAAGGAAACCGGCGCCGATCGCTACAGCACCGAAATCGTCGCCGACCAGATGCAGATGCTGGGCGGACGCGAAGGCGGCGACGCGCCCTCCGGCGGCGATGCGGGCGGGTTCTCGCAGGCCCCGGCCCCCCGCCGCGCTCCGCAGCAACAGCGCCCGGCCGCCCCGGCGGCGGCGCCTGCCAGCAATCTGGCGGACATGGACGACGACATCCCGTTCTGACGCTGGGTTCACTCAGCTTCGTAAAAGCCTCCTGCCCGTTTCCAGCGAGCAGGAGGCTTTTGGCGTTTGAGCGTCGGGGGCGGTATTTTTCAGCCTGGGCGACCCCTGCCTATTCCGGGCGGAAGGGCATCGCGGCGGATGCCCCGCACGTGCTAAACATCAGAGCGTCCGACCGGTCCGCATCAGCTTGTCCAGCTCCGCCACGACGCGCTTCGCGTGGGCGTCGGGGATGGGCCGCAGCGGGGGACGGGGGATGGCCGAATCGATGATTCCCAGGTGCGCGAGCCCGACTTTAAGGCGGGTGTGCATATCCATGAGCGGGGCGGCGCCGTAGACGGAGCGGACGAATCCGTACAGTTTGTCGTTGGCGGCGCGCATCGCTTTCAGGTCGCAGGCTTCGGTGGCGGCCCATAGGTCGCACAGTTCTTGCGGCACCAGGCTGGCCATGCCGGACAGCAGGCCGTCGGCGCCGGTGGCGGCCTGGGCGAACATCCAGTTGTAATTGGACGGCAGCATGGCGACGTGCGGCGCGCGCGCCCGGATCATGCGCAGGTTGTCTTCGTACAGCTGGATGCTGCCGCTGCCTTCCTTGACGGCGATGACTTGCTCGCATTGCACCAGTTCCGCCAGCACTGCGGTGCTGTAGCCGTAGCCCGCGCGCACATCCTGCTGGAAAATGGACAACGGCAGTTTGCTGGCCGCCAGGATGGATTCCAGGTAGTGCATGGCGTAGCGGGCGTCATCGGACGCGCCCGCGCCGAATTGCGGCATGGGGAACAGCACCAGCACATCCGCGCCGGCCTGCTCTGCCTGGATGGCCTGGGTCACGGCATCCTCGGTGCTGTAGGGGATGATGCCGGCCATCAGGGGCGTGTCCCGGCCGATCAGCGCACGGGTGCGCTGTATGACTTCGGATCGCTCGGCCGGCGACAGCATGGCGCCGTCGCCGGCGTGGCCGTTGACGAAGGCCGAGACCATCCCCTTGGGCTTCATGCAGTAGGCCATCAGGCGTTCATAGCTGTCCCAGTCGATGCTCAAGTCCTTTTCATGAAAGGGCAGGACAGGGGCCACGGTGACCCCGATCAAATCGTGTTTGCTTGTCATGAGAACTCCTTGGATTAAAGATCGGCTTCATTGAGCACGGATTGAAGCCATTGCGTTTCGGCGGGATCGGATGCCGTCATGGGGGCGCGCATCGCCGGCGTCGGGATCAGTCCCCGCAGATGAAGACAGGTTTTCAGGCGCGCGGTGGCGCGTGTCCCGGGCGCGGCGCCATAAATGGCCTTGACCAGGGGGTACAGCCGTGCATGGGCTTTACGGGCCTGGGCGATATCCCCTTGCCGGACGGAATCCCAGAGCTGGACGACGGCGTCAGGGTCCAGGGCGGCGATGCTGACTTGCGAGCCGCTGCCGCCCAGCAGGAATGTGCTCAACAAATGTTCGTCGCCCGAGGGCATGACGCCCACGTGCGGCGCGGCCGCCTGGACGTGGCGCAGGTTAGCTTCGTAGCGGGCGGTTTCCCAGCTGCCTTCCTTGATGGCGACGACGCCCTCCAGCCGCGCGAGCGCAGCCAGTGTGTCGGGGCTGTACGCCATCCGCCCCGCGTGCACCGAGGCCTGGTACAGCATCAGCGGCAGGCGGGTCTGCGCCCGGATGGCGCGATGGTGCGCGAGCGCGCTGTCGGTGGTGTGTCCCAGCGCCCAGGAAAAGGGCGGGAAGACCAGCAGCGCGTCGGCGCCCGCAGCCTGCGCCTGGCGGGCCTGGTCGGCCGCTTCGGCGCTGGATTCGGCGTAAACGCCGCAGATCAGCTGGGCTTTCGGCCCCACGGCCTCGCGCGCGCAGCGGACGACGTCCTGTTTCTCCTGGGCGGTCAGTGTGAAATTTTCGCCGGCGTGCCCATTGATCAGCAGGCCGCGTATCCCGGGGCGGCTGGTCACGGCCTGGTGGTGCCGGGCCAGTGCGTCGAAATCGATCCGCTCGTCCGCCTGCATGGGGACGACGGTTGACGCGAAAATACCTTCGAAGCTCGGATGCATTTCTGGAAATCCAATGCGACGCCCGGGCGAATCGCCCGGGGTCTGGTTGGCGGGACGCGGCACCGGGAACCCGGCCGCGCGCCCGGGAACGGATGGACGGTCAGGCCGCTGGCCGGCGCCCCGCGAGAATGACTTGGTGGTTCACCAGGACCAATTGGCCCTTCTGGTTGTGCACATTGCATTCCACGACGACGCGTCCCCAGGTCGCATCCTTGGGTTCGCAGGCGGCGATGCGCATGACCGAGTGCACGGTGTCCCCGTCATAGACCGGCAAGAGATAGCGGATCTTGTCGTGGCCGTAGTTCAGGCTATGGGCCAGGTTGAAGCCGATTTCGTATGCGAAAAAGGTGTCGCTCACGCTCAATACCAGCACGCCTTGGGCGCAGGGCCTCTCGAACACCGGGTGGTTCTTGCAGTATTCGGCATCCGTGTGGTGCGGGTGGTCGTCGCCCGTGGCGCCGATGAACAGACGGATATCGGCGTCGGTGATCGTGCGCCCGCGGCTGGTGTATTCGGCGCCGACCACCAGGTCTTCAAAATACAGCTGTTTCAATTCGTCCTCCTGAGGGTGACGGGGAAGGGCTTAGCGGCTGCCGGCCTGGCGGATCAGGCCGAGCATTTTTTCGGCATCGACGTTCTTGGCCAGCTTGTCCTGCAAGGGCAGGGATCGTTCGATCCACGGGCCTTTGTCGATTTCATTGACCTTGACGCCTTCGGCCTTGAGCTTCTCCATGTATTTGGCCGACATGTCCATATCGAACTGCTGTTCGCGGCGGCTGGCCGCGTGCCCGGCCTCCAGCACGATCTTCTTGAGATCGTCGGGCAGCTTGTTCCATGCCAGGTCGCTGACCATGAACAGGCCGGTCGCCATCATGTGGTCCGTGAGCGTGTAATACGGGGCCTGCTCGTAGTGCTTCATCGAGTAGTAGAACTCCGGCGAATTTTCAGCGGCGTCCACGACGCCGGTCTGCAGGGCGGAATACAGCTCGGAGAACGCGATGGGCGTGGGACGGGCGCCCAGGTTTTCCCAGCCCTCCACCTGTTCCTCGGATGTCAGCGTGCGCACCTTCATGCCCTTGAGATCGTCCAGCGTCTTGACCGGATGCTTGGAGTTGTACAGGCTGCGAATCCCCGCCGTGGTCACGCCCAGCAGCTTGACACCCACGTTGGAGTGATTCACGTAGTCTTCCAGCGCGGCATAAAAGGCGGTGTCGTCCGAAATCACTTTTTGCCGGTGTTCGATGTTCTCGAAGATGTAGGGCGCCCCGAGGATCGCGACCTTGGGCAGCAGCGAGGAAATGTTGCCCACCGAGGTCGCCGTGAAATCCACGGTGCCCAGGCGCAAGCCCTGGGCCAGCTCCAGCTCGCTGCCCAGTTGGGCGGCGGGATAGACCTTGATGCGGATGCGCCCGTCGCTATTGGCTTGCACCGTTTTGGCGAAGTCTTCCAGCAACGTGGCGTACGAGCTGCCCTTGGGCTGGTCGGTGCCAGCCTTGAAGTTGAACTCGGCGGCCATGCTGCTGGATACGGCCAGGCAGCCCAGCGCGGACAGAATGCAGATGGATAGTTTTTTCATGGTCGTGTCTCCTGTATTGATAATGCGGTCGTTATAAAAAGCACCGTCGTGGCGAAAATGCATGCGGCTACTTGATCAAGCCGTAATGCGTGGGTAAGAACAAGGTGATCTCGGGGAAGTAGGTCACCGCCAGCAGAACCAGCACCATGACGCATAGGGGCATCAGGATGCGGCGCGCCACCTGGATGACGGTGCGCTCGGCGATGCTCGAGCACACGAACAGGGTGATTCCGTAAGGCGGTGTGAACATGCCGATGGCCAGGTTGAATACGAACATCACGCCGAAATGGATGGGATGCACCCCGAAGGCTTCGGCAATCGGCAGAAAGATGGGCATCAGGATCAGGATCGCGGCGATGCTTTCCATGAACATGCCCACGATGAGCAAGATGCCGTTCAGGATCAGCAGGAATACGAAGGGATCGTCCGTGACGGCCTCCAGGAAATCGGCCAGCCGGTCGGCGACGCCTTCGGACGCGATCAGCCAGGCGAATATATTGGCGGTGCCGATGATCAGCATGACGGCGGCCGACAGGATCGCGGTGCGCAGGATGGCATCGTGCAGTTGCTTGAACCGCAGTTCCTTGTAGACGAATATCCCGATCAGCAAACTGTAGAAGGCCGCCACCGCCGCCGCTTCGGTGGCCGTGAACATCCCGCTGACGATGCCCCCCACGATGATGACCGGCATGAACAAAGCGGGGATGGCCGACCAGAAAGTGCGCGCGAGGTACACCATCGAAAACCGGCGCGTATCGCTCTCGTATTGGGCGCGCCCCTTGCGCGCGTACAGGTATGCCACCAGCAGCAACCCCAGGGCGGCGAGCAGGCCGGGCGCCACGCCGGCGATGAACAGCGCGCCCGTGGACTGCGACGAGACGGCCGCGACCACGACCAGCAGCAGGCTGGGCGGAATGATCTGCGCCAGCGACGATGAGGCGGCGATCAGGGCGGCGGCGAAGTCGGTGTCATACCGGCGCCGCTTGAGCTCGGGCTGCATGATGGAGGACACCGCGGCCGCATCGGCCGAGCCGGACCCCGAAATGGCGGCCAGGGCCGTGGCCGTGGCCACCGACACAAGGTACAGGCTGCCCGTGATCCAGCCGATCAAGGCGGTGGCGAAATCCACGATACGGCGCGACAGCCCGCCGCCCTCCATCACGGCGCCCGCAAAAATGAAAAACGGGATCGCCATGATGGTGAATGAATTCAGGCCGGAAAAGATACGCTCGCTGACGAGGGCGACGGGGACATCGGTGCCGAACACCACGAACCCTGCGCCGGCCAGTCCCAGCACGAAGACGACCGGCATGCCGAACAACAGGAACAGCACGAAAAGAGTGACGGAAATGAACATGTGTCGGCGCTCCCTATACCTGTTCGGGGATGGTTTGCTGGTCGACGGGTTCTGCGCCCTGTTCGGGGCAGAATAGAGACAGCACGAGTTCGATCATCATGTAGACGGCGCCGGCCGCCAGACTGGCGTAGACGGCCCACATGGGCAGGCCCAGCGCGGGGGATTTCTGAAATGCGCCCATGTCGATCAGGGGTAGGGAGCCTTTGAAAACGAGCGCGAGAAACCAGAAGATGAACATGGCGTTGATGATCTGGATCCAGGAACGGACGCGTTTGGGAATCAAGGTGACCAGAACGTCCACAGCCACGTGGCGCCCGAAGCGCAAGGCCACGCCGGCGCCCATCATGACCAGCCAGAGCTGGCTGTAATTGGCGATTTCCTCGGTGCCGACGATGGAAAACGGGGTGAAGGTGCGCACGGCGACCTGCGCCAGCACGGCGCCGAACATCAAAATGAAGGCCGTCACCAGAAACACGTCCACGATTGCGCGTAGTCCGTGGATAATTTTCAAGCTGATCTCTTTCACTGTTCCTCCTGTGCCGCTTCGGGCGTTGGGGTGTCCCTCGATGTCTTTGAAAAATACGGGCCCCTGGGTCAAGTGGCTTTGCGGTCTACGCAGATGCGCTTGTGCGATGCCGCGCGGGCTCGCCGCCGCTGTGCGATCGCTCGCCTGCGGCAAACCGGGCCATATTGTCTTTTTGCGCATCCGTGCCGAACAGCGGACGCAGGTTGTCGTGCTCCAGCTTGAGCCCGTCGGCCAGCGTCAGGTCCAGGCCGTCCCGGATGGTCGCTTTGGCCAGGCGCGCCGCTTGCCGGCTTTTGCCCGCAATGCCGGCCGCGAGCCGTACGGCATGCGTGACCGTGTCGTCATTGGCGACGACCTCGGAGACCAGGCCCATGCGCCAGGCGCGCTCCGCCGACACCCGCTCGCCGGTGAGAATCATGCGCGCGGCATTCTTGGCGCCGATCAGGCGCGGCAAGCGCTGGGTGCCGCCGTCGCCGGGGAAAATCCCCAGATTGATTTCCGGTTGCCCGAAAATGGCGTTTTCTCCGGCAATGATGAAATCGGTCATCATCGCGAGCTCGTTGCCGCCGCCCAGGCAATAGCCGTTCACGGCGGCGATATAAGGTTTTTCAAAATCAGCGATGCGCTGCCATGCGGCCAAACGCTCCCCGGACAGCGCCACGTCCGCGCCGTGCGCGTGCTGGTCGTGGATGTCGGCGCCCGCCGAAAACGCGCGCTGGTCGCCGGTCAACACGACACAGGCCACGTCTTCATCCGCGGCGGCGGTGGCCAGGGCCTCGTCCAGGGCGCGCACCAGGGCCTGATTCAGGGCGTTGCGCTTGTCCGGCCGGTTCAGTATCAGCAGGAGCACGCCTGGCGCGGGCCGCTGCTGCAGTAATAGGGTGTCCACGGTTTGTCTCCTTTCTTGTCTCCACGTGCTCAGGCAGGAAGGGGGGAGCACGTGGGTCTTCGCTCAAATGGCCCTCAGTTGGATCCGTTTGAAATTGTGCACGTGGCCTTCGAAGGGGCCGAATCCTTTTACCTTGATGAAATCCTCGGTTTCGAACGCCCATTGGCCGGCCACCGAATACATGGCGACATATTTCGGACCGTCGCCCAGGTTGACGTAGCGGCTGGCCGATAGCCAGCCGGGGCAGGACAACAGATCCGGGAAATGCTGTTGCACATACCATTTGTTGAATGCGGGCTCGTGCTCGGGTTCTATATCCACCATCACGATGTGCGTGAATTCTTCGTCGTTCATTGTCATAAAAACACTTGACTCCCTTGTATCGATTTGTTCGGGCCGCCGATGCCGGCGGCGCTGCTTATGGGGTTTCCTTCTTTTTAGGGCGCGGAAATTTCAGGGTCGCCCGCGCTTTGAGGACTTCGAGTCCGTCTTCGTTGCGTGCGCTGGCTTTCCAGTGCACTGTTCGCTTTTCGGGCTCCAGCGCGTCGATCCAGACTTCGAACTGGATCGTGTCGCCATAGAAAACGGGGCCGGTGAACCAGAACTGGTCTTCTATGGATACCCCGGCGACGCCCACCAGCTCGCTGGTCAGGACGCTCGTGCACAGTCCGGCGACCATGATGCCCGGCGCGAGGCGCTGGCCGAATCGAGTGGTCGATGCATACGCGTCGTTCACGTGCACCGGGCCGAAATCCCCGGTGCTGGCAATGTAGAGCGCGGCATCCGCTTCGGTGACGGTTTTCGACAGGCGCACGCGGTCGCCCACGTTCAACGCCTCAAAAGGCTTATCGTCGTACATGGCCGTCATCCTTGCGCCATGGGGACGAGCTGCGCCGTGCCCTCGACCAGCGTGTCGCCGGTTTGCGCGTCCGTGCAGTGGACGCGGCAGAGCAGCGCATCGCCCTGCGCCTGTTCGACGCGCGCTTGCGCGTGGACGGTGGTGCCCACGGCCACGGCCCGTGCGAATTCGACGTTCATGGCCGCGATGCGCCGCCCGGGACCGCCCAGCTTGGACAGGCCTGTGGTCGCGAGCGACGCGAGCGCGAGTTCGAACACCGTCAACCCGCCGACGCCGTTTTTCTGCCCGCGGGTGGCGTCCACGTATTGCGCGCCCATATTGCCGCTGATCCCCGTAAACAGGGCCTGCTCGGCCACCGTCAGGGTCTTGGAGAATTTGAACTCGCCCGCCGTGGGCGACGTTTCGTGATTTGTCATGGTCTTTTTCCTGTGTTCAAGGTACGTGGTCCGGAGGATCAGAACGCGGGCAGGCCGCGTTTGATGATGTCGCGGGCGATCAGCATCCGGTGGATTTCCGAGGTGCCGTCATAAATGCGCGTGACCCGGGCATCGCGGTACATGCGCTCGAGCGGCATTTCTTTGGTAAAGCCCATGCCGCCGAACACCTGGATCGCCCGGTCCACGACGCGGCCCTGCATTTCCGAGGCGGCGACCTTGACCATGGATACCTTGGCGCGCGGATCGAAACCCTGGTCGACTTCCCAGGCGGCATTGAGCACCATCATCTTGACGCCGAAGATCTCCGTCGCGCTGTCGGCGATGAGCTTCTGCACCATCTGGAACTCGCCGATGGGCCGGCCGAACTGCTTGCGGTCCGCCGCGTATCCGCGCATCAGTTCCAGCGCTTTGCTCGCCATGCCAACGGCGCGCGCGCCGATATGCGCCAGGCGGATCTGCGACACGCTGCCCATGATGAGGGGAAAGCCCTGGCCGATTTCGCCCAGCACGGCGTGTTCCGGGATGCGGCAGTCTTCAAAAACCAGTTCGGCGTGGCCGTAGCCCCGGTGGCCCATCATGGGCTGCACTCGGCTGACCCGGAAACCCGGCGTGCCCTTGTCCACCAGAAACAGCGTGATGCCGCCCCGGCCGCGCTTTTCAGCGTCCGTCAGCGCCATGACGATCACGTAGTCGGCAATGTCGCCGTCGCTGATGAAGTGCTTGGTGCCGTTCAGCACCCATTCGCCCGATTCGAGCCGCGCGGTCGTCGAGATCGATGCGGCATCCGAGCCGGCGCCCGGCTCGGTGATGGCCATGGCGCAGATCCGATCGCCTTGGACCGTCGGTTTCAGGTATTTTTCGATTTGCTCGCCCGCGCACGCCATCAGCATCGGATAGACTTGGCCGAACACCCGGCGAATCAACGCGTCCGACGTCTGGCCGAACTCTTGCTCGACCAGACACTGATCGACGCAGCTCAGTCCGCCACCGCCGACGGATTCGGGCATATTCATGGCGAACAGGCCCAGCGACTGGGCTTTTTGTTTGACGCGCGCGAGCGCCTCGGGCGGGATCACCCCGCTTTCCTCGGTCGGCTGCTCCAGGGGGTGGACTTCTTCCTTGATAAAGCGCCTGACCGTGTCGATCAGCAACTGGCTTTCGCCGGGGATGGAAAAATCAATCATGTGCGGGTTTGCCCTTTCAACAATGAAGTAGGTAGATTCAATCGGCAGCGGCGGGCGGGCGTCGCGAGGCCGACGGCTCGCCGATCACGCCGTCTCTGATCAACAGGTCTTGCTGCGCGGGCGGCACGCCCATTTCCTGCAGGATCTCGCGGCTGTGGGCGCCCGGATACAGCGGCATGGCGCGTAGCGCGGGGCGCGCGCCGTCGTAGGTCAGCGGATGGCCGATCAGCGTGGCAGTCCGGCCGTTGACGTCGATCGACTGGAACAGGCCCAGGTGCTGCGCCTGCGCATCGGCGCGCAGGTCTTGATAGTCCTGGACACGTTCGTACCAGATCTGGTGCTCGTCCAGTCGCGTGCTGAGCGTATCGAAGCGGTGGCCGGCCAGGACCTGGGCCGTGACCTCCGCGTAGCGGTCCCGCTCCTGATAGCGGTCGATGGCGACCAGGTCCCGCAGGGCATCGCTGTCCAAGGCCTCGGCCAGCCGCGCAGGGTCGTTCATGGACAGCACGATTTCCGCATCCTGCAAGCCGTACAAGCCGTAGGGGGCGTCGTGATACCAGCTGCCGACGTGTTCGTTGCGCGGCAACAGGTCGCGCCCGCCCGGAGCGGAATAGAACTTGGTCAGGGCTTCGATCTGCAAATCGATCCCGGCCCCGAACAGGCTGGATTCGACGCGGGTGCCGGGCCCGCCCTGCAAGCGCCTGATATACGCGCCCAGCACGCCCAGGGCCAATAAAGCGGCGCCGTGTTGATCGATGACGGCGGCGCCCACCACGGTGTGCCGCGCGCCGCCGGTGGCCGCGATCAGTCCCGAGCGCGCCTGCATGAGCAGGTCTTGTCCCGGCCGCGAGGCCGCCGGCCCGGTCGCGCCAAACGCCGACGCCGAGGCGTAAATGATGCCGGGGTTCAATGCGCGCACGTCTTCGTAGCCCAACCCCAGCCTGGCCATGACGCCGGGTCGGTAGTTTTCGACCAGGATGTCCGCCTGGGCCGCAAGCTTGCGTACCAGCGCGAGACCTTCAGGGGTTTTCAGGTTGACTGCCAGGCTGCGCTTGTTGCGGTTCATCGCCAGCGAAAACGCGCTGACGTCGGTGACCCAGGAATTGCCGCCCGACCAGTGGCGCTCGAAGGCGCCCGATAAGGGCTCGATCTTGATGACGTCGGCGCCCATGTCGGCGAGATATTGCGTGCACGCGGGGCCCTGCAGATAGTGGCAGAAACTCAGCACGCGTGTTTTGGAAGAAAGGGGGCCCGTCATGACTGTGCGCCTCCGTTCGCTGCTTCCCGGGTGTCTCTGACCACGTCGCGAAGCAGCAGATCCTGGATGCGGGTTTCGTCGTAACCCAGTTGCCGCAGCACCTCGCGTGTCTGGGCGCCCAGAGCCTGGGGCAGGATGCGCACGGGCGGCGCGGCGCCGTCGAAAAGCGCAGGGTGCATGACCAGCGTGATGTCTTCGCCCTCGATGCCGGCCATGGTTTCGAATGCGCCCAGGTGGGCGAGCTGAGGGTCGGTTTTGACGGTGTCGTAATCGACCACGGGAGCGTGCCAGATGCGGTGCGCGGTCAGTATGGGCAGCCAGTCGTCCGTCGGCTTTTCGCGCAAGCGCGCTGCGACGGCGCGCGTGACTTCCTCGCGGCGGGCGAAGCTGTCGCTGTCGGGCCGCCCGACCAGGGCATCGATGCCCAACGCCTTGCCCAGCGCGTCGGGCGTCGACATCGAAATGACCAGGTGACCGTCGGCGGTCGCGAGGGGCCCGTAAGGGCCGGCGCTGCACCATGACGCGATGCCTTCCTCGGCGCGCGGTTGCGGCGATTCGGCGCCGTTGAGCCATGCCGTCAGCGGCTCGATCTGCAGGTCGATCGCGGCCTGCAGCAGGCTGACCTCCACCATGCGGCCCTTGCCGGTTCTGGCCTTGGCGTACAGGGCCGCCAGAATGCCGTTGGCATACAGCGCCGCGGCATGGTGGTCGATGATCGGGGAGCCGGTCGGAATCGGCGGGCCGTCGGCGTGGCCGGTGCGCATCATCAAGCCGGACATGGCCTGCAGCAGCATGTCCTGCCCCGGACGGTCCTTGTACGGCCCGCGAAAACCGTAGCCCGTGCAGACGGCGTAAATCAATCCGGGGTTGAGCGCGCGCAGATCCTCGTACCCCAGCCCGAGCTTGTCCATCGTCCCCGGGCGGAAGTTTTCCATCACGACGTCCGCGTCCAGGACCAGCTTCTTCACGATTTCCAGACCCTCGGGATTTTTCAGGTCGACCGCCACGCTGCGCTTATTGCGGCCGCAGGTCAGATGGTTCACGCTGGTCCGGCCGACGAAGTGATTGGCCACCGCCCAGTGGCGCTGGAACGCGCCGGTCAGCGGTTCGACCGCAATCACGTCGGCGCCCAGGTCCGCGAGGATCTGCGCCCCCAGCGGACCGGCCAGAAAGTGATTGAAACTGAGGACCTTGACGCCATCAAGGAGCTTCATGAAATGCCTCCATCCTTGTCTTTTCACCGTGTCGCGCTGCTGCGGCCGACCGGGTCGCCAATCATTGGGACAGAGATCATCGTAGGGGCATCAAAGCACTAATACAATATCATTTCCAATTATGTTTTAGCGGTGTTGTATAGGTAATATGAATACATGAAATTTCCGGCATCGGTGCTAGACTGAGGCACTTCGTCCTCGGCGGCGGTTTAAAAACATGAATTTGCGACAACTCGAAATCCTGCGGGCGGTGATCCATGCAGGGACCACGGTGGGGGCGGCCAGCACCTTGCACATGTCGCAGCCGGCGATCTCCAACGCGATCAAGGCGATGGAGCTTTCCCTGGGTTTTGCCTTGTTCAACCGCGTGCACAACCGACTGGTGCCCACCCAGGAAGCCACGCTGCTGCTGCGCCAGGCCGAGCCCATGTTCACGATCCAGGAAATGGTCGAGCAGACCGCCCGCCACCTGCGCGACGGCGCCATGGGCCATATCAACATCGTCGCGACCGCCGAGCCGTCGGACAGCTTGTTGCCGCAGGTCTTGACGCGCTTCGTCAAACAGCACCCGGACGTTCACGTGTCGGTGGAAACGCTGCGGCTGGATGACGTGCTCGAATATGTCGAGACCGGCGCCGCCGATATCGGATTCGCCATCGAGCCCTACGAGCGTCCCACGCTGAAGTACATCCCGCTCTCCGACCTCGACATGGTCTGCCTGTGTCCCGCGGACAATCCGCTGAGCCAGTTGGCGTATGTCACGCCCAATCACCTGAAAGACGTGCCGCTGATCAATGCCAGCACGCGCAGCCGCTTGCACAGCGCGGTTCAAGAAGCCTTCAGGCGCAGCAAGGTCGCTTATTCCCCCATCATGAACGTGCGCTTCATGAACTTGGCGGGCCTGTTCGTGCAGGAAGGTCTCGGCGTCTCCATCATGGACGCCCTGACCGCGTCCTCGCCGCGTTACCGCGACGTCTGCATCATTCCCTTCCGGCCGCGTATCCGGGTCAAAATCAACGCCGTCGTGTCCAGCACGCAACCCATGCAGAGAATCACTCGCAAGTTGCTCGATTACATTTACGAGGACATCGATTTGATGCTGTCTGACCGGCCCGGCGCTTCGGCTCCAGGTCATGATGCGGCGCGTGCGGACGACTCCGTTTCCGGCCATGGCTGATTCCGGCGCAACGCGCTTGTTCCCGCAGCATGTGGCCATCGGCTTGTTATTGCTGATCGGCACCTTGTCGGCCTTGAACCACGTCGCGGCGCGGATCGCTTTCGATGACGGCGCGGGCGTCATGCTGGCCGTCATCTGCCGCGCCGCGTTCAGTGGCCTCGCGCTGCTGGCGGTTGTGCTGTGGCAAGGGCATTCCCTGCGGCTGCCCGGAAACTGCGGCCCCTGGCAGCTCTTGCTGGGCCTGATGGTCGCCCTGCAAAGCCTGTGCCTGTATTCCGCCGTGGCGCGCATTCCGGTTGCCTTGGCGCTCTTGCTGGGCAGCCTGTTTCCCATCCTGCTCGCCTTGCTCACCTGGGCATTGGGCGGCGCCCGGCCCACGCGCCGCGCCGGGATCTTGATGGCCTGTATTTTGCTGGGCCTGGTTTTTGTCCTCGATCTGCCCGGTGTCTTATCGGCGCATGGACGTATGGGTTCCGAATGGACCATCGGCGTGCTGTTCGCTTTCTGCTCGGCCAGCTTCTTCACGGTGGGACTGTGGATCAGCGATCACCGTTTGTCGCATCTCATCGGCCCCGTGCGCAGCCTGTACACGATCGCCATCGTCTTCGGCAGCATGCTGGCGGTCGGCGTGGCGGACTTTGTGCCCGGGGGGTTGAACATGCCGTTGACCTCGACCGGGTGGCTGGGCTTGGGGGTGCTCTCCGTGCTCTACGCTACGACCTTCTCGATTCTGTTCATCACGATCCCGCGCCTGGACATGCCGCGCAATGCGCCCGTGATGAACAGCGAGCCCGTCGCCAGCTTGCTTTTCGGCTGGTTGGTGCTGAATCAGACCTTCAACGAGCTGCAACTGCTGGGCGGCGCCATCGTGCTGGGCTGTATCGTGCTGCTGGCGTATTCGAGAAATTAGGGGCGCGCCGGCCGTGCAGCGGCCGGGTTGCGCGATCCGAGCCGCGCAGATGGTTTTACTGTATATTTAAACAGTGTTCAAGATCATCTTGCCCGCCATGCCAGCCTGCCCCATTCGTCCCGAAACGATCCACCCGTCCCTATGGCGCGCCGCGCAGTTGGCGCGGGGCGGGGCGGCGTGCGTCGATACCGGGCATGCGGCGCTGTCGGCGGAATTGCCGGGCGGGGGCTGGCCCGTCGGCAGCCTGACCGAACTGCTGCTGCCTCAGCCGGGTCTGGGTGAATTGCGGCTCCTGTTGCCGGTGCTGCGGCAGTTGACGCCCTCCGGTCAGGCAAGGGCTGCCCGTCGCTCCGTGTTGCTGATCCGGCCGCCGCATGTGCTGCAGCCCTTGGCCTTGAACTGGTGGGGGGTGGATCCGGGCGGGATCGTTGTGCTGCGCGCGGTATGCCAGGCTGATGCTTGCTGGGCTGCGGAGCAGGCGCTGCAGGCGGGTACCTGCCGGCTGGTGCTGCTCTGGTCGGACGTTGGTTTGCCATCGGCCGCCAAGGGGCGGCGGTGTTCTCTGGACGCAGGGGCCGGCGCCCGGCGGGGGAATGCCCGGTCGGATGCCGGGGCCGCCATTCGCCCGGGGGCGCTGCGGCGCCTGAATCTGGCCGCCCAGGCCGGGTCCGCCCTGTTCTTCATGTTCCGGCCGTCCTGCGATGCGGATCAACCTTCGCCCGCGCCCTTGCGCCTGGCCCTGACGCCCGCATGCGGCGGCGTGCAGGTGGCTTTCATCAAACGCCGGGGGCCCCGGCGCGATGACCCCCTGTTCGTGTCCTTGGCTCCCTCTCCTGTTTTGCTCGATCATCATGTCCGTCTGGATCGGCGTATCCCCGCCCTCGACCCTGTTGCAGCCCATCGCCTGCGCGCTCCTGCGCTTCACGCCTGACCTGGCGCTGGCGCCGGAATCCATCATCCTGATGGATGTCACGGCCAGCCTGCGCCTGTTCGGAGGGATTCGCCGGTTGAGGGCGCAGGTGCGCCAGGTTCTGGCGGCGTTCGATGTTGCACCGGCGGTCACGCGAGCCGGGGCCGTCGCATTTGCCGTCGTGTCGGCGGCGGCGTCCGGGCCTGCGGCCTGGATGCTGGCGCGCAGCGGACAGGGGGGCAGCGCCCTGACGCAGCGATCCTGGCTGCGGGCCATGGCCCGGGCGCCCCTGTCCGTGGCGCCGCCTGCGCGGCCCTTTGTGGACTGGTTCCGCGATCTGGGATGCGAGACCCTGGCCGATCTGCGGCGGCTGCCGCGCGTCGGACTGAAGAAGCGCTGCGGGCCGGCGCTGCTGGATTGGCTGGATCAGCTGGACCTTGGCGTGTCCTCTGACCGCGGTGCTGGAACCGTCGGCGCCATGCCTTATCGCCGGCTGGAATTGCCGCCGGAATTCGATGTCGCGTTCGAACTGCCTGATCACATCGAACACGCTCCCGCCCTGCAATGGGCGGCGCAGCGCCTGATCCTGCAGTTGTGCGGCTGGCTGGCGGGCCGGCAGCAGGATGTCACGGCGTTCACGGTGCTGCTGGCGCACGAGCGCCGCCGGAAACAGGCCTCATCCGCCGGCCGCCTGCTCGTGGACGAGCCGACCGCCTTGCCGATCACCCTGGGCGCGCCTTCGCACGATCCCGTGATCCTGACCCGTCTGGCGCAGGAACATCTGGCCCGCTTGATTCTGCCGGCCTCCGTGATTTCCGTGCGCCTGAAGGCCACCCGGTTCCAGGACGCGCGGACCCCCAGCCTGGATCTGTTCCCGGAGCCCGGCGGCACGCCGCAGGACCATGCTCAGTTGCTGGCATTGCTGGGCGCCCGCCTGGGGGCCGAGAACCTGCTGGTGTCGGCGCCCGTGGCCGATCACCGGCCCGAGCGGGCCGCCTGCTGGACGCCTTTGGATCAGGTTTCATCGGGCCGCCGTCCGGCGTCGGCGCGGGGCGGCTCCGATGCCCCCCGGGGCCAGTCCCTTGCCGCCCAGCCGGGCATTCCCTGTGTCCGGGACCGCCTTGCGGCCGCGCTGCCGCGTCCGGTCTGGTTGCTGGACTCCCCCATTCCCCTGTCCATGCAGGGGCCTCGCCCGTGCTACGGCACGCCGCTGCGCCTGGCCTCGCCTGCCGAGCGGCTGGATTGCGGCTGGCAGGACGGCGGCCCCGTGACGCGCGACTATTTCGTCGCCGAAGACGAGTCCGGCATCTGCTACTGGATCTTCCGGACGCAGGCCGACGATGCCCCGGGCTGGTTCCTGCACGGGCTGTTTGGCTGATCATGGCGATTCTGCCCGACTATGCGGAGCTGCAATGCGCCAGCAATTTCTCCTTCCTGGAGGGCGCGTCCACGGCGGAGGAGCTGGTCGGTCGCGCCGCGCGGCTGGGCTATTCGGCCTTGGCGATCACCGACGAGTGTTCTCTGGCCGGCGTCGTGCGCGCGCATGTGGCGGCCCGGCAGGCCCGCCTGCCGCTGATCGTCGGCGCTACGTTCCGTCTGACGGGGCCGGGCGCGCTGACGCTCACCGCGCTGGCCCGGGATCGCGACGGCTACGGCAATCTGTGCGAGCTGATCTCACTGGCCCGCATGCGCAGCCCCAAGGGCAGTTATCACTTGACGTGTCAGGACCTGGCGCAGCCGGATCCGCAGTTGGCATGTCAGCAGTGCGCCGGGCCGAGCCCCCATCCTGACTCTGAGTCGCCTCGCCATCTGCGCGGCCTGCCCGGCTGCTGGATCATCCTGTCGCCCGATTATCCCGCCGACGAGACCGCTCTGGATGAACAGATCCGCTGGGCCAAGGCCGTGTTCGGCGCGCGGCTGCGGGTCGCGCTGACCCTGCACGCCCGGGCGCTGGACGACATCCATCGCGGGCGGGTCACACGCGTGGCGGCCGGCCACGGCGTGCCGCTGGCGGCCACCGGCTGGCCGGTGATGCATGCGCGTTCCCGCAAGCCTCTGCAGGATGTGATGACCGCCATCCGCCTGGGCAAGACCGTGCATGAATGCGGCTATGCCTTGCAGCCCAATGCAGAACGCCACCTGCGCAGCCGGCTGCGCCTGGCCCGCCTGTATCCGGCCGAGGCGCTGGCCGAAACCGTGCGCATGGCGCGCGGCTGTCATTTTTCCCTGGACCAGTTGCGCTATGAGTACCCCGAGGAACTCGTGCCCGCCGGCGTCAGTCCCGCCACCTGGCTGCGCCAGGAAACCCTGAAGGGCGCCCGGCGCCGGTTTCCCCAAGGCCTGCCGCCGCCCGTGCGCAACCAGATCGAGCACGAGCTGCAGTTGATCGCGGACCTGCGCTACGAAGCCTATTTCCTGACGGTCTACGACGTCGTCCAATATGCGCGATCCCGCGACATCCTGTGCCAGGGGCGGGGGTCGGCCGCCAATTCGGCCGTCTGCTACTGCCTGGGCATCACCGAGGTCGACCCGGCCCGCTCCAGCCTGCTGTTCGAACGCTTCATCAGCAAGGAACGCAACGAGCCGCCCGACATCGACGTGGATTTCGAACATCAGCGCCGCGAAGAGGTCATGCAGTATCTCTACCGGAAGTACGGGCGGCACCGCGCCGCCCTGACGGCGGCGGTCGCCACGTATCGCGCGCGCGGCGCCTTGCGCGACGTGGGCAAGGCGCTGGGGGCGCCGGCGGATGAGATCGACCGCGTGGCCCGCCATTACCGTCGTTTCGACGGCCGCGTCGACCTGCTGCAGCGCCTGGCCGATGTCGGCCTGGACATGGGAGAAGACGCCGCCAGCCTGTCCGCCGAGGCCCGCCGGAACCGCCAATGGGCGGCGCTGGCCGACAGCATGCAGGGGTATCCGCGCCACCTGTCCCAGCATTCCGGCGGCTTCGTCATCAGCCGGGGGCCGCTGACCCGGCTGGTCCCCGTGGAGAACGCCGCCATGGATGGACGCACCGTCGTTCAATGGGACAAGGACGATATCGAGGCCCTGGGCATCCTGAAGATCGATATCCTGGCCCTGGGCATGCTGTCCATGCTGCGCCGCGCCCTGGGCCTGATGTCCGATCGGTACGGACGGCCATTCGCCCTGCAGGACATCCCGCCCGAAGATCCGTTGACCTATGCCATGCTGTCGCGGGGCGACACGATCGGCGTGTTCCAGGTCGAATCCCGCGCCCAGATGGCCATGCTGCCGCGCCTGCGCCCGCGGAATTTCTACGACCTGGTCGTTCAGATCGCCATCGTGCGACCCGGCCCGATGCAAGGCGGGATGGTGCATCCCTACCTGCGCCGCCGGGAAAAGAAAGAGCCCGTGACGTTTCCGTCGGATGCGTTGAAGCAGGCGCTGGCGCGCACCTTGGGGGTGCCGATCTTCCAGGAACAGGTCATGCAGGTCGCCATGCTGGCCGCCGGCTATTCCGCGGGCGAAGCCGACGCGTTGCGCCGCGCCATGGCCGCCTGGAAACGCCACGGCAATATGGAGATCCACCACGACCGGTTGGTCAGCGGCATGCTGGCGCGCGGTTACGACCGGGAGTTTGCCGAGGACATCTTTGCCCAGATCCGGGGCTTTGGCGAATACGGTTTCCCCGAAAGTCATGCCGCCAGCTTCGCGCTGCTGGCTTATGCCAGCGCCTGGCTGCGCTGCCACGAGCCGGCCGTGTTTCTGGCGGCCTTGCTCAACAGCCAGCCCATGGGCTTCTACACACCGGCGCAACTGGTGCAGGATGCGCAACGACGCGGCGTGCGGGTTTTGCCGGTGGACGTGACCGTCAGCCAGTGGGACAGCACGCTGGAAGACGCGGGCCCGCAGAGCGGGGCGCGGCAAAGCGAGCAGACTGCCCCTGCCGTCCGCCTGGGCTTTTCCCGCATCGCGGGCATGCGGCCGGAGGCCGGCGATCGCATCGCGCAGGCCCGGGCGCGGCAGGCCTTTGCCGACGTGGCCGACCTGGCGCATCGGGCGCAACTGGATCGCCACGACCTGCAGGCGCTGGCGCGGGCCGGCGCCTTGCGTCCGCTGGCCGGCCGCAATCGTCGCGCCGCCCTGTGGCAGGCGGCGGCCGCCGTGCCGGACCGCGATCTGCTGCGCGGCACCGCCCGGGATGACGCCGATCCCGAGCTGCCGCCGCCCTCGGAAGGGCAGGCCATCGCTGCCGATTACCGCGCCCTGGGCCTGACCCTGGGCCGCCACCCGGTCGCCTTGCTGCGCGATCGCCTGCAGGCCGATCGCCTGCTCTCCGCCGCCCAGCTGGCGGACCTGCGCGACCGCCAGCTGGCCCGCGCCTGCGGCCTGGTCACCGTGCGCCAGCGCCCGCAGACCGCCAAAGGCGTGGTCTTCATGACCCTGGAAGACGAAACCGGGCCCATCAACGTCATCCTGTGGCCGGACATCTTCAAAAAGTACCGCCGCGAAGCCCTGGACGCGCCCTTGCTGGCTGTCTACGGCATCTGGCAGACCGACGGCCGGGTCCATCACCTGATCGCCAAACGCCTGGCGGATCGCAGCGCGCTGCTGGCCCAGGCGCTGTCCGGGCTGGAAACCCCATCCCGGGATTTCTGCTGAGCCAGCATTGCCGATCATGCCTTCTGCCGCCCCCGCAGCCATTCGCGCAGAGCACTGTTCATCCGGGTCTGCCATCCCGGGCCGCCGGCCTTGAATGCATCGATGATGTCGGCGTCGTAGCGCACCGTCACCTGCGCCTTGGGCGAATCGCTGCGCGGTCGCCCGACGCGCCGGAGCTGCTTGAATTCGTGGGTCGACAGCTCGTGCGTGTCCGGGTCGGCCTGGATGCCTGCGTTGATCCTGGCGTCTTCAGCGAGGGTGGGCGATATGTGCCCTGGTTTAAGTTTCGGCATAGCGGCTGACCTCCCGGGCGTTGGCTTTGCGCAAGCTGATGATCCTGCGGACATCTTGCCGATCCACGTACACCACAACGTGCAGGCGCAAACCGATGTAGCCGATGGCGATCATCCGATCTTCGCCATAGTCTTGACGTGTATCCCGGGTGGACAATGCTTCGTCCCACTCGAAATCGTGGACTGCTGTCAGCGACACGCCGTGTTTGCGCCTGTTGCCGATGTCCTTGACAGGGTCGAAGATGATTATCATAAATGTAGCTACAAAAATAATCAATGACAAGGCCCTGAAGGTGTCCGCTTGTCGCCGATGGGTAAAACGCTGTCCCGTCGCATGTTTGCGCATCTGCTTCGCCGAACCTAGCTGTCTTGTCTGTCAGAGACCTGTGTTATCTCTGTCAGAGTGGCCGCCGTGCTGGTCGCTGTGCCGGAATCCCGCATCGCAGCGATAGTTCGCTCCCTTGTGATGCCCGCTCCTCGCAGGCATAATCCTTGGTGTTGTCTATACAAATGCAAATCCCAGAGGATCCCGTATGCCGCACATCCAGGAGTCCGGCGCCCGGCCGGCCGAGCGTGTCTTGTGGAGGAACCTGCGCGTGGTGCCGCCCGGCTGGCGGTCCGGGCCGGTGGCGATGTGCGATCTGGCGGTCGAGGGTTCGCGCATCGCCTGGCTGGGCGACGCCGGTCGGGCGCCCGCCGATTTCCAGGCTGCGCCGCAGCATGACCTGGGCGGCGCCCTGGTCACCCCGGGCCTGATCGATTGCCACACCCACCTGGTCCACGGCGGCCAGCGGGCCGATGAATTCGCGCTGCGCCTGGCGGGCGCCAGCTACGAGGACATCGCCCGCCGGGGCGGGGGCATCGTGTCCAGCGTGCGCGCCACGCGGGCGGCCGATGAAGACACGCTGTTCCAGCAGGCGCTGATACGGCTGGACGCCTTGCGGGCCGAAGGCGTGACCGCCATCGAGATCAAGTCCGGCTACGGCCTGGACCTGGACTCCGAACGCAAAATGCTGCGTGTCGCCCGGCGCCTGGGGGATGCCCGTCCCGTCACGGTGCGCACCACGTTTCTGGGAGCGCATGCCCTGCCACCGGAATACGCGGGCCGCGCCGACGACTACATCGACCAGGTGTGCGAGGTCATGCTGCCGGCCCTGCACGACGAGGGTCTGGTCGATGCGGTGGATGTGTTCTGCGAGAACATCGGCTTCAGCCTGGCGCAGTCCGAACGCGTCCTGCAGGCCGCCACGCAACGCGGCCTGGCGGTCAAGATGCATGCCGAGCAGCTATCCCTGATGGGGGGAGCGGCCCTGGCCGCCCGCTACGGGGCGCTGTCGGCCGACCACCTGGAGTGGCTGGACGATGCCGGCGCGCGCGCCATGCGTCGGGCCGGCATGGTGGCCGTGCTGTTGCCGGGCGCCTATTACTTCCTGCGGGACACGCATCAGCCGCCCATCGATCTGCTGCGCCGTCATGACGTGCCCATGGCGTTGGCGACCGACTGCAATCCCGGCACCTCGCCGGCCACGTCGCTGCTGCTGATGATGAATATGGCCTGCACCCTGTTCCGGATGACAGTGGCCGAGGCCCTGGACGGCGTCACTCGCCATGCCGCCGATGCACTGGGGTGCGCGGGCGTCAGCGGGCGCCTGGCCGTCGGCCATCCCGCGGATTTCGCCGTCTGGGACATCGACAGCCCGGCGGAACTGGCCTACTGGATGGGCCTGCCGCGCTGCCGGATGTCCGTGCGTCAGGGCCGCATCGCCTTCCAGTCCACCCGGTAGCTGCCCGTTCGATATAGCAGGTTCATCAATCCCATAAGCGAGGGCAACATATGCCGATGCTTTCCGAAATTTGACCCTGATCTGACATTGGCGCCCGTTTCGGTATAAAATTTTATACAGGCAGCGCGTCATGGATAAAGAGGTTCGCTGGGTCGGATCCGCGTATGACGACCTCCTGGGCTTTCCCATCGAAGCCCGTCGAAGCGGGCTTCCAGTTGGGCAAGGTTCAGGCTGGTTTGGAACCGGATGACTGGAAATCCTTGGGTGAGGTGGGTGCAGGCACTCGTGAAATCCGCATCCGGGAAGCTGGCGGTGCGTTCCGGGTGATGTACGTCGCCAAGTTCGAGGAAGCCTTGTATGTCCTGCATTGCTTCCAGAAAAAGACGCAGGCGACCAGCCCGCAGGACAAGCGTATAGCCGAAGCGCGCTACCGGGCCATCGTCAACGCCAGGAAAGGAAAGCCATGAAAATCGACACTGAAATCCGGCATGTGACCAAACCCGGTGCAAACCTGTTTTTGGAACTGGGATTCCCTCCAGAGGAAGCCCAGCGATTGCTCATGGCATCGCAGCAGCAGATCAATGACACCAAACTGCTCAAGGAACAGCTCATGGGTGAATTGGCGGCATGGATCGAGCAGCATCACCTGAAGCAGGCCGAAGCGGCAGAAATCCTGATGGTGTCCCGCCCGCGCGTGTCGGATGTGGTGAACAAGAAGACGGCCAAGTTCACCATAGACACGCTGGTCGAGATGCTGAGCCGCATCGGCAAGCCCGTCCGTCTGGCGGTTGGCCAGTAGACGGGATGTCCGTGCGTCAGGGCCGCATCGCCTTCCAGTCCACCCGGTAGCTGCCTTCCAGCACCCGGCGTCCAACGATGTCCAGGTCGGGGGCCAGCAGGCGGTCGCGGTCGTAGAACGGCACGTCCCGCCTGATCTGCCGGTGCAGCGCCTGCAGCGGGGCCGACGTCGTCAGCGGGGCGTGGAAATCGATGCCCTGGGCTGCGCACAGCAGTTCGATGCCGACGATATGCGCCGTGTTGCGGGCCATGTCGGCCAGCCTCCGGGCGGCGAACGTCGCCATGCTGACATGGTCTTCCTGGTTCGCCGACGTGGGCAGGCTGTCCACGCTGCCGGGGTGCGCCAGCGACTTGTTTTCCGAGGCCAGGGCGGCGGCCGTCACGTGCGCGATCATGAAGCCGGAATTCAGCCCCGGTTCCGGCACCAGGAACGGCGGCAGGCCGGAAATGCTGGCATCGATCAGCAGCGCCACGCGGCGTTCGGCCAGGCCGCCGATCTCCGCGATCGCCAGCGCCAGAATGTCGGCAGCGAAGGCCACGGGCTCGGCATGGAAATTGCCGCCCGAGATCACCTGATCCGGCTGTCCGTCGCGTCCCGGGAAGACCAGCGGGTTGTCCGTCACCGCATTGGCTTCGGTCAGCAGCGTGCGTGAGGCCTGTTCCATCAGGTCGTGGATGGCGCCCATCACCTGGGGCTGGCAGCGCAGGCTGTAGGGGTCCTGGACCTTGTTGTCCGACACCAGATGCGAGGCCCGGATCGCGCTGCCCGCCAGCAGGGCGCGGTAGCGGCGGGCGACCTCGATCTGCCCCGGCTGGCCGCGGATTTCGTGCACGCGCGGGTCGAAGGGCGCATCGCTGCCCTTGGCGGCGTCCACGCTGAGCGCCCCCGCCAGCACCGCGCTGTCGAACAGGTGTTCCGTCAGGAACAGCCCGTGCAGCGCCAGGGCGGTGGAGACCTGTGTGCCGTTGATCAGGGCCAGGCCTTCTTTGGCGGCCAGGTGGATGGGCGCGATACCCGCCCGGGCCAAGGCCTCGCCGGCCGGCAGCCACTGGCCTTCGCACAGGATGCGGCCCTCGCCGAACAGCGCCAGAGTCATGTGCGACAAGGGCGCCAGATCGCCCGAGGCGCCCACCGAGCCCTTTTCGGGGATGTGGGGGATCAGACCGGCATTGAAGACCTGCATCAGCGTGCGCACCACGCTGGAGCGGATGCCGGAGTAGCCGCGCGCCAGGCTGGCGACTTTCATCGCCATCAGCAGGCGCGCCACGCGTGCGTCCAGAGGATCGCCCACGCCCACGGAATGCGACAGGATCAGGTTGCGCTGCAGGGCCTGCAGCTGGTCGTCGGGGATGCGCGTTTGCGCCAGCTTGCCGAAGCCGGTGTTGATGCCATAGGCCGGGTCGCCCCGGTCGATGATGGCCTGCACGACGGCCGCCGAGGCGTCCATGTCGCGCACCGCCTGTTCGGGCAGCGCCAGTTGCACGTCGCCCAGCCAGATCCGGCGCAATTCGTCCAGGCTCAACGCCCCGGGATTCAGGGTCAAGGTCGGGTTCATCTCATTGTCCCTTGGCGGTGATCATCGGCAGGTCCAGGCCGAAGTCCTGCGCGGTCTGGATGGCCAGATCGTAGCCCGCATCGGCATGGCGCATCACGCCGCTGCCGCAGTCGTTGATCAGCACGCGTTCCAGGCGGCGGGCGGCGGCGTCCGTGCCGTCGGCCACGATCACCATGCCGGCATGCTGGCTGTAGCCCATGCCGACTCCGCCGCCGTGGTGCAGCGACACCCAGCTCGCGCCGCCCGCCGTGTTCAGCAGGGCGTTCAGCAGCGGCCAGTCGGACACGGCGTCCGTGCCGTCGCGCATGGCTTCAGTTTCGCGGTTGGGGCTGGCCACCGATCCGGTATCCAGGTGGTCGCGGCCGATCACGATGGGGGCTTTCAGTTCGCCCGTGCGCACCATTTCATTGAAGGCCAGCCCGGCGCGATGGCGTTCGCCCAGGCCCAGCCAGCAGATGCGCGCCGGCAGGCCCTGGAAGGCGATGCGGTCGCGCGCCATGTCCAGCCACTGGATCATGTGGTGGTTGTCCGGGAACAGTTCTTTCAGCTTGCGGTCCGTCGCGTAGATGTCTTCGGGATCGCCCGACAGCGCCACCCAGCGGAACGGCCCCTTGCCTTCGCAGAACAGCGGCCGGATGTAGGCCGGCACGAAACCCGGGAAGTCGAAGGCGTCGGTGATGCCTTCGTCGTGGGCCACCTGACGGATGTTGTTGCCGTAATCCACGGTGGGGATGCCCATGGCGTGCAGGTCCAGCATGGCCTGCACGTGGCGGGCGCAGGAGTGCGCGGCCTCGGCCCGCAGGCGCGTGTGCTGGGCGGGGTCGCGCTGGGCGGCCTGCCATTGTTCCACCGTCCAGCCCGAGGGCAGGTAGCCGTGGATCAGGTCGTGGGCGGAGGTCTGGTCCGTGACCAGATCGGGGCGCGGGCCGCCCGTCTGGGCGCGGCGGGCCAGTTCCGGCAGGACGTCGGCCGCATTGCCCAGCAGGCCGATGGACACGGCTTCCTTGCGGCTCGTGTGCTCGGCGATCATGGACAGGGCCTCGTCCAGGTCGCGGGCCTGCTTGTCCAGGTAGCGCGTGCGCAGGCGGAAGTCGATGTGCGACTGCTGGCATTCGATGGTCAGCGAGCAGGCCCCGGCGAAGGTCGCCGCCAGCGGCTGCGCGCCACCCATGCCGCCCAGGCCCGCCGTCACGATCCAGCGTCCGGCGAACGAGCCGCCGAAATGCTGGCGGCCGGCTTCGACGAAGGTTTCGTAGGTGCCCTGCACGATGCCTTGGCTGCCGATGTAGATCCAGCTGCCGGCCGTCATCTGGCCGTACATGAAGAGGCCCGCCTGATCCAGTTCATTGAACTTTTCCCAGGTGGCCCATTTGGGCACCAGGTTGGAGTTGGCCAGCAGCACGCGCGGCGCATCCGCGTGGGTCTTGAAGACCCCCACCGGCTTGCCGGACTGCACCAGCAGGGTCTCGTCTTCACCCAGTTTGCGCAGGCTGTCCAGGATGGCGTCGTAGCAGGCCCAGTTGCGCGCCGCGCGGCCGATGCCGCCGTACACCACCAGATGCTTGGGGTTTTCCGCCACGGCCGGGTCCAGGTTGTTCTGGATCATGCGGTAGGCCGCCTCGATCGTCCAGTTGCGGCAATGCAATTGCGACCCGGTAGGGGCGTGGATTTCACGGCTGGCGTCGTAACGCGGATCGTCGGCTTGGGAATGGGACACGGTCTGCTCCTGTACGGAAAATATCAAGCTTGAATGTATATCTGTTTCAACAAAATGTCTATACAAATTGACTCGTCATATCGCCCGGACGGACATGAGGCGGGGGGCGCGCGGTGAGGCCGGAGCCTGTCGGCGCTGGAGCCCTGACGAGGCGCGCCCGGGCTCCGTCCGGGCGCGGCCGCGGGCCCTGGCCGGATCGTCCGGTCTCAGGCGTCCACGATCCGGCCAGGGTTCAGCCCTTCCTGCGGGTCCAGCAATCGCCGGATCTCGACCATCAGTTCGCGTTCCGGCGCACTGCGGCTGTGGTGCAGAAAAGGCTTCTTGATGCGCCCGATCCCGTGTTCGGCCGAAATGCTGCCGCCGACCCGTTCGACTTCCTGGTAGACCAGGGATTCGACCGCCGCCAGATCGTCGGGCGCGTAGGGGCCGGTGGACAGGTGCAGATTGCCGTCGCCCAGGTGGCCGAACAACAGCCGTCGCGCTGTCGGCCAGCGGGCCGCCAGGGCCTGCTGCGCGCGGGCGATGAAGTCCGGCAGCAGCGCCAGCGGGATGCCGATGTCGAAGGCCACGTAGGGGGCCATCGTGTGCAGGATCTCGCCGATCGCGTCGCGCAGCCGCCACAACTGGGCGGCCTGTTCCTGGCTGTGCGGCAGGATGGCGTCCAGCGCCAGGCCCTGGTCCAGGCAGGTTTCCAGAAAGCGGTGCAGGTCGGCCTGGGCGCGATCCCCGGCCGCTTCGGCGCTGTCCGGTGTCCGGGCGGTGCCGGGACGCGAATCGTCCGCGGCCGCCGCGTCGCCCGCGAACGATTCCACTTCCAGCAGCACGCAGATCGGATAGGCCCCGTCAAAGGGCTCGGTTCGCTGCGTGACCGTGGCCGCCGCCTGCAGATATTCGCGCCACATCACCTCAAACGATGAGAGGGTCGCCAGCTGCCCGCGCGCGGCTTTCAGCAGCGCCGTCAACTGATCGAAATCCGCCAGCCCCACCAAGGCGCTGTGGCGCCGTTCGGGTTTGGGGAACAGGCGCAGCACCGCCCGAGTGACGATGCCCAGCGTGCCTTCCGTGCCGATGAACAGGTGCTTCAGGTCCAGGCCGGTATTGTTCTTCAGGCCCTGATTCATCATGGTCAGCACCGTCCCGTCGGCCAGCACGACTTCCAGCCCCAGCACCAGTTCGCGCATCGTGCCGTAGCGCAGCACCCGATTGCCGCCCACATTGGTGGCGACGTTGCCGCCGATCTGGCAGGACGCCCGCGCCCCGCAATCCATGGGGAAATACCAGCCCCGGGCCTCCACGGCGGCGCACAGGTTTTCCAGCACGGCGCCGGCCTGCACCGTCACCGTGCCGCTGACGGCATCCAGATGCTCGATCTGGTCCATCAGTTCCAGCGACAGCACGACGTCGCCCGCATCCGGCACGGCGCCGCCCGCCAGTCCGGTGCGCCCGCCCTGGATCGTCAGGGCGCGGCGCTCGCGCAGGCAGGCCCGCACGATGGCGGCGACCTCGTCCGTGCTGCGTGGACGCAGGATGCAGTAGGGCGGGGCGTCGGCTTGCAGACCGCTGTCGTCCTGCAGATAGCGGGCGATGTCGTCGGCGCCCGGCCGCAGGCACGACAGGGTGCGCATCAGCGCCTCCAGCGTAGCGGGCGTGTCCGGCGCTTCGGCCGCGGCGGGTCGGGCGCAGGGGCGGGGATCCATGGGGGTATCGCTCATGCGTGGGCCGCCGATGCGGTCCGCGCCAGCACGTCGGCCAGCGCGTCAGTGAACAGCCCCACGTTCCGGGTGTTCAAGCCCGGCAGGCAGATGCGTCCGGAATCCAGCAGATAGACGGCATGGCGCTCGCGCAGCATCAGGATCTGTTCGGGCCGCAGGCCCGTCAGGCTGAACATGCCCTGGTGCGCCAGCAGATAGCGGGCGGGGTAATCGGGCGCCTTGCGCGCCAATTGCTCCACCGCCTGGCTGCGCATGGACTGGATGCGGGCGCGCATGGCGGTGACTTCGTCCTGCCATAAGCGGTTCAACGCAGGGTCGCCCAGCACCTGCGCGATCACCTGGGCGCCATGCACGGGCGGGTTGGAATAGATGCGCCGCACGATGGCGACCAACTGGCCCAGCACGGACGGCACGTGAGCCGCCTGTTCGCACACCACCGACAGCCCGCCGCAGCGTTCGCCATAAAAGGAAAAATTCTTGGAAAAGGAATTGGCCGTCAGGTACGCCATGCCCGATTCCGCCAGCAGGCGCACTGCCAGCGCGTCTTCGTCCAGTCCGCTGCCGAAGCCCTGGTAGGCCAGATCTAGAAAGGGAATCAGGTTCTGGCGCTGCATCAGCGCGATCAAATCGCGCCACTGATCGGCCGTCAGGTCGGCCCCGCTGGGGTTGTGGCAGCAGGGGTGCAGCAGCACGATGCTGCGGGCCGGCAGCGCCGCCAGCGTGTCCATCATCGCGTCGAAGCGCACGCCGTGGGTGGCGGGATCGTAGTAGGGATAGCGGTGCGTGGCGATGCCCGCGCCGGAAAAAATGGCGAAATGATTGTCCCAGGCCGGGTCGCTGATCCAGACCGCGCTGTCGGGATAGGCGGCGTGCAGGAAATCCGCGCCGACCTTCAGCGCCCCCGTGCCGCCCACGCTCTGGATCGTTGCGACCCGCTGGTCGCGCAAGGCGGGGCTGTCGGCGCCGAACACCAGCCGCTGCACGGCCAGGCGGTAGGGTTCCAGGCCCTCGATGGGCAGATAGGTGCGCGGCCGCGCCTGCTGCGCGAGCCGGGCTTCGGCCTGCTGCACACACTGCAGCACTGGGATGCGGCCGTCCTCGTCGTAGTACAGGCCGACCGTCAGGTTGACCTTGTCGGCGCGGGGGTCGCGGCGGCAGGCGTTGCCCAATTCAAAGATCGGGTCGCCGGCGAATGGGGGGATATGGGCAAACATGGGATCGGTGTCCTGTGTGATCGGCGGGCCGCGCTGACGGCCTATTGTTCCCAGAACGCATTGCGGTCCAGGTAATTCTGCAGGAATTGCTTCAGCCGTTCGTGCTGCACGTGGCGGAACAGTTCCTTGGGCGGCCCGCTGGCGGCGATCTTGCCCTGGTCGATGAACAGCACCCGGTCGGCCACCTGGGCGGCAAACCCCATTTCGTGGGTCACGACCACCATGGTCATGCCGTCGCGCGCCAGGTCTTTCATCACCTGCAGCACTTCGCCCACCAGTTCGGGGTCCAGGGCGGACGTCGGCTCGTCGAACAGCATGATGTGCGGTTCCATCGCCAGGGCGCGGGCAATGGCCACGCGCTGCTGCTGGCCTCCGGACAGCCGGATCGGATAGCTGTCGGCCTTGTCCGCCAGGCCGACCTTGGTCAGCATGGCGCGGGCCTTGTCGCGCGCCTGGCTGCGCGGCAGCTTCTTCACGCGGATCAGGGCCTCGGCCACATTGCCCAGGGCCGTCATGTGCGGCCACAGGTTGAAGTGCTGGAACACCATGCCCACGTGGCGGCGCACATCCTTGATCTCGGCGGACGTCGCCTTGCGCCGGCCCGAATCCTGGTCCACATAGCCCAGCAGCCGGCCTTCGATCAGGACGTCGCCGGAATCGTACTGTTCCAGAAAGGCCAGCGAGCGCAGCAGCGTGCTCTTGCCGGACCCCGACGGCCCGATGATGCAGATGACTTCGGATTTGCGCACCCCCAGGGAAATGCCATTGAGCACCTGGTTGTCGCCATAGTGTTTGGTGATGTCGCGGGTCTCGATCAGCAGGTCGCTGCCGGCCGGGGGATTCGTGTGGGGTGTCGTCATGCGGGATTCCGTCAATCAGCGCTGCAGGTAACGGCTGGCCTTCAGTTCGGCCCAGCCCCCCAGTTTCTGGGTGATGGCGACCAGGATCAGGTAGCACACGCACAGCACCAGGGTGGTTTCGACGTAGATGAATTGTTCCGATCCGATCTGCGTCAGCACGGCCGTCAGTTCGGGCACCGTGATGATCGACAGCACGGACGTTTCCTTGCTGAGGATGATGATCATGTTGATCAGGGCCGGGGTGATGATCACCAGCATCTGCGGCAGCTGCACGCGCCAGATGGTGTTGAGGCGCGACAGGCCCAGGCAGTCGGCGGCTTCGAGCTGGCCCTGGGGCACCGACAGAAAGCCCGAGCGGAAGATCTCGGCGAAATAGGCGCTGCCGTATAGCGCCAGCGACACGACGCCCGCATCCATCGCCGACAGCGATACGCCGAAATTCGGCCCGCCGTAATACAGGATGAACAGTTGCACCAGGAATGGCGTGGTGCGCAAGACTTCGATGTAGACCCGCAGCACCGCCCGGATCCAGCGGCCCGTGAACAATTGCAGAACGGCGATGACGAAACCCACCGCCATGCCCAGGGCCACGGCGCCGATCCAGCTGATGATCGTGATGCCGAATCCGTCCAGGATCTGGCTGCCATATTGCGAAATCAGGGAAAAGTCCACCGACATCAGGCTCTCCCGAAGCGTTGTTCCGCGTAGTGACCCAGCACCGACAGCACCCCGTTGATCAGCATGTAGGCCAGGCCGGCGATCAGGTAGGCCTCCAGCGGCCGGAACGTGCTGGCCGCGACGTTTTGCGCGGTGCGGGTGATTTCCGCGACCCCCACCACCGAAATCAGGGCGGACGCCTTGATCAGCAGGATCATTTCATTGATCAGCGATGGGGTGGTCAGTTTCAGCGCCTGCGGGATCTCGATGCGGATCAGCGTGTGCGTGGACGACAGCCCCACCATCTGCGCGGCCTCGATCTGGCCGCGCGGGATGCCCAGGAAACCGCCGCGCAGGATTTCGCCCAGGTAGGCGCCCTCGCACAATGAAATGGCGGCGATGGCCGCCGTCAGCGGCGATACGTTGATGCCCAGGGTGGGCAGGAAATAATAGGCCAGCATCAGCTGCACCAGCAGCGGCACCCCGCGAAACAGAAAGGTGTAGAAATTGCCGCAGCGCCTGACCCATGCCGATGGCGACAGGCAGGCGGTGACGACCAGGATGGCAATGACGAAGCCCAGCATCAGCCCGATCACAGAGACGAAGATCGTCATCTGCGAGGCCTTCAGGATCAGGGGCAGGGCTTGCGTGAAGGTGCTGGCATCGAACATGGTCGCGCTTCGGGAAAAGACTGGGCGTGGCCCCGCCGTCGTGGGCGGGCGGCAGGCGGGTTCATGCGCGAACCCGCCGGGCAGAGCGGTCAGACGTTCGGGACGAAGTCTTCGGTAGGCACCGGCATTTCCATGCCGAACCATTTCATCTGCAGCGCCTTCAGGCGGCCGTCCTTGTGCATGTCCAGGATGACCTTATCGACAGCGGCGATCAGCGAATCGCTGTCGGCGCCCTTATGGCCCATGAAGGCGAAATAGACTTTCTTCCCGATGCTGGGCTGGACCACCGCGAACGTGTCGGGGCGTTCCTTCGCAGCCACGGCGATATTGGTGATCGAATGACCGACTGCCATGATGCGGCCATTGGCCAGGTCCGCGTAGGCCTGGTTGAAGTCCACGTATTCACGGATTTCGGGCACCGGCTTCAGGGTTTCGGCATAGGCCTTGGTCTGCGCCAACTGCGACGAGCCGCGCTGGCTGCCGATGATCTTGCCCGCCACCTGTTCGGGTTTGGTGAAGTCCTTGTTCTTGGCGCTCTTCAGGAACGCGACCGTGCCGTCGGCGATGGGCAGGGTGAAGTGGTAGCGTTCCTTGCGCGCCTTGGTGACGTTCAGCGGGCCGCCCACCATGTCGAATTTCTTCGCGTCCAGGCCCGGCAGCACGCTGGCCCAGGGCAGATCGATGAAGCGGATCTTCACGCCCAGGGCTTTGCCGACTTCAGCGAAGAATTCCTTGTTGAAGCCTTCCTGCTTGCCGTCTTTCAGGAAGTCGAACGGCGCGAACTGCATTTCAGTGCCGATGACCAGTTCGCCGGCTTTGTGCACATCGGCCAGTTGGTCGGCCTGGGCGGGCAGCGTGAACGATGCGGCGGCCAGGCAACTGCTGGCCAGCAGCCATTTGAACGTCGGGGTGATGCGCATGGTGTTGTCTCCTTGGTTGGCGGGACATCGCGGAGGTGCCCCCGATGCGGGAAATCATAGTGGATCTGCACCGCATCCTGGCTCGTTCCGGCCCTTTGGAAAAGTATATACATTGACAATGAACTGTCAATTCCAGAGTGGCGCGCGCGCCCGCATGATCGCTTGATTAAGGGTAAATCCCAGGCTGGCGACGGCTACGCCGCACTGCTTCGAACGACGTCGCGGCGCGGCATCTTGAAATGCATGCGCCGTCCGAATTTCTTCTTGACAAGATTTCGAGGCAGCCCGTAGACTTGCCGCAGTTGCATTATAAGAAACTTAGTTGCGTAATACGCAACAACTGAACTGGACCAGAACCAGTCAACGGAGACCTTCCCATGAGCGGCACAGGCACACGCAGGTTGATCGTCGGCATTAGCGGCGCGTCGGGCATCGTGCTGGGGGTGCGCATGTTGCGTGCGCTGCGCGAATGCGCGGTAGAGACTCATCTGGTCATGACGCGTTCGGCCAAAGTCACGCTTGCGCACGAACTTGCGCTCAAAGTCGCCGACATAGAAAGTCTGGCCGACCATGTCCATCCGATCGAGGACATCGGCGCGTCCATCTCAAGCGGATCGTTCAAGACGGCAGGGATGGTCGTGGCGCCCTGCTCGATCCGCAGCCTGTCGGAAATCGCCACGGGCGTGACGTCGAATCTCTTGACGCGCGCCGCCGACGTCGTCCTGAAAGAGCGTCGCCGCCTGGTGCTGCTGGTGCGCGAGACGCCGCTTCACCTGGGCCACCTGCGCAGTCTGACGCAGGTGACCGAGGCCGGGGCCATCGTGATGCCGCCCGTGCCCGCGTTCTATGCGCGGCCCGGGACGATCGAGGACATGGTCGACCACACCGTAGGCCGGGCGCTGGATCTGTTCGATATCGACGCCGGACTCGTCAAGCGTTGGGGCGGCGGCCGGTAAACCGGGTAAAAGGGGCGGACGCCGAGCCGTCCGCGTGTCAATTCAGCTTGCAAACACATAGGATCGTCATGCGCAGTTATATGAATCGTCTTCGCGACAAGAATGAATTGATGGAGGTGCACCGGGAGGTCGACCCGCGGCATGAACTGGCGGCGGTCACTTCGGCGGCCCACAAAGCGTGGGGCAAGCCGATCCTGTTCCACAAGGTCAAAGGCACGACGCTGCCGGTGCTGACGAACATCTACGGGTCGCGCCAGCGCCTCGCCGATATCCTGGGGATCAGCCCCGAGAATTTCTGCAAGGAATGGAACGAACTCGCCAATATCGCCAGCACGAGGGAAAGCGAACTCATTCCGTCGAAACCGGACGAGACACCCGCCCTGGTCGACTGCAAGCTCAGCGACCTGCCGCTGATCACCTATTCCGAAAAGGATGTCGGGCCGTACTTCACATCCGCCATGTTCCTGGCCAAGGACCCCGAGACCGGTGTGAGGAACTTATCGTTTCACCGTTCGATGTACGTCAGCGACCAGGAATTGCGTTGCCGTCTTGCGCCGAAGCACCACTTGACGATCTATCACGAAAAGGCCGAAAAGGCGGGCCAGCCGCTCGAGGCCGCCATGCTGATCGGTCCGCCGCCCGCCAGCTTCCTGACGGCCGCGGCGCCCCTTCCTTACGATTCGGACGAGCTTCTGGTGGCGGCGCAGTTGTCGGGCGAGTCGATCGAGATGCGTCCCTGCAAGCATATCGATCTGATGGTTCCGGCAAGCACCGAGATCGTCATCGAGGGCCGTTTTCTGCCCAACATCCGCCGTCCCGAGGGCCCATTCGGAGAATTCATGGGCTATTACACGCCCGAAGGCAATAATGCGGTCTTCGAGGTCCTGGGGGTCACGCGCCGCAGCGACGCGATCTTCCACAGCATTCTCTGCGGTTCTTCCGAAGAGGTCCTGACGCTGGAGCTTTCCGTTGCCGCGAACATCTACCAACGGATCAGCGCTGTGCTGCCCGGGATCGTCGATGTGACGTGCCACCCGTTCGTGCTTCACACCGTGGTCAAGATCCGGCAGCAATACGAGGGCCATGCCCGTCAGGTCCTTCTCGCGGTGTTCGGCGCCGAGCCGACCTGGGCGAAGATGTGCACCGTGGTCGACGAGGATGTGGACATCTACGACATGGATGACGTCACCTGGGCGACGCTGACGCGCTCGCGCCCCGACAAGGACGTCATGATCATCCCCGAGACCCCCTCCTTCTACCGGGATGAGGAAAAGGATCACTGGGGACGGATGGGTATCGATGCGACCGTGCCGTTTCATCGCAGGGCCGAATTCGAGCGCAAGAAGGTGCCCGGCGCCGACCGGGTCAATCTTGGGGAGTACTTTTCACGATCTTGAACGAGCAGCAATACATTCCATCAACGAGCACCAATCGATTGGGCCGAGGACGACATGAAAAAACTGCAATTCCTATCTGCTTTACTGGTTTCCGCGACCCTGGGCTTTGGCGCCCTGTCGGCGCCCGCCGCCGCACAGGACGCCAAGCTCAAGGAAATCACGGTTCTGACCAACTACACCTTCCACGGAAGGCATTCCCCCTTTTTCGTGGGGCTTGAAAAGGGCTTCTATCGCGACGCCGGTTTCGATATCAAGATCCTGCCGGCGGCGGGCAGCGGCTTCGTCATCTCCGCCATCGAAAGCGGCAAGGCGGACTACGGCATGGCCGATGCGGGGCCGGTGGTCCAGGCCGTGGCCAAGGGCGCCAAGGTGAAGGGCTTTTTCGTCTTCATGGACAAGACGACCATGGGCTTCGCTTCGCTCGAGCCCTATCCCGACCCCGCTTCGATCAGGGGCAAGAAAGTCGCTGCGTCTCAGGCCGACAGCGCCCGCGTGATATTTCCCATCATTCTTGGCAGGAACAACCTGGCCGACATGCCCGTCGACTGGCAGACTGCCGATTCGGGCGTGTATTCGTCCCTGCTCCTGAGCGGACGCGTCGATCTTTTCACCGCGTCGATCGACGGCGACGTGCCGGCCCTGCAGAAGCTGGCCGCGCCGCGCGGCAAGAGCGTCTACTTCTCCTCGTTCGCCGACTGGGGTTATGACGTCTACGGATACTGGATGATCGCCAGCCGGGCCAAGCTCAAGGACGATCCCGCCGAGGTGAGCCGGTTCGCCGATGCGACCCGCAAGGCCGTACGGTACTCGATCGAGCATCCCGAGGAGACGGCGCGCATCATGGTCAAGCACAACACCACCCTGGACTATGACACCGTGCTCAGCCAGTGGGGGCAGTCGGTGAAGGCCATCGACACCGACTATACGAAGAAGAACGGCTATGGCGCGGCGACCGATGACCGCCTGGCGAACACCATCAGCATCATCGGCGAAGCGCTGAAGCTCAATACCGACGGCATCGGGCCGGGCGACGTGTTCCAGCACGTCGTGGGCAAACCATAGGTCGCGCCGATGTCTACAACAGTCACAGTCGCGAATGTCAGCAAGAAATTCGGCGCGAACGTCACTGCGATCGACGGGGTCTCCTGCGAGATCAAGGCAAATTCTTTTGTCTCCATCGTCGGGCCCAGCGGTTGCGGAAAATCGACCCTGCTGCGCATCATCTCGGGGCTGGTGTCGGCGACCAGCGGCCGGATCGCGGTGGGCGGCAAAACGGTCAATGGGCCGATATCGGATGTGAGCATGGTGTTCCAGGGGCCGGTGCTGCTTCAATGGCGCACCGTGCTGGAGAACATCCTGTTCGTCGCCGAGATCGGCGGCAAAAACCCCAGGGAGCACCGGGCCCGCGCGCTGGCGCTGATCGAGCTGGCCGGCCTCAAGGGCTTCGAGAACAGCTATCCGCACCAGTTGTCGGGCGGGATGCAGCAGCGCGCGTCGATTTGCCGGGCGCTGCTGCTGAATCCTTCGCTGATCCTGATGGACGAGCCGTTCGGGGCGCTGGACGTCATGACTCGCGAGCGCCTGGGTTTCGAGCTGCAGGGAATATGGAGCGCCAGCAAGAATACCGTGGTTTTCGTCACGCACAGCATTACCGAAGCGGTGCTGCTGTCGGACACGATCATTGTCATGACGGCCAGACCGGGGCGCATCCAGGACATCGTCGAGGTCGACCTGCCTCGCCCCAGAACGCCGGAGACGCTCCGGACACCGCGGTTTCTTGAACTGTCCGCCTATGTCCGGGAAAGCATCGGCACTCAGTGGGAAGGCTAGGAGAACCCAGAAATGTTAAATGCATCCAAGACCTCGTTGGCGGTGGTGATCCTCATCCTGCTTTGGCAGTTCGGCGTGCCGCTCACAGGCGTCCCCGACTACATATTGCCCCTGCCGACGACGATATGGCAGCGATTCCTGGGGACCTTCGATCTCCAGGTCTATCACCTGGCCGTCACCGCAGGGACGACGGTGGCCGGCCTGGCGCTGGGTACTGTGGTGGGCATCGTGCTCGCCCTGCTCGTCGTCTACGTCGAGAGCCTCAAGTCCATCGTCCTGCCGTTTCTGGCTGCCTTCAACAGCATCCCGAAGATCGCGATCGCGCCACTGCTCGTCGTCTGGTTCGGGCTTGGCGCGGAATCGAAGATATTGCTGGCGTTCATGCTGGCCTTGTTCCCGATTTTCGTGAATTCGCTGACCGGCCTGGGCGAAATAGAAAGCGACATCATCGATCTCTCGATGCTTGCCGGGGGCAACGCGCTCAGGATCTTCATCAAGGTGCGCCTGATGCACGCTTTGCCTTATATTGCCGATGCCCTGAAGGTGGCTTTCCCCCTGGCGCTGGTCGGATCCATCGTCGGCGAGTTCATCGGGGGTAACATGGGAATCGGATACCTGGTGCTGACGGGGCAGTTCAATATGGACATTCCCCTGGTATTCGCAGCGCTCCTGTCCATCACCCTGTTCACGACGCTGGGAATCTCGGCCATCGGCATCTTTGAAAACATCTTTCTGAAATGGCAGCCTTCGCGACGTGTCCGATAGTACAGAAAAACCAGTAGAGCGCGCCGACCCGCCCGGCGGGGTCGGCGCCGTCAAGAAGGCCCTCATGGTGCTGGGCTGCTTCTCCGGCGCCGAGCCGCTGCTGAGCGTCACCGAACTGGCGCGTCGGGTCGGCCTGCACAAGAGCTCCGTCTCGCGGATCGTGGCCACGCTCGAGGAAGCGCAATTCGTCGAGCGCGATCCTGCCAGCGGCATGATCAGGCTGGGGGGCGGCCTGGTCGCGTTGGCCGCGCCGGTGATGGAAAATTTCGGCTTGTCCGAGCTGGTGCGCAACGGCCTGCAGGAGCTGGCTGCGACGACCCAGGAGACCTGCAGTTTCAATATCTGGGATGGCGAGGCCGCAGTGTCGATCGAGCACGTGCGCGGCTCGCATCCGGTCTCGCATTACGCGCCGCTGGGCTTGACCAAGCCGGCCTGGTGCACCGCCACCGGCAAGGTGTTGCTGGCATTTGCGCCGGACAAGGTCATGGAGCGGGTCGTGGCTGCGCCGCTGGTCAAGTACACCGAGGCGACGCTGACCGACATCGACGCCATTCGAGCCGAGCTGCGGACCGTGCGGACGCTGAATTTTGCGGTCAATCGGGGCGAGTTCTACCCCGATGTCGGCGCAGTAGCGTCGGCGGTCAGGGGCAAGGGCGACCGACTCATCGGCGCAGTCGGCATCACTGTGCCGATGTACCGATTCACCGAGGAAAAAATCCTGTTTCTGCAGAAACCGCTCACGACGATGGCCGAGTTCCTGAGCAAGCAACTCAGCGCGATGTAGCGATCGCTGGCGGAGGGCGAGAGGCTTGGAATCCGTACTGGACGAGGATCTGTACTGGCGATTTTCCCTGGCCGTCTATCGGGACGAGGGTGTGGCGCGGAGCTGCCTGGCGCTGCAGGCGGAGGTTGGCCTGGACGTCAACGTGCTTCTGATGTCGCTGCTGGCGGCAAGGTGGCATCGGCGACCTATCCTTCGCGACGAGATCGAGCAGGCTGACGCGCGCGTGCAGGCATGGCGCCGGGATGTGGTCGCGCCTTTGCGCGCGGTTCGCAGTCGTCTCAAGTCCGGGCCGCCGCCTGCGCCCGATCCGCATACCGATGCGCTGCGCAACGAGGTCAAGGCGGCCGAACTGCGGGCCGAGCGGATCGAGCAGCAGGCGCTGGCCGCCTGGATCGACGCCCTGGCGCCCGCCATCGGGCAGCGGATCGCGCGCGTCGAGGATTGCCTGGACACGGCGGATCGGGTGGTCGAGCTTTACCTGGCCCGGGCGCCGGCATGCGACGCCGAGGCTGAACTGCGGGGCTGGGCGTGCGTCGTAGCCCGCGCATGCGCCGGTTTCCGCGACGCATGCCTGACCGATCCGCGCGGCGGATAGCGGGCCTGCCAGGGCTGCTCCGGCAGTCCTATCCCAGCAACGTGCGCGCGATGATGGTGCGCTGGATTTCCGAAGACCCCTCGTAGATGCGCAGGATCCTGGCATCGCGCACGTAGCGTTCCAGCGGCATGTCGCGGGTGTAGCCGTAGCCGCCGTGGATCTGCAGGGCGCAGTCGGTGATGAAGCCGACGGCCTCCGAGGCATAGAGCTTTGCCATGGCGGACTCCATGGAAAACCGTTCCCCCAGTCCGCGCTTGTGGGTGGCTTGCAGCGTCAGCGCCCAGGCCGCTTCCAGGCGCAGTTTCATATCGGCCAGCATCCATTGAATGCCCTGTTTGTCGGCCAGCGGCCGGCCGCCGATCAGGCGTTCCTGCGCCCAGGACACGGCGGCCGCCAGCGCCGCTTCCGAAATGCCCAGGCTGGTGGCGGCCACGTCCAGGCGGCTGTTGTCCAGCACCTTCATGGCGGTGCGAAAGCCGCTGCCTTCCTCGCCCAGGCGCCGGCTTGCCGGCACCCGGCAGTCCAGCGCCACCTCGAAGGCATGGCCGCCGCGGATGCCCATCAGCTTCTCGGGTTGGGAAATCTGCAGGCCGGGGGTGTCTTTATCGACGACGAAAGCGCTGATGCCCCGGCTGCCCGCTTGCGGGTCGGTCTTGGCGTAGACCACGATGAAGTCGGCCTCGCCGGCGTTCGAGATGAAGTGCTTGACCCCGCTCAGGTGGTACTGGTCGCCGTCGCGTTGCGCCCGGGTGCTCATGTCCGCGGGGTTGGACCCGGCGCGGGGTTCGGTCAGCGCGAAGGCTCCCAGGATCTCTCCCCGGGCGGCCCGGGGCAGATACTGCGCGCGCACGGTGTCGTCCGCTCCGATCAGGATCGAGTCGGTGGCCAGATAATGGGCGCCGATCATGGACGAGGTCGCGGCGCAGTGGCGGGATATCTCGGCCAGCGCCAGCACCAGCGCGGTGGGGCTGACGCCGGGGCCGTCCCAGCGTTCCGGCAGATTCATGCCCATGACGCCCAGGGCCGACAGCCCCGGTACGTGGCAGGTGGCCGATCGGGCCTGCTCGTCCAGCTCGGCGGCCCGGGGGGCGAGTTCGGCGGCCGCATAGCGGCCAATGGCGGCGGCGATCTCCAGATCGTCTTCACTGACGCCCAAACGCGGATTCATCGTGGTCTCCTGTGTGTTCAAGATGGATTCAGTGTCCGAAGACGCCCAGATCGCGCAGCGCGGCGATCTTGTCCAGGCTCAGGCCCAGCAGGCTGTGCAGGATCGTGTCGGTATCGGCGCCCAGGTCCGGGGCCGGACGTGTCGGCCGGGTGTTCCAGGCGGAAAATTGGATGGGCTGATGGGGCAGCCGCAGGCCCGGCAGGCGTGGATCGTCCATATCCTGCAGCAGCTTGCGGTGCCGCGCCTGATCGCTGTCCAGCGCCTGGCGCACCGTCCAGATCGGCGCGGCGGGGATGGCGCCCGCCTCGAATCGCCCGACCACGTCGGCCACGGTCAGCGCAGCGGCCCAGGATTCGATGGCCTCGCGCAGCAGCGGCTCGTGCAGCGAGCGCTGTTCGTCGCTGGCGAAACGGGGATCTTGCGCCAGATCCTCGCGGCCGATGACCTGGGCGAATTGCGCAAACAGTTTGTTGTTCAGGATCGCCAGGACGAAGTGGCCGTCCCTGGCCTGGTAGGCGCCAAAGGGGGCCGACAGCGGGTGCCGGTTGCCCACCCGCCGGGCATCCAGGCCGGTGAACAGGTGGCGGGCGACGGCGGTGACGGTGAACGACAGCGTGGCATCGAACATGGCCGCGTCCACATGGGTGCCGCGGCCGCTGCGATCCCGGCCGATCAGCGCCGCCAGGGTGCCCCAGGACGCGAACAGGCCGCTGAGCACGTCGGTGATGGCTTCCCCGACCAGCGTCGGCGGGCCATCCGGGAAGCCTGTGGATTCCATGATGCCGCTCATGGCCTGGATGACGATGTCGTAGGCGGGGCGGCGCGCGGCGGGGCCGTTTTGCCCGAAGCCGGAAATGCTGGTGTAGACCAGTCTGGGGTTCAGCGCGCTCAACTGGCTATAGCCGATGCCCAGCTTGTCCGCCACCCCGGGCCGGAAGTTCTCGACCACGATGTCGACTTCCGCCGCCAGCCGGTGCACCAGCGCCACTGCGTCGGGCTGCTTCAAGTCCAGCACTAGGCTTTGCTTGTTGCGGTTGACGACGCTGAACAAGGCGCTGTGCCCGTCGCGCATCGGGCCGATCGCGCGGTAGTCGTCGCCCTGGGGGGGTTCCACTTTGATGATGTGCGCGCCCAGGTCGCCCAGCAGCGCGGTGCAGAACGGGCCGGACAGCACCCGCGTGAAATCCAGCACGCGCAGGCCGGCCAGGGGGCCTGCGCCGGAATCGGTGTGTTGCGCCATGTCGTGTCTCCGTCGTGATGATGCGCCGCATGTCCGGGCCGCCGGGCGGCGGTCATCGGGCGGCGATCTCTGTCGCTTGGCTTCGGAGCTATGGTAAGAGCGTCTTTGTATAATTTAAAACATTAAAAATGAATTGATTGAATAGGATTTAATGATTCAATTCTCCATCCGGCAGCTGGAATACTTCGTCGCGGTCGCCAGGCACGGCGGCACGCTGCAGGCCGCGCGCGCCCTGAGCGTGTCGCAACCGTCGATCTCCCATGCCATCCGCGGGCTGGAAGCCAGTTGGGGGGTCTCGCTGTTCGTGCGCCAGCATGCGCGCGGCCTGCAACTGACCGCGGAAGGCGAACAGCGCTTCCGCCAGACCCTGCGTCTGCTGCGCGAGGCCGACTCCCTGGCGCAGCAGGGCGAAAAGAACATTCGCGGGGACCTGACCGTGGGCTGCTTCGAGACGCTGGGGCCTTTGGTGTTTCCAGCCCTGATGAGAACGTTCCAGCAGCATTACCCGGACGTGCGGCTGCGGCCCCACGAGGGGCATATCGCCGACTTGCTGAGCCAGGTGGCCGACGGCGCGATGGAATTGGCCCTGGTCTACGACACCAGCCTGGCGGGCGACCGGATCCGGCTGCACGACATCGGCGCCAGCCTGCCCTATGCCGTGCTGCCGGCGGGGCACCCTCTGGCCCTGCGCACCGATGTGTCGGTGGCGGATCTGGCGCGGTATCCCTTCATCCTGATCAACCCGCCCCATAGCCGCGAATATTTTCTTTCCTTGTTCAGCCATGCCGGGGTGCGGCCGCATGTCGTGGCGGAAGTCGGCTCCTTCGAAATGGTCCGCGCCCTGGTGGCCAACGGGCACGGGGTGTCGATCCTGGTGACCCGTCCGGCGGGCGATCTGGCCTACGATGGCAGCCCCTTGGTGTGCCTGCCTTTGCGGGATGCGCCGACGCCCCAGAAAATCGTCCTGGCCAGCGCGGCCGATCTGCCGCTGGGGGCCATCGCGCAGGCCTTCCTGGACCTGGCGCGCGCGTATCTGGCCGGCCAGGGCATGCATGGCGGCTAGTGCCTGATGCCGTGCAAAAGTCTATACTTTTCCCGGATGGCCGTATCCATCCCGCAACCCCTTCATTTCGCGCACCTTCCAGGGCAGACATGACTCCACAGCACACCGAACCGCATCCCATCTGGCAGGGCCGCGATGATTCCGCCGAGCAGGGCGACACCCGGCGCCTGTTCCAGGTCGTGCGCCACGACGATGCCTGGCGGAGCGGCGATGGCGTGCTGCTGGGCTTTGCCAGCGATGCCGGGGTGCGGCGCAATCACGGGCGGCCCGGGGCGGCGGGCGGCCCGCCGCAGGTGCGCCGCCTGCTGGCCGGCTTGCCGGCCCACGCCCTGACGGCGCTGTGGGATGCGGGCGACATCGCCTGCGAGGGCGACGACCTGGAACCCGCCCAGGCGGCGCTGGGCGCGCGGGTCGCCGCCATCCTGAATGCCGGGGCGCGCCTGGTGGTCGTCGGCGGCGGGCATGAAATCGCCTGGGGCGATTTCCAGGGGCTGCGCGATCATCTGTATGGCCCGCAAGGCCCCGGCGGGTCGCTGTTGATCCTGAACCTGGACGCCCATTTCGACCTGCGCAGCAGCCGTCCCGGCAGCTCCGGCACACCGTTCGACCAGATCCTGGAAGACAGCCGCAGGCGCGGCCTGCCGGTGCGCTACGCCGTGCTGGGCATTTCGCCCTTGGGCAATACCGCCGGCCTGTATGACCATGCCCGGGAGCTGGGCGTGCATTATGTGGAAGATCGCCGGATGCAGGAACGCCACCTGGACCGGCGCATGGCTGAATTGGACAGCCTGCTGGCCGGCGCCGACCACGTTTACCTGACCATCGATCTGGACGTGCTGCCGGCCGCCGTCGCCCCCGGGGTGTCCGCCCCCGCGCCGTTGGGGGTGCCATTGTCGGTGGTCGAGGCCTGCGCCCGGCGGGTCAAGGCATCCGGCAAGCTGCGCCTGGCCGACATGGCCGAATTCAATCCGGCATTCGACATCGACAACCATACCGCCCGGGTGGCGGCCCGGCTGGCCTGGGTGCTGTTGCAACCCTAGCGCGCCGCCGTTGAATCCTTAGGTCTGCCCCGCCAGTTTGTAGCGGTTGCCGGGGTACCACATCACTGCCTGCGAGGCGAACGCACCGCCCGAAAACGTCGTGCGGTCCAGCACCAGGCAGGGCTGTTCCAGCGCAATGTCCAGCGGCTCCGCCACGTTGCGCGGCGGCAGCTTGACCTCGATCGTGTAGCGCCCGGTGGGCGCGGGGGCGGCGTGCATCAGGTATTCGTTGGGGGTCGTCCGCGACCAGTCCTGCTGCAGGTAATCGGGCAGGCGCCGGGCGTCGACCACGCGGTCTTCCAGTTGGATCGGTTCCGCGTTTTCGTAATGCACGATGATCGAATGAAACAGCGGCGCCCCCACCGGCAGGTGAAAGCGCTGCGACTGCGTCGTGGATACCTGGCCTTTTTCCAGCAGCAGGACGTGGCAGGAATGCTGGTGCCCCCGGTCGCGGATGTCCTGGGCGATGCTGCGGATCTCGATCAGGGTGGACGGGATTTTCGCGGGCGCCACATAGGTGCCCGAACCCTGGTAGCGCAACAGCACCTGGTCGGCCGTCAGTTCGCGCAGGGCGCGATGCACCGTCATGCGCGACACGCTGAATTGTTTGCATAGCGCCAGTTCGGTGGGGATCAGTTCGCCTTCCGTCCAGGTGCCGCCGCGAATCTGTTGCAGGACGTAGTCCTTGATGCGCTGATAGGCGGGCGTTGCCCGCGCGGCGGTCTCGGTCTGGGCCTGGCGGCGCATGTCGTGTTTCCTGTTCGTCGGATAGGGCTATTCTATGCGAGACCGTGTCGTGGGTTCACGAATAGGTGTTTTCCCGACCTGGCGGGCGCCGGCCCGCGTTTGGAACACAAAGCCCCAGGGTTATCCCGGAATTATGCGTCAATCTTAAAGCGCCTTATGGCGCTTTTCTTATAGCGACCTGAATGGGTGTCCAGTACATTGCTTGAAACCGCCTGATCCGCGCGAAGGTCATGGGAATGCCGGATGCGGCGGGTCTATCAAAATCTGGAGACAACCATGAGCAATTCCGTCGCCCCGGTCGATGAAATTCTGCCGATGGGCAAATTGACCGCGCTGGGCCTGCAGCACGTGCTGGTCATGTATGCCGGCGCGGTCGCCGTGCCGCTGATCATCGGTCGCGCCCTGAACCTGGATGCCCACGAGGTATCCCTGCTGATCGCCGCCGACCTGTTCGCCTGCGGCCTGGCCACCATCATCCAGTCGCTGGGCGCCACCCAGTGGTTCGGCATCAAGCTGCCCGTCATCATGGGCGTCAGCTTCGCCCCGGTGGGCCCCATGATCCACATCGCCGCCAGCAATCCCGGGCACGAGGGCGCCCAGTTGCTGTTCGGCACCATCATCGCGGCGGGGATCATCACCATCATCATCGCCCCGTGGATCAGCCGCCTGCTGCGCTTCTTCCCGCCGGTCGTCACCGGCACCATCATCGCCATCATCGGCATCACTTTGATGCGCGTGGGCATCAACTGGATCTTCGGCAATCCCTTCGGCCCCACTGCGCCGTCCGTGGTCGATCCCAACTACGCCGCCTGGCTGAAAAGCGCCCAGGTCGCGGCGTCCGCGCCCGGCTCGCCGCTGGCCGCGGTCCCGCAGGGCCTGTCCATCCTGCCTACCGTGCCCAATCCCAAATATGCCGACCTGACGGGCGTGGGCGTGGCCGCCATCGTGCTGGCCTCCATCCTGCTGATCGCCAAGTTCTGCAAGGGCTTCCTGGGCAATATCGCCGTGCTGCTGGGCATCGTGGTGGGGGCGATCATCGCCACGGCCATGGGCATCATGAATTTCGACAAGGTCGCCAAGGCCGCTTGGGTGGACGTCGTCATGCCCTTTCACTTCGGCATGCCCAAGTTCGATTTCTGGATGATCCTGACCATGACCCTGGTCATGATCGTCATCCTGATCGAATCCACCGGCATGTTCCTGGCCCTGTCCGACATGACCGGCAAGAAGATCGACCAGAAAGACCTGGCGCGCGGCCTGCGCACCGATGGTCTGGGCACCCTGATCGGCGGTATTTTCAATACCTTCCCGTATTCCAGCTTTTCGCAGAACGTCGGACTGGTGGCCGTCACCGGCGTGCGCAGCCGCTTCGTCTGCGTGGCCAGCGGCGTCATCCTGCTGATCCTGGGCCTGCTGCCGAAGCTGGCGGCGCTGGTCGAATCCCTGCCCACCGTCGTGCTGGGCGGCGCCGGCATCGTCATGTTCGGCATGGTCACGGCCACCGGCATCCGCATCCTGGGCGGCGTGGATTTCATCAAGAACCGCCACAATGCCATGATCGTGGCCATTTCCATCGGCATGGGCATGATCCCCGTGGTCGCCCCGAACTTCCGCCAGTGGATGCCGCACGCCATCCATCCCCTGATCGAATCCGGCATCCTGCTGACATCCCTGTCGGCCGTGCTGCTGAACGTGTTCTTCAATGGCGCCCCGCACGACACCAAAGGCGCTGTCGAGGCCGCCAAGCACGCAGAGGCTTGATCCGGCGGCGGGGCTGCGCCCGCATTGGGCTGGCCCCGTCCTGAAACGCCCGATCGCATCGGCCCGGCATTCGCTCGGGCCGATGTCCTTTCAGCCGGGATCTCGTCGCCGGGCGGGACGCGCCTGGAATCGTGAGCGGACTTGCCTACAATATCTGGATTCCCTGAACCCGGTGGCTCTTCCATGCCCGCAGCTTCCCTCACCACCGTCTGGTACGTCGCCCACACCAAACCGCGCCAGGAATCGATGGCGCGCGAACAGCTGCTGCGCCAGGATTTCGAGGTCTACCTGCCGCTGTTCAAGGTCTTCAAGAAGCCGCGCGCGACCGCCCACGAACCCATGTTCCCCCGCTACCTGTTCCTGCGGCCCACGCGGCCTACGCAGTCGCTGTCGGTTGTCCGGTCCACCGTCGGGGTCAGCCGCCTGGTGATGTTCGGCCCCCAGCCCGCGACCTTGGCCGATGCCGCCGTGCAGGCGGTCCGCCAGGCCGAAACCCTGCGCGAATCCGCTCAGATGGACCAGATCAGCCCCTTCCAGCCCGGCATGCCGGTGCAGATCCAGGATTCCCCCCTGGCCGGCATCCAGGCCCTGGTCCAGGCCGTCTCCAAAGACCGCGTCACCCTGCTGCTGGATATCCTGGGCCGCCCCCAGACCGTCCAGGTCGAATTCGGGCAGATCGCGCCGCTGTGATTCTGAAGCGGCTCTATTGGATCCGCCTGAGCGTCCCCCGCTAGTGCCAGATCTGTCACATGTCCGGTCGTCTTCTGGCGCTGGCAGTGACGCCGCTTGGCAGTGGCAACCCGGCTGCAGGGTGAGCCATGGGTTTGCCCGCCGGTCGACGCTGCCGGTGCACAAGCCCTAGCCCGCCTTGCTTTCCGCTTCCCGCATCAGCGCCCACCACACCGCCAGCGACACCAGAAAGAACATCACCCCGTTATTGCGCCCCAGGATCACCTGTGTCAGGCCGAATGCCGCGAACGCGGCCGGCAGGCTGGCGCCGCAGCAGGCCAGGATGCGGGTCGCCGCATCCGCATGGCGCAGGCGCTGGGCGAAATACCAGAAACTGGCGATCAGCAGCGCCAGGAACGCCACCAGGCCCAGCGTGCCCTGGTGCAGCCAGATTTCGATGAATTGGTTGTGGGTGTTGGAAAGTGTTGCCACAAAGCGGTTGGCGCGGCCTGCCTGGATCAGCTCGCCCAGGTGCGCGTTGTATTCCGGGTGTCCCCAGCCCAGCAGCGGCCGGTCGGGGATGCTGATCAGGGCGGCTCTCCAGGCTTCCAGGCGCGACCCGACGTTATTGGTCGCGTCGCCCCCTTGGCTGTAGGCCTGCCATTCGGCAAAAGCCTCGTCGAACCGGCGTTCCGTGATCTTGCCGGCGGACAGCAGCGTCACCGCCAGCGTCACGGCCACCGCCAGCAGCGCCGCGCCCGCCAGTAGCCGGCGGCCGTGTCCGCGACGCGCCAGCGCCAGGGCGGCCAGCACGAGCAGCACCGGAACGGCCACCAGCCCGCCGCGTGTTGCCGCAGCAATAAATGCATAGGTGCCTGCCAGGGCTCCAATCAACAAAAACCCCGCCCATGCCATGCGATGCCGGATGGCGGACAATGCCGCCCCCAGCACGCACCAGAATGCCATCATCAGCGCGATATCCCCGAAAGGGATCGCGCTGGTGACAAAGCCTTCGGCCCGGTTGTAGCCCACCACGTGCACCTGCCACCAGGCTACTGCGGCCGTGCCCAGGCAGCCCAGCACCAGCCCGGCCCAGATCCAATCCAGTCGCAGCCGCACCTGTCGCAGCCCCCACAGGACCGGGATGGCCAGCAGATAGCGCACGCCCTGGTCCAGGTACTTGCCGGAATCGCCATGCCAGACCACCGCCAGCGCGTTGATCGCGCACACGGCCAACAGCAGGACGCACAAGGTCCGGTCCTGGAAGGTCCACGGCGGGCAGGACCCGGGTGCCGCCTGGCGGTCGTCCGGGCTGCCTGCCCGCGACCGCGACGATCCGCGACAGGACCACGCCGCCGCCAGCCCGCCCAGCAGCAACAGGCCGCCGCCCCAGGAATAGCCATTGGGCACTGACAGCGTCAGCAGGAAAAACAGCGCGGCGCTGGCGGACATCCAGACCGACAGCCGTGAGGCCGGAGTGGGGGGCATAGATCAATAAACGTGACAGAGAGTGACGCGCCATTTTACCGATCCGCCAGCCCCTGTGCTGGATTCCAGTCGCACGCCGTCCGGCATGCCGGCGGGCGTTTCGTTTGCCGATGCTGAAGACCCGCGACCTGGACGGCCGAGGCGTCCGGGCTGCCCTCGCGTGACCCAGGACATTGCTAATTGAAACAATTGCGAGCCCCTGGCAAAAGAGCGAAGTCACATTTTGTGACTGTCAGCTCTTACAGGAGACATGCATGTCAATTCGGCATACCGCCATTATCTTCGCCTGCCTGGGCCTGCCGCCGCCCGCCACCGCGCAGGATCTGCCGCCGCCGGCGCAGTCATTGTCCGCCCCGTCACAGGCACTGTGGGATGCGTCCCCGGTGCCTTTTTCTTTGCAGGGGGATCTCGTCCAAGCGTCCGACCACCGGACCGTCACCCGCCCGCTGCTGCTGGAACAGAACAGCGGCTTTCTCGTGGAGGGCGGGCAGACTCTGGATATCCAGGGCGCCCTCTGCGCACCCTCGGGCAGCGGCCCGGGGCTGGATGCTTGCCTGAGCCCTGACGCCCCCGCGGCCATGCCTCCGGCCCTGCTGCTGAAACTGGGCGATGGCCATCTGGCCCTGTCCGGCGCCAACAGCTATCGCGGCAATACCTTGCTGCTGCAAGGCAGCCTGGGGCTGCGGTCCAGCCAGGCCCTGGGGCACATCGCCAACACCCTGGACATGGCTGGCGGCGCCCGCCTGGATCTGGCCGATGGCATTACCCTCGACCAGAACCTGCAGGCTCAACCCCTGGCCGCCATCGCGCCCCTGGTGCCTGGGGGCTGGGGCGTCGCGCTATCGGCGTCCGGCGACCCGGCTGCCACACTGCGGGTGGAGCAGGGCACGGCCACCTGGCAGGGCCGCATCACCGCTTACGTTCCGCTGATCAAGGATGGCGCCGGCACCTTGCGTCTGTTGGGATCCGGTTTCGCTCCGGACCATGCTCTGGACTTGCGCCAGGGTGGCGTGCAGGTGGGGCAGGGCGGCATCGACATGAACCAGTTCTGGTTCGGCGCCATCCATGCCCGCCCGGACACGGTCCTGTCAGGCACCGGCCTGGTTCTGGACGCCCTGGTCGCCGGCCATCTGCGGCCGGGATCGCCCGGCGCCGCCGGCTCTCTGTGGTTCGGCAACCGCCTGCAACTGGCCGACAGCGCCCAGACTCGCCTGCCCGTCGGCCTGGGCGAGCCCGCTTTGCAATCCCTGGGTTCCATCCGCCTGGCAGGCGAACTGTGGCTGGATCCCATCCCCGGCCAATGGGCGCCCAACACCCGCTACGGCATCGTGCAGGCGGATGGCGGCCTGGATTACACCACCATCGCCGCCTCCGATCCCGTCGCGGTGACCCCGGTGGGGATCAGCAGCGGCGCCGGGCGGTTTTCCCGGGTGCACAGCCCCGTGCGCTACCTGGACCCTGTCCTGGACTACAGCCCGCAGTCCGTCGGCTTGACCCTGCGCTATAACGCCCGAGGCGTGAACACCGCCGACCCCAGCTGGCGCAGCGCCTTGCTGGACGACAGCCGTTTCCTGCGGGACTCGGCCCTGGCCCACACCGGCGGCGGCCGGGCCTGGGCGCAGACCTGGGCCGCCAATACCGAACGGCGCGGCCAACACAGCTTGCCGGGGGATGACCGCGACACCGGCGGCCTGCAACTGGGAGTCAGCCGGCCTGTGGGGCGGGATTGGCACGTGGCCGCCTTTGCCGGCTGGCAGGACAGTCGCCAGCGGTCGCAGTCCAGTCAGGCTGCGGGATCGGCGGATGAGCACAGCGCCTACCATCTGCGCGACCGCGCCGCGCACCTGGGTCTGGGCGCCCAGTATCGCGGTCCGTTCGCCACGCTGGCCCTGGGCGCCGCCCAGTCGCATCACCGCGCGCGGATCAGCCGCCAGGCCGACCCGGCGGAATCGGCCCTGTCCAGCCGCGCTCGCGCCGTCCTGACCCAATTGTGGGCGGACATCCGGCCCGCGCAGCCCCTGCCCGTGGGGGACTGGGGCATCACCCCTTGGGCCCGCGCCGCATGGCTGCGCCTGCATCGGCCCGCCACCCGGGAAAACGGCGGAATGGCCGCCGTCGCCCTGGATGCGCAAACCGACCAGCGTTGGCTGACCCGCCTGGGTATCCTGGCCGAGCGCCGCTGGCCCGCCCCGCAGGGTGAGGCCCGGCTGTTCGCCCAGGCTGGCGTGCGCAGCCTGTGGGGCGGCCGCGCCCTGCACAGCCCGCAGGCCTATCGGGCCGACCCTGGCGCGTCCTTCGATGCCGCGGGTCTGCCCATAGCCCGTCATACCCTGCAACTGGATCTCGGCGTGCATGCGCCCATCAGCCGTCAGGCCGCCGTCACCCTGGCCTATACCGGCCAGCATGGCGGTGGGCAGATGCAGCATGGGGTGTGGCTGGGGGTGAGCATCACCCTGGGCGGGAAATCAGCGAGGCGGTACTAAGCGGGTCGCAGGCACCTTAGTGTAATCCGCGCTGCGCCGGGTGACAGACGGCGTGGCCTGGTCTTCCCTGGTGCACTGAGCGTGGTGTATTATCGCGTTCATGTCTTGAACGACTAAAAAGCGCTTGCTGACCGTATTACAGCACGGCGGTAGCGTGTCTGAGGGTCTCTTCTTATAGTTGTTTTCTCTGCAAAAATGATTGACGGCATCTACGAAGAAAGCCACTTGAAAGTGCTGCGGCTATTGGAAGCCAATCCTGCACTTAGCCAGCGCGATCTATCGCAGGCCTTGGGAATTAGCCTGGGCAAGACCAACTACTGTATGCGTGCCTTGTTGGACAAGGGGCTGATCAAGATGCAGAATTTTCGCAACAGCGACAGCAAGCTGGGGTACGCCTATCTGCTGACACCAGCGGGTATGGTTGCGAAAGCTGAATTAACCAAAAATTTCCTGAAAATCAAAATGCGGGAATATGAAATCCTGAAGCAGGAAATCGATCAACTGCGCCAGGAAACCAAAGAGCTATGACTTTTTTGGAACTAAGCCGTGGATTCTGGGCGCATCTGACGACACGTCGTAAGCGCCAACTGGCTGTTTTATTGGCACTGATGGTCCTGGCTTCTCTTGCCGAGGTGCTTAGTCTGGGAGCCGTGCTGCCCTTCCTGAGCGTGCTGACTCAGCCTGAGAAAGTCTTTGCCTATTCCGCGATCCAGTCGGCACTGCGGTGGCTGGGTATCGATACTGCGCAGGCCTTGTTGTTGCCGATCACGCTGGGTTTCAGCGTTGCAGCGCTGTTGGCTGGCGGCATGCGTCTGCTGCTGCTGTATGTACAAACCAAACTGTCTTATGCGATCGGGTCGGATTTCAGCTATCAGATCTATCGGAGAACACTGTATCAGCCGTATGCCGTGCATGTGTCCCGCAATAGTAGCGAAGTGATTAGTGGGGTGACAACCAAGGTCATCATGATCATCAATTATTTCTTGATGCCCCTCCTGACCTTGATCAGTAGCGCAGTGATTCTTGTTGCGATCTTAGTTGCACTTTTGGCAGTGAATCCATTGATGTCTTTGGTAGCCTTCCTGGGGTTTGGCTCAATCTACGGTATTGTGATTCTGCTAACTCGTAGGCGCTTGGCTGTTTGTAGCCAGCAAATCTCTCTGGAATCCAACCAAGTGGTCAAGGTCTTGCAGGAAGGCCTCGGTGGAATTCGTGATGTCTTGCTGGATGGCACCCAGGAGACCTATTGTCGCCAGTATCGATTGGCGGATATTCCACTTCGTCGTGCTCAGGCTAGCAGTACCATCATAGGGGGATCCCCCCGCTTTGCGGCCGAAGCCATGGGGATGGTTTTCATCGCTATTCTGGCCTATGCCATGGCCAGCCGAGATGGTGGCATTACCGGTACCATCACTCTATTGGGTATTTTGGCCCTGGGCGCTCAGCGGTTGTTGCCGGTCTTGCAGCAGGGGTACTTGTCCATCGTCCAGCTACGCAGTGGTCGTCATTCTCTACAGGATGCGCTGGGCCTATTGAATCAATCAATCGATGCACAGGTCCATGACCAAGCCGTTTGTGAATTGCCATTCGTCCGCAGCATCCGGTTGGAAAATCTGGGATTCCGCTACAGTTCGCAATCCCCTATGGTCTTGCATGATCTGAATTTGACCATCTCGCGTGGTAGCCGAGTCGGCTTTATCGGTACCACCGGCAGTGGCAAGAGCACCCTATTGGATATCATGATGGGACTGCTCAACCCCACAACTGGGCACTTGTTGATCGATGACACCCCCTTAGGGCCGACTACGCAGCGTGCCTGGCAGCGCCGTATCGCCCATGTGCCGCAGTCTATCTATCTGGCCGATGCTTCTATTGCGGAGAATATTGCCTTTGGCTTGGCCCCTGATCGGATCGATAGGGATCGAGTGCGGCAGGCTGCGCAACGGGCGCAAATTGCGGACTATATCGAATCCTTGGCGGACGGCTATGACTCCCACGTTGGCGAACGGGGTGTGCGGCTATCTGGCGGGCAGCGCCAGCGTATCGGTATTGCTCGAGCACTATATAAACAAGCTGAGACCATCATCTTGGATGAGGCTACTAGCGCATTGGATAATGAGACCGAACGCGCTGTGATGGATGCTATCGATGACTTGGGAAAGGATCTGACGATCCTGATGATTGCGCATCGGTTGTCCACGTTACAGCGATCCGACTGGATCGTCGAGTTGAGTCATGGGCGTGTTATCCGTGCAGGGACTTATGACGAGATGGTCGGTAATACAATCCATCCCACGCAATCGCCAATCAATCAACAGGAACCAAACACGTGAAAGCAGTCATCCTGGCTGGGGGGCTGGGCACCCGGATTTCCGAAGAAACGCATCTGAAGCCCAAACCGATGGTGGAGATCGGCGGCAAGCCTATCCTGTGGCACATCCTGAAGATGTACTCGCATCATGGCATTCACGACTTCGTGATCTGCTGTGGTTATAAGGGCTACGTGATCAAGGAGTATTTCGCTAACTACTTCCTACATATGTCGGACGTGACCTTCGATATGAGCACCAACCGTATGGAAGTGCATCAGCAGCATGCCGAACCCTGGAGGGTAACCTTGGTGGACACGGGGGAGAGCACACTGACGGGCGGGCGCTTGAAGCGAGTGCGTGACTACGTAAAGGAGGAAGACGCCTTCTGCTTTACTTATGGGGATGGGGTCAGCGATGTGGATATCGGAGCGTCGGTCCGTTTTCACCATCAGCATGGCCGTTTGGCGACGGTCACGGCGGTGCAGCCACCCGGGCGCTATGGTGCGCTCAAGCTTGAAGGTGATCGGGTGGCAGGTTTTACGGAAAAACCTCGCGGTGACGGCGGGCTGATCAATGGCGGTTTTTTCGTGCTGTCACCCAAATGCCTGGATCGCATCCAGGGTGATCAGATCAGTTGGGAAGGCGAACCTCTGACGTCTCTGGCGCGTGACGACCAGTTGATGGCTTTTGAGCACAATGGCTTTTGGCAGCCCATGGATACTCTGCGGGAAAAGAATCTGCTGGAAGATCTCTGGGATTCTGGCAAGGCGCCATGGAAGACCTGGGCATAGTGCGCACCATGGCGACAAATACCCCTGATCCTGCCTTCTGGCGGGGGCGGCGGGTGGTGCTGACCGGGCATACTGGGTTCAAAGGCAGTTGGCTGGCCCTGTGGCTGCATCGGCTAGGGGCACGGGTGACAGGCATCGCCTTGCCTCCGTCTGGCGAATCCAACCTGTATACGTTGGCGGGGGTGGGTGAAATATGCGATTCGCGGTTCGTCGATATCCGCGACGCAGGGGCTGTGAGCGATCAGATTCGTCAGGCCGAGCCAGAAATCGTTTTCCACTTAGCAGCGCAAGCCTTGGTGCGCGCGGGCTACGAGGATCCGCTGGCGACCTACGCCACCAATGTCATGGGCACGGCGTACGTACTCGATGCGTTGCGCGGCCTGGACAGCGTGCGGGCCGCCGTGATGGTGACAACCGACAAGGTTTATCGCAATCTGGAACAGCCTTATCCCTACCGCGAGGACGATGCGCTGGGTGGGCACGACCCCTACAGCGCCAGCAAGGCGGCCAGCGAGCTGGTGATTGCCAGCTACCGCGATGCTTTTCTGGCGGAGCAGGGCGTGGCGGTGGCCTCGGCGCGCGCGGGCAATGTGATTGGAGGGGGAGACTGGGCTATTGACCGCCTGATCCCCGATGCTGTGCGCTGCTGGCAGGCGGGCGACAGATTACCGATCCGCCGCCCTCAGTCGATCCGTCCTTGGCAGCATGTGTTGGAGCCGCTTAGTGCGTATCTGCGCCTGGCTGAAAGTCTGTGCGCCAAGCCAGCCCTGGCCGGCGCCTATAACTTCGGCCCCCAGACGCATGAGGCGGCCACCGTGCGCCAAGTGGTCGAGCAAGCGCGCCAGGCCTATGGCTGTGGCGATATCCAATGGGGCGACGGCACCGAGGGGCCTCACGAGGCCGGCTGGTTGGCGTTGGAGATTGCCCGGGCGCGCACTACGTTGGGCGTGCAGCCGCGCTGGGCTTTGCGGGAATCCGTCACACGGACGATGGATTGGTATCGTCATCAGCATGACGGTGCGGACGCTCGCGCGCTGTGCGAAGCCGACATCCAGGCTTTCGAGTCGGTGGGAGTGGAATCATGAGCCGCTTCAAAGTCACCGAAACCGGTATCGAGGGCTTGCGTATTGTCCAGCGCCAGCGCCTGGGCGATGAGCGAGGATTCCTGTCGCGGCTGTTCTGCGCCGAGGAACTGGCGCCCGTCGGCTGGCACAAGCCCATCGCCCAGATCAACCACACCTGGACTCGGACTCGGGGCACGGTGCGAGGCATGCATTTCCAGCGTCCGCCGCATGCCGAGATGAAACTGGTCACCTGCCTGCGCGGCACGGTGTGGGATGTGGGCTTGGATCTGCGGGCTGGATCGCCTACCTTTTTGCAATGGCGCGCCGCGGAGCTCTCCGCCGATAATGGCCGTGCCCTGCTGCTCCCGGAGGGCTTCGCGCACGGCTTTCAGGCGCTGACCGATGATTGCGAGCTGCTGTACCTGCACACCGCGCCTTATGCGGCTCAGGCCGAGGATGGCCTGCTGGCCACCGACCCGCTGTTGGCAGTCGATTGGCCTTTACCCATTGCGTTGCAATCCGAGCGCGATCTGCGCCATCCCGGACTGGCCCCGGATTTTGTTGGACTGGATTTGAATTCATGAATTGCCGTCACTGCGGCGCCGCGTTGCGCCATACGTTTCTGGACCTGGGTTTTGCGCCGCCGTCGAACGCTTACCTGAAGGCCGGCGATCTCAATCGGCCCGAAACCTACTTCCCGCTGAAGATCCGTGTCTGCGACCAGTGCTGGCTGGTGCAGACCGAAGACTACGCCCAGGCCGATGAATTATTCAGCCCGGACTATGCGTACTTTTCCAGCACCTCCAGCGGGTGGCTAGCCCATGCGCAACGCTACGCGCAGGCGATGACGCAGCGCCTGGGTCTAGGCAGCGAGAGTTTCGTGATTGAGGCTGCCTCTAACGATGGCTATTTGCTGAAGAATTTCATCGCTGATGGCATCCCGTGCCTGGGCATCGAGCCCACGGCCAGCACGGCGACTGCGGCCGAAGCAATCGGCGTGCCGGTGCTGCGCGAGTTCTTTGGCGAGGCGCTGGGCCGCCGGTTGGCCGGCGAGGGCCGGCAGGCCGATCTGATCGCGGGCAACAACGTCTATGCGCACGTGCCCGACATCAATGACTTCACGCGCGGCCTGGCGGCGGCCT
>NZ_JBATVG010000018.1:0-39114 GCF_049671645.1 Castellaniella sp. | reverse complement strand
AGGGCACGCTGGGGGTGATCACGGCGGCCACGCTGAAGCTGCACCCGCTGCCGGTGGCGCGCTGCACGGCGCTGCTGGCGCTGGATTCCATCGAGTCGGCCATCGTCATGCTGGGGCGGGCCCGGGCTGGCCTGGGGGCGTCGCTGACCGGCTTTGAGCTGATGGCGGGCAACTGCCTGCAAGACGTCGTGCGCTGCTTTCCGCAACAGCGCCTGCCCTTCGAGGGCGCCTCGGCCGAACTGCCCTGGTTCGCCCTGCTGGAGCTGTCCGACAGTGAATCCGAAGCCCACGCCCGCGAACGCTTCGAGGTCGTCATCGGCGAGGCCATCGAGGCCGGCTGCGTGCAGGATGCGGTGATTGCGGAATCCATGGCGCAAAGCCATGCCCTGTGGCACCTGCGCGAAAGCATCCCCCTGGCCGAAAAGGAGTCCGGCAAGAGCATCAAGCACGACGTGTCGATTCCGGTGTCGCGCATGGCGGAATTCGTCGTGGGCACGAATGCGGCCCTGCAGGCGGCGTTTCCGGGCATCCGGCACGTGATCTTCGGGCACCTGGGCGACGGCAACCTGCACTACAACGTGGCGCGCGGGGCGGATTGGGCCGAAGGGCAGCTCTTGGCGCGCCAGGACGACGTCTATGCGCTGGTGCACCACCGGGTGCATGCCGTGGGCGGATCGATCAGCGCCGAACACGGGGTGGGGCAGTTGAAGCGCGATGCCCTGCCTGAATTCAAGGACCCGGTGGAGATGGCCCTGATGCATCGCATCAAGGCTGCCCTGGACCCGCAGGGCATCATGAATCCGGGCAAGGTCCTGAACTGAACCCGGCTGCCCGGGCAGGCGTCCGGCACCCGGGCAGCCGGGTTCGCCGCGCGGCGTCGGGTATCATGGCGCCGTTTTCAACCCACTCGGAGTTCTCCGACATGACGATTCAACGCATCGAACCCGGCAAGCGCATGAGCGGCGCCGTCGTGCATGGCAATACCGTATATCTGGCCGGCCAGACCGGAACGGGCGACGACGTCCAGGCCCAGGCGCGTTCGGCCCTGGCGAAAGTCGACGAGCTGCTGGCCAAGGCCGGCAGCCATAAATCCAAGATCCTGCAGGCCACGATCTGGCTGCGCGACATGGCCGATTTCGACGCCATGAACCCGGTCTGGGAAGCCTGGATCGACCCGGCCAATCCTCCGGCCCGCGCCACCGGCGAAGCCCGCCTGGCCAGCCCCGGCCTGAAGTTCGAAGTCATCATCGTCGCCGCCCGCGACTGATGAGCGGCGGACCGGCCCGCTGACCTGGCCGTCAGCGGGCCGGTTGCGCCGGACCCAAGCGCAGGCCTTACCGTTTCTGACAAGACGGGCAGAAATACGTGGCCCGCTGTCCCTGCACGATGCGGCGAATCGGGCTGGCGCAGCGCGGGCAAGGCTGGCCGTCGCGCTCGTAGACGGCGGCATGCAGCGTGAAATAGGCCCCCGGCGCGCCCTGGGCGTTGACGTAATCGCGCAGCGTGCTGCCGCCGGACTCCAGCGCCTGGCCCAGGGTCTGCAAAATGGCGGCGTGCAGCCGCGTGCAACCAGGCCGCGACAAGCGGCCGCCCGGGGTGCGCGGATCGATGCCCGCCAGGTACAGGGATTCGGATGCGTAGATATTGCCTACGCCGACAACGATCCGCCCGCCCAGCAGCAGTTGCTTGATGGACTGGCGGCGTCCGTGGACGCCGGCATGCAGGCTGTCGGGGGTGAAGTCGGGACCGAAGGGCTCGCAGCCCAGGCTGGCGAGCAGCGGGTGTTCGCCGATGGCGCCGGCGTCCGCCGGATGCCAGAGCACGGCGCCGAAGCGGCGCGGGTCATGCAAGAGAAAACGGGCATCGTCGAACACCCATTCCACATGGTCGTGCTTGCGCAGAGGCTCGTCCATCGGCACCCGTCTCAGGGACCCGGACATGCCCAGATGCACGATCTGGACACCCTGCTCAAACCGGATCAGCAGGTATTTTCCCCGCCGCTCGCAGGCCAGCACCCGGGTATTGCGCAGTAGATCCGGCATGTCCGGGGGAATGGGCCAGCGCAGACGGGGTTCGTGCACAATGAGTTGCCGCAGGATACGTCCGGGCATGATCGTGGCAATTCCACGACGCGTTGTTTCGACTTCTGGCAGTTCAGGCATGGCAGGGTGATAACATCCTCTTTCGATGAAGCAATTTTGCCACCAGACGCGGGCATTTCTCGCGTTGCGGCCCTGGTTACCGCCGATGAGAATCTCCGCCTCCGTATTGCCCGTGGTGTTGGCGCTGGCCGCCGCGCACGAGACGGCTTGGGCTGCCCCGCCGGTTCCTGCGCCGGCCGATTCGGTTGAAACCATCCAGTTGCGCCCGGGCGAGCCGCCCGTGGTCAGCCTGACGCCCGACCTCCTGTATCGCATCCTGGTGGCGGAATTATCCGCTCAGCAGGGACAGTATGACGATGCCGCGCAGGAATTGCTGGGCGTGGCTCGGGATACGCTGGATCCCCGCTTGGGGCAACGGGCCTTCCAGATGGCCATGTCCGGCCGCAACCTGGCGCTGGCCCTGCAGGCTGCCCGGGAATGGGCGCGACTCGACCCGGAGAACCCCGAAGCCGTCGCGGCCTCGTTGGCCCTGTCGGCGTCCAGCGGCCAGACCGACGGTCTGGCCCGCACGCTGGCGCGCCGGATCGAATCCGCCGACGACAAGGATCAGGCGGTCGTCCAGGCGGTGGGCATCGTGTCCAAGATGACGGACAAGCGCCTGGCGCTGGATGTGCTGGACAAGGCCTTGGCGGGGGTCGTCAAGACCTCGGCGTTGGCGCATCTGGCGCTGGCCGATGCGTCCTGGGCTGCGGGCGAACCCCGGCGCGCCGTGGACGAAGCCTATCGGGCCCAGGCACTGGACCCGGATTCGCCGGATGCCGCTCAGCGGGTGCTGGAATACGGCCTGCGGGTCGAGCCCCGCCAGGCCATTGGCGATACCTATGCCTATCTGGCAAAGCACCCGAATCAGCGGTCCCTGCAATTGCTGCTGGTCAGCCGCCTGACCGGGCAGGGCCAGTTCGACGAGGCCTTGAAGCTGCTGGGTTCCATGCGCAGCCAGACGCCCGAGGACTTCGACCTGCTGTATACCGAGGCCGAGGTCAATGCGCGCGCCGGCCGTTACGAGGCGGCCAAGGCGCTGCTGAATGAATACATCACCATTCAGCAACAGCGCCGCAAGGCGATCGCCGACGGCGCCACCAGCGCCCAGGCCGACGTGTCCGATGCCCGGCTGCTGCTGGTGCAGATCGCCGAGCGCCAGGGCGAACTGAAAGAAGCCATCCAGGAATTGCGCAGCATCGATGAGCCCAACCTGCGCTTTCAGGCGCAAACCCATGAGGCAGTCCTGTACGGGAAATTGGGCGATCTGGCGCGGGCCCGCGCCACCCTGGACGCCATCAAACCCGCCGACCGCCGCGAACGCACGGTCGTCGTCCTGACGCGCGCGTCGATCTACCGCGATGCCGGTCGCACGGACCAGGCCGTCGAAATCCTGAAGGCGGCGGACCTGGACATGCCCGATACGCCGGAAATCAAGTATGAACTGGGCATGCTGCTGCATCAGCAAGGCAAGACGGCTGAATTCGAATCCCTGATGCGCCGGGTGATCGCCCTGGATCCGGACAATGCCAATGCCTACAACTCGCTGGGCTATACCTACGTCGAGGACAACCGCAACCTGCCCGAGGCCCGCGACCTGCTGGAACGGGCCCTGGATCTCGATCCCGACAATGCCTACATTCTGGACAGCGTGGGCTGGTATCTGTTCCGCACCCAGGATTACCAGGGGGCGCTGGAATACCTGCGCCGGTCTTACGACCAGTTGCCGGCTGCCGACGTGGCCGCCCATCTGGGCGAAACGCTCTGGATGCTGAAGCGCCGGGATGAGGCCAAGCGCATCTGGAGCGAAGGCCGGAAGGCGGACCCCGATAACGAAGCCTTGAAGGCCACTTTGCAGCGCCTGGGAGTGACGCTGCCGTGACGATGACGCAGCGTATCGGACGGATGCTGGCGGGGCTGGGGCTGCTGCTGGCGCTGGCCGCCTGCGCCACTCCGACACGCATCGGCGGCCAGGGGCCGGCATTCGAGCGGGTCGGCCGCTTTGCCGTGAACTTGCAGCCGCTGGCGCAGCCGCCCTATGCCGCGCAGGGCGGATTTTCCTGGCGGGACGACGGGCGCGCCCTGAGACTGGACCTCAGCAATCCGCTGGGCAGCGTACTGGCGCGCATCCGGGTGGAACCCGGCGTGTCCGTCCTGGAACGGGCCGATGGCAGCCGGGAATCCGCGCCATCGCCCGACGCTTTGCTGACCCAGGTGTGGGGGCACCCGATGCCTGTGGCGGGCTTGCGCTACTGGATTCGCGGGCAGGCCGAACCCGGCGGGGTCGTCAGCGGCATCCAGCGGGATGAACGAGGCCGCCCGACGGCCCTGCGGCAAGACGGCTGGGATGTCCGCCTGTCCGACTATGACGAGCAGGGGCCGCTGCGGGTGCGCCTGTCGCGCCAGGACGATCAGGGCCAGTGGCGTCTGCAGTTGATCATGGATCGGCCTTGATGCCGTCCTCTCCGGCCGGGCCGGACATGCGGAGGCCTTGCCTGTGAGCGCGCTGTACGACGTTCCCGCGCCCGCCAAGCTGAACCTGTTCCTGCACGTGGTCGGCCGCCGGCCGGATGGCTACCATCAACTGCAGACCGTCTTTCGTTTCATCGATCTGTCCGATCGGCTGGACTTCGAGCGCACCGCCGATGGCTGCATCGAACGCGAAGGCGACGGATTGCCGGGCCTGCCCGCGGATCAGGATCTGGTCTTGCGGGCGGCGCGCAGCTTGCAGCAGGCCACGGGCGCCCGTTACGGCGCCCGCATTGCCTACCGCAAGCGGATTCCGGCGGGGGGCGGCCTGGGGGGCGGGTCCAGCGATGCGGCCACGACCCTGATGGCGCTGAACCGTCTGTGGGAAACGGGCCTGACGCGCGCTCAGTTATTGCGGCTGGCCCTGCCGTTGGGGGCCGATGTGCCGGTGTTCGTCTTTGGCCGTCCCGCATTCGCCCAGGGCGTGGGAGAGGACCTGACGGCTGTGGCCTTGCCCCCCCGGGCATATTGGATCTTGCGGCCCGGCGCCCATGTCCCGACGGCCGATGTGTTTCGGGATCCTGATTTGACAAGAGATTCGGAATCGGTAAAAATCTCGGTCTTTGCTGATTGGCAAACGGAACACAGCGGTCTATTTGGCCGCAACGATCTGGAACCTGTCGTCTGCCGGCGCCACCCGATGATTGCCCGAATCCTGGGAACAATGCGGGGAAATGGGCTGGATGCACGGATGACCGGGTCGGGTTCGTGTCTGTTTGCCGGGTTCGCCGATACCCGACAGGCTCGGGTGCAGCAGGATCGGATAATCAGTAAAATACATGACTTGCCCGATGTGGTCATCGAAGGCAGCTGGGTTTGCCAGGGGCTGGATGATCATCCACTGCGGGATTGGGTCTTGGACTGAATAGTTGGGGAATCGCCAAGCTGGTTAAGGCACCGGATTTTGATTCCGGCATGCGAAGGTTCGAATCCTTCTTCCCCAGCCACTCTTCTACATGCAGACATGCATTCCAGGCTGTTGAGTCGGCCCCACCGGGGCGCTGGTCAACAGCCTTGTCATTTGACACATTGGTTCGACACCATGGCACAAGACAGATTCATGATTTTTACCGGCACAGCCAATCCTCGTTTGGCGGTCGATGTGGTGAATCATCTGGACATGTCGCTAGGGAAAATGACCGTAGGCCGGTTTTCCGACGGCGAAGTCATGGTCGAAATCAATGAAAACGTCCGTGGCAAGGACGTGTTCGTGTTGCAGCCCACCTGTGCGCCCACCAACGACAATCTCATGGAAATCATGGTGATGGTCGATGCGTTGCGCCGCGCCTCGGCTCGCAACATCACGGCAGCCATCCCGTATTTCGGCTATGCCCGCCAGGATCGCCGGCCGCGTTCGGCCCGCGTGTCGATCTCGGCCAAGGTCGTGGCCAACATGCTTCAGTCCGTCGGCGTCGATCGCGTCATGATGATGGACCTGCACGCCGACCAGATCCAGGGTTTCTTCGACATTCCCGTGGACAACATCTACGCCGGGCCGATCCTGCTGGGCGACATCTGGAGCCGCAGCTTCCAGAACCTGGTCGTCGTGTCGCCCGATATCGGCGGGGTGGTGCGCGCGCGCGCGCTGGCCAAGCAGCTGGAATCCGATCTGGCCATCATCGACAAGCGCCGTCCGCGCGCCAACGTGTCCGAAGTCATGAACATCATCGGCGACGTCAACGGGCGCACCTGCCTGATCATGGACGACATGGTCGATACCGCCGGCACGCTGTGCAAGGCGGCCCAGGCCCTGAAGGACCGCGGCGCCGGTTCCGTCTATGCCTATTGCACCCATCCGGTGCTGTCGGGCGAAGCCGTCAAGCGCATCCAGGAATCCGCGCTCGACGAAGTCGTCGTCACCGACACCATTCCGCTGTCCGAATCCGCCCGCCAGTGCGGGAAGATCCGCCAGTTGTCCTGCGCATCCCTGCTGGGCGAAACCATTTTGCGCATCGCGACGGCCGAATCGGTCAGTTCGCTGTTCGCCGATTGATTTTTTTGATCCTCCGCTGGTCGCGGCGGGGGATTGTCTGTGCAGCTTCGGCTGCTGTTGATTGGGGCCGATACGGCCCCGCTTTTGGAGCTTTCCATGAAATTCACCGCCACTTCGCGTAGCGTCCAGGGTTCGAGTGCGAGCCGCCGCCTGCGCCGCGCCGGTCGGGTGCCCGCCATCGTTTACGGTGGCAAGTCCGGCCCGGCCAATATTGAACTCGACCACAACGAGATCTACCACGCCCTGAACAAGGAAGAATTCCACGCTTCCATCCTGGACATGGAGCTGGACGGCAAGATCGAGCCGGTGCTGGTGCGTGCCGTTCAATGGCACTCGTACAAGGCCCTGGTCCTGCACGTGGACTTCCAGCGCGTGGATGCGTCCCAGGCCGTGAACACCAAGATTCCGGTGCACTACCTGAACGCCGAGCAGAGCCCGGCCGTCAAGCTCGCCGGCCAGGTCGTCACCCACGGCCCCGCCGAACTGGACATCACCTGCCTGCCGGCCAATCTGCCCAAGTTCATCGAAGTGGACCTGAGCAACATGATCGGCGGTTCCCGCCTGCACCTGGCCGACATCACGCTGCCGATCGGCGTGAAGTACGTGCCGCATGGCGACGACGTGAATCCGTTGCTGGCCCAGGCCGCTGCGCCCAAGGGCTCGGCTGCCGATGACGCCGACGCCGCCCCGGCCGCCGACGCTCCGGCTGCTGAATAAGCCCGCTTCGCGGGTATCAGCAACCCTCCGAAACCCCCGCCCTTCGTCAGATGGGCGGGGGTTTTGACGTATGATGAGGGCCTTTTCAATGTCTCGCCGTTCCGAACCATCACGATGACCGCGCCCATCCGCCTCATTGTGGGCCTGGGCAACCCCGGTCCCGAATACGAAGCCACCCGCCACAACGCGGGCTTCTGGCTGGCGGATCATTTCGCCGATGATCTGCATGCCGGCTTCACGCTGGAAAAATCATTTTTCGCCTGGGTCGCCCGCGCGCGCCATGCCGGCCAGCCCGTCGTGCTGGCCAAACCCATCACCTTCATGAACAAGTCGGGGCAGGCCGTTGGCGCCCTGGCGCGTTTCTACAAGCTGCAGCCCGAGGAAATCCTGGTTCTGCATGATGAACTGGACCTGTTGCCGGGGGCCGTGAAATTGAAGTTCGGCGGCGGCCACGCCGGGCACAATGGCCTGCGTGATATCCAGGCGGCGCTGGGCACGCCGAAATTCTGGCGGCTGCGTATCGGGATCGGGCATCCGCGCAGTCTGGGGCTGGCGCAGTCGGTCGTCAATTTCGTGCTGCACCCGCCGCGCAACGACGATATGCCGGGCATCGACGAAGTCATCCGCCGCTGCCGGCTGGAACTGCCGGCGCTGCTGGACGGGTCGTTCGATCGGGTGACCGAACGCCTGCATCAGGGGAATCACGACTGATGGGGCCGGGCAGCCGCCCGGTCGGCCCATCCGGCGCAGGGCGCCCGGGCATCCGTCACGCATAGGAAGGTGAGCGCATGAGTCTGCCAGGGTTTTCACGTCCGCGCGGCCTGCCCACCATGGGCGAGGAAATCGTCGATTTCCTGAAATTCGTCGTACGGCCGCGGCCGGGGCCGCGTCTGCGGCCACATGGCCAGGGTCCGGGGTTGCGGGCGGATTTCGCCCTGAACGCCCCCTGGTGGCGTCTGCTGCATTGGGCCATTTTGCTGTGGCTGGTCAATATCTTCATCTTCGCCCCCCTGGCGCTGTCGGCGGCGGATGCCAGCGGCGCCCAGCATCGCCTGGACATCCACAACATTCCCTGGCTGACCGCGCTGATCTGGGCGCCCATTGTGGAGGAGCTCACCTTCCGCTATGCCTTGCGCCGTCCCGCCATGCTGTGGTGGTTCGTGCCCCTGATGGCGGCGATCCTGACGCAGGGCGCGGGGGCGGTGTCCGTCCCGATGGCGGCGGTGGCGGTGCTGCTGGCGCTGGCGCCGCTCTGGTATCCCGCTTCGCACCGCTGGCATACGGGTTGGGCCGCCAGTTGGCGCTGGCGCCGCCGGATGTCGCAGGCGTATCCGGTGTTGTTTCACGCCGCCGCGCTGGCTTTCGCGGCCGTGCATCTGTATAACTTTCGCATGACCTCGATGAATCTGGTGCTGTTGCCCTTGCTGGTGCTGCCGCAGTGGGTCACCGGCCTGGTCCTCGGGTGGACGCGGGTCAAGCGCGGCATCGGGGCGTCCATGGCGCTGCATGCGATGTTCAACGGCGGCCCCCTGTTGCTGATCGGGGCGATCCTGCATTTCGCCCCCCAGTTGGCGGCGGGTTGAGTCGAAACCAGGGAAGGAGAACCGGGTGCAAGCGCTGCTCATCATCGACATGCAAAAAGAGATGCAGCATCGGATCGATAGCGGGCGGGATCACGTCGATCCGCAAGCGCCCGCCAGGATCGCGGCGCTTGCCGCCGCTTTTCGCGCCCAGGGGCGGCCGATCATCCATGTCCGGCATCGGGACGAAGATCCGGCGTCGCCCTTCCATCCCCTGGCGCCGGGGTATCCGGCCATGCCGTGCGCGCAGGACCGGGATGGTGAGCCGGTGTTTCTCAAACGGACGTCCTCGGCGTTCGCTTCGACGGATCTCCAGGCGCATCTGCACGCCCGGGGCATCACCGATCTGGTCGTGACCGGCGCCGTCGCCGGGTTCTGCGTCAATTCCACAGTGCGCGCCGGCGCAGACCTGGGATTCCGGATGACGGTGGTTCGCGATGCGGTGCTCGGATTCGACCTGCCGTCCGATCGCCTGTCCGCCCGCACCGTTTTCGATGTGACGATGGCTTTGCTGGCAGCGGATTTCGTGGAGATCGTGGACGCGGCCTCGATACTGTCCGCGTAGCGGTGCGGGCCTCGGGGCGCGGTCGCGCCGAGGCCGTCTGTCCGCGGCAGCGCGGCGCGCCGCCAAGGGGCCGTGTCGGGCCCTGCGGGTACAATAGCGCCTTGATTTCCATCCTTCTTTTTATCTCGGAACCCCCATGGCACTGCAATGCGGCATTGTTGGCTTGCCCAACGTCGGTAAATCCACTCTGTTCAACGCCCTGACCAAAGCCGGCATCGCCGCTGAGAACTATCCGTTCTGCACGATCGAGCCCAACGTCGGCGTGGTCGAAGTCCCGGATCCCCGCCTGGCGCAGTTGGCGGCCATCGTCAACCCCGAGCGCATCGTGCCGGCCGTGGTCGAGTTCGTGGACATCGCCGGCCTGGTGGCGGGCGCATCCAAGGGCGAAGGCCTGGGCAACCAGTTCCTGGCGAACATTCGTGAAACGGATGCCATCGTGCACGTCGTGCGCTGCTTCGAAGACGAAAACGTCATCCACGTCGCCGGCCGCGTCGACCCGGTGTCCGACATCGAGGTCATCAATACCGAACTGGCGCTGGCCGACCTGGCCACGGCCGACAAGATCCTGCAGAAAAACCGCAAGCTGGCCAATTCCGGCGACAAGGAAGCCATCCGCCTGGTGGCCCTGCTGGAACGCGTGGTCGCCGCCCTGGATGCCGGCAAGTCTGTGCGCAGCCTGGGCCTGGACGAGGAAGAGCAGGCCGCCATCCGCGGCTACTGCTTCATCACCGCCAAGCGCGCCATGTACGTCGCCAACGTGCGCGACGACGGCTTCGAGAACAATCCCCACCTGAAGGCCGTGCAGGACTACGCCGCCGCCGAAAACGCCCCCGTGGTGGCCGTGTGCGCCGCCATCGAGGCCGAAATCGCCGACCTGGACGACGCCGACAAGACCGTCTTCCTGGAAGACATGGGCATGAGCGAACCCGGCCTGGATCGCGTCATCCGCGCCGGCTACCAGCTGCTGGGCCTGCAGACCTACTTCACCGCCGGCGTCAAGGAAGTCCGCGCCTGGACCGTGCACGTGGGCGCCACCGCTCCCCAGGCCGCCGGCGTCATCCACACCGACTTCGAACGCGGCTTCATCCGCGCCCAGACCATCGGCTTCGACGACTTCATCGCCTGCAAGGGCGAGCAGGGCGCCAAGGAAGCCGGGAAGATGCGGGCCGAAGGGAAGGAGTACGTGGTGAAGGATGGGGACGTGATGAATTTCCTGTTCAACGTGTGATGGCTTCTCAGAGATGAAGGGTGTAGCTTCTGGAGGCTTCGATCGTCTCATTTAGTGAGCGATGTGGAAACGGGAGTGTTGGCATGAAGAAAAAGATTGCTTGTATCGATCTATTCTGTGGTGCGGGTGGCTTGACGCATGGCTTCATCTTAGAAGGGCTTCCCGTCGTTGCAGGTATCGATCTAGATCCTGCTTGTCGCTTCCCTTATGAAGCGAATAATGATCACGCCAGGTTCATCAAGAGTGACATCAGTAGTGTGACGGTCGATGAAATCAAAGAGCTGTTCGGCGATGCTGATTTAACGGTTTTGGCTGGGTGCGCACCTTGCCAACCGTTCTCGACCTATGCCCAGCGTTATGAGTCGGATGGCATAGAAGGGAAATGGGGACTCCTTTATCATTTTGCGCGCCTTGCCGAAGGCGTGATGCCAGATGTCATCACGATGGAGAATGTGCCGACCGTCGAAAAACACAAGGTTTTTCATGACTTCAAGGATTCGCTCGAAAAGCTCGGTTATGACGTCTGGGCGAATGTCGTCGACAGCTCTCACTATGGTGTTCCGCAGATGCGCCGGCGGATGGTGCTATTGGCTTCCAGGCACGGTAGTATCCAGATGATCGAAGCCACTCACAAGAAGCTGAAAACCGTAAAACAGGCGATCGGGCGCTTGCGTCATCTCGATGCGGGTGAATCTGCCCCTAGAGACAAGCTACACGTCGCTTCGGCCCTATCGGAAAAGAATCTTCAGCGAATCAGGGCCTCCAAGCCGGGTGGTACGTGGCGGGACTGGCCTGAGCATCTCGTTGCTAAGTGTCATCGTAAAGATACGGGGCAAACCTATGCGGGTGTGTATGCACGGATGGAGTGGGGCAAACCTGCACCAACGATGACGACCCAATGCTATGGATTCGGTAATGGCCGTTTTGGCCATCCAGAGCAGGATCGGGCCATTTCTCTAAGAGAAGCTGCGATCTTGCAGAGCTTTCCTCGTCGATACACGTTCATTCCGAAGGATGGTGAGGTGAGTTTCAAGGTGCTTGGGCGGCTCATCGGTAATGCAGTGCCCGTTGATCTCGGCCGAGCCATCGCTCGTAGTATCAATCAGCACCTGGAATCAGTTGCAGTCCAATGATGGGCTGACGAGTGTTGTTCGATGCCTCGAATCGTGCCTTCGTCTTTTGCTGCTAGCCGTCGTATGGCGAAGATACGGCAAAAAGGGACAGGCGCGGAAATGGCGTTGCGGCGAGAGATGTATCGTATTGGTTTGCGCTATAGGGTCGATTATGAGGTTTTGAAGAGGCCTCACCGTGTTGCTGATGTAGTATTTCCGGGTCGGAAGATCGCTGTCTTCGTCGATGGCTGCTTCTGGCATGGGTGCCCACAGCATGCCTCGTGGCCAAAACGAAACGCGGAATTCTGGCGGGAGAAGATCGAAGCGAATCGGCGGCGTGACGCTGACACTAATGACCGGCTGCGGGCCCTCGGTTGGAGGGTGCTCCGCTTTTGGTCGCACGAGTCGCCAGTCGAAGCAGCTCAAGCTGTCGCGCGGATGTTAGCCGTGGTTGATATGGAGCCCCATGCTGTGCCAAGCAGCGTGAGCGAGAAAAATCGAAAATGAAGAGGGGGGTGGCCAATCATGGGGGACCCGAGCGAATGGCGCATTCAGAAGTATTGCGGCGATTGCCCCGAACCCGGACAACTCGTCGAGGTGCGCCGCCGTCATTGGGGGGTGGCAGAGATCAATGCTGCTGGGCTGAAAATAGAAGCTCCACAACATTGTGTGACGCTAGCGTTGATCGGCGAGGATGGTCTAGGTGACGAACTAGAAGTCGTCTGGGAGATCGAACCTAGAGCCCAAGTCATAGAGCGCGCGGGGCTGCCTTCGGTCACGGGGCAGGACGATGCGGACATCCTCGACGCCTTCCTTAATACCGTGCGCTGGGGTGCGGCCACCAACGCCGACCGTGGGTTCCTCCAAGCGCCGTTCCGCAGCGGCGTCAGCATCGAAGACTTCCAACTCGACCCGCTGGTGCGTGCCGTCGACATGGCGCGCGTCAACTTGCTCATTGCCGACGACATCGGGCTCGGCCAGACCATCGAAGCCGGCCTCGTCATTCAGAAGCTGCTGTTGCGCGATCGCGCGCACCATCCTGATCGTCTGCCTAGCGTCGCTTCAGGAGAAGTGGCGTGTCGAGATGCTGGAGAAGTTTGGCCTCGACTTCCGCGTAGTGGACACCGACTACATCAAGAAGTTGTGGCGCGAGCGCGGCATCCACGCCAATCCGTGGACATCACATTCGCGCCTCATCACGTCGATGGATTGGGCCAAGAGTGGCGAAGGCCTGCGCTCCATGCGCGATGTGACCCCGCCACACGTCGGTCACCCACGTTATCGGTTTTTTGAGGGGAAAGAAAAATGAAAAAATACCGGCTAGAAGTCGATCCACGCATCCTCGAATTGCTTGGGCCGAACCTCTACACGAACATCTACTACGTCTTGGCGGAGTTGATTGCCAATGCGTATGACGCCGACGCGAAGAATGTCTACATCATCTCCAATAAGGACGACATCCGCGTGGAAGATGATGGGCATGGCATGTCCTACGAAGCGGGTGACATCGCCAAATACCTCAACGTCGCTGGGGTATCTCGGACGACAGAAGGCGATTCACTGACGAAATCCGGCACCCGCAGGAAAATGGGGCGTAAGGGCGTTGGCAAGCTCGCGGCGCTGTCGGTATCGGAGGATGTTGATGTCCTGACGGTTGTTGATGGGGAAAAGTCGGGTTTCGTGCTGACCCGTCACCCCGAGAATGGCCATGATCTCAGGGCCATTCCAGACGATCAGATCGTATTCGAGCGCATCACTGATCACGGTTCCTCCATCATCATGCGTAACCCGCAGTATCGGCTTCACAAAACACTGGATGCGGTCAAGCGAAATCTCCTCAAGATATTCCCGCTAGTCGATGCTAATTTCCGGATACATGTCATCCGTGGCAAGGAAGAAGTGACTATCGAAGATTTCGATCGCAGCGTCATGGGGGAACTATGTGCTCTGGTGACACTTGGGGACAAGTTCAAGTCGCTGTGTGATCTAGTGCCAGACAGTCATCCGAATCGGCGGGCTGATCTGGTCACTACACAAGCGACAAAGATCATTCCCATCACCATGAAGACCAACAATGGGCAAGAGCATGAGTACTCGCTAGAAGTGCGAGGCTGGATCGGTGCTTACAGGAGCACGCGAGGAAGAAAGGCCGAGTTGACCGACTTCCCAGACAACTTCGTCTCGCTGTTTGCCAATGAAAAAATGGGTGAGTTCAACATCCTCCCTGTCGTTGGTCAAAACAAGTTGAACGAGGTCTATGTCGTTGGGCAATTGCACGTCGATTTGTTCGAACTGACGGAATTGCCAGACATGGCATTGAGCAACCGCCAGGGATACAAATCCGACGACCCGCGCTACGAGGCTGTGCGCGAGTATGTCCGAGGCGAGTTGCTCACTGACATTCTCAAGCGGCGTGAGACGTATACGGATATTGCCAACGCTGACAAGAAGAAAAAGAAAGAAGAGGAATTGCGTGGTGACGAAGCGAAATTGAGAGCAGCTGTGGATGCCTTCCGCAAGAAAGCAAGCGCAGAAGCGGTAGATGCATTGGCTACCCTCGGTGTGACGGCTTCCCGTGAAGCGATGGAGAAAGCTATTTCCGAGTCCATCAATGCGAATAGCCCAGACCTCGGGCTGAAAGTGGCAGTGGATTCACAGAAGAAGAGAATTCTCATCAGCCAGACCTATCCGGACAAACCGTTTGCCGACGTCATCCATCAGATGCTAGTTTTCAACGATGTCCCTCCCGATGACATCCTCTACACGAATTGCGACGACGAGGTGTGTCGTGTCCCGGAAGGCCGTGAGGTCTATGACTACCTTCGTGAGTTCTTCGTCGAGAGCTATTCGACCCAGAAGATTTTCGTTCTCTTCGTGACGAGCGAGAACACGAAAGTCTCGTGGGGGGCCATAACGGAGGTCGGTGCGTCTTGGATCACCAAGGTCGACCATAAGATTTTCAACATCCACCCCTTCCGGCCGGAACACCCACTCAACGACGAGGTGCAATGGCAGAGCACCAATCGGGACAAACCCAGTGGCGACCTTTGGATGATTCCACTGAATGCAGACATCTTCTGCCAGAAGATTGAGGCGACTTGCGACGCTCTGGGCTACAAGAAGAAGACCCGAGAGCAAAACAAGACGCACTTGGGAACCCTCGTTTCCATCAGAAAGGCGTGAGGCTCTAGCATTCCGTTTGACGTGATCGGCAAGATGCGGACGCTGGTTCCCACCGCGAAGCGCTACGCTTGGTGCGAACGGGCAGCCCAGTTCGCGGACGAGCGGGTTCACGCCAAGGTCGCGGTTGCCGACAGCGGAGTGTGCCTCATCACCAGCGCCAACCTGACCGGCTATGCGATGGAGCAGAATATGGAAGCTGGGGTACTTCTTACGGGCGGTCAGGTTCCAAAATTGCTATATGAGCATTTGCAAGTGTTGGTCGAATTGAAGATGGTTGTTTCTGTCCGATCTATCATTTAAAAGATCTTTCGCTATGCAGGGTGTGGCTCGTTGTAATGAGTGTAAAACATAGAACGAGGGGAAATGAGCGCACACCGTTTTCGGCTGACGAGCCTGATTCTCGTAGAGGAGCGCTTGAGAGAGGCGATCTATTTTGCTCGTGCACTCAGGCGGAAAAGCAACGCTGACATTGTTTCCTACCATCTCAACGCTTTCCTTGCGGCAGCGCGCAGTGTGACGTTCATTTTGCAAAAGGAAATGTCAAGAGTCCAAGGTTTTGATTCTTGGTGGAGTGATAGGCAGCAGGAGCTTTCACGCGATAGTGCGGCGCGCTTCTTCCTTAAGCTTCGCAATTTTTCTCAGAAAGAAGGGCGGGTTTCACTCGTAGGCACCCGGGATCCGAAACCTGGTGGTTCTCACTGGGTGTTCAGATTTGCGGGAAACTCTGATAAGGTCCCGCGGGAGCTTATTCACCGTGACGTTGATGATTGCTGCATTGAACACGTCGCGAAGCTCGCGGCCTTGGTCTTAAAGTGCTGTGAACGATTTCCTTATCACGTTTCCGCATGGCGTGCGCTGACGCCTGATGGTATCCAGGAGCTGGGGTTGTCGATACATGATATTTGTGTAGCGGCAGGGTTGCCAAAAGAATGGGCGCATGCAGATGGTGGGCCGCCAAAGGAAGTGGTTCTTCGTATTCTTCGTGAGTCGATAGACGATCTCGATTTCAGGTTTCTTCGGCGACTAGCAAATGGCAGAAGAGAAGGTCGAACCGCCGATGCGATACCGAGTGATCTCGGTGAGGACCTTTTGCAAAGGATGGTCTCTCATCTTGAGGGTCCTAGCAGGACGTTGAACATGGCAGAGGTTGCTGGCGAACTGGTGCTGACGATGCGACAGCAGTGTGAGAAGAATGAGTAAGATCAGGTCGGACTGGGAAAGATACGAACGATTGGTAGCACAGCTTGTTGCTCGACAGCTATCCACGGAATATTGTGTGACGCCAAATGCACGGGTGCGGGGAGCCATCAGCAGAAGAAAACGTCAGATTGATGTTTTGATCGATTTACGCCATGATACAGACAATAGTCGGCGCATTATCATTGATGCCAAGGCACGGGCGCGACGAATCGACGTTACTCACGTCGAGGCATTTCGTGGGCTAATGGAAGATGTGGGTGCAACCCATGGCTATCTGGTATGCCCTCAGGGGCATACTCTTGCCGCTGAGCGAAGGTCGCAAGACGCTGTATCAATCCGTCTGCTACCGCTTGACCGTTTGGAAGATTTCGACCCCTCGGCCTGGCCGGACTGTATGGTGGCAGGATGTCTGGGTGGGAAGATTTTTTGGAGCGGATATCCCTCGATAGATATGCATGCTGTTCCTTTGTATGGAAGGTCAGATGAAATGCATCGTTTGTCGTTTGTCCACTATGTAGGGAAGTGCGATCGCTGTCACCACTTTCATGTGCGGTGTATGACTTGTCGCCAGATGTTTTCGCCACCCTATGATTCCGATGATGATGACGGGCACCAGTGCCGTTGTCGGAATCCGTGGTTTTGGCTTGCGTCGATAGAGACTGACGATATGGGTCGGAAGTCGGCGGAGCTACATTGTGTCATGGCGACGCATGGGGGAGTGCGTGTTCAGACTGTGGATCGTCGCTCAATGTAATGTGCGTCTGATTAAGGGGCCATATGATGCCTAGCAACCTGGAAGCACTGAGCTCCTGCGAGCATCCAACTCTTTTGTATATCCGCAACCTGCGTATAACTTGAGCGGTGAAAGCCGTCTTCGTCGAATTGCCTGCCTTCATCCGCTACCGATCCGTCTATCTGGACGACGAAGGTTTTTTTGGCTTGCGAGCGACCATGATGAAAAACCCAGAGGCTGGCGATGTCATTGAGGGTACTGATGGCTTTCGCAAGCTGTGATACGGTGCCTCGCACCGAGACAAGGCAAGCGTGGCGGCTTGCCGGTGATCTACTACTGGTGGGATGGCGACCCGCAATTTTGGCTGTTCACCCTATACGACAAGGACGGAATGGCCGACTTGAGCTCCGACAAAAAGGAGGCGCTCAAGAGTATGTTGAACGCGGAACTGGAGGCGAGGCGATGAAAAGGCGGAACCTGTTTGCAGAAATAGCCGAGGGCTTCGACGCCTTGGCGAACGCGCGTACTGGCAAGCAGACGCTGCGCACGCACGAGGTGGAATCCACCCGGTGCCGGACGTGACTGCCAACGAGCTGCTGGTCTTGCGCGCGGCTGCATTTGTCGCGCCCTGTGTGCGCCCGTTATCTGCACACCAACCCCCTACCCTGGAAAATTGGGAACAGGGACGGGCCAAGCCCAACGCTCAAGCTGCTCTGCTGATCTGCTTGGTGGAGAAGTTTCCCGACGCAGTGGAACGGTTGGCGGTGGTGTGACGGATTTTCAGAGAATTTCCGGGTTGCCTCAAGAGGGGCGCTGTGAGGCCTCGCAAATTGACGTTTGCGAGGCCTTTTGCTTTGAGAGTCTAAGATTCATGTGATTAATGGATAGACAACATTGAGATATTTAATTTCAAAATATCCCTCTGTATCCTTATCATGGGTGCTGTCCAGACAGCATATGCCGGGCTGAAGCCCGCAGAAATCACGATGCGCCATAACCCCATTCGCAACAAACTTGTCCTGCTGACGCTTGCCATCATGCCCTTCATCGCTTCCATCGGCGCCGCCGTGCATGCTGCCCCTCTGCACGCCGCAGCGGAAAAAAACGACGCGGCCGGTATCGCCAGGCTGCTGGCCGAGGGCGCTGCCATCGATGAACGCGACGGCAGCGGGGCGACGCCGCTGCTGGTCGCGACCCATGCCAATCGGGTCGAGGCGGCCAAGGTCCTGATCGATGCCGGCGCGGACGTCAATGCCCTGGACAAGATCCACGACAGCCCGTATCTCTATGCCGGCGCCCGGGGGCACCTGGACATCCTGAAGATGACGCTGTCGCATGGAGCGGATCTGAAGAGCCTGAACCGCTACGGGGGCACGGCCTTGATCCCCGCTGCGGAACGCGGCCACGTCGAGACGGTGCGCACGCTGATCGCCGCTGGCGTGGATGTGAATCACGTCAACCGCCTGGGGTGGACTGCGCTGCTGGAGGCCATTATCCTGGGCAGCGGCGGCCAGCGGCACCAGGACATCGTGGATGCGCTGGTGAAGGGCGGCGCCGACGTCAACCTGGCGGACGGCCAGGGCGTGACGCCGCTGCAGCATGCGCGTTCCCGTCACTACGATCGGATCGAAGCGATCCTGGTGGCGGCCGGCGCGCGTTGAATACCTGAACATGGATGCAAGGAACACGATCATGAAGGACGAAACCCGCTATCTGCAGAAAGCCATCGAACTGGCGCGCGACAATATGCGCCAGGGCGGCCGCCCGTTCGGCGCGGTCGTGGTCCGGGACGGTAAAGAGATCGCTGCGGGCGTCAATGAGATCCTGGCGACGAACGATCCCACCGCCCATGCGGAATTGGTGGCCTTGCGCGCCGCCAGCCGCGCGCTCGGCTCGCCGGACCTGAGCGGCTGTGCGGTCTATGCCAGCGGGCATCCCTGTCCCATGTGCATGGCGGCGATGCGACTGTCGGGCGTGCGCCTGGTGAGATACGCCTACTCCAACGATGACGGGGCGCCGTTCGGCCTGTCCACGGCGGCGGTTTATGAAGATCTGGCCAGACCCTTCGAGCAGCAGTCCATGGACATCCGTCACGTGCCGGTGCCGGCGGACGGCCCCGAACTGTATGCCGAATGGGCGCAGGCGCGCGACAGGCAGGCGTAGATTGTGAATTCGAAGAATTCCACCTCGTCCGGGCTGCTGCTGGCGGCTGTGGCCCTGATCGCGCTCAATCTGAGGCCGTTCATCACCGGCATCGGGCCCCTGGCGGCCGATATCGGCCGCCAGACCGGATTGGACCTGAAGGGGATGGCGCTGCTGACCCTGGTGCCGATGCTTCTGATGGGGGTGTTCGCCTTTGCGGGGCCTTTCCTGCAGGCCCGCGTTGGGGAACGGCGCTCGGTCGTGGCGGCGGTCGCCCTGCTGGTCGTGGGTTCTTTTCTGCGCTTCTGGACCGCCAGCGGCTGGCAACTGGTGGGCACCGCCGCCCTGCTGGGGTTGGGCGCCGCAGTCGTGCAGGCGGTGCTGCCCGGCATCGTCAAGCGGCAGTTTCCGCGTCACGTCGGTGTCGTCATGGGCCTGTATTCCGCCATGCTGATGGGTGGCGGCGCGCTGGGCGCGCAGGCTGCGCCGTGGGTGGCGGCCGCCGGCGGCGGCAATTGGCACGTCGGTCTCGTCTGGATGGCGGTGCCGGCGGCTCTGGCGTTGGCGCTGGCGGCGCGCAGCCTGCCTCGCGACGTGCCGGTCCGGCAGGGACGGCCGGCCGTGACGGGGTATCTGCGCAGGCCGCGCGTCTGGCTGCTGATGGCGTGCTTCGGGCTGGTGAATGGCGGTTATTCAACGGCGGTGGCGTGGCTGGCGCCGTTCTACCAGGAGCATGGCTGGAGCGCTTCCGCCAGCGGCAGCCTGCTGGCCATCATGGCGGTATGTCAGGCGATGGCGGCCTTGCTGCTGCCGATGTGCGCGGGCCGTCGTGAGGATCGCCGACCCTGGCTGTGGCTCACGCTGGTCATGCAGGCGCTGGGTTTCATCGCCCTGGCGCTGTGGCCGGAAACCGCGCCGGTCTTGTGGGTGATGGTGCTGGGCGCCGGACTGGGCGGTTGTTTCGCCCTGTCGTTGATCGTGGCGCTCGATCATCTGTCCGACCCTGCCCAGGCCGGCGCGCTGTCCGCGCTGATGCAGGGCGGCGGCTTCCTGCTGGGTGCGCTGCCGCCATGGATCGTGGCCGCGCTGCGGGATGCCACCGGCAGTTTCGGCGCCGGCTGGCTGCTGCACCTGAGCTGCGTCGCCGTCGTCACGATCCTGTATTGGCGCGTTTCTCCGGCCAGCTACCCTCGCGCCATGCGGATGACGCCCTCGACGCCGGACGCGTGCCCGGCCGCCGGTCCGTCCATGTAGTCAGCCGCGCGGGGGCGCATTGACCAGCCCCGTCGCGGGATGATCTCTGGCAGAATGCGTGGCATGAATCTGCCTTCAGACCTGATCGATTTCCTGCCCTGTCCGACTCCCGATGCCTGGGTGCGGGCCGCCCTGGCGCAGCAGGACATTCTGCTGCTGGACCACCGCAACTGTGAACTGAAGGCCGCGGCCACCGCCATGAGCCTGATCGCCCGCTATGGCCAGGATGCGGAACTGTCCATGGCGCTGTCGAAATTGGCCCGGGAGGAACTCGTCCATCATGAACAGGTCCTGCGCATCCTGAAACGGCGCGGCATCGACTTGCGGCCCTTGACGGCCAGCCGCTATGCGGCGGGCCTGCGCAAGGCGGTGCGCACCCACGAGCCGGCCAAGCTGGTCGATACCCTGATCGTCGGAGCCTTCATCGAGGCGCGTTCCTGCGAGCGCTTTGCCGCGCTGGTGCCACATCTGGATGAGGAACTGGCGACCTTCTATGCTGGCCTGTTGCAGTCCGAAAGCCGTCACTATCAGGGCTACCTGCGGTTCGCGCAGCGCTTCGGCGAACCCTCTGACGTGGAACGGTCCGTCCAGCGGATCCGCCTGGTCGAACAGGAACTGATCGGGTCCCCCGACCCTGAATTCCGTTTTCACAGCGGGTGCCCCGCAGCCTGAGCCGGTGCCGTGGCGACGGAGCTGGGCGGTGTGCCAGGTTCAAGCGGGTAGGGCCGGTCCGAACCCGAGGCGTGCAACGCGTGGCGCCGCAAGTGCTGCGAGTTGCCGCTTAATGCAGGTCCCGCGTATACACGAACTTCGGCATGCTCCAGCCGAAACGCAGGGCCAGCAGGCGCAGGCTCAGGCCGATCAGCAGCGACCCGGCGACGACCAGATTGTGGTTCCAGGCCAGGGCCAGGCCGCCCAGGTACAGGGCGGCGCTGACGATCGATACCGTGGCGTACAGTTCGGCGCGAAACAGCAGGGGGATTTCGTTGCACAGCACGTCGCGCAGGACCCCGCCCACGCAGCCGGTGATCATGCCTGATACGATCGCCACGCCCCAGGGCAGGCTCAGGCCCAGGGCGATGTCCACGCCGATGATCGTGAAGACCACCAGCCCCACGGCATCCAGGAACAGGAACAGGTGGCGCAGCGAATGGGCGAAGCGGGCGATGGCGATGGTGATCAGCGCCGCGCCCCCGGTGATCAGCAGATAGTAGGGGTGAGCGATCCAGGACAGCGGGTGATGATCGAGCAGCACGTCGCGCACCGATCCGCCGCCCAGCGCCGTGATGCAGCCCAGCAGGCAGACGCCCAGCCAGTCCATTTCGCGCCGGCCGGCCGCCAGGGCGGCGGTCATGGCCTCGGCGGCGATGGCGATCAGGAACAGGATGTGCAGGAAGTCGCTGGTGATGTCGGGGGCTGGCAAGCGGGGCCTCGGGACAAGATGAAGGGCTGGCGGCGGGCGCGCGCGGCGCGGCGTCCGCCGCCAGCCCTATAGTAAGCGCTTCTGCGTCGATGCCGAAGCGGCCGCTATTGCGAGGACAGGGCGGGCGCCTGATGCTGCAATTGGAAGACTCCCACCGCCCGGTTCAGACCGTTCATCTGCTCGTTCAGGGCCTGGGCGGATTCGCCCGCCTGCACCACCAGCCCGGCGTTCTGCTGCGTGACCTGGTCCATCTGGGCGATGGCCTGGTTGATCTGTTCGATGCCGGATGCCTGTTCGCGGCTGGCCAGGGTGATTTCGCCCATGATGTCGGCCACGCGCTTCACGCTGGTGACGACTTCCGACATGGTCTGGCCCGCGCCCACCGCCAGGGTGGCGCCTGAACGGATTTTCTGCACCGTGTTGTCGATCAGGCCGCGGATTTCGTGGGCGGCGTTCGCGGAGCGTTGCGCCAGGGCGCGGACCTCGCTGGCGACCACGGCGAAGCCTTTGCCCTGTTCGCCGGCGCGGGCGGCTTCGACGGCGGCGTTCAGGGCCAGGATATTGGTCTGGAAGGCGATCGAATCGATCACCCTGATGATGTCGGACATTTTCTGCGTGGAGGCGTTGATGTCGTCCATGGTTTCGACCACCTGGGTGACGGTCTGTCCCCCTTGGGTCGCGACGTCGGATGCCGTGGCTGCCAGCGTGTTGGCCTGCTGGGCATTGGCCGCGTTGTGGCCCACCGTGCTGGTGATCTCTTCCATGCTCGCGGCGGTTTCCTGGAGCGATGCCGCCTGCTGTTCGGTGCGGGCGGACAGGTCCAGGTTGCCGGTGACGATCTGGCCGACGGATTGCGCGATCCATTCCGTGCCTTGGCGCACTTGCGCGACGGCCTGGGCGATGCCGTCGCGCATCACCAGCATGGCGTGCAGCAGGCTGTGCGTGTCGCCTTCGCGCACGGGGATCTCCACCCGCAGGTCGCCTTCCGACATCTGATGGGCGATGGCGATGACGGCGTCGGGTTCTCCCCCCAGCTGGCGCACCAGACGGCGCGACAGGATGACGCCCACGGCCAGCAGGATCAGCGCCAGCGCGCCCGCCGCCAGCGCGAATTCACCGGCCTGGCGCCAGACGATGGCGTTGACCGTATCCAGATACACCCCCGACCCCAGGATCCAGCCCCAGGGCTCGAATCCCTTGACATAGGAAACCTTGTCCACGGGCTTGTCGGCGCCCTGTTTGGGCCACAGGTAGAACACGAAGCCGTCATGAGAGGGACTGGCCTTGACCGTGTCCACGAAGGCCACGAACAGGCGCAGGCCGTTGGGGTCCTTCATGTCGGACAGATCCTGGCCGACGAGCTTGGCTGAAAACGGATGCATCAGCATGCGCGGCTGCATGTCGTTGATCCAGAAATATTCCTGGCCGCTGTAGCGCATGTCGCGGATGGCATCCATGGCTTGCTGTTTCGCCTGGGCTTCCGGGATCTTGCCTTGTTGCGCCTGGTTGTGGAAATACGTGATGACGCCATAGGCGGTCTCCACGGCCTGCCGGGCGCCGGCTTCCCGTTCGTGGAGTAGGGCGCTGCGTTCCAGCCACAGCAGGGAACCGGTCAGCACGATGATGCCGACGATGGCCAGCAGGGTGAACAGGGCAAATTTGAATGAAGTGGTGCGTGTCCAGGCAGGGCGTGCGTGCGCCATGGTGTCATCCTCAGGAGGGGCGTCGCAGAGGGCTGAAAGGGCTTCCAGGAGCAGGTGCGGTGGGCCGGGTTGTGTCGGTACCCTGGGGCGGGTTGCCGTGAAACAGTGTATTGCCAGTTCGGGAGGGCTGCGTAGGGAACTGTGGCGTGGCGTTCACAAATTGCAATTAATTTTTCGACCAGTCATCCTGCGGTCGGCACGCGCCGGCATGAGGAGGGCGCGTCTGCGATGTCCGGCGCTTGCGCGCCCGCCATCACGATTCCGGGTAGGCCATGCAGGCTCCCAGCACTTGCAAATAGCCCTGGGCGTCCAAGGGCGGGGCCGACAGCGATGGCATACGCAGGTCCAGGCAGAGGTCGCTCAAGTCCACCCCGATCAGCGTGTGATCGCCGCGGAAGGACCGATAGCCGGCCCGGGCCGGAATGCCGCCGCCCCCGGCGGACCATTGCACCTGCTCGGGCCGCACCAGAATGCTGGCCGGGCCGGTGGGGCAGGGGCTGTCCGGGTGCCGCGCGATCCGGCCCAGGGCGCACGAGACCGTCCCGTCATCGTGGCAGCGGCCCGGCAGGAAAATGGTCGATCCGGTCAGCCGGGCGACGGCGGGGCTGGCCGGTTGCCAGTACACCTGTTCGGGGCGGGCGCATTGCATGATCCGGCCCGCCTGCATGACCGCCAACTGGTCGGAGACGGCAAAGGCCTCGCCGGGGTCGTGCGTGACCAGGACCGTGGTGGTGCCGGTCTGCCGCAGCACGCGCGCGACTTCTTCGCACATGCTTCGACGCAGGTCCAGGTCCAGGGCATTGAAGGGCTCGTCCAGCAGCACCAGCGAGGGCCCCGGCGCCAGCGCGCGGGCCAGGGCCACCCGCTGCTGCTGGCCGCCGGACAGTTCGTGCGGGTAGCGTCGGCCCAGTCCGGACAGGCCGGTCAGGGCCAGCACTTCCTCCACACGTTGGCGGCGGCCCGCCTGGCGCGGCAGGCCGAAGCGGATATTGCCTTCCACCGTCAGGTGGGGAAACAGCGTTCCTTCCTGAGGCACGTAGCCGATTCCCCTGCGTTCGGGCGGGACGAAGACCTTGGGCGAGGCCATGGTGCGTGTTCCGAAGGCGATCTGCCCCTCGTCCAGCGGATCGAAGCCGGCGATCAGGCGCAGCAGGGTGGTCTTGCCGCAGCCCGAAGGCCCCAGCAGGGCCAGTACGGACCCTTGGGGAATGATCAGGTCAATGCCGGCAAGCACTTCGGTCGCGCCGAAATGCTTGCGGATCCGGTTGAGGGTGACCGGGTTTCCGGTATCAGTGTCCATGGTGCAGCATCCGGCGGGTGAAGACCCAGACTGGCAGGATCGAGACGATCACCAGCAGGGCGGCGAAGGGGGCGGCCGCCGCGTATTCCGCGTCGGCCGTGTAGGTCCAGACCTCGGTGGCCAGGGTGACCGTGCCCGTGGGCGCCAGCATCAGCGTGGCGGTCAGTTCGCGCACGATCTCCAGCATCATCAGGGCCAGGGCGGCGCCGATGCCCGGCGCGATATTGGGCAGGATGACCGTCAGGAACACATGAAAGGGGCGCCGCCCCAGGCTGCGGGCAATGGACTCGATCTGCGGCGGCACCAGTTCGATCGAGGCGCGCAGCGAGGACTGGGCCAGCGGCAGGAACAGGATGGCGTAGGCGATCAGCAGGACGGTGACGCCCTGGTACAGGGCCGGCGCCAGCCGGATCGACAGAAAGACCAGGGCCAGGGCCACTACTACGCCGGGCAGGCCGTGGACGATGTAGGGCAGGCGTTCGGCAATCTGCGCCAGTCGACCCCGGTGCCGTGCCGCCAGCAGCACCAGCGGGATGGCCAGCAGGCTGGTCAGCACCGCGCCGGAGCCGGCCAGGGCCAGGGTGCCCTGGATGGCGGGCAGGATCTGTTCATAGCCGCGCCCGGCGGACCGGCCTTCCAGCAGCCAGTAGGCCAGGGTGGCCAGGGGCACGCCCAGCGACACCAGCCCCAGCAGGCCGAACGCCGCCAGGATGGGCCAGGCGGCGCGGCCCAGGGCGACCGGGTGCGCCTGCCGCGTCGCGCCGCGTCCGACCCGCGCTACGCGGCGCCCCGCCCGCAGCCGCATCTCCGCCCAGGCGGCGGGGATGCACAGCAGCATCAGGACGATGGATTGCATGGCGGCGGAGGCGCTGTCGAACTGCAGTTCGTAGGACTCGAAGATGGCTGTGGTGAAGGTCTGCACGCGCAGCAGGGCCAGGGCGCCGAATTCGGCGAACATGTGGGTCAGCACCAGCAGGGCGCCGCCGCCCAGCGCGGGCAGCAACTGCGGCAGCAGGGCGTGGGTGAAGGCGTGCCAGGGGCCGTGTCCCAGGGAACGGCAGACGTCTTCCAGCCCGGGATCGGTGCCGCGCAGGGCGGCGGCCACCGGCAGATAGACCAGCGGATAGGTGGACAGCGCCAGGATGAAGATGGCGCCGCCCAGGTTCTGGAAAGAGACGTCAATGGAGGCCCATGCGTAGCTGGACACGAAGGCGGGCACGGCCAGGGGCAGGCCGGCGGCCACGCGCCACCAGCGGCGGCCGGGCAGGTCGCTGCGTTCCACGCACCAGGCCACGCCCAGGCCGATCAGGGATGCCAGGACCATGACGCCCGTCGCCAGCGTGACTGTGTTGCCCAGCAATTCCAGGGTGCGGGCGCGAAACAGCTCGGCGGCCGCTCCGGCCAGGCCGGTCTGGGCGGTCCGGAATGCGATATAGATCAGGGGAAGCATGACCAGGCCCACCGGCAGCAGGGCGGACAAGGTCATCCAGGTCGGCGGCATGGCGGGCCGGCGGCCCGCCATGAAACCCGGGCGCGTCACGCCAGGCCGGCCTCGCGGCGCAGCGCAATGGCGTCGGCGGCATCACCCAGGTCGGCCGGGGAGACGTCCGGTGGCATCAACTGGTCGAAAGGCTTCAGGTCGTAGGGTGTTTTCACGCCCGGGCGCAGGGGGTATTCCGCCACCGTGTCGACGACGGCTTCCTGACCTGCCTGGCTGACCATGAAGGCCAGCAGTTTCTGGGCGGCGTCCGCGTGGCGGCTGGTCTTCAGGACCCCGGCGGCGGATACGGTGATCAGGCCGCCCGGATCCTTCGGGCCGGCGTAGTGCAGGCCCGCCTTCATCTTGTCGGCGCCGACTTCGTTGGCGACGATGTACCAGTAGTAGTTGTTGACCAGCGCGGTGGCGATTTCGCCGCGTTCCACGGCCCGCATGGCGGCCATGTTGCCGTTGTAGATACGGCCGAATTCCTTCAGGCCCTTGAGCCAGGCCAGGGCGGCGTCGCGGCCCTTCAGCAGCTTGATGGCGATGATCTGTTCCTGGAAGGCGCCGCTGGTCGGCACGAAACCGACGCGATCCTTCCAGGCTGCCGTGGCCATGTCCATGACGGATGCCGGCAGCTCGGATGCCTGGATCATGCCCTTGTTGTAGACGGTGACGCGGCTGCGGGCGGTGACGCCGGTCCAGGTCTTGTCGCGGGCCGTGTAGCCCGGCAGCACCTGGCTGAGCGTGCTATCGGGCAGCGGGGCCAGCAGGCCTTTTTCCGCCAGGGCGGCAACGGGCGGACTTTCTTCCGCGTAGAACACGTCGGCGGGGGAACGGTCGCCTTCCTCGATGATCTGGTTGGCCAGCTGTGTGCTGCTGCCCTTGCGGATTTCCACCTGGACGCCGGTGGCCTTGGTGAAGGCCGCCACCAGAGCGGTGGTGGTCTTGGCATGCTGGCCGTTGTACAGCACCAGGGTCTGGGGGGCTGCGGCGCGCGCGTTGCGCAGGGCGGGCATGCCCAGCAACGCGCCCGCGCCCAGCACCGCCCCATTGCGCAGGAAATCGCGACGTGAGGAAGTCTTCATGCTCGGGTTCTCGAAAAAGGGTTCGAGAACGATTGTAAGACAAATAAGAATGATTATTCTTACTAGTCCATGAACGAAGCCGTCAGGCGCAGTGCCGTGGCGAAGCCTTCCGAGGCCGCGCCTTGGCCGCACGCGCAGGCGCCGTCTCAGTAGCGCATGGCCCTTTTCATGCGTGCGAGGCTGCAGTGGACGGCCAGGCTGCGCAGCGGTTCCGGGGGGATCCACTGGGGGTTGGAAAACTGTTCCGTGTCTCTCAGCAAGGGGCTGTCGATGCCGGCGATGGCTTCGGCCAGCAGTGTTCCCAATGCCGACATTTTCAGGATGCCGGATGCGTTGCAGGCGGATAGCGCGTAGACATTCGGGGCCACCTTGCCAAAAAGGGGGGCGCCGTTGCGGGTCATGCTCAGCGCGCCTCCCCAGACGTGGTCGAAGAGATGGGTCTTCATGTCCGGATATCGTTCCGCGTACATCGACATCAGCAGGGACCGGATCGCGGCCGGCGAGGTTTCGGTCTTGTACGAAAAACCTGCCCTGAAGAGGAAGCGCCGCGAGCCGAGCTTGCGTGTCGTGGCGCCGAGCCGTTCCACCGGTGTCGCTCCCCAGGCCGGAATCGACCCCAGCTTGCGCATTTCTCCGTCATCCAGCTCGGGCGTCATGCCTGCGTAGGTGTAGACCGTCAGTTGCCGCTGGCCGCCGTAGCCGAAGAAGGGCAATGTGGCGTTGTTGCAGAGGATGACTGTGTCGGCTTTGATCTCGTATGCGCCGGCGCCAAGGGTGTGGGGGGCGCCCCGATGGAGGCGATGGACCGGTGTCCGGGTGTAAAGCTCGACCTGTTCGGGGAGGGATTTCAGGAGCCCCTGGATGAGGTGGGCCGGCTGCACCAGCACGCAGTTCGGAATCCAGACGGCATGGGTGCAGTGGGCCGTGCCGATTTCGGAGCGGGCATCGGCTCCGGAAAGCCTGCGGTAGCCGATCTGCAGGGTGTCCAAGCGGGCGAGCAGGCGCTCCAGTTCCTCGGCGCCTCGTCGTGTGACGGCCGTTTTGTAGTGCCCGATTTCCTGCCAGTCGCAACGGATCTTGTGCGTATCGACGGCCCGCTGGAGCCCGCTCAGGCCCGCTTGCAAAATGGCGGTCTGCCAGCTGGCTTGCGGTCCGTCGCTTCTGGCATCGATTTTCGTCGCGGCCTGGTCGATCATGAAGCCCGAGCTTCTCCCCGCGGCGCCCTCGCCGGCGGGAAGAGCGTCCAGCAGGATGATCTTTTCATGTGGATAGCATTCCGCCAGCCGGCGCGCCGTGGCCGCGCCCGCAAAGCCCGCGCCGACGATGGCGAATCTGGCGCGCTGGTTTGAGGCCAGGGTTTTCTCGGGACAGCGCTCGTCGTTCCTGATCTGGTTCCAGCCGCTTGCGCTGGCGTAATCCGTATACGGCTGCATATGGATCTCCTCGTGCGTCCGGCCGCTAGGACGGCGCGCCGGCCTTCATGACCCGAGCCATCGCATCGACGCCCTGGGACAACAGGCGCAGCATCGCCTGCTGGCTGCTGAAGGCCGCATGCGCCGTCAGGGTGACGTTGTCCAGTCGGGTGAAGGGATGGTCGGGCGGCAGCGGTTCCTGGACGAATACGTCCAGGGCGGCGTGATGGATCTTGCCGCTTTGCAGGGCGTCGACGAGCGCGGTTTCATCGAGAAGCGCGCCTCGCGCCGTGTTGATGAGGATGACGCCCGGCTTGAGCAGGGACAGCCGTTCCTTGTCCAGCATGCCGCGCGTCGTTTCGTTCAGGGCCAGGTGGAGTGAAATGACGTCCGCCGATGCCAGCAGTTCGTCGAGGGCGACCTGTGTGCAGGGGACATCGCCGGGGATCGGGCTGCGGTTCCAGGCGACGACCTCCATGCCGAATGCCGAGGCGATCCGGATGAGTTCGCGGCCGATCCGGCCGGCGCCGATGACGCCCAGCCGTTTGCCGTGCAGTTCGATGCCGATCCGCGTCGCCCATGCGCCCTGGCGGATGTCGCGATCCATGTGGGCAATGTTGCGCGAGGCGCTGAGCATCATGGCGAATGCATGCTCGGCATTGGTGCGGTCGCCGTATCCCTGCAGGGTGATGACCTCGATGCCGTGCTGTTCGCAAGCCTTCAAGTCGATGTAGCTGGATGCCCCCGTGCCGAGGAAGACGATGGTCTTCAGGGCGCTGGATCGGCGCAGCAGGTCGCTATCCATGATCGTGTGGCCGTTGATGATGGCCGACGTGCCGTCCAGGAGCGCGTCGAGCGCCGGACCGTCGGGGTCTCCCACGTTCAGGATCATGCCGGGCGTCCGCTCCAGCAGGGAATGCGCCTGGATGATGGTGTGTCCATAATCGGTGCAGTCTATGTACGCCGTTTTCATAGGGCTTCCCGCAGAAGTGAGGGGGGGGCTTGTCCGTAGGGTTCCTGCTGCAGTCCCAGGTGGAGTCGCACCACGCTGTTCAGGTGATAGCGCATTTCGCCATCGGCCACCGTGCTGTCGCGCCGGTGGAGCGCATTCAGGATGCGGGTGTGTTCCGCGATGACGCCATCGAACCAGGTCGGGGTCGTTTCGGCGCCTTTGCCGTGAATCAGCATGACTTTGTCGTGGACCGACGAGATTTGTCGGAACAGCAGCGGGTTCTGCGCCTTTTCGGCGATCGACAGATGGAATTCCCTGTCGAGGCTGATGAATGAGGCGAGATCGCCGGCGCTCAGGGCGGCGGCTTGTCTTTCGATAATGTCCTGCAGCCCCTTCAGCGCCGCATTCGGGGCCCGTTCGATGAACAGGCGGACGGCCGTGCGTTCCAGCGCGTCGCGGACTTCGAAAATATCCCGGATTTCCCGCACTGTGATGGTCGTGACCTGATAGAAGCGGCCATGCCGTCGGATCAGCCCTTCGCTGAGCAGGATGCGCAACGCCTCCCGGACTGGCGTGCGGCTGACGTTGAAGCGCTGGCCGAGCTCGGATTCCTGCAGCAGGGTGCCTGGCGGCATTTGCTGCATGAGAACGGCGTGTTTCAGGTGGTCGTAGACGCGGTTGCCCAGGGGGGCCGCTGCGTCGTCCGCGTCTTCGTCATGTGTCTCATCCTCGATCATCATCTTTTCCTGTTTGGAATGGACTGCTGGATGGCGTGCGGGAGGGTTTCCGCCAGACTGTCGTGAATGAGTGCTTCCCCATCGGGCACTCATCCATTCGGTATACGTCAATGTTTTTCAGTATACCTAAATCTTGTAATAAGTCACTAAATTCCTATAAATATAGGGTTTATACCAGTTGATGATGGTAGTTAAGATAACGGAGTATACCCAAACACAATTAGAACAGCCCGAACACCTTCGTGGAGACATCATGGACAGCAAGAAAGACCGTAGTGGAACGACCGGATACGCATCAGGGCGAGAGCATGGTGCGACTTCGATGAGCCGACGCGACTTCAGCCGATTGCTTGTCGGCGCAGGGGCGATGCTGGCGTCTAGCGGAATGCCGTTTTCCGCTCTGGCGAGCGATGGGACCGGTCAGCCCAAAAAGGGCGGACGGGTGCGGATCGCCCTCAACTCGCAGGGGGCCAACGATACGTTCGATGGGGCCCGGGCGCTGAATCCCGGAGACTTCCTGCGGAGTACGGCGATATTCAGCTATCTGACCCGCCAGGATGAAAATGGACGGGCGTTGCCTGAACTGGCCGAATCGTTCGAAAGCAGCGCCGACGGCAGGCAATGGACGTTCAAGATCACACGCGGCGTCGTCTATTCCGACGGCTCGCCCTTGAAGATGGAGGACATTGCCTTTTCCATCCTGCGCCATAAGGAGGACCGCGTACTGTCGACGGTCCGGCAGCTGGCTGAGAATTTCAAGAGCGTCCGGGTCGATGGTCCGGATACCGTTGTGCTTGAGCTGCATGAGCCCGATGTCGATATCCCGATCACCCTCAGCACGTTCCCGTTCACGGTGGTCAAGGACCAGACCTACGACTTCCGGCAACCGGTCGGCACAGGGCCGTTTGTCGTCAAGGAATTCGCGCCGGGCGTCCGCACGCTCTGCACCCGCAATCCCAAGTACTGGAAGTCCGGCAGGCCGTACATCGACGAGCTCGAGATATTCCCGATCGTGGATCAGGTGGCGCGCGCCAATGCGCTGTTGTCGGGTGACGTCCAGATGGCGGTGGATATCCGTGGGGCCAGCATCGCGCAGCTACAGCGGTCTTCCGAGGTTCAACCCTTTGTCACCAAGGCGTCGCGCTATACGTCGATCCAGAGCGCGGTGAACATGGCGCCGGGGAACGACGAACATCTGCGTCTGGCGCTGTCTTATCTGATGGACCGGGAGCGCGTCCTGAAAACGGTGCTGCTGGGCAATGGCGTACTGGGCAATGACTATCCCGCGATCGGCGGCAGTCCCTTCAGCAATGACGGGCTTGAGCAGCGCCGGCTGGACCCGGACAAGGCGAAATTCCACCTGGCAAAGAGCGGCGTCGGTCGCGGCCCGGTCCCCGTGCATGTCAGCGAGGCTTCCGCGTTCAGTATCGATATCGGCCAGATTCTTCAGCGCGAGGCCGCCGGCATCGGCCTGAATCTCGACCTGCGCAAGGAACCGGCCACCAGCTACTGGTCGGTCGTCGCCGGGAAACGCCCCTTCTTCGCGATGACGATCAATCCGCGGCCCACCTATAACATCCTGTTGAACATGACCTGGAAGACCGGTGCCGTGTTCAATTTCTCGCACTTCAGCGATGCGCGGCTCGACAGCCTCATCGACACGGCGCGTGTCACGATGGACGAGGCGAAGCGGGCCGATCTCTATCGCGAGATCGATGCCGTCATCTACGGCTCGGGGGCGCTCATCCTGCCGGCCTTTATCAATTATGTCGACGGCCTGTCCAATCGCGTGAAGGGCTTGCGGCCCATTCCCATCGCACCGCTTGGCGGCTGCGAATTCGTGGACAGCATCTGGCTGAGCAGCTAGCGCGCCTTTTGGCGCGCCACCGCAGTGCGCGTGATCCGGGGCGGCCTGCATGGGCCACCCCGATATCTTGGGAGTTGTCGTTCATGATGAAATTCTGGGTCGGCCGCATCGCTCTGGCGGTTCTGGTGATGTGGCTGGTATCCGTCCTGGTGTTCTGGGGCAGCCAGATATTGCCGGGCGATGTCGCTCAACTGGCTCTTGGACAGTATGCGACCCCCGAGGCCGTCGCCACGCTGCGCGACCAGATGGGGCTGAATCAACCCGCCCTCTATCGATATTTCGTGTGGCTGACCGGCATGCTGCATGGGGACTGGGGCGTTTCCCTGGTGACGTCGACTCCCGTGGCCGAGATGCTGTCCGAGCGCGCTGCCAATACGGGGCTACTGGCCATCGTCACGGTCGTGATCGCGGTGCCCCTGGCCATCGGCTTGGGCATGGTGATGAGCTTGGGCGTCGGCCGGTGGATGGATCGATTGGGTTCCGTGGCGGTCCTGGGTCTGGCGGCGGCCCCCGAATTCCTGATTGCAACCATCGCGGTGCTCGTGTTGGCCGTGAAACTGCGCTGGTTGCCGGCCATTTCATACCTGACGCCCGATGCGGGTGTAGCCCAGACCGCCCGCGCCCTGGTCCTGCCCGTCATGACTCTGGTGATCGTCATCAGCGCGCAAATCGCCCGGATGACGCGGGCGATCCTCAGCAATCTGCTGAATCAGCCTTTTGCGGAAATGGCCATGCTGAAGGGAGTGGCCCGCGCCACGATCGTGCGCAAGCACGCCATGATCCTCGCGGTCGGGCCGATCGCCAATGTCGTGGCGCTGAACGTCGCCTACATGGTGAGCGGTGTCGTCGTGGTGGAAACCATCTTTTCGTATCCGGGGTTGGCGCGGCTCATGACCGATGCCGTCCTGTCCCGCGACATGCCTGTCATCCAGGCCTGCGCCATGCTGTTCAGCGCCGTCTACGTGGTTCTGGTCCTGCTCGCCGATGCGCTGGCCAGGGCCTTCGACGTGCGTGGCTTGAGTCGCTGAGGTGGTGGAATCATGCAAAGGTCGATCATGGGGAGGGGACCGATGACCGTTTCTTCAAAGGCCGCCGGAGGGGTGAGGGGCCGCAGGGCCGCCCTCGACAGCCGGTCGGTATTCATGGGGGTCAGCGCGCTGGTGCTCGCCGGGTTCGCGCTGCTGGCGGCGCTGGCGCCCTGGCTGCAGCCGCACGATCTGACGAAATTCATTTCCTATGTGCCTTTCCAGCCGGCCGACGCCCAGGCATGGCTGGGCACGGATGTCCTGGGCCGCGACGTGCTGTCGCGTCTGATTGCCAGCGCCCGGGTCACGCTGTTGATGGGGCTGGGCGCTGCCGTGTTGGCGCATCTGCTCGGGGATACCTTGGGTCTGCTGGCCGCCGTCAGGATGGGGTGGGTGGACGTCGTGTTGTGCCGCGTGGTCGACGTCCTGCTGTCCTTGCCGAAGATTATCGTCGGGATGGTCGCGGTGGCGGCCCTGGGGGCTTCCATCCATGTCCTGGTGCTGGTGACAGGCCTCGTCTATGCCGCCAGTGTCTTTCGCATCGCGCGCGCGCTGGGGATGGATCTGATCCGTCAGGATTTCGTCACGGCTGCCCGAGCCAGGGGGGAAGGAACCCTCTGGATTCTGTTCGGTGAAATCGCGCCGCACGTCGTGTACCCGCTGGCCGCCGATTTCGCCCTGCGTCTCGGGTTTGCCATTTTGTTCATGAGCAGCCTGAGCTTCCTGGGTCTGGGGGTGCAGCCTCCGATGGTGGACTGGGGCGGCATGGTGCGCGAGAACCTCGAGGGATTGGCCATCGGCTCCTATGCGTCCTTGTATGCGGCATTGGCCATTGCGGCCGTGTCCGTGGCCCTGAACTTGCTGGTGGATGCCAGTCATGAAAGGAATGCGCTGACGGAGTTGCAGAAATGAACCGGGAACCCTTGCTGCAGGTCCGGGACCTGGCGATCGAACGGGACCAGGACGGCCGCTTCACGCTGGACCGTGTTTCCATCGCGGTCCAGGAAGGCGAGGTGTTGGCGCTGATCGGCGAGTCCGGTTCCGGGAAGACGACGCTGGCGCTCAGCGCCCTGGGATGGGTCCGTCCGGGCCTGGCTGTCAGCCATGGCGCAGTCCATTTCGGCGGTGTGGACATGCTGGCCGCCGATGGGAAAACCTTGCGTGGCATGCGTGGCCATGACGTCGCCTACATTGCGCAAAGCGCCGCCCAATCATTCAACCCGAGATTGCGGCTGAGTGATCAGGTGATCGAACCCGCGCTGGTCCGCAAGCGGATGTCGCGCCAGGATGCGCTGGCGCGCGCGCAGTCGCTGTATGTGGCGCTCGGGTTGCCGGACCCCCAGCGCATCGGGACCCGCTATCCGCATCAGGTGTCCGGCGGGCAGTTGCAGCGTTTCATGATTGCCATGGCGCTCCTGCTCCAGCCCCGGCTGGTCGTCTGCGACGAGCCGACGAGCGCCCTGGATGTCACGACACAGGTCGGCGTATTGCGGGCGCTGAAGGCCGTGATCCGGGATAACGGGACGGCCGCGCTGTTTGTCAGCCATGATTTGTCCGTGGTGGCGCAGATCGCGGACCGGATCGCGGTGATGCGGGGAGGCGCACTGGTCGAGTCGGGCGCCACGGCGGACATTCTCGAGCGTCCTCGCGAGGCCTATACCCGCCAATTGCTGGCGGCGTGCCGCCGTTGGCCCGCCAGCCGTCCTCGTCAAGCGGAGCGCGCCGGCGAAGACGCGCCCGCGTATCTGCAGGTCCGCGGCATCCGGGCGTCCTATGCGCGCCAGGACGCCACTGGCGCACCGGCCCAGCCTGCGCTGGACGATGTGTCCCTGACGGTCGGGCGGGGCCGCATCCTGGCGGTCATCGGAGAGTCCGGCTCCGGCAAGAGCACGTTGGCCCGGGTCATCGCTGGCCTGCATCCGCCCTCTTCGGGCGAGCTGGTCGTCGAAGGCGAGACGCTGGCGCCCGCCCTCGAAGCGCGCACCCGCCGCCAACTGCAGCGTATTCAACTGGTGTTCCAGTCGGCGGACACGGCCCTGAACTCGCAGCACACCGTCGGCCGGATTCTCGGGCGGGCGCTGAGTTTCTTTGGCCATGCGGACAGGGCCGGGCGGCAACGGCGCATCGAGGAATTGCTGGGCATGGTCAAGCTGCCGAAACACTATGTGGACAGGAAGCCCGGCCAGATGTCCGGCGGGGAAAAGCAGCGGGTCAATCTTGCCCGCGCGCTGGCGGCCGAACCCGATGTGCTGCTGTGCGACGAGATCACGTCCGCGCTGGATACGGTCGTGGCAGGCTCCATCGTGAAATTGGTGGAGGAGCTGCGGGACCGTCTGAATCTGGCCATCATTTTCATCAGCCACGATATGGCGACCGTGTCCGCACTGGCCAATGATGTGCTGGTGTTGCGCAATGGCCGGGTCGTCGAAGAAGGATCGGTCGACCAGGTGCTCTCGCGCCCGGTCGATTCATATACCCGGCTGTTGCTGGATTCCGTCCCGGAATTGCGGCAAGGCTGGCTCGAAGATGTCACAGCCGTGCGAAGCGAGGTGGCAAGTGCTTGAGAAACAACTGTCGAAGGTGGATGGCCAGTGCTTTGATGTGGTGGTCGTGGGCGGCGGAGCCGCAGGCGCCAGCGCCGCGCAGAACCTCATCGCCCAGGGCTACAAAGTGCTGCTGGTGGAGAAGGGCGACTTTGCCAGCGGAACCAGCAGCCGTTCCAGCCGCCTGCTCTATTGCGGTCTGGCGCACCTGTCGCCCGATCATCCGGTCTGGCAGTTCGCCCTGAGGCCGGGCGACCTGATGCGCCGCCTGCATATGGCGCGCCTGGCCATGAAGAGCCGGACCCAATTGGTCACGACCATGCCCGAACGGCTCAGCAAGCATGATTTCCTGTTTCCCGTTTACCGGGGAGGGCAATATCCGGGCTGGAAAGTCGATCTGGGTTTCCGGCTGCTGGAACTGCTCGGCTGCTCCGATGTGCGCCTGGATTACCGCCGCTTCCCTGCGCGTGACGCGGCGCGGCGCTATGGCATGGCCAAGTACCTGGCGGACAATCCCGAGCTTGAAAGCGTCGGCGCGTATACGGAATATCAATACCATTGGGCCGAGCGCATCTGCCTGGATACGATCCTGGACGCCGAGGACATGGGGGCCGTGGTGCTGAATTACGCCAGGGCGAGCCACTTGCAGTTGCAGGCGGACCGCTCGTGGAAGATCGACCTGGAGGACAGCCTCGACGCCTCGGTCCGGGCCAGCGTGTACGGGCGCATGCTCGTCAATACGGCGGGGCCCTGGGTCGATCGCGTCCTGGCGCTGTCCGGAACGCCGCCGGATAAAAAGCACCTCATCGGCATCAAGGGCGTGAACCTGATGGTCAAGCTGCCTCCTGAGTGCCGGGGGCAGGGGCTGGAAACGATCAGCAGCATCGGCCAGCCGTATTACTGCATGCCGTGGGGGGATCATCATTTCCTGGGGCCCACGGATACGGTGTTCGAGGGGGATCCCGGCGACGCGAGAGTCACGGCCGAGGAGGTCGAGTACGTCCTGCGGGAAGCCAATCATCTTTTCCCTTCCATCGGCCTGAGCGAAAAAGACATCGTGCATCGCTGGTGCGGCATCCGGCCCAGAACCGCCGCGCAGGGGGAAAAGGACATCGTGAAGCTGCTGAGCATCCATGAACTCGAGCCCGAGGGCTTTCCCAACGCGATTGCCGTGACCGGCATGCCCATCATGAATCACCGGTATGCCGGGGAAAAAATTGCGGAACGCGTAGGCCGCACCCTGCAGCCCAGCCAGCCGGGAAAGCGGCTGTCTCATGCGGCAAGACTGTTCCCGGCCCCTTCGCAGCCGGCCCCCCTGGCCGATGCCTATCCTGCCGTGGACATGAGCCACTTGAGCCATGCCGCCCGCCGCGAGCACGTGCGCGAACTGGCCGATCTGATGTTCCGCCGCGTGGGCCTTGGGTGGGAGCCCTCCATGGGATTGGATGTCGTGCGTCGGGTCGCCGGGGCGATCGCCCCGGAGATGGGATGGTCGGAAGCGCAGACGGCCGACCAGGTCCGGCGCTACGAATCGTTCGTGCAAGACAATTTCGGCCCGGTCCGCGCCGGAGCCGGAGCGAAAGAGGCAGCCATGGCCGCCACAGGCACGGATTTCCACAGTCAACGGTAGAGCCACGCATATGTCGTCATCCAGCCAATTGTTTCATCCGGACTTCGTCGTCGAGCCTTATTGGTGGAGCGAGACTCCCCCGGTCCTCGAGCGCAATCCCTTGCCGGCCGCAGTGGACGTCGCCATCGTGGGCAGCGGGTATTGCGGCCTTGCCGCCGGGCTCGAGCTGGCGCGCGGCGGCCTGAAGGTCGCAGTGCTGGATGCGGGCCGTATCGGGGAAGGCGCCAGTACGCGCAATGGGGGGATGGTCAGCGGCGGCCTGAAGGTTCCGATGGCGATGAGGGCGACGCTGGGTGAGGAGCGGTTCTCGGCCATGGTGCGGGACTCCGTGGCTTCCTATACCGAGTTCGAGGCGTTTCTTGCGCGGGAAGGCATCGACGCGCACTATGAGCGCTGCGGCCGCTTCACCGCGGCCCACTCGCCCGGCGCCTATCGCAGACAGGAAGCGCAGCTCCCCGTCTTGCGCGACCTGATGGGCCTGACGGCCCGCATGGTCCCGGAATCGCGCCAGCATGAGGAAATCGGCAGCGACTTTTATCATGGCGGCATGGTGGTCGAGGAAAGCGGGGGGCTGGATCCTGCCCGCTATCATCGGGCGCTGCGGCAAAAATTCCAGGATGCCGGCGGCAGCCTGCATGGCATGACCGGGGTGACTGCGATCCGGCGCGCATCCGGCGGATATGTGCTGGAGACATCCTCCGGCCCGCTGCGGGCGGAGACCGTCTTCGTCGCCACGAACGGCTATAGCGGCGGCGCCTGGCCGTTCCTGCGCAAACGGCTGATTCCGATCACCAGCTTCGTCATCGCCACGGAGCCCCTGCCCGAAGGCCTGGCCGCCGAGATCAATCCCAAGGCCCGCATGCTGGTGGATACGAAACGGATTCTGTACTGGTACCGGCTGACTCCGGATCGGCGCCGCATCATCTTTGGCGGGCGGGCGAAGTTCCGGGATGTGGATGAGCGTGATTCGGCATGCAATCTGCATGCCTTCATGAGTCGCATCTGGCCTCAGGTCCGGGGCGTGCGCATCACCCATGCGTGGAAGGGCAATGTCGCTTTCACCTTTGATCACCTGCCCCATATGGGGCGGCAGGATGATGTGTATTACGCGGGCGGATGCCAGGGCGCGGGGGTTGCCATGTCGACTTATCTGGGACGCAGGACGGCCCTGAAGATACTGGGGGCGGGAGGTGAGCCGTGCGGCTTCGATGGCCTGCCGTTTCCGTCGCACCCCCTGTATCACGGCAAGCCCTGGTTTCTGCCGATCGTGGGCAACTATTACAAGACGCTCGATTCCCTTGAACGTTATACCGGCTGGTAAGGGCTGTATGGACACTCTGGATGCTTTGCGGGCGGCGGTTGGCGCATCGCACGTTCTGACCGGGCCGGATGCCCGGTCCTACGAGATCGATTGGCGCGAACGCTATCGGGGCCGGGCCCTGGCCGTGGTGCGGCCGGGCAGCACGGACGAAGTCGCGGCGGTCATGCGCTATTGCGCCCAGGCCGGGGTGCCGGTGATTCCCCAGGGGGGCAATACGGGCCTGTGCGGCGGGGCGACGCCCGACGATTCCGGCGGC
>NZ_JBATVG010000017.1:0-77164 GCF_049671645.1 Castellaniella sp. | reverse complement strand
CCGCCGCCCCGACCGCCGGCGCCGCGCCGGACCCAGCGGAGGCGGCAGGCCGGGATGCGGGCGAGTCGACCCGCACCGGGCCGGGCGCAACCAGGGAAACCTGGTAGCGCTGTTCGCCTGTGGCGGTATGGACGTCCAGCAGCAGATCGGCCAGCGCGCCTGAAAATGCCTGGGTCGAGGCGATGCGCAACACGCGACGGGCTCCCGCCTGCACGCCCGGCGTCACCGTGACGGTCAGGCTGTCCAGCGCGACGGGCGGCGTCAGGCCGGCCTGCGCCCAATCGGACGCCGGCGCGGGCCGGGCGGACAAGGCCTGCAGGTCGGCCGCCGTCAGGTCCGATAGCGGCACAAGGATGAGCAACGGTTCACCGGCCGCCGATGCCAGGCGGGCATGGCCGAAGCTGGCGGCCTGCGCCGATCCGGCCGTCAGGGCGGCCAGAACCAGCAGACCGCTGAGCAGGCGGGCGGCCGGCGCCATCAGAGTTCACCCAGGGCGATGCGCAGCATGCGGCGCAGCGGCTCGGCCGCCCCCCACAACAACTGGTCCCCCACCGTGAAGGCGCTGAGGTATTCGGGTCCCATGGACATCTTGCGCAGACGCCCGACGGGAATGTCCAGGGTGCCGGTCACGGCCACGGGGGTCAGAGCCTGCATGGAGGATTCCTTGTCGTTGGACACCAGACGCGCCCAGGCGGTGCCGGTGCGCACAGCGTCGTTGATTTCATCCAGGGGAACGTCGCCGCGCAGCTTGATGGTCAGCGCCTGGCTGTGGCAGCGCATGGCGCCGATGCGCACGCACAGGCCGTCGACAGGCACGGGATCTGCGTCAAAGCCGGGGCCGCGCCCCAGGATCTTGTTGGTCTCGGCCCCGCCCTTCCATTCTTCGCGCGACATGCCATCGCCCAGATCCTTGTCGATCCAGGGGATCAGGCTGCCGCCCAGCGGCACGCCGAAATTTTCACGCGGCAGGTCGGGGTTCTGCTGGGCCTTGAGCACGCCTCGGTCGATGTCCAGAATGGCGGACGCGGGATCGGCGAGCTGTTCGCCCACCGCCTGATTGAGGATACCGAACTGCGTGAGCAGTTCGCGCATATGACGGGCGCCGCCGCCCGATGCCGCCTGATAGGTCATGGACGTCATCCATTCGACCATATCGGCCTTGAACAGGCCCGCCAGGCCCATCAGCATGCAGCTGACCGTGCAATTGCCGCCGATGTAATCGCGCACGCCGCGCTGCATCGCCGCGTCGATCACCGGACGGTTGACCGGATCCAGCACGATGATGGCGTCGTCCTTCATGCGCAGCGTGCTGGCGGCGTCGATCCACAGGCCGGTCCAGCCGGCGGCGCGCAGCTTCGGGTAGACGGCCGACGTATAGTCGCCGCCCTGCGCCGTGACGATGATGGGCAGTTTCTTCAGGGCGTCGATGTCGTGGGCGTCTTGCAAAGGCCCCGCGCCCGACGCCCATGAAGGCGCCGCACCGCCCGCGTTGCTGGTGGAGAAGAACACCGGTTCGAAAAATGCGAAGTCGTTTTCTTCCCGCATGCGCTGCATGAGCACCGAGCCCACCATGCCACGCCAACCGACCAAACCCACTGCCTGCGCCATAAATCCCCGCCCAAACCAAATAATGAAAACTCAGATTTCTTTATTCTAATGCCTTCAGCACGGCATCACCCATTTCCGAGGTCGAGACCCGCGTCGTGCCTGCTTCAAAAATGTCCGCTGTGCGCAAACCCTGCGCCAGCACGGCCTGCACGGCCGACTCGATGCGATCGGCCGCCGCGCCGGCATCCAGAGAATACCGCAGCATCATGGCCGCCGACAAAATGGTCGCCAGCGGATTGGCGACGTTCTGCCCGGCGATGTCCGGGGCGGAACCGTGGCTGGGCTCGTACAGACCCTGGCGGCTGGCGTTCAGGGATGCGGACGGCAGCATGCCGATCGACCCGGTCAGCATGGCGGCCTCGTCCGACAGAATGTCGCCGAACAGGTTGCCGGTCACCACCACGTCGAAGGCCTTGGGCTCGCGCACCAATTGCATCGCGGCATTGTCCACGTACATGTGGGACAGCGCCACCTGGGGATATTCACGGGCCACGTCGATGACGATGTCGCGCCAGAACTGGGAGGTTTCCAGCACATTGGCCTTGTCCACGCTGCACAGCTTGCCCTGACGCTTGGCGGCGGCCTGGAAGGCGACGTGGGCGATGCGCCGGATTTCGCTTTCGGCATAGTGCATCGTGTCGAAGCCCTGGCGCTCGCCGGCGAAGGGGCCGTCGTCCAGCGTGCGCACGCCGCGCGGCTGGCCGAAATAGATATCCCCGGTCAGCTCGCGCACGATCAGGATGTCCAGACCCGCGACGACTTCCGGTTTGAGCGACGAGGCATTGGCCAATTCGGGATACAGAATGGCCGGGCGCAGATTGGCGAACAGGCCCAGCGCCTTGCGCAAGCCCAGCACCGCTTGTTCGGGACGCAGGGAACGTTCCAGCTTGTCGTATTTCCAATCGCCCACGGCGCCGAACAGGATGGCGTCGGACTGCAAGGCCAGATCCAGGGTGGACTGCGGCAGCGGATGCCCTTGGGCTGCATAGGCGGCGCCGCCCACGGGCGCCTCGGTAAAGGACAGGTCCAGTTCCAGGGCGCGCAGCACGCGCACGGCCTGCTCGACGATTTCCGGGCCGATGCCGTCGCCCGGCAGGACTGCGATTTTTGAGCTCATTGTAGGAAATTCCAGGTCACAAGAACCCGGCCAGGGCCGACGGAAGGCGTCCGTCGCCCCGGACCGGGTCCGGGATTCAATGTATCAGGATCAAGAGGTATGAGACGCGGACTTGGCCAGCCAGGGATGGCGCGCCAGGCGTTCGGCCTCGAAAGCGCGGATCATGTCGGCGCGCAGCAGGGTCTGACCGATCTCGTCCAGGCCCTTGAGCAACGATTGCTTGCGATAGTCGTCGATTTCGAAGGGCGACTCTGTGCCGTCCGGAGCGACCACGCGCTGGCGTTCCAGATCGATGGTCAGGGAGTATCCCGGAAAGGCATTGACCTCGTCGAACAGCCGGGCGACCCGGGACTCGGGCAGCACGATCGGCAGCAGGCCGTTCTTGAAGCTGTTGTTGAAGAAGATGTCGGCGAACGACGGCGCGATGATGGCGCGGAAACCGAACTGCTGCAGCGCCCAGGGAGCGTGTTCCCGGCTGGAGCCGCAGCCGAAGTTCTTGCGCGCCAGCAGGATCGAGGCCCCTTTGTAGCGCGGCTGATTCAGGATGAAGTCCGGATTCAGCGGCCGACGGGAATTGTCCATGCCCGGTTCGCCATGATCCAGATAGCGCAATTCGTCGAACAGGTTCGGACCGAAGCCCGAGCGCTTGATCGACTTCAGGAACTGCTTGGGAATGATCAGGTCGGTGTCGACGTTCTCGCGATCCAGCGGAACGGCCAGGCCCTGGTGGGTGGTGAAGGCTTGCATGATGATGAGGCTCCTAGCTGAAACGACGGACGTCGACGAAATGGCCCGCCACCGCGGCGGCGGCGGCCATGGCGGGGCTGACCAGGTGGGTTCTGCCCCCCTGCCCCTGGCGGCCTTCGAAGTTCCGGTTCGAGGTCGAGGCGCAGCGTTCGCCCGGTTCGAGCCGGTCGGCGTTCATGGCCAGGCACATGGAACAGCCCGGCTCGCGCCATTCGAAGCCGGCGGCCAGGAAGATCTTGTCGAGGCCTTCGCGTTCGGCCTGGGCCTTGACCAGCCCCGAGCCCGGCACCACCATGGCCTGGCGCACATTGGCGGCCACCCGGCGGCCCTTGGCCACGGCGGCGGCGGCGCGCAGGTCTTCGATGCGCGCATTGGTGCACGAGCCGATGAACACGCGATCCACCTTGATATCGGTCATCGGCGTATTGGGGTCCAGGCCCATGTACTGCAAGGCGCGTTCCATGCCGTTGCGGCGCACCGCGTCCTTTTCCTTGTCGGGATCGGGCACCCGGCCGTCGACCGGCAGGACCATTTCGGGCGAGGTGCCCCAGCTGACCTGCGGCGCGATCTTCGCGGCGTCGATCTCGACCACCCGGTCGAATTGCGCGCCGGGATCGGAGTGCAGCGTTTTCCAGTAATCGGCGGCCTGATCCCACAGAGCGCCTTCGGGGGCGTAGGGCCGGCCCTTGAAATAATCGATCGTGGTCTGGTCCACGGCGACCATGCCGGAACGCGCGCCGGCCTCGATCGCCATATTGCAGACTGTCATGCGCCCTTCCATGGACAGCGCGCGCACCGCGCTGCCGCCGAATTCGATGGCGTAGCCGGTGCCGCCCGCCGTGCCGATCTGGCCGATCACATACAGGATCAGGTCCTTGGCCGTGCAGCCGAAAGGCAGGCGGCCTTCGATCCGCACCAGCATGTTGCGGCTCTTTTTCATCAGCAGCGTCTGGGTGGCCAGCACGTGTTCGACTTCGGACGTGCCGATGCCGAAAGCCAGGGCGCCCATGGCGCCATGGGTGCTGGTGTGCGAATCGCCGCAGACCACGGTCATGCCCGGCAGGGTCGCCCCCTGCTCGGGGCCGATGATGTGCACGATGCCCTGGCGCCGGTCGTTCATGCGGAATTGCGTGATGCCCCAGGCGTCGCAGTTCTTGTCCAGAGTATCGACCTGCAAGCGCGAGATCGGGTCCTGAATGCCCTGGGAGCGGTCAGTGGTGGGCACGTTGTGATCGGACACGGCCAGGTTGGCGGCGATGCGCCAGGGCTTGCGGCCCGCCAGTTCCAGGCCTTCGAACGCCTGAGGGCTGGTGACTTCATGCACTAGGTGGCGGTCGATGTACAGCAGACAGGTGCCGTCCGGGCCTTGATGCACCACATGGGCATCCCAGAGCTTGTCATACAGGGTTTGGGGCATGGTCGTGATCTCGAAAATCGGAAAAATAGGCGGGCGGCACAGAGCAGCCGACGGTTGACGACCCATTATGCCAGCGTGGGGCGCAGCCACAAGACCAGCAGTTATCCTAGTATCAAAGGTAACTGGTACCCGTTTTGGGATCCGTTTTCGTCGCACTCATTGTCCGCAGGCCTGCCGAAAGGCGGCGACCGCAGCGCCCGGGCACGGTCGACCCGCCCCGCCCGCGGGCGGGATGTCAGCGGTGCTGCTGATACAGCGGCAGGACGCGCGCAGAAGCCTGCTCCAGGTCCTGGATGCGGCTCTGCGACGAAGGGTGCGTGGACAGGATTTCAGGCGGCGCATTTCCACCGGACTGGCCCATCTTCTGCCACAGAGTGATGGCCGCGCGCGGGTCGTAGCCCGCCCGGGCGGCCAGCTCGACCCCCATGCGGTCGGCCTCGGTCTCGTTGGAGCGGCTGTTGGGCAGGGTGAACATGACCTGGCTGAGGTTCGAGCCCAGATCCGCCACCGCCTGGCTGCCGGTGATGGCCGCCAGGATCGAAATGCCCACGCTGGTTCCCATCTGGCGCGACACCTGTTCCCGGGCATGCTCGCGCAAGGCATGGGAAATCTCGTGGCCCATGACGGCGGCCAGCTCCGCATCCGTGGGCTTGATCTTGTCCAGCAGCCCGGTATAGACGGCGATCTTGCCGCCCGGCATGCACCAGGCGTTGACCTCATCGGATTTCAGGACATGGATTTCCCAGGCCCAGTTCTTCGCATCCGGGCGAAAGACACCGACCTGGGCGATCAAGCGGCGCGCAATGGCCTGGACCCGCTGCGTCTGCGCGGCGGAAGGATCCAGGGCCCCTTTCGCCCGCGCCTGGGCCAGGATCTGCTGATACTGACTGGCGGCTTCCTGGTCGAGTTCGGCTTCGGACACCAGGCTGGACATGTACTGGGTGCGGTTGATGCCGACCTGGCCGGACTGTGTGGTCTGCACCGGGGCGCAGGCGGCCAATGCAAGGGCAAGCCCTGCGCCGACCGTCCATCGGAAGACCCGGCGCCACTGGGTGGATGCATATGGCTGACTGGTCATGGCGGTCCTCCCGGAGTGGTCCGGGCGCCCTGCCACGGGCCGCCCGGCGTGGGTCTTGTTCAGGCGCATTGACCCCGATGCCGCAAGGCATGATCCATCAGCACGATGGCCAGCAAGGCCTCGGCGATGGGGGTGGCCCGGATCGCCACGCAAGGGTCGTGCCGCCCCAGGGTCTGGACCATGACAGGTTCATTGGCCTTGTTCACCGAGCGGCGTTCGACCCGGATGCTGGACGTGGGCTTGACCGCCAGGGACACCAGCACGGGCTGCCCCGAGGAAATCCCGCCCAGCACGCCACCCGCATGGTTGGCCAGGAAGCCGTCCGGGCTGAGTTCATCGCCATGTTCCGACCCGCGCATGGCGACGCATTCGAACCCCGAGCCGATGGACACGCCCTTGACGGCATTGAGCCCCATCATGGCGTGGGCGATGTCCGCATCCAGTCGGTCGTACAGCGGTTCGCCCCAGCCGGCGGGCAGGCCGTCGGCCTGGACCTCGATGCGCGCGCCGATGGAATCCCCGTCATGGCGCAACTGATCCATGAAGGCTTCCAGTTGCGGCACGATGGCGGCATTGGGCGCGTAAAAAGGGTTTTCGGGCACCGCATCCCAGGATTCGAAGGGAATTGGAATCGGCCCCAGCTGGCTCATGTAGCCGCGAATCCGGACGCCGTATTCCTGCATCAGCCATTTGCGGGCCACGGCCCCTGCGGCCACGGTGGGCGCCGTCAGACGAGCCGACGAGCGCCCCCCTCCGCGCGGGTCGCGGATGCCGTACTTTTTCCAATAACTGTAATCCGCATGGCCGGGGCGGAAGGTATCGGCGATATTGCTGTAATCCTTGCTGCGCGCGTCGGTGTTGCGGATCAGCAGCCCGATGGGCGTGCCGGTGGTCTGGCCCTCGAAGACCCCGGACAGGATTTCCACGGCATCCGGTTCCCGGCGCTGGGTGACATGGCGCGAGGTGCCCGGCCGGCGGCGATCCAGTTCAGCCTGGATGTCGGCCTCGGACAGCGGCATTCCGGGGGGGCAGCCATCGATGACGGCGCCGATGGCCGGCCCATGCGATTCGCCGAAATTGGTGACACGAAACAAGGTACCCAGGGTATTGCCAGACATGGTCGGTATGCGGTGGGGAAAAAGCGTCGAAAAGGAACCTGATTATGGCACACGGCCCATCAGGACGAGCAGCTGACGGCGATCGTCGGCGCGTCCGCCACCGGCGGCTGCGCATCGGCATCCCGGCCGGGACGCTCGGTATAGGGGTCCTGCAATACATCCATCAAACGGCCGACGACCGAGCCATCGCCTTGCTGCGCCGCCTCGATGGCCTGCTGCGCCAAGTGGTTGCGCAGCACATACAAGGGGTTGACGCGGTCCATCGCGGCCTTGCGTTCAGCCTGCGGGCGCGGATCCTGCGCCAACCGGGTCCGATAGCGCTCCAGCCATTGCCCGGCAGCCCCGGTATCGGCGAACAGGTCCAGCCAGGGTTGCGCATCGGCGCCGACGTCGGCCAGGCGGCGAAAAGCCAGCGTGAAATCCGCCCGCTGCGCATGCAGCAAGGTCCACCAGGCATCGCCCAGTTCGGCATCTTCCGGACGCCAGTCGGCGAGCCCGAATTTGCGCGCCAGGCCGGCGTGATAGGCCTGCAAAAAAGTCCGCTCGAAGGGCGCCAGCGCGGCTTCGAGATCCGGTACGGTGCAACCCAGCACCAGCAGGCTCTCGGCAAGGCGGGTCAGATTCCACTGGGCCACCGCGGGCTGCGCATTCCAGGCGTAGCGCCCCAAGGTATCGCTGTGATTGCAGACGTGATTGGCCTGGAACGCGTCCATGAAGCCATAAGGGCCATAGTCCAGCGTCAGCCCCAGGATGGACATATTGTCGGTATTCATGACGCCGTGGCAAAAGCCCGCCAACTGCCATTGCGCCATCAGACGGGCGGTGCGGCGGACGACTTCCTCCAGTAGCCGGCAGGCCGTGGCGGGCCGGTCGGGATGATCCGCCGGACCCACTCGGCAATCCTGGAAGCCGTCCGCCACCACGTAGTCCAGCAAGGCGGCCTGTTCCGTCGCCGAATGCGCCCAATGCTCGAAATGCCCGAAGCGCACGAAGGACGGCGCAAGCCGGGTCACGACAGCGGCGGTTTCCGGCGTTTCCCGGATGACCGGATCGCGGGAGGCCGTCAGCGCCAGGGCCTGCGTGGTGGGAATCCCCAGGCCGACCATGGCCTGACTGGCCAGATATTCGCGCACGCTGGATCGCAATACCGCCCAGCCGTCGCCCATGCGGGAATACGGAGTGCGTCCGGATCCCTTCAGCTGGATTTCCCAACGACCCTGCGGCCCCCGGACGTCGCCCAGCAAATGCGCCCGACCATCGCCCAACTGCCCGGCCCAGACGCCGAACTGATGGCCGCTGTAGACGGTGGCCACGGGGTCGATCCCCGGCAGGCGGCCGCTGCCTGCGCACAGGGCCAGGAATTCGGGCGTCCGCACGGCGGCCGCGTCCAGGCCCAGCAGGTCGGCCGCCCCCGGATTGGCATGCACCAGCCAGGGATCGGTGAGCGGACGAGGCGCCACCCGTGTGTAGAACGACGCCGGCAAGCCCGAGAAGGCGCTGCCCACAGCCGACGCTGCGAACAAGGGGACGCCACCGCCTGCCACGGAGGCGCGCGCAGATGAATCGGGGCGATGCATGGCGCCGACCCTACGATGCCTGGCGGCGGGCCGCGCGTTTGGCCGGCCGCACGTAGAGAATGGCGCCTAGATACAACCCCAGCGACAGCACGATTTCCACCCCGGCCAAGGCCATCGAGACGGTCGAGGCATCCGACCAGGCCCGCACGGCGCCTTCCATCAGGTAGAGCAGGCTGAGCATCGCGACCCACTGCAAGGTGTAGAGCCGGGCCCGCAGCACGCCGCGCACGGCAAACAGCAGCGGCACGGCCTTCAATGCCATCAGAGACCCACCGGGCCGCAAAGGGGCCCACCACAGTTCCCACCCCACGCACAGGATGATCAACGCGATCAGGCAGATGCAGGCCAGACGATGCAGGCCTTGATTGAGCTTCGTTTCCATGCTGCTATTATGGCTCGAAACCAGCCTCCTGCTTCTTGATGATGCCGCCATCACCTGCCGCTTCCGCCGATGAACGCCGCGCCCGGGCGCTGGACGCCCTGAGATTCACCCTGGATTTCGCCGGCCACCGCAAACTGACCCGGGTCGCCTCCAGCCTGACCTTCACCACCGTGCTGGCGATCGTGCCGCTGCTGGCAGTGGTCCTGGCGCTGTTCACCGCCTTTCCGCTCTTCGCCCAGTTCCACCAGGCGCTGGAAACGTTTCTCGGGGAAAGCCTGCTGCCGCCGTCGGTGTCGGACACCATCATGCGCTACCTGAACCAGTTCGCCGCCCAGGCATCGGGACTGACGGCGGTGGGCGGCGGCTTCCTGGTGATCACGTCGATCCTGCTCATCATGACGATCGACGAGGCGTTCAATGAGATCTGGAACGTCGCCCGCCAACGCCCCTTGCGCCAGCGCCTGCTGGTGTACTGGGCCATTATTTCCCTGGGACCGATCCTGACGGGCGCCAGTCTGTGGGCCAGTTCAGTGCTGGCCCGGGAATCCTTGGGCTATATCGGCAACCTGCCCGAAGGGCTGGGACTGCTGCTGAACCTGGTGCCCTTCCTGCTGTCGGTCCTGGGGTTCACCGCTCTGTTCGTGTTCGTGCCCAACTGCCGGGTCCTGTGGCGCGACGCCCTGGTGGGCGGCCTGGGCACCGCCATCATCCTGACCCTGATGAAGGCGGCGTTCACCTGGTACCTGACGAAATTTCCTTCGTACACCGTCATCTACGGGGCTTTCGCGACGTTGCCGATCTTCCTGCTGTGGATCTATCTGTCCTGGCTGGTGGTCCTGCTGGGGGCCACGGTGGCGTCCCTGCTGCCCGCCCTGCGCCTGCACCGCTGGGCGCTGCGGCGGCACCCGGGCGCCCAGATCGTCGACGCCATGGGCATCTTACGGCTGCTGTGGCGGGCTCGCGACACCCTGCCGCCCGGCCGCAGTCCGGGCTTTCTGGAAAAGCACCTGCGCGTCCACCCCGACACGCTGCACGACATCCTGGCCATGCTGCGCGAACTGGGCTATGCCGTGCCGACCGCCGACAACGAACACTGGGTGCTGGCCTGCGATCCCCAGCAGGTCACGCTGGGGCCGCTGACCGACCATCTGCTGCTGGACCGCGGCCAGCCGGGGTTGCGCCCCCCCATGACCGAAGCGCTGGCGGCCACCCTGCGGGGCCAGCCGCCGACATTGGAAGCGCTGTTCCGGCAATCCGCTACCGCAAACCCGGATGATGATGCACAATAACCATTCGGGGGGCTTTTTCCGGAGATTCCCCGGGATACCATCAAAAAAAACGGCCCATAGGAAACCATCATGCTGAAAGTCAATGAAATCCTGCGGGTGAAGGGGCACACGCTGTATACCGGCAGCCCTGACATGCCCGTGCGCGAAGCCATCTCCTCGATGAGCCAACTGGACATCGGATCCCTGGTCATCATGGAACACGGCCAACTGGTCGGCATGCTGACCTTCCGCGAAATCATCAATCACCTGAACCGGCACGACGGCCAGGCGGGGGATTTCACCGTGCGCCGCATCATGGACGATGCGCCGGTCAGCGTCACGCCCAACACCGACGCCGACGAGGTCCAGCGTCTGATGCTGGACAAGCACGCCCGCTACATCCCGGTCATGGACGGCCCCACCCTGATGGGCGTGATTTCCTTCTACGACATGGCCCGCGCCATCGTCGAGGCGCAGCAATTCGAAAACGACATGCTGAAAGCCTATATCCGCGACTGGCCGACCGAAGACGCCGGAGCGCCCGCCCGCAAATCCTGATCGCCGCCAGCGGCCAGCAGATCCCAGGCGCGACGCAACACGGCCGGCCCCTCGGCCCGCAAAGCCCGGGGGTCGGACAGCAGGCGGCGCCACTGGCGCGCGCCGGGGCGCCCGGCGCGCCAGCCCAATAAACCCCGTACCAAAATGTGCAGCGGCACCCCTTGGGCGTGCTGCTGCGCGGCATAGGCCTCGAATCGTTCCAGGATGGCTTCGGCCCGCGCAGGGTCGTCGGCCGGCGATCCGACGGCGTCCGACGCCGCCCCGCCCGGCCCCAGGTGGGGATCGAGTTCGGCCAGGATATCCGGATGATGCCAGGCCGCCCGGCCCAGCATGACGCCGTCCAGGCGCTGCATCCAGTCCAGACAATCGGAAACCTGATTCAGGCCGCCATTCAGGATGATCCGCGCATCCGGAAAATCCCGCTTCAGGCGCAGGACGGCGTCGTAGCGCAGCGGCGGCTTTTCGCGATTGTCCTTGGGGGACAGGCCTTTCAGGACAGCATTGCGAGCATGCGCAATGAACACCCGGCAGCCCGCTTCATACAAAATGCCGACGAAATCCCGCACGAAATCATAGGATTCTTCATAGTCCAGCCCCAGGCGGTGCTTGACCGTCACGGGCACCGGAACGGCATCCTGCATGGCTCGCACGCAATCCGCCACCAGGCGCGGCTCGGCCATCAGGCAGGCGCCGAAGGCGCCGCGCTGCACCCGTTCGGACGGACAGCCGCAGTTCAGATTGATCTCGTCATAGCCCCAATCGGCGCCCAGGCGCGCGCTGCGCGCCAGGGCATCGGGCTCGCTGCCCCCCAATTGCAAGGCCACGGGGTGTTCCGCCGCATCGAAATCCAGATGCCGCGCCGCATCGCCATGCAGCAAAGCCCCTGTCGTGATCATTTCGGTATACAAGCGGGCCCGCGGAGCCAGCAGACGGTGGAAATACCGGCAGTGGCGATCCGTCACATCGATCATCGGGGCCACGCACAAACGCCAATCAGCCATCATCGCAATTCAGTCGGAGAGAAGCGCCATTGTACTTTCGACTAAAATGCCGCGTTGGACCCATCCCCAAGGCTTTTGGCTGCCCGCACTGTTCATGGCTGTATTTACTTCCGTCTCCGAAGACGACGCCCGCGCCCTGCTGCGCCGCTACCAGCTAGGCGAGCTCGTGGCGCTGCGCGGCATCACTGCCGGCATCGAAAACACCAACTATTTCCTGGACACCACCCAAGGGGCGTACGTCCTGACCCTGTTCGAGGTGCTGAGCGCGGAACAGCTGCCCTTCTACATCGAACTGATGCACCACCTGGCCACGCGCGGCGTGCCGGTCCCTCAGCCGCAAACATTGCGCGACGGCACCCGCCTGACCACGCTGAACGACAAACCCGCGGCCATCGTCACGCGGCTCAACGGCGGCTACGAGCCCGAGCCCGGCCCGGCGCACTGCGCCCTGGCCGGCGAGACCCTGGCCCGCGCCCATCTGGCCGCCCGGGATTTTCCCTTGCGCCAACCCAATCTGCGCGGCCTGCCCTGGTGGCAGGCCACTGCCCCGAAAGTCCTGCCGTTCCTGGACGCAGGCCAGGCGGCGCTATTGAACGACTGCCTGCAGGAACAAAGCGCCTTCGCCGCCACTCCCGATCCTGCCGCGCTGCCTTTCGGACCCGCCCACTGCGACCTGTTTCGCGACAACGTGCTATTTGACGGCACTTTCGAATCGCCGCACATGGGCGGTTTCATCGACTTCTATTTCGCCGGCTGCGACGCCTGGCTGTTCGACGTCGCCGTCAGCGTCAACGACTGGTGCATCCAGCGCTCCACCGGCGCATTCGTCCGGCGGCGCCTGCAAGCCTGGCTGCAGGCCTACCACGCGGTGCGCCCTTTCACGGCGGCCGAAAAAGCCGCGTGGCCGATCATGCTGAGAGCGGCCGCCCTGCGTTTCTGGATCTCCAGGCTGTATGACTTCTATTTGCCACGGCCGGCGCAAACCTTGAAGCCCCACGATCCCCGTCACTTCGAACGCATCCTGCGGCTGCGCAGCACCCAGGCCGCTCCGGCGCTTCCCCAGGCCACAGCATGAACACGCCTTCCCTGCAAGCCGCCATCCTGCCGCCCAGCGCGGGCTGGGGCTGGATCGTCCAGGGCTACGCCCTGTTCCGGCGCCAACCGCTGGCCATGATCTTCTGGAGCACCGCCACCAGCTTCCTGATCAACCTGGGGGCCGCCATCCCGGTTCTGGGCCAGATCCTGCTGGTCAGCCTGACCCCGTTGCTGACTTTCCTGACCTTGTGCGCCTGCCGCCACTTGAGCCTGGGCCAGCGCATGCTGCCCGGCATGTGGCTGCGCCCCCTGCAGGAGGCCGGGACAACGTCGGCCCTGCTGCGCCTGGGGCTGGCCTACCTGGGCTGCACGCTGCTGGCGGCGCTGGCGGCCGTTCTGCCTTTTCTATCGCAGTTGCTGGCGGCGATCGGCACCGAGGCCCAGCCCGACTACGCGACGCTGGCGGCCGCCATGACGGGCCCGATGATCGTCTTCGGCGGTTTCTACGTCCTGCTGTCCGCCCTGTTCTGGCACGCCCCGGCTCTGATGGGCTGGCACCGGCTGCCTCTGCGCCGGGCCTTGTTCTATTCGATGGTGGCCTGCTGGCGCAACAAATGGGCCATCATCCTGTACGTCGCGAGCTGGGCCGCCGTGTTCTACGGCCTGCACCAGGCGCTGGACGGCCTGGTGGCGGCCGGCGTATCCACGGTGGCGCTGGTCTGGCTGTCCCTGGTGCTGGACATCCTGATCACCGCCTTGCTGTACTGCAGCTTCTACCCCATCTACGCCACGATCTTCCGGGACGCGACCGCGTAAGGCCCAGGCCTGCCCGATCTTATCGGCCCAATCCGCCTGGCGACAATAGCCGGGCGGCAATTCCAGCACGGCCCAGGCCCGCGCGCAGACCGTCCAGCGGTCGGGCGGCCATCCGGACAGGCTCCGCAGGACTTCACCGGCTTCCCCCAGAAACACCAGATCGAAGGCCTGGACCAGACCCAGTCCGTGCACCAGGCGGCATCGCGGCAGCAGCAGCCCCCGGGGCGCATCCCCCCAGGCCTGCCAGGCATGCAGGCCCAGCAGACGCTGGCGAAAGGTCCGCGCCTCGACCAGGCGCAAGACACGCGGGGAGCGCGCCCAATCCGGCCGGTCGCGCGGGCCGCCCCACGTTTTCACAGGCCGGCATCCAGAAATTTGACCGCGACAGGAAAGCCGATGACCAGGAACGTGCACGGAAAAATGCACAGCACCATGGGAAACAGCATTTTCACCGGCGCCTGCAAAGCCAGAGTTTCCGCGCGCACGAACCGCTCGCTGCGCTGGCGTTCCGCCTGCGTGCGCAGCAAAGGCCCCAGACTCATGCCCAGTTGATCGGCCTGCGCCAGGGCCAGCACCAGACTATGCACACCGGGTAGGTCGGAGCCTTCCGCCCATTGAGCCAGCCAGCGGGCCCGATCGACCCCCGTGCGCTCCAGCGCGCCGGCATCGCGCAGGCTCTGGCGCAGCGGTCCGGCCGGCGCGTGATCCGCCACCTGGCGCAAGGCGGCCGGCAGACTGAGGCCGGCCTCCACGCACAAAGTCATCAGGTCCAGCATGAAGGGCAGCTCGCGCAGCATCGCCTGGCGCCGCAAGGCCGCGCGCTGGCGCAGGCGCAGATCGGGCCACAAATAGGCCAGCCCGGCGCCCGCCAGAGCCAGCGCAATCACCCCCCGCAAAGACGCTCCGGCCATCAGGGCGGCGCCGCCCGCTGAACACAAACCGGCCCCGGCCAGCAGCAAGCGGGCGGCCAGCCAATGCTCGGCGCTCCAGCTGGCCGACAAGCCCGCCCTGGGCCCCCAGCGCTGCAGGCGACGACGCATGGACCACGTCACCCAAGGCGCGCACCAGGGGGCCAGGGCCCGCACCCAGGGCCACCAGAACACAGCGGGCGCAGCACCCCGGTCCCGGATCGTCTGGGCGGCCCAGGGCGCCCCCAGGACCCAGCACCCCAGACATACCGCCATCGCCGCGAAAACCAGCCCCAACCAGAACCACGTCATGCATCACCTCCATCACGCCCCGTCGGATCGGGCGGTTCACACGTCGATGGCCGCCACCCGCCGGATCCAGACCATGCCCAGGACCTCCAGCACTCCCATCGCGACCAGCACCAGCCCGCCATACCAGGTTCGATACAACAAGGACATGGCGTCCGGTTCCAGGCGCGCGAGCACGAGCAACAGGCAAACGGGCAAAGCCGCCATGATGTGACTTTGCATCCGCCCCTGGGCCGTCAGCGCCCGCACCCGCCCCAGCCAGTGCTGGCGGGCCCGAAGGGTCTGTGCGATACGTTCCAGCGTATCGGCCAGGCTGCCGCCGGTCTGGGCGGCGATGCCCAATGCGGACACCACCAGGCTGCAGGACTCAGTGGGCATGCGGCGATGCAACAGCTGCAAGGCTTCCTGAAATCCCAGGCCCAGGCGCTGCTCCCGCAGCATCAGGGAAAACTCCTGGGACAAGGGGGGCAAGGATTGCGGCACGATATGCCGCAATGCCGGCTGCAGACCCGCTCCGGCCCGCAGGGCGCCCGCCAAGGCCTGCATCAATTCCGGCAGTTGCTCATCGAACAGCCGTGTCCGGCGATGCCGCATCCGCCGCAAGACCAGCGGCGGCACCGCCACCAGCCCCAACAATACGGGCGCAATGCCCCACCATCGGCCCGCCAGCCAGGCGGCGCCAAGCAGGACCACGGCCCCGGCCACCCACCACAAAGGACGCAACTGCGCCGCATCGACAAACAGAAACGCGGCATCCAGAGTCCGACGCGTCTCGTCCTGCAAACGGCGGTCATAATCCTGCCAGAGCCGCAACAGCCGCCCCAGCAGCAACCAGGCGCCCACGGCTGCGCAGGCTCCGATCAGGAAGATCAGGATGGCATCAAACATTTGAGGCTGACCCTTGCGCGGCGTCCGTCAACGCCGCCTGCCCCTGGCGTACCGATCGCTGTGAAAACAGGCGGATATCCAGCGCGGCGACCCCGCTGAAACCATCGGGCATCAGTCCACAGCCGGTAAAGACGGCCGGCGGACCCGCCTGCCCCAGGAACAATTCCTGCAGCTGGATCCGACCGCTTTCGATGCCGGTCACCTGCACGATGGCGCTGACCAGCCGCCGGCCGTCAGCCGCCCGCATCAGTTGCACGATCAGATCGATGCTGGCGGCGATGTGCTCGCGGACCGCCCCCAGCGGCAGATCCATGCCGGCCATGAGAATCATGGTTTCCAGACGCCCCAGAGCATCCCGGGGGCTGTTGGCGTGCAGCGTGGTGAGCGAACCTTCGTGCCCCGTATTCATGGCGGCCAGCATGTCGAAGGCCTCGCCGCCCCGGCATTCGCCGACGACGATGCGATCGGGCCGCATGCGCAGGGCATTGCGGACCAGATCCCGAATGTCCACCCGGCCGCGCCCTTCCAGATTGGGCGGGCGAGCCTCCAGGCTGACCAGATGGCGGTGGTTGAGCCGCAACTCGGCGGCATCTTCAATGGTGATGATGCGCTCGCCCGCAGGGATCGCATTGGACAGAATATTCAACAGGCTGGTCTTGCCCGACCCGGTGCCGCCAGACACCAGCACGTTTTTCCGGTGACGGATGCTGTGCGTCAGGAAATCGGACATGGATTCGTCCAGGGCGCCGACCGCCAGCAGATCCGGCATGCCCAGGCGACGCGTGGGGAATTTGCGGATCGTCAGGCTGGCGCCTCGCAAGGCGACCGGAGCGATCACGGCATTGACGCGCGAACCGTCGCGCAGGCGGGCGTCCACCATGGGAGCGCTGTCGTCGATGCGGCGCCCCAGCGGAGCCACAATGCGGTCAATGATGCCCAATACAGCCTGTTCGCTGCTGAAGCTGGCGGCATCACGCACCAGACACCCGGCCCGTTCGACGAAAATCTCATCATGACGGTTCACCATGATTTCCGTCACCCCCGGATCCGCCAGCAAAGGCTCCAGCGGCCCCAGGCCCACTGCCTCATCCACCAGTTCCTGCAACAAGGATCGCCGGTCCAGGTGCTGAGGCAAATGCGGATCCGCCGCGATCAGGTCCCCCAGAACCCGCGTGGCCTCGGCCCGCAAGACCGCATCGCTCATGCCGCTGATATCCCGACGGCGTAATTGCAAAGCCTGGATCAGGCCCTCGTGCAGGCGCCGCCGATGGACTTTCCAGGCAGTTGACGACGCGGAGCAATCCGGCACCGGATCGGAATCAGGGATGGCGTCCGGCCGGCCGGGCGCTGCGGCGCTCCGCCCGGCCGGGGCCATGTCGCCGGCTTCCGCCGCAATGGCCCCGACTTCGCGGATCGGCGCCCGATCCGGAAACCCGGACGAGCCGGCGGCATCATCCACTGACGGCGACTCCGATAAACCGGCGGTCTCGTCATGCGCCGCCTCGCCGCCGCAAGACGATGGCCCGCCCGCGTGCGCGGGACGGCTCGCGGCCTGCAACAAGCGCAGGCGAATCAGGCAGGGGCCGATCAGCAATTCGTCATCCGGCCGCAGGGGGCCATGCGAAGCCACCCGACGTCCATTGACGATGGTCCCGAAAATCGATCCCAGGTCTTCCACCCACACCTCATTGTCCCGGCAAAGCACCCGTGCATGACGGCGCGCGACCCGCCAGCTCTTCAGCATCAGATCGCAATCCGGTTCACGGCCGACCAGCAGCGGCAAGGCTCGGGTTTCCTGCCGACGGCAGCCGTCTTCGTAGTGCAGGTCGAGTTCTACATCGTTCATGGCTGTGCTCCTGTGCGCGTACCCCATTGGGACCCTGGCCCCTTCGCCTTGGGATCCCAGCCGCGTGCCCCTGTCGGAGCGCGCTCCGACGCTCCGGAGCGGATCGGATTCATCAGACTGGGAGCCTGAGGAAAGGCCTGCTGCAACACGGCGGCCGTGCGCCCGACCCGGGCGCGAACGTCGGGGTGAGCCGCCGTCACCAGTTGCGGCGTGACCAGAATGGCCAGCTCTGTTTCATTGCGCTGAAACCGGGTGGACCTGAACAAGGCCCCCAGCACAGGCAAGGCCCCCAGGCCCGGCACACGGTCCACGTTATCGGCGGTATCCCGGGACAGAAAACCCGCCAGCACCAGCGTCTGCCCGGAACGGACGTTGAATTCCGTCGCGGTGCGCCGCGTCTTCAGGGAAGGTCCCCCCGGCACCGACAAAGCCGTATCGATGGAACTGACCTCGACCTCGATGCGGGAACGCACAGCGCCGCTGCGTTCCACGGACGGCGTGATGCGCAGCGACACCCCATAGGGCTTGAACGCCGTCTGCGTGTTGCCATTGCGATCCACGGTGCTGTAGGGAACTTCGCCCCCTGCCAGGAACTCGGCTGTCGCCCCGCTGCGGGCCAGCAGCTGCGGTTGAGCCAACACCACGGCCCGTCCGTCCTGGGCCAGAAGATTGAGCCGGGCTGACAGCAACGCATTCAGGCCGAAATATCCGGCCACCTGCGCCGCGGGGAACATCAGCGGCAACACGGTTTCCCCCGGGCGGTCGGCAAAGCGTCGCGAACCGCCATCCCAGCCCACCCCGGCATTCACACCCCCCGCGCTTTGCGGGTTCCAACGCAGGCCCAATTCCCGCAACAAGGTCTTGGGCACCTCGACCACCTGCACATCCAGCAACACCATCTGATCCCAGCCCACGGTTCCAGTGAAATCCAGCAACTGCGGATAGCGGCGGCCCAGTTCGGCCAGACGTTGCCGGTCCGCGTCGGACAATTCATCGCCTTCAATCAGCAGTTTGTCGCCCAGCGAGGTGATCCGCGCGCCCGGGATCCGCTCCAGGACAGTTCGCAGCTCGTCCTGCAGCTGGCGAGTCCCCTCCGGAGCAACCTCGACGGCATAGCGGGACACCTGTCCATCCGCCGTCCAGGCGTGCAGGGTGCTGAAGCCGGGCCGGCGGGCAAATAGAATGACTTCCCGGTCATCGGTGCTGATGGCATTGACGATCTGACCGTCGCCCACCGCCACGCGGGCCACGCCGGGAATGCCCAGCACGCGCACCTCGCCCGCCTGCAGGGACAATCGCGTTTCAGGCGCCGGAGCCCCGGCGGAGGCCCCCCAGCAGACGGGGATCCACAGACAGCCCAGCCACAGCGCGGCCCACGGCCAGCGGCAGCAACGCCACAGGTCTTCGATCCGCCTATTGAACAGGCCCTTGAACGGGCGCGTTTCGCCCGTGCGAGGATCATGATTGCCGGGGCGCGCACGACTCATGGCTGCCCCCCTGAAACGGCCTGTCCCAGCAGATCTTCCGGCCAGCCCCCCGCCTGCGGAACGCCCCCGACCTGCGCCGTCGCACCGTCCGGCCAGTGCCCGGATCCGGTCAGATCGGGCGCAAGAAGCCCGGCCCCTTCGCGCAGCCAGGCGCTGCTCAAGACCTGGGCGGATGGCAGGTCGAACAGCCCATTGCCGGGTTTTGGCGCAACGCCACGACCCGGAGCCGCCCAGGCAGGCATGCCCCGGGCGGCTCCGCCGCCATACAGGATCACCGCCTTGCGCGCCACCGGCGGCGCAGGCGTATTAATCCCCAGCAGCGCCGCCAGATCGCCCCGAACCGCCCGGCGATCGGCCCGGTCGTCCTCGGGATTGCGCAAAATGGCTGTCAGGGCGCCGGCCTGGCGAGCCGCTACCAGCTTGACGACATCCTCGGGCGCGGCATCCAGCGTCACGGTGGAATAAGAGGCATCATCGGTCCCAGACCCCGTCGTCCGCGTCTCCCGGCCAGTCGCCAGCACCAGCACACCCTGCAGCAAGGGAGCGGTCAGGCGCTTGCGTTGATGGTCAAAAGACACATACAGATCGATCAGATCGCCGGGCTGCAACAGACCGGAGAGCGAATTGACCTGATCCACCGGCAGCGTGATGGCCCGCCGCCCCGGCGCAAGATGGGCGGAAAACGCGGGCGGCGGCGCCAGTGTGTGCACGGACAGGATCGCTTCTCCGGCCCGCAGCGCGCTGGTCAGCACCCGGCCTTCCAGGTCCGCATAGCGGGCCGCCGGCAAGGCCCCGCTCCCTACCCACTGCGCGGGAAACTCGCGCAGCGCCAGATGCTCGGAGAGCAGACGTGTGCCAGCGGGCAGATCACGCGCCGCCACGATCCGTTCGACCATGGTCAGGCGAGCCTGGTCCTCGACCTGCTGGATGCGCTCGCGTACGTGCAGGGACAGAAAGGCGGCGGCCATCGCCCCGATGCCTAGAGCCAGCGAGGCCAGGATGGCCGCTCGGGGAATCCGGAGGAAAGGCAAGGTCATGAGGGCTCCTGGGGATGATGCCAGAATGTCAGGGCGACGGACTGGCGGCGCGCATGCAGGTGGACGGACAAGCGCCCGTCCCCGGGATGGCGCCAGTCTGTCGGCAACGGCACGGCAGCCGAGGCTGCATCGTGCCCTGCCGCGCCAGCGGGCGCTTCGGCCACGGACCAGCCGGCGGCGAGCAAGGCGCGCCGCACGGCGACTACAACCTGGACCAGGGTCCCCGGACAGTCAAAGCTGCTGAGCGATGCCGGATCGGCGGCGGCACGGCCCTGGACCTGCAGCACCCGCCGGGACCCTGGCGGCGCCAGCACGGCAGGATCGAAGCGCACGGCCGTAGACACCGCAGGCTCCAGGCGGGAGACCAGCCCGACGGTGCCGGCTGCCTGCGGCTGCAACTGCGCCAACCAATGTTCGGTTCCCCGCCCACCCGACAGCAACAGCATGTCCCCCACCCACTGCAGCCGCGTCAACCGCCGCCCGGCCCCCGCGGCCAATCGCCGCGCGGCCTCAGGGGGCGGAACCGGAGCCTGGAAAGACTGCACCGACAATCGCACCTGCGGCAAATCCAGCCGTTGCAAACCGGCCCAGACCCAACCGGGCTGAGCCACAGTCCGGGCAGGGTCCCACGGCTGGGCGGACACAGGCCCCGACAGGCTGAGAAGCGCCCCCAGCCACCAAGTCACTACCTGGCGCGGCCTCATCATGGCGCGCTCCGGCGCTGCAGATGTCGCTCCGGCACCCGGCCTGTCCAGGGACCGAGCCAATCCCAGCGCGGGCGCTCACGCCCCCAGGCGGCATCCACGCCCTGCAGCCGGCGATCCACGTCGCTGCCCGCCGCCTGAGCAGCCTGCCAGGCTTGCCCCCATACCTGTCCGCTACCTCCCAGCGCGCCTTGCACGGCAGCATCGTCCGCCGCAGCGCCGGCCCCTCGCATGATCGCCGTATGCCGTTGCAGGAACAAGGCCTGGTCGTCGAAATCCCGCAAGTCGCCCAATGTCCGATCCTGACCCGCCGTACGGGCGTGGGCCCGGAGCCGCCACAGAGTCTCATCGCCCAATTCCAATTCCCTGCGGATGTCCGCCGCCCCGGGCACAGGGTCGCCTGGACGACGACCCTGCCAGCCTGGCAGCGCGTCCAGGCGCACATGCATGCCATCGGGCAGCAGCGCGGCTCCGGACCGGGTCCGTCCGCGCTGCCCCGGAGCCAGACTGTCGGCCTTCGCCTGCGAGGAAAGATCGACTGCCGGCAGATCCTGGAGAGCCCAGGCAAAGGCCGCCTGGCGGCTGGCATGCGATAGCTGCAATGCGGCATCCTGGGTCCGTCCCAGCCAGGCGATTCCCAGGCATAAACCGGCCAGCGCGGCCAGCACCACCAGAGCTTCCGCCAAGGCCTGGCCGCCTTGATCGATCATCACGGTCATGTCAGTCTCCGGGAAGGGGCAATAGCGGCCGGGCCAACCGCGCCTGCCAATAAGGATGAAACAGATTGGCGGCTTCGGCCGCACCGTCGGTCCGGGGCACGGGACGGGAAAACAGGGTTTCCGCCGCGCTGCGGGCATGGACCGGCATGCCGGCGGCATCTGGCAGCGTCAAATGGACGACAAAGCCAGCCGTGGCCTGCGGCCCGGCCTTGGAATCGACGTCCAGATATCCCGCCAGTCCGCGTGAAGGCCATTGCTGGCGATATTGCATGGCATAGGAATTGGCCAGCGGATTCGCCTGCCGGCCCAGCAGATCCCATTGCGTCGAGGCCTGCACCCAGCGCCAGAAATCCTGCCCGGAAAAATCCGCCGGGGCGTCATCGGCGTGTTCGGCGCTGATGGCCTGACCCGGCTGGGAAGGCATCCAGGCCCAGCCCATGGCATATTCGCGGTAATAACAGCCCACCCAGCGGTTGGACCGCACGGCGTGGAAGGACTGCGTATCCCCCGACTGCCAGCGCCCCGACGCATCCAGCTCGGTGCCGCCTCGGCGGCGCAGTTCGTGTCTCAGCCCCGGGCAGCGCGCGTCCACCGACCAGGCATTTTGCGCCGTGGCATTGCGCGGCTCCAGAAAGGCGTACAGGCCGGCAATGCTCCGCACCAGGTCGAACAAGGCGGCATCGGGCGGATGCTGGCGCAGCAGCGCAGGCCAGGTATCGTGGGATATCCGTGGCTGCATATGCTGAACAGGCCGGTCGGGATAATGGGCGGCCAGCACGGCCCGGATCGCATCCAGGCGCGCTTGCGGCAGGCCTTGCGCCAGAGCGCGGGATAGGTCCTGGGCATAGTCATGGACAAAGGCTTCATGGGCTGCAAAGGCCTGCGCCAAGGCGCCGCCCGGCCGCGCCTGGAGATCCAGCCCGAGCGCACTCGCCGCCGCCAGATAGGCCCGACCCTGTTGCGCCCCGAACAGCATGCCGATCAGATACGCCGGCGGATTGCCCTGCGCCAGGCGCCGGGCCTGTGTCCCCCCGTAATGCGCCCAACCGCCCAGCGTCAGCAGGTGCGCCATGGCCAGTTGATGGGCCAGTTGGGCGCGATTCAGATAGGACAGGAAATTCAGGGTGCGCGCCTGAACCAGCGCCCCGCTATAGGCGGCGGCATCCAGGCCATGCACCATCCGAGCCTTCGCGGCGGTCACCTGCCCCGTGGCGAAATAGCGCAGCCATGCCAGACCGAGCACAGCGGCCAACAGCATGCCCAGCACCAATACCTGCCCGCGTTGGGAACGAAGGCCCGCCATGCTACTGGCCCGCCGCCGCATTGCCGGTAAAGGATTTCAGGCTCTTGGCAGCCGCCTGCGATGCGGCGGATTCCGCGGCGGTCTGGGCCATGCGGGATTGTTCACTGCCGTCTTCGCCGGCGATTTCCCGCGCCATGGCGGCCGTCTGCGCCCGGATGACCTGGCCGAACAGCTGGTAGACGGCAATCGCGGCCACGGCGACCAGGGCCACCACAATGACGTACTCGACCATGGCCTGGCCGCGCTGACGCGCATGCGCCGCCTGGCGGCAGCGTGGCCGCGCGAAAGGCCGTGGCCCAGGCGCTGCCTGGCGACAACCGCGCCCGGCAACGCCCGGACGTAGAAACGACAAGAGCAAACGGCGGGAACAGGCGGACATGGCGGACTCCGGCGAAACAGGACAGGAGCCCAGTGTGCCCCGCCCCGCCCGCGCCGCCTATTCGCACTTTCCGTCTGGGGTAAAAGCAGCCAAACGCCCTAAATCCGCTGGACGCCGGGCCGCCTTCGTGCCTGCCGGTATCAGGCGATACGCACCTGCAAGGCCCCCAGGCCCTGGATTTCGCCGCGCAACCGGTCTCCCGCCGCCACGGCGCCGACACCCGCCGGGGTGCCGGTGAAGATCAGGTCGCCCGCCTTCAGTTCGAAGAGCGTGGACAGATAGGCGATCGCTTCCGGAATGGACCAGATCATGTCCGACAGATCGCCCGATTGACGCGGCTTTCCGTTGACCGACAGCGTGATGCGCCCGGAGATCATCGGGCCGGTCTCGGCGATCGGATGCACGGGGCCCAGTACGGCGCCGTGATCGAAGCCCTTGGCGGTGTCCCAGGGGCGCCCGGCCTTTTTTGCCTCGGCCTGCAGGTCGCGACGGGTCATGTCCAGCCCGATGGCATAGCCCCAGATGGCGCGCGCTGCCTGGTCCTCCGTCAGATCCCGTCCACCGGCGCCCAAAGCCGCCACCAGTTCGACTTCATGATGCAGATCATGAGTGGCCGGCGGATACGGCAGCACTCCTTCGGCGCCGTCCGCCACATTCAGGGCCGCATCCGCGGGCTTGCCGAAGAAAAACGGCGGTTCGCGGCCGGTGGCTCCCATCTCGCGGGCGTGATCCGCATAGTTGCGGCCCACGCAATAGATGCGGCGGATCGGAAACCGGGCCGCGCTACCCCGCACTGCCAGGGATGCCGGATCCGGACGGGGAATGACTGTCTCTTCCATGAGGATTGCTCCAGAAAAGCCCCCACGCTGCGCCTTTGGCTTGCTGCCCCCCGAGGGGGCGCTTTTTGCCTTGGGGCGGCCCGGCGGCAAAAAAGCCCGGATCGGCGGCCCGTTCGATCAATCGATCACGGAGCGCCAGAACCGGGCGGATGCCCTTGCGGCCCTGGGATCAGGCCTTGCCTTGTTCGTAGCGGGCAGCGGAAGCGCGGATTTCCTGCTTGGCTGCATCCAGGCCCGACCAGCCCTGCACCTTGACCCACTTGCCCTTTTCAAGGTCCTTGTAGTGCTCGAAGAAATGCTGGATGCGCTGCAGTTCCTCGGCGGGCAGATCCGCCGTCGATTCGATGTGGCGGTACGGGGGATAGAGCTTGTCCACCGGGCGGGCCAGGAGTTTGGCGTCCTTGCCGGCTTCGTCTTCCATGTTCATCACGCCCAGGGCGCGGCAGCGGATCACGGACCCCACCTGCACCGGGAACGGCGCGATCACCAGCACGTCCACGGGATCGCCGTCCTCGGACAGGGTCTGGGGGATGTAGCCGTAATTGCAGGGATAGTGCATGGCCGTCAGCATGAAGCGGTCGACGAAGACCGCGCCGCTGGCTTTATCGACCTCGTACTTGACGGGGTCCGCGTTCATCGGGATTTCGATGACCACATTGAATTCTTCAGGCAGCTTGTCGCCGGACGGCACACGATCTAGGCTCATAAAAGTTCCTTGGTTGCTTGTTCCACGAAATAGAATTTATTTTTGCCCGCTACGGTCGGACGTCAACGACATGTCCACCCCCGGGATGGGGGCCGTGTCGAAATAGTCGTCCTCGGGGGCGGACGGCGCCGGGCGCGACGCGGATGACGGTGCGGCGGGGGCCGGCACGGCTTCCAGGATCTCGTCGGCGGCATCCTGCAGATAGGCGCCGCTGGCCGCCACCGGCACGTCGGGGGGCGGCGCATCCACGTCCCGCAGACCCTGCAGGAATTGCGGATCGCCCCGGGTATCGGCCGCCGGCAGCGGCCGCTGGATCTGCGGCAATTCGGCATCCGCCGCCTCGCAGGCCTGGCGCCAGTGCCGCAAGGCCTGATCCGGGTGGCCCAGGGCGTCGTGCAGATTGCCCAGCAAGGCATGGATGTGGATATCGGCCCGCAGCGCGAGGCTGCGTTCCAGGTAATGCGCCCCCTGCCCCCAGAGCTGGGCCGACAGGCAGAGCTGGCCCAATGCCGCCAGCAGGCCGGCATGATCGGGATGGGATTTCAGCCACAATTCGGCATGGCCCAGGCGCTGGCGGGCCTGTTCCGCATCGCACAGCGCATAGGCTCGCAGCAGTCGGTCGTCGATCTGACGGTTCAGGGCGGCTTCCAGGATGCGGGCGGCCTCGGCGGGGCGACCCAGGCGTGCCTGGGCCCGGGCGCCGGCCAGCGCCACCACGGGCGTCAGACGTTCATCGGCGGTCAGGTCGCCCCAGAGGGCGTCCCAGCCGGCGGCATCGACGACATCCAGCCGCTGGGCAGCCGATTCGCAGATGAACAGCCGCGCCTGGGTCTCATCGATGGCGCTGCGCCGCAACAACAGCCGCGTCAGGGCATAGACGCGATCCGCGTGACCCAACTGACGATGCGCCCGCAGCAGCAGCCGCGTGGCATGCAGGAACCGGGAAGAAGCGTCCTGCAGGGGCTCCAGCAGATCCAGGGCTTCCTGGGCGCGATTCTGGTCCAGCAGCATTTCAGCCGTGACTGTGTCGACCGCCTGCCGCAGGCGGCCGTCCTGGCCGGCCGCATCCTGGGCCAGCTGCAAGGTCTGGTCGCGGCGGACATATTCGCCCAGCAGATGCAGGGCCCTGGCTGCGCTGAGCCCGGCCAGGACCTTGCGGTCGGCCGAACGGGTGCGCGCCAACAGGCTGGACAGGTCTTTTTCCGCCTGCACGTAGCGGCCTTCCAGCACATTGATCCAGCCGCGCTCCAGCAGCTCGACATCCCGGCGCTGGGCCCGCCGGCCGCGCCAGGCCCGCAGGCGGTCCGGGCTGTTGCCCATCCAGCGCAGCAGACGCAACAGCCAATGCAAGGCCACGAACGCCACCAGCATCAGCACCACGGCCAGCGGCAAGGACAACTCCAGCCTCCACGGCTGGGCCACGATGATGACGTTGCCGCCATGGTCATGCACCGTCAGGGCCAGCGCCACTGCGGCCGCCAGCAGAATCAGGGTCCAGATCCAGGATCGCATCATGTCTCCCTGTCAGACCGCGCCGGCGCCCGTGGGCGCGGCGGCGGGCGTCTGAACGGCGGGATCGGCCGGATCTTGGGCGGGAGCATCGGGCGCGCCTTCCGAATCATCGGGGGCGGCGCTGTCATCCTGGGCCGTTTCGGCATCCCTCGCGGCGGCGATGGCCGCCAGGCTGTTGTCCAGGGTGGGCAGCGCGACCTCGATGGGTGTATCAAGCAGGGCGCGGACCAGTTTCAGGGCCTGGCGGGAAGATTCCGACCGCATGTCGTAGCGCTGATCAATGGCCCGTGCGACCCGGTCGAGTTCGGTCTTCCAGATGCGCGACTGGTGCATCATGAGCGCCAGCTGCGCGGTCACCGCCCGTTGTTTCAGGCCTTCGCGAAACCGCAGCGCCTGGTCGGGAGACATCAGCAAGGCGGCGGAATCATCCACCCTGCGGACATCGAACAGGCCGCGCAGGTCCTGGCCGACCTGGGCCGCGGCATCCCGCGTCCAGTGCCAACCGTCCTGCAGCATGCCCTGCCACCCTGTCGAAGACGCGGCGCCGGCATCCTGCCCCGCCGCAGCCCCGGCCGGCGGGGCCGAGGGCGCGGCTGCGGCCGGGCCGGCCGTCGCCACCGTGTCGGGCACCAGCAGAGGCGCGCTGCCGATCAGACCGGACAACTGGTCCAGTTGCGCTGACAGGGCGGGCAGATTGATGGTGGCCACCGCCCGCAGACGGTCGAGGTCGCCGTTGATGGACTGCTGCAAAGCCGCCAGGTTGGGACGGTTGGCCCGTGCCAGCTGGGCCTGGGCCGCTTCCAGGGAAATGATGGCGTTGGCGACGTTGCCGCCCAGCGACAGTTGCTGCTGGGCGATGGTGACCAGATGGTCGATGTCGTTGAGCAGCAGCAGATCGGAGCCGCTGTCGGTCACCAGTTGCAAGGCCTGGTCCAGTTCCTGCACCTGATTGCTGGTGGCATCCAGCGTGTTGCGCAGGTCTTCGACCTGCGCCGCCTGCTCGCGAGCCATCGACAAGGCCTGGGCCGCCTGGCTGCGGGCGTCCTGGATCAACTGGGAATTTTCGCTGTGCTGCCGCTGAAAATCAGCCTGCAGGACGCGGTACTGGCGGTTTTGTTCGTAGAGCGCCGCCCCCAGCACCAGGGCCAGCAGGATCAGCACCACCAGCAGCATGCGCCCGATGCCGCTGGGCTGGCGCGGCGCGGCCTGCGCGCTGGCCGGGGCCGATGTCGGCGAGGCGGAATCAGGGGAAGAAGACGGCGTGCTGTGATCGGATTCGCTCATGACGGCGTTCAGGTCCTTCGGGAAAGCTGTCGGGATGCTGCCACTATAGCCTGAAACAAGGCAGCCCCATCGGGACTGCTGAGCGTGACGTGCAACACCCCATCCGGCCGGTCAGCGTACCGATATTGTAAACGGCGCGCGATGCGTTCGTGCAGCGTGACCACGTGCAAGACCCGCGGCCAGTCCAGCCCGCAGGCCTGCAGGCTGGCCTCGATCGCCGTCAGCGCCTCCAGGCTGGTCAACAGCAGCACCAAAGGTTCCGGGGCCGCCAGCCGGGCGCAGATGGCGGCATCCCACAAACAGGGATCACGCCGGTACAAGGCATGGCACGTCACCTGCCAACCCAGTTGGCGCAACCGATCCGCCAGCCAATCCCGGCCCTGCTGCGCCCGCAGGATGTGCGCCCGCCCTGCCGGCAAGGCCTGCGACTGGATCATCGCCAGCAAGGACTCGGAATCGGGAGGCAGATCATCGGCGGGGGATAGAATCCGGGCCGGCGGCACGTGCGCCCGCAAGGCCTGGGCCGTGGCATCCCCTACGGCCCCGGCCCAGGCATCGGGCGGCCAAGGGGCCGCCTGGACCGAAAAATATGCGGCAACCGCCTGCCCGCTGACAAAAATGAACAGGTTTCCGGGGTGCGCGGGCGGACGCGGAGTGTCCAGCCATTCAATGGCCAGGGCGGGAGCCTCGGTGACCGCCAGCCCCGCCTGGCACAGCGCCTGCGCCAGCGCTTCGTTGCGCCCCCTGGGGCGCGTCAGCAGCACCTGGACGGCGGATGGCTGGTCATTCATGGGGTCAGACGGATAAGCGAGCCAGGATGTCGCTGGCGCCTTGGCCCAGAAGGTCCTGCGCCACCGCAGCGCCCAGCGCCTGCGCCTGATCGGCGGCACCCCGCCCTTGGGCCCGCAGCACCCGGCTGCCATCCGGCTCGGCGACCAGCGCCCGCAGCCACAGGCCATCGGCCTGCAACACGGCATAAGCCGCCAGAGGCACCTGGCACGACCCCCCCAAAGCACGGGACACGGCGCGTTCCGCCAGGGCGCAGGCCGTGGTATCCGCACTGGCCAGCGGCGCGAGCCAGGCGCGGAGATCCGTCCGCGCCGCCAAGGTTTCGATGCCCAGGGCGCCTTGCCCGGCCGCCGGCAGGCTGAGATCCACAGGCAGCGTGGCCCGGACCCGATCCCCCAACCCCAGGCGCTGCAGGCCGGCGGCCGCCAGCACGATGGCGGCATAATCGCCCCGGTCCAGCTTGGACAAGCGAGTATCCAGATTGCCGCGCAGGGGCTTGACCACCAATTCGGGATACCGGGCCCGCAATTGCGCTTCGCGGCGCAGGCTGGATGTCCCCACGACGGCTCCGGCCGGCAGGTCATCCAGGCTGGCGGCGGTGTTGGACACCAGCGCGTCGCAGGGATCGGCCCGGTCCAGGATCGCGGCCAGCGTAAAAGGATCGTGCAGCTCGACGGGCACGTCTTTCAGGGAATGCACGGCCAGGTCCGCGCGCCCATCGAGCAGCGCGGTTTCCAGCTCTTTGACGAACAGCCCCTTGCCGCCGACCTTGGACAGGGTGCGATCCAGGATCTGGTCGCCTCGCGTGGTCATTTCCAGCAGTTCCACCCGGCAGTCCGGGTACAACTGTCGCAGGCGGTCCTGCACATGACGAGCCTGCCATAGCGCCAGGCGGCTGGCCCGCGTGGCAATCACGAGTTTTTCAGGGGTGGAAGGCATCACAGCGTTATCCTGGAAAGCAGCAAACGGGCAATCAGGCCAATGGCGGCCAACGCCACCAGAACCTGAAGCAAAGAGGGACGTTTCAATTTCATGGGCAAAACCTATTCCTGTGCCTGCGTCCGCGCCGAACGACGCCGCGCCCACCACAGGCCCGCCGCCACGACCAGCGCCGCACCGGCAATTTCCGCGATCAATCCGACCGGCGCATCCACCCGGCCCAGCCAAGGGTCCAGAGCGATGTCCGTGACCAGCATGCCGCCGGCGATCCAGCCCAGCAGCCCCGCCCCGAACGTGACCAGGAGCGGGAAACGATCGATGAGCTTGAGCACCAGGGTGCTGCCCCAGACGATGATGGGCACGCTGAGCAACAGGCCGAAAGCCACGTACAGAACCTGGTGGTCCGCAATGGTGTTCTGGGCCGCGGCTGCGATGGCCACGACATTATCCAGGCTCATGATGAAATCCGCCACAATGATCGTGCGCACGGCCGCCCAGATCGACGTCGCGCCGGTCACTGAGTCGTGGGTTTCATCGTCGGGCTGCATCAGTTTGATGCCGATCCACAGCAGCAGGACGGCGCCCGCGATCTTCAGATAGGGCACCGTCAGCAGCGCCAAGGCAAAGGCGATCAGGGTGACCCGCAGCACGATGGCCCCGGCCGTACCCCATAAAATGCCCTGCAGGCGGCGCCGGTGTTCCAGTTTGCGGCACGCCAGGGCAATCACGACGGCATTGTCGCCCCCCAGCAAAATATCAATGAGGACAATCTGCAGCACCGCTCCCCAATGCAGTTGCTCCAGCCAAGCCAGCAGCATGTCTGAAATCCTATTCTTTTGAATCCATGGACAGGCCGCGCCCACCCCTCGGCGGGAACGACGCGGCCGTGAAAAAGGCCCGCCTGGCGGGCCTTTTTCACACGAGGGCCAGGCAAGGCCTGGCGCCTCGTCAGCACGAGAACATTACAGCACGGTTTTGAGCAGCTTGCCCATTTCCGAGGGATTGCGCGTCGTGCGGATCCCGCAGGCTTCCATGATTTCCAGCTTGGCATCGGCCGTGTCGGCGCCGCCCGAAATCAGGGCGCCGGCGTGACCCATGCGCTTGCCGGCCGGGGCGGTGACGCCCGCGATGAAGCCGACCACGGGCTTTTTCATGTTGTCCTTGGCCCACTGAGCCGCGTTGACTTCGTCGGGGCCGCCGATTTCGCCGATCATGATGACCGCATCCGTGTCCGGATCGTCATTGAACATCTTCAGCACGTCGATGTGCTTCAGACCATTGATCGGATCGCCGCCGATACCCACGGCGCTGGACTGGCCCAGGCCGAGTTCCGTGACCTGAGCCACGGCTTCGTAGGTCAAGGTGCCGGAACGGCTGACGATGCCGATGCGGCCCTTGCGGTGGATGTGGCCCGGCATGATGCCGATCTTGATTTCGTCGGGCGTGATCAGGCCCGGGCAGTTGGGGCCCAGAAGCAGGGTCTTGCGGTTTTCAGCCCGCATGCGGTTGCGCACTTCCAGCATGTCGCGCACGGGAATGCCTTCGGTGATGCAGATCGCCAGATCCAGATCGGCCTCGACGGCCTCCCAGATGGCGGCCGCGGCGCCCGCGGGCGGCACGTAGATGACGGAGACGGTCGCGCCCGTGGCCGATTTGGCGTCCTTCACGGAAGCGTAGATGGGAACGCCCTCGAAGTCCTGGCCGGCCTTTTTCGGGTGCACCCCGGCGACGAACGCGGCCTGGCCGTTGGCGTACTCACGGCACATGCGGGTATGGAACTGACCGGTCTTGCCGGTGATCCCCTGGGTGATGACCTTGGTGTCCTTGTTGATCAGAATCGACATGTTCTATTCCCTGTAATGCTTATTTCGCAGCGGCGACGGCAGCGGTCGCGGCTTCGGCCATGGTGTCAGCGCTGATGATGGGCAGGCCCGAGGCCGCCAGCATCTTCTTGCCCTGTTCTTCGTTGGTGCCGCGCATGCGGACCACCAGCGGCACGCTGAGGTTGACCGCCTTGCAGGCCGCGATCACGCCTTCCGCGATCACGTCGCAGCGCATGATGCCGCCGAAGATGTTGACCAGGATGGCCTTGACACCCTTGTTCTTGAGCATGATCTTGAAGGCTTCGGTGACCTTTTCCGCCGTGGCGCCACCGCCCACGTCCAGGAAGTTGGCCGGCTCGCCGCCAAAGAGCTTGATCGTGTCCATGGTCGCCATGGCCAGGCCCGCGCCATTGACCAGGCAGCCGATGTTGCCGTCCAGCTGGATATAGGCCAGGTCGAATTTGCTGGCCTCGATCTCGGCGGGATCTTCCTCGTCCAGGTCGCGGTATTCGACGATTTCGGGGTGGCGGAACAGCGCGTTGGAATCGAAGTTGAACTTCGCGTCGAGGGCGATGATGTTGCCCTTGCTGTCGCGATTCAGGGGGTTGATTTCAACCAGCGAGGCATCGGTTTCCATGTAGCACGTGTAGAGCTTCTGGCACACGTCGATGAACTGGGCCACGGAATCGGCGGGCATGCCGACACCCTTGGCCAGCGTGTCGCCATCGGCTTGAGAGAAACCCGTCAGGGGATTGACCTGCACGGTGATGATCTTCTCGGGGGAGGAATGGGCGACTTCCTCGATGTCCATGCCGCCCTCGCTCGACGCGATGAAGGCCACTTTCTGGGTGGCGCGGTCGGTCACGACGGACAGGTAGTATTCCTTCTGGATGTCGGCGCCGTCCTCAATGTACAGGCGGCGCACTTTCTGGCCTTCCGGGCCGGTCTGGTGCGTGATCAACTGCATGCCCAGGATCTGGCCGGCCAAAGTCCTGACCTCGTCGAGCGACTTGGCCAGCTTCACGCCGCCGCCCTTTCCACGACCACCGGCATGGATCTGCGCCTTGACGACCCAGACGGGCCCGCCCAGCTTTTCAGCCGCGGCCACGGCCTCGTCGACCGAAAACGCGGGGATGCCACGCGGGACAGTCACGCCAAACTTCTTCAGCAATTCCTTGCCTTGATATTCGTGAATTTTCATGAGTTACCTGTCAGTGAAGAAAAAAGAAAACCACCCGCGGGCCGTTTCGGACCACAGGCCTGGGCCAGGCCCGGAAGTCTAGCCTTCATGATGCGGATCCGAGGGGACATACCAGGGCGCGTAATGCTTGCGCACCACCGGCCCATCCACCCGGAGCGCGTGGCAGCCGTCCAGCTGGAAGGGGCGCTGGCCGTCTGGATTCTGCCGCCGCCGGCCCGCCATGGTCTGGACGGCCGCCGTGGGCAGAACGTTGGTGAGTTCGGTGACGTGCGTGCAGCCGGCCGTGCGGCCGAAGCGCTCGCGCACGTGCTTGCGGAACTGGTTGAGCAGATTCAGGCCGATCAGATCCCGATAATCGGGGGCGATGGCGCTGCAGAATTCGCCGTAGGGCGCCGCATCGTAGGCAGCCTGCGCGTCCGTGATGGTGAATTGCGCATCGATGGTGATGCGCAGGTGCATGTGATGGATCGGGGAGCCCGCCGCATGGACGTGCCCATCATGCATCGGAAAGTCGTAGGCCTTGGTATCGATGAGCTCGGCTTCCAGGTCCCACAGACCGTCGTCCCGGGCATAGGACTGCACGCGAATGGATCGCGTATGCAAGGGTTGACGGGGGCACGCCGGCGCGGACAAGGGCATGGGAATGCGAAAGGCTAGAACGAAGCCAGAATCTGTTTAACCTTTCGATTATACCGTGCATAAGCATCCGCTTATGAAGCCCGCGCCCAGAACCGCCGGCGCGGGCCCGAATGCGCGCGCCGCGCCCGGCGCAGCGCGGAGGATCCGGCGGCTTCACCGCGCGGCCGTCAGGCAGCCTCGCGCAGGGTCCTGGCCGCATGCACCATGGATTCCAGGGCCGCGCGCGTCTCCGGCCAGGCGCGGGTCTTCAGGCCGCAGTCCGGATTGACCCACAACCGTTCGGCCGGCAGGCGCTGGGCCGCCCTGCGCATCAGGTCCACCATCCAGTCTTCCTTGGGCACATTGGGCGAATGGATGTCATACACCCCGGGGCCGATGTCGTTCGGATAGGCGAAGTCCTCGAACGCGCCCAGCAGCTCCATGTTCGAGCGCGACGTTTCGATGGTGATCACGTCCGCATCCATGGCGGCGATCGCCTGGATGATGTCGTTGAATTCCGAATAACACATGTGGGTGTGGATCTGCGTGTCGTCGCGCACCCCGCTGGTGGACAGGCGGAAGCTGTCCACGGCCCAGCCCAGGTAGGCGGCCCAGTCGCCCCGGCGCAGCGGCAGGCCCTCGCGGAAAGCAGGCTCGTCGATCTGGATGACGGTGATCCCGGCCTGCTCCAGGTCCTGGACCTCGTCGCGCAAGGCCAGGGCGATCTGGCGGCAGGTCTGGTCCCGCGGCTGGTCGTCGCGCACGAAAGACCACTGCAGAATGGTCACCGGCCCGGTCAGCATGCCCTTGACCGGTTTGTCGGTCAGGGATTGCGCATAGGACGACCAGCCGACCGTCATGGGCGCCAGGCGGGCCACGTCGCCATAGATCAGCGGCGGCTTGACGCAGCGCGACCCATAGCTCTGCACCCAGCCATACGCGGTGAAGGCAAAGCCGGCCAGCAGCTCACCGAAGTATTCCACCATGTCGTTGCGCTCGGGCTCGCCGTGCACCAGCACGTCCAGGCCGATGTCTTCCTGGAAGCGGATGACGCGCTCGATTTCCTCGCGGATGGCCTTTTCATAAGCGGCGTCGCCCAAGGCGCCGGAACGCCAGTCTCGGCGCAACGCCCGGATGTCCGGAGTCTGCGGGAAGGAACCGATCGTGGTGGTCGGGAAGGCCGGCAGGCCCAGGCGCTGCTGCTGGCTGCGGATGCGCCGGGCAAATGGCGTGCGCTCACGGCCAAGCGCGGCGGAATCCGCCAGCCGGCCCGCCACGTCCGCCCGATGGATGCGGGTCGACGCAATGCGATCGCGCACGGCCTGGCGGGCCGCATCCAGCGCCAGCCGATCCTCGGCATCGGGCGCGCCATCGACCAGAACCTGCAGCAGATGCAGTTCATCCAGCTTCTGGATGGCGAAGGACAGCCAGCTGCGCAATTCGGCATCCAGCCCGGTTTCCAGGGACAGATCGATCGGGGTGTGCAGCAAGGAGCACGATGGCGCCAGCCATAGCCGTTCCTTCAGCCGGGTAGCGGCGGCCTCGATCCGGGCGTGGACACGGTCCAGATCGGCGCGCCAGACATTGCGCCCGTCGATCACCCCCAGCGACAGCACCTGATCGTCCCGCAGGCCCGACAGCACCGCCTCCAACTGCCCGGGCGCCCGGACCAGGTCCACGTGCAACCCCTGCACGGGCAATGCGCAGGCAGTCTCCAGATTGTCGCCCAGGCCGCCGAAATAGGTGGCCAGCAGGACCTTGGGGCCCTGCGCCGCCAGGCGGGCGTAGACCTCCGCGAACGCTTTGCGCCAGGCGGGCGGCAGGTCCAGCGCCAGGATCGGCTCGTCGATCTGCACCCAATCCACCCCTTGCGCGGCCAGGCGCTGCAACACCTGCTCGTAGACAGGCAGCAAGGCCGCCAGCAAAGCGAGCTTGCCCGTGTCCGAGGCGCCCTGTGCGAAGGCATCGCCCTTGCCCAGCCACAACCAGGTCAGCGGCCCCGGGATCACGGGGCGCGCGCGGTGCCCCAGCGCCTGCGCCTCGGACACCTGCTCGAACAGGGACTCCCGCGCGATCCGGTAGGTCTGGCCCGGATGCAGTTCCGGCACGATGTAGTGGTAGTTGGTATCGAACCATTTGGTCATTTCGCAGGCGGCCGCCGGGGTGCCGGACGGCGCGCGACCGCGCGCCATGCGAAACAGCGTGTCCAGCTCGACAGGGGCGTCGTCCGCTTGGCCGAAGCGGGCCGGCACCGCGCCCAGCAAGGTGGTCCATTCCAGAATATGGTCGTACCAGGCGAAATCGCCCACCGGCACCCATTGCAAGCCTGCCTGCGCCTGCACCTGCCAATGGCGGGCCCTCAGTTCGCGACCGGCGTCCAACAGGCTGTCCCGATCGGCCTTGCCGGCCCAGTACGCTTCCTGCGCCCGTTTCAGTTCTCGAGCGGCGCCAATACGCGGAAAGCCAAGATTATGAATTACAGTCATGATCAATCCTGATAACATTAAAAATATTCAATGAACAGTATTGTGCATGGGAGATATGAAAATAAAAAATCAAATCCCGCACCCATAACATGAAGGAAATTCATGATAGAAGTCCGGCATCTGGAAACCTTGCTGGCCATCAGGGACGGCGGCAGCCTGCAGGAAGCGGCCGAACGCCTGCACCTGACGCAGTCCGCCCTGTCGCACCAGTTGCGCGATCTGGAAGTCCGCCTGCAAACGCCGCTGCTGAACCGGCGCACGCGCCCCGCCCGGCTGACCACGGCGGGCTTGCGCCTGGTGGCCCTGGCCGAAGACGTGCTGCCGCGCATCCGGGCGACCGAACTGGAGTTGCGGCGCCTGTCGGCGGGACAGGCCGGGCGGCTGCACGTCGCCATCGATTGCCATTCCTGCTTCCAGTGGCTGATGCCCACCCTGGACGCCTTCCGCAAAGACTGGCCGGAAGTTTCCCTGGACCTGTCGGCCGCATTTTCCTTCGCCCCCCTGCCCGCCCTGGGCCGAGGCGACCTGGACGTGGTGATCACGTCGGACCCGGAGATGCTGGACGGCGTGCACTACGCCCCGCTGTTCGCCTATGAACTGGTGCTGGCGGTTTCCAGCCAGGGGACGCTGGGCACGGCCCGCCGGATCGAAGCCGAGGACCTGCGCGACCAGATCCTGATCACCTATCCTGTGGAGCGCGGCCGGCTGGATGTCTTCACCGCATTCCTGGACCCGGCCGGGATCGAGCCCGCAGGCATCCGCACGGCGGAACTGACCCCGATGATCGTGCAACTGGTCGCCAGCGGGCGCGGTGTGGCCGCTCTGCCCAGTTGGGCGCTGGAGGAATATCGCGACCTGCCCGGCCTGCACATCTGCCGGCTGGATGACGGCATCTGGCGCACCCTGCAGGCCGGCATCCGGACGGAAGATACGGATACCGCTTATGTACAGGCCTTTCTGGAACAGGCCCGGCGCACGTGTTTCGACACGCTGCCAGGAATCCGTCACGCGGGTTGATCCGCCCGGACCGGGTCAGCCCAGGCCGCCATCCCGAGGATGCACAACGCCGCAGGCCGCCCGAATCCGCAGACGCCCGCGACGCGACGACCGGTTCAGAGATCCCCTGGGGAATCGTCGCAATCAAAGCCGTCGGAACGGCCTCGATCGGACAGCACACGCCGGATCACGTCGCTGGAAAACCCGCGCCCTGCCAGAAAACGGTATTGCCGGGCATAGTCTCGGGCGTCCTGGGGCGGCGCGGAAAACTTTCGCCCCCAGACGGCCCGGGCGCGTTCGGATTCAGTTGCGCGCAGAGTGTCCTGCAGGCCGGCCAGTTGTTCGTCGGCCACCCCCTGCTGACGCAGGGCCCCCAGGATGCGCTGGGCGCCCTGTCGCCCGGCGGTGCGGTGCACGTAGGCCTGGGCGTAGCGTTGGTCGGACTGCCAATGGGTTCGCTGCAGATCGTCCAGGACAGCTTCGATTTCCGCCGGGTCGTCGCTATAGGCGGACAGTTTGCGCTGCAATTCCAGGCGGGAATGTTCCCGCCTGGACAGATAGGCCACAGCCCGTGCTTTCAGGCTGGGGCCCCGACGGGAGGGGTCATTCGCCATCCTGCGGGAGGGCAGCTGCGGCGGCGGAACCGCCGGCAGGCGCGGCCCGCAGCGCGATCCCCAGGTGTTCCCGCACCCGGTTCTCGATTTCAAAGGCCAGATCGGAATGTTCCTTCAGGTAGTCGCGGACATTGTCCTTGCCCTGGCCGATGCGGTCGCCGTTATAGCTGTACCACGCGCCGGCCTTGTCGACGAGGCCCGCCTGCACGCCCAGATCGATGATTTCGCCTTCGCGCGAAATGCCCGCGCCGTACATGATGTCGAACTCGACCTGCTTGAACGGGGGAGCGACCTTGTTTTTGACGACCTTGACGCGGGTTTCGTTGCCGACGACCTCGTCGCCCTTTTTGATGGATCCGATGCGACGGATATCCAGGCGCACCGAGGAATAGAATTTCAGCGCGTTGCCGCCCGTGGTGGTTTCGGGGTTGCCGAACATGACGCCGATCTTCATGCGGATCTGATTGATGAAGATCACCATGCAATTGGCGCGCTTGATCGTGGCGGTCAGTTTGCGCAGCGCCTGGCTCATCAGGCGGGCCTGCAGGCCAGGCAGGGAATCGCCCATGTCGCCTTCGATTTCGGCCTTGGGCACCAGGGCGGCCACCGAGTCGATGACGATCAGGTCGACGGAGCCGGAGCGCACCAGGGCGTCGGTGATTTCCAAGGCCTGTTCACCAGTGTCGGGCTGGGAGATGAGCAGGTCTTCCAGATTGATCCCCAGCCGCGCCGCATACTGGACATCGAGCGCGTGTTCGGCATCGATGAAGGCGCAGGTGCCGCCGATTTTCTGCATTTCGGCGATGACCTGCAGAGTGAGGGTGGTCTTGCCGGACGATTCCGGGCCGTAGATTTCGACCACCCGGCCACGCGGCAGACCGCCTACGCCCAGGGCGATGTCCAGCCCCAGCGAACCAGTGGACACGACCTGGATGTCATGTTCGATCTGATTGTCGCCGTAGCGCATGATGGAGCCTTTGCCGAATTGCTTTTCGATCTGCGACAGCGCGGCGGCCAGCGCCTTGGCGCGTTCGGGGGTGGCCTTGCCGGTGCGTTCGTCCATGGGGGGTTTCCTTTTACTGGGAGCTGAAGATGACATGGGAGAAATTATGGCATTAAATTATACTGTATAAAAACCCAGATGTGATGCTTACGTCCCGGCGCGCATGCTTTCCGGCTCCGCCAGACCCGCGCTCCGCGCGGCGCGGCGCTCCATCGTTAACCCTAAATGACGGTCCGGCGCGGCCATGCGACAATCCGCCACGTCAGGGGTGCCGAGGGATCCTCGCCGCCCCATCCCTGCTTCCCTGGATGTCAATCCCGCCATGCGTATCCTGATTGCCGAGGACGACAGTATTCTCGCGGACGGGCTATCCCGATCACTGCGCTACGACGGCTACGCCGTGGACGTGGTCCACGACGGATCCAGCGCCGATTCCGCCCTGCAGCTGCAGACCTTCGATCTGCTGATCCTGGACCTGGGCCTGCCCCGGATGAGCGGCCTGTCGGTGCTGCGCAAGCTGCGCCAGCGCGGCACCCCCCTGCCCGTCCTGATCCTGACCGCCGCCGATTCCATCGAACAGCGCGTGGAGGGCCTGGACCTGGGCGCCGACGACTACATGTCCAAGCCCTTCGCGCTCAGTGAACTCGAAGCCCGGGTGCGCGCCTTGATCCGCCGCCACGGCGGCGCCCGCGCATCGGTGCTGCACCACGGCCGCCTGACCTTCGATCTGAACGGCCGGATCGCCACGATCGACGATGCGCCTGTCGAACTGTCGGCCCGCGAAACCAGCCTGCTGGAGATCTTCCTGTCACGCAGCGGCCGCATGATCAGCAAGCATCAACTGGTCGACCTGCTGTGCGAATGGGGTGAAGAAGTCACCACCAATGCCATCGAAGTCTACATCCACCGCCTGCGCAAGAAAATCGAACCCGCCGACATCCGCATCCTGACGGTGCGCGGGCTGGGATACTGCCTGGAACCGGAGAATCGCAACCAGGCGGCCGACACGGCCACCGCCGGCTGACGCCCCCATGTTCGCGGACCAGCGTCCCGCCCACGCACGGCGTCGCCGGCGGCGCCATTCCACATTGCTGGGCCGCATCCTGATGTGGATGATCGTGCCGCTGTTCGTGCTGTGGTCCATCGGCATCCTCATCACCTACTTCATTTCCCTGAACATCGCCAACTCGCCCTATGACCGCACTCTGGCCAGCCATCTGCGCCTGCTGCGCCACGAGGTCGAACAGCAACGCCTGGCCACCGGCATCGCCCTGTCCGAATCGGCCCGAACCGTCCTGGCGGGCGGCGGCGACGACACCCCCACCACCTGGCAGATCCTGGATGCCAACGGCCACCTGATCGCCGGCGACCCCAACATCCCCACCCCGGAGAACTGGACCTACGACATCGACCAGATCCGCTACCGCAATGCCACGCTGGACCACCAATCCATCCGCATGGCTTACCTCTGGGGGGGGCGCGACCGCGACGGCACCGGCTTCCTGACCGTGGTGGCCGAACCCGGCGAAGCCCGCGCCACCCTGCAGCAGGAAATCCTGACCGGCATGCTGACCCCGCAGTTGATCATCCTGCCGCTGGCGGCCATGCTGGCCGGCCTGGGCCTGACGCAAGGCCTGGAGCCCTTAAGCCTGTTGCAGGAACATATGCGCCGGCGCAAACCCAGCGACCTGTCCCCCATCCGGGACGACCTGGCTCCGGCTGAGATCGTGCCGCTGATCGCCGCCATGAACAACGTGCTCCAGCGCCTGTCCGCATCCATCGAATCCCAACGGCGCTTCGTCGCCAACGCCGCCCACCAGCTGAAGACCCCGCTGGCCGGCATCCGCACGCAATGCGAAATCGCCCTGCGCGAACAGGAACCTGCCCGCATGCGCGAAAGCCTGGAACAGCTGATCACCGGGTCCCAGCGCGCCACGCGCCTGGTCAACCAATTGCTGCTGCTGGCGCGCGCCGAATCCCTGGACCCCACCCAATCCCGCACGACCGAACAGCTGGACCTGCACGAGCTGGCCGCCGAAGGCACGGGCGAATGGGTGGAAGCCGCCCTGCAGCGCGGCATCGATCTGGGTTTCGAATCCCCCGAAGAAGCCTTGCCGGTGTTCGGCAATCGCACCATGATCCGCGAGCTGCTGAACAACCTGATCGACAACGCCCTGCTGTACACCCCGGCCGGCGGCCAGGTCACGGTGCGGGCGCTGCCCGATGGCGACCGGGTCTGCCTGGAAGTGCAGGACACCGGCCCCGGCATCCCACCTGAAGAACAGTCCCGGGTCTTCGACCGCTTCTACCGCATCCTCGGCCACGAGGCCGAGGGCAGCGGCCTGGGGCTGGCGATCGTGCGCGAAGTCGCCGAACACCACCAGGCCGACATCGCCTTCCTGCCACCCGGCAACCATCGCGACCCGGTCAGCGCCGGCACGCGACTGCGAGTCTCCTTCCCACGCGATCACGTCCCCAGGACCCGCACATGACCCGCTCCTCCTTCATGACGCCCGATCCCCTGGATGATTCCCGGCGGCCCATGACCCACGAAGAACGCAGGGTCATCCTGGCCTCGTCCATGGGAACCGTCTTCGAATGGTATGACTTCTACGTCTATGGATCGCTGGCCGCCATCATCGCCCAGCACTTCTTCTCCGGCGTGAACCCCACGGCGGGGTTCATCTTCGCCCTGCTGACCTTCGCCGCCGGCTTCGCCGTACGCCCGTTCGGCGCCCTGGTCTTCGGCCGCCTGGGTGACATGGTCGGGCGCAAATACGCCTTTGTCGTATCCATCCTGATCATGGGCCTGTCCACCTTCCTGGTGGGGGTCCTGCCCTCGTCCGCATCGATCGGCACCGCCGCCCCCATGATCCTGCTGCTGCTGCGCCTGCTGCAGGGCCTGGCCCTGGGCGGGGAGTACGGCGGCGCGGCCGTCTATGTGGCCGAACACGCCCCCAATCACCGGCGCGGCTTTTTCACCAGCTGGATCCAGACCACAGCCACCACCGGTATGTTCCTGTCGCTGGTGGTGGTGCTGGGCACCCGGGCCACTCTGGGCCAGGAAGCCTTCGAATCCTGGGGCTGGCGCCTGCCCTTCCTGATTTCCGTGCTGCTGCTGGTGATTTCCGTCTGGATCCGCCTGCGCCTGCACGAATCCCCGGCCTTCACGCGGATGAAATCCGAAGGCCTGATTTCCCGCGCGCCCATCAAGGAAGCCTTCGGCCGCTGGCCCAACCTGCGCCTGATCCTGCTGGCGCTGATTGGCCTGACGGCCGGCCAGGCCGTCGTCTGGTACACCGGTCAGTTCTACGCGCTGTACTTCCTGACGGAAACCCTGGGGGTGGATTCCAACATCGCCAACATCCTGGTGGCGCTGTCGCTGCTGCTGGCCTGCCCCTTCTTCCTGGTCTTCGGCGCCTTGTCGGACCGGATCGGCCGCAAGCCCATCATCATGGCCGGCTGCCTGATCGCCTGTCTCAGCTATTTCCCGGTCTTCAAGGGCCTGACGCACTATGCCAATCCGGCGCTGGAACGCGCCCAGCGCCAGGCGCCCGTCTACGTGGTGGCCGACCCCGGCAACTGTTCGCTGCAGTTCAACCCCGTGGGGATCGCCTCGTTCACCAGCTCCTGCGATCTGCTCAAGGCCTTCATGGCCAGCCATTCGGTGCATTACATCAACCAGGCCGCGCCCGCCGGCACCGTGGCCTACGCGCTGATCGGCGACGAGCGTGTGGATGCCTTCGAAGGGACTGTGCTGCCGCGCGCCGAGTTCGCGCGACGCAGCACCGCGCTGCAAAACACGCTGCGCAAGGCCGTTCGCAGCCACGGCTATCCCGCCCACGCGGATCCTTCGCAGATCAACTACGCCATGGTGCTCCTGCTGCTGTTCTTTCTGGTCCTGCAGGTCACGATGGTCTACGGGCCCATTGCGGCCATGCTGGTGGAAATGTTCCCCACCCGCATCCGCTATACATCCATGAGCGTGCCCTACCATATCGGCAATGGCTGGTTCGGCGGCTTCCTGCCGCCAGTGGCCTTCGCCACGGTGGCGACCACCGGCAATATGTACGACGGCCTGTGGTACCCCATCATCATCTGCGCCATGACGCTGGTAATCGGCATGCTCTTCATCCGGGAAACCCGGCATAACGACCTGGATGCTTTGTGATTCAGAGTACCGTCAGGGATCATCATTTAGAATTTTGATGTGCATCAATGTTGGTCCCTGGTCCCTTGTTCCCCCTTGAGTCCAGGCTCCGTTCAGACGTGATGCTCCGTCGTCCCCGCACCCCCCGCGAGCCTTTTTGTGCGCGGACGACTGCTTCTCCTGGCCCGGTTCACATACCGGGCCATTTTTTTGCCGCCGGGCCGCCCCCAAGGCATCGCGTACAATCAAAGCCCTCTTTTCACTGCCGCTTGCCGGCCCACCCGCACACGACCATGTGGTTCAAGAATCTCAAGCTCTATCGTCTCGCTCCCAACGCCTCCCTGACCGCCGCCGATCTGGAAGCCGCCCTGGAACCCCTGGCCTTCCAGCCCGGCGGTAGCCAGGACAGCCAGGTATCCGGCTGGTTGCCGCCCCGGGATGACAGCGGTCTGGCCTACGCCCAGCACGGGCAGATCCTGCTGCGCCTGCAGACCGAAAAGAAACTGCTGCCCAGCACGGTGATCAATCAAGCCAGCCGTGCCCGCGCCCAGCAGATCGAAGAACAGCAGGGCTACAAGCCCGGCCGCAAGCAGATGAAGGAAATCAAGGAACAGATGACGATGGAGCTGCTGCCGCGCGCTTTCGTCATCGGCCACGACACCCGCGTCTGGATCGATACGGTCAATGGCTGGGTCGCCATCGACGCCGCTGCCACCGCCCGCAGCGATGAAGTTCTGGGCCTGCTGGCCAAGACCCTGACGCCCTTTCCCATCGTGCCCCTGCACGTGGAGATGTCGCCGGGCGCCGCCATGACGCTGTGGCTGACCGAAGACGAAGCCCCGGCCGGTTTCACGATCGACCAGGACACCGAACTGCGTTCCACGGGCGAGTCCCGCGCTACCGTACGCTACGTGCGCCAGACGGTGGACGCCGAGGAAGTGCGCCGCCACATCCAGGCCGGCAAGCAATGCACGCGCCTGGCGATGACCTGGAACGACCGGGTGTCCTTCGTGCTGACGGACACCCTGGATATCAAACGCGTGGCCCCGCTGGATGTGCTGAAGGAACACCAGGACGCCCAGGCCGCCAACGAAGCCGAACAGTTCGAGGCCGATTTCGCGCTGATGTCGGGCGAGTTGACGCGCATGCTCGACGATCTGGTGACGGCGCTGGGCGGCATGCGGGCGGATACGAAATAAGGGCATAAGCCCACCTCGCGGCCTGCTGGCCGCTCGGATTCGTCAGGCGTAGAGGCGTAGGCCAGTCCTCAGGGACTGCCCTACGTCCAGGCTCATCCCCCTCGCGGCGCCTACGGCCTGCATGCCGCTCAGGTCAATCAATCCCGTGGAAGACGCTGTCGTCGGGGCCGACGTGGGACGGCGGCGCCCAGGTGACGTCGCGCAGCGAATGTTGCACCAGGCCTTCCACCCCCAGCAGCACGGCGAAGATCGCCATGCGCACCGGGATGCCGTTGTCGGTCTGGCGGAAGATCGCCAGGCGCGGATCGTGGTTCAGGTCGGTGCTGAGGTCATGGGCGCCTTCCCGGCTGTCGCGCGGCAGGGGGTGCATGACGATCACGTCCGGCCCGCAGCAAGCGTCGACGATGGCGCGATTGACCTGGAAATCGGCCGTGTAGCCTTCCAGGCTCTCTCCGGTGAAGCGTTCCTTTTGCACGCGGGTCGCATACACCACGTCCGCGCCTTTCAGGCCGGCAGCCAGATCGTGGGTCTGTTCGATCACGTGACCGTTCTTGCCGACGGTCTCCAGCAGATAGTCCGGCATCTCCAGCCCGGGCGGCGACACCAGGGTGAATTTCAGCCCCCGGTACAGGGCCAGCAGCTTGATCAGGGAATGCACCGTGCGGCCGTATTTCAGGTCGCCCGCCATGACGATGTGGGCGCCATCCAGCAGTTTCCCCAGGCGGGAGAATTCCGTCAGGATGGTGTAGAGGTCGAGCAGCGCCTGGCTGGGGTGTTCGCCCGCGCCGTCGCCGCCGTTGACCACGGGGATATTGGTGGCGGCGGCGAATTCCGCCACCGAGCCTTTTTCCGGGTGGCGGATCACCATGGCGTCCACATAACCGCTCATGACGCGACTGGTGTCATAGATGGATTCGCCCTTGGCCATGGACGAGAAGGTGAAACCGGTCGTATCGCAGACGGAACCGCCCAATCGGCAGAATGCCGCTCCGAAACTGACCCGGGTGCGTGTGCTGGCCTCGAAGAACAAATTGCCCAGCACCGCACCCTCCAGCACCCGCGAGACCTTCTGGCGGCGGGCGATGGGCTGCATCAGATCCGCCACGCGGCACAGCTCTTCCACGGATTCCCGCGTGAACTGATCCACGGACAGCAGTTGGTGCTTGTTGTCGATGGCGATGCGATCACGCAGCGCGCCGGATTGCGCGCTTTGCGCATACTTTTCCATCAGCGCGCCATTTTCCACGATTTCGGTCACGAAGCGCGACACGACCTCCGGCATGGCGCGGGATTCCTGGGAGCCTTCCGGCAGCAGCCAGGTATCCAGCGCCCGGCGCTTGACGCCGATACGGGCGGCGAATACATCGCGGGTCAGGTTCAGGCGACGCATGGCGTCACGCAAGAAAACTTGTTGGGAAACGGCCACGATTGACTCCTGTATACGCAATGCGTAGATTTTCACTGAATCCACAACATCAACGCAAGCGGAAAATCATTTCACGAGCACGCAACAGCCAAAAAGCAACACGGCCCGGCAATCCAGGTAGTGTTGCGTTTCAGCCATCGCATCCCAGCCATCCAACCGTCCAGCCGCAGGGCCAGAGTCAGGGCCAGGGCCGAAGCCGGCCGATCACCCCAGCCAAGCGGGAGTTTCCCGCCGGGGCTTCCCTTATTGCACCCCGGCCACTGAACGAGCGGCGACATCCGCATTGCGGGCGGAACCCACGCCAAAGGCCAGCTGCTGCTCGCGGATGGGCGACGCATAGGCGGGGGCCGCCAGCATCAGTTGCCCGACGACCAAGGCCAGGCGCATCCCGGGATTGGCCGCAGTCGTCTTGCGCAGCTTGGTCAGGCCCTCGTCCTTCAGGATCAGGACCAGCACCCCGCCGCCCGACTGATCAGTGGCCGACTGGATGCCCATCAGGTCGTCCCGGCCGATGATGGCGTCCGTGCGCACATACAACAAGCCGGACGGTTTCAGGGGCACAGGCGTCCAGCCGGGATGCGGCCGCGTATCGGCCAGGAATACCCGCAGATCGCTGGCCTCGCGGTTGGGATTCACGGCACGGACCGGATCCGTGTGCGTGGGCTTGGCAGCGCTCAGGCTGCCGGTCGTCGCGCTGGATGCGCCCGACGCCCCTGCGCGAGATCCCGGCACAGTCTGGCAGGCCGACAGCGCGCACGCCAGCAATAACAGCAGTCCCATCCGCAGATGGCGCCATGGCAGACGAGTCGTGCATTCTGGTGAGTTCATGGTCAGGCCCTCCTTGCTTCGATTCCCATGCCCCGATGATGACACACTTCGGCAACAGCCTCGTGACCGCGTATGTCCGGGGCGCTCACCGGTCCGGAGCCCAGCTCCCGGCGCGCACCGTGACCCGAGCCTGATCCAGCACCCGGCCATCCCCATCCCGCAACTGAAAGACATGCAGCCCCGGCTGAGGCGTCCAATCCGGCGCCCTGCCTGTCCCATAGACGCGGCCATCCAGGAACCAGCGGGCATCGGCCACCGGACGCGACATGGCATCGACCGCTCGCACTCGCAGGCGCTGGCGATCCCAGGGGATGTCCGGGTCCAGCGCAATCAACGTGCCGTCGACCGGCTCGGCGATCCGCGGGCGTCCGGCCGGCGTGGCGTCGAGCCCGGGCGGAGCGAACACCGTCTGGGCGGTATCCCCCAGGAAATACTCGGTGCGGGCCGGTTCCAGGCCGGCGGCGAACGTCACCGGCGCCGGGGTCACGTCGGCAGGCTGATCGGGCTCGCCAGCCAGCAAGCCGGCGACACGGCCCACCGGAGCCACTGCCAAGCTGCGCCCCGCTGCCACTGGAACAGCACGATCCACAGGCGGCGTTGTCGACGCTGCATTACGCTGCGCCAGCCAATCCATCAGGTCGTGCCAGATCGGCCCGGCCCCGCTGACGCCGGACACATTGCGCATGCTGGCCCCCGCGCTATTGCCGACCCAGACGCCCACGGTATAGCTGGCCGACCAGCCCACGCACCAGTTGTCGCGCATGTCGCGGCTGGTGCCGGTCTTGACCGCCGCCCAGGATTTCGTGGACAAAGGACTGTCCAGTCCGAAGGTCCGCGCCCGCGCCTGGCGGTCCGCCAGGATATCGCCGACGATCCAGGCAGCGCCTCTTGAAAACAGGGGCCGACCGGCCTGCGGCTCGGCCGCCCCCGTCGCGCGGATCCGCACCGGCGCGTAATCGCCACCCCGCGCCAGCGCCCGATAGGCATTGCTCAGCGACAGCAGCGTGACATCGGCCGAGCCCAGCGCCAGGCTGTAGCCGTAATAATCCCCGCCCTGCGTCAGCGGCAGGCCCAGGGCCGTCAGGCGTTGCGCCAGCACGTCCGGCCCGACCAGCATCAGCGTGCGCACCGCCGGGATGTTCAGGGACGAAGCCAGCGCCACGCGCGCGCTGACCCAGCCGCTGAAGCGGTGATCGTAATTGTCGGGAATGTACAGGCCGCTGCCGCCATCCAGATCCAGCGGCCGGTCATCCAGCAAAGACGCGGCCGTCAGCCGCTGCTCATCGAGCGCCAGGGCGTACAGGAACGGTTTCAGGGTCGAACCGGCCTGGCGCAGCGCCTGGGCATGGTCCACGTCGGCCGCCTCGGACAGCGCGCCGGAAGATCCCACATAGGCCCGCACGGCCCCCGACCGGTTATCCAGCACGACCACGGCCGCATCCGTCACGCCCGTGCCTCGCAGATCCCGCAAGTGGCGGCGCATCGAGCGCACTGCCAGTTGCTGCAGATCGGCGTCCAGCGTGGACTGGATCTCGCCGCCGGGCGATGCCAGCCCCTCCCGGATCAACTGGCGGGCCCAATGCGGCGCCAGGCCCGGAGTCTCAAAACGGGACGCATGCGCGCGGGACAGCGACAGCCCGATGAAGTCCCTCAAGCCGTCGCAGCCCTCCGGGCGCCCCAGGTCGCGCAGCAAAGCGCAACTGCGTTGGGCCAGCACCGCCAGCGGCGCATTGGGTCCGCGCAGCAGCACGGCCGCCAGGGCCGCCTCGCGCAACGTCAGCCCCGAGGCCTGCTTCTGGAACATCACCCGCGACAGAGCGTCCACGCCACGCAGCTCACCCCGGTAACTGGCCAGATTCAGATAGGCTTCCAGGATCTGCGCCTTGGACCAGCGCGATTCGAGCTGGCGGGCCGCCTGCATCTGGTCCAGCTTCTGCCAGATTCCCCGGCCCTGCGGGCCGCGCCGCAGATCCGCATCCAGCATGGCGGCCAGTTGCATGCTCAGCGTCGAAGCGCCGCGTTTGCCGTCGCCCCACGCCGCCGCCCAGGCCGCCGATGCGCTGGCCAGCCAATCCACCCCGCCATGATCGTAGAAACGATGGTCTTCGGACTGGATCACGGCCCGTTGCAACGCGGCGGAAATATCCTGCAGCGGCACCCAATCCCCGCGCCGGGCGGAAAAATCCGCTCGGATGCGCTGGATCACCCGGCCATCCATCGCCAGCACCCTGATGTCCGACGGACGCCAGGCCTGACGCACGGCCGCATAAGCCGGCAAATCGGCTGCGGACACGTCCAGGCCCGCAGCCGGCCCCGGCTGCGGCCACAAGGCCGCCGCCAGCAGCCAGGCGCCCAGGTCACGCCAGGCGATCAATCCGCCGCCACCTGGAACGGTTCGTTGGGCAGGCTGCCGAATATGTCCGGCTGGTACAGGGCCTCGATCCGCGTCGGGGGCAGCTGATAATTCCCCGGCGTATTCAGCCGCACCGTGTATTCCAGCGTCTGGACGCCGGCATCCAGCACCTCGAAATACGCCCGATACATGCCCGCATCGCGTTCGACAAAAGCGGGCCGGTCCCAGGCGGGCTGATCCTCGGATTCATCCCTGACGGCAATGACTGAATCCCGCCCCAGCCCACCGCCCAGGATGGATGCGCCGGCAGGCACCGGATCGCTGATCACGGACCAGACCACGGGTTCCCGGCTGTGGATGCTCAAGCTGACCCGGTAGACATCGCCCACCGACCAGCGGTCCGGCCGGGCGCGGGACACCGGCGTGACCGTGCGCTCCACCCGCATGCCGGCATCCACGGCCCGCGTCTGCGGCACCGCCGCCCGGGCCGTGACGGTCGCCCAGCCGCTGCCGGCCCCCTGCTGCGTCAGGTCCACCGTCCCCTGGCGGGACGGCGGCCACGGCAGATCCAGGGCCTGGCGGTGGATACCGTCGGCCTGAGGCATGTCTGCCCAGGTCAGCGTCCGCCCGGGGGCCGGCGCCAGCGCCACCGAGACGGCCCCCTGCCCGGCCTGCGTTTCCACCTGCCGCGCATAGTCGTTGACCGCCAGCACCCCCAGGACATTGGCGGTCGTGGTCGACCAGGCCCCCTGGCTCTGGAACGACAGCAGGCCGGTCAACAGCCGCGGCAGATCCTGACGCCATTCGGGGCGCGGCAAGACCGTCATCAGCAAGCGCGCCTGAGCGGTCGCGACGTTGCTCATCAGCCACCAGCCTTGATCCGCCGTCGCGTCCGACAGGATCAGGGACGTCCCGTGGCGACTGAGCCGCGCCCGCAACACGGCATCGGTTTGCGTCAACAGGGCCGCGCGATCCGGCAGATCGGGCACATGCTGCAGAATGGACAGCCACGTCACCACGGCGGGCGTCGGCCAGTCGCTGACGTCCAGGGCGAAAGAATCCAGCATCCCCGGCTGCCAGGCCCCTGCCAGGGCCAGGGCATCCACGGCGATCAGCTTGCGCCAGAACAGATCCTGCACCGGCGCCCAGGCGGTCTCGTCCAGGCGGCCCAGGACGAAATCCTGCAAGGCGGACAGCATGCGTCCACGCGCCTGGGCAGGCAAGGCATCCGGCCAGCCAAGGGCCTGCGCCCGCGCCGACACTTCGACCAATTGCGCGGTCAGGATCACGCTGCCGCGCCCGCCGGGGAAATACGCCAGCAAGCCGGTATCGCCCTGATAATCCGGCAACCGCTGCATCAAGGCCTTCCAGGCCGCCGCATCCCGCATGCCGATGGCCTTGGAGCTGAGCTGTTCCATGCAGGCGTAGGGATAGGCCGCCAGCCAATCCCGCACCCCCGGCAAAGTCCCCGCCAGACTGGATTGCAGCTGCACCGTCACCCCGCCACGCGGTGCGCCCTGCGCACCCGGCAAGGCCCGGGAAGAAGCATCGACCGGCAGATGCTGCGGCACGCCCTGGCGAATTTGCAGCAAGGTTGCCTGGCGCACCGTCACCGGCACGGCCGGCTGCAGCGTCTGCCGCACCACGATCCGGTCCGACGCCTGCTCGCTGCCCCGCCGGGTTCGCGCCGCGAAGGTCCACTGCAAGGATTCGCTATCCTGATTGTTCCCCAACAAGGGCGCATCCACCGGCCAATCCAGCGTGGCCGACGAGCCCGCCGACAGGTCCAGCGCCTGCGCCGGCAGCGATTGCTCCGCGCCGCCCGCCCCCTGGACACTGGCCGATACCGTCAGCGGCAGGGTCGCCTGAGTCCGGTTGCGCACGGTGACCCGAGCCTGATAATGGTCGCCCTCGCGCACCACCTGGGGCAAGCCCGACACCACCTGCAGATCCTGGGTGCTGACGATATCCGTCGAGCCGGTGCCGAAGCCGCCCTGCCCATGATCCACCACGGCCACCAGCCGGAATCGCGTCAGAGAATCGTTCAGCGGCACCCGGACCCGCGCCCGCCCCTGCTCGTCCAGGGTCAGGTCGCCGCGCCATAACAGCAGGGTATCGAACAATTCCCGCGTGGCTCCGAAGCCCCCGCCGCCGCCCGCCGGCACCGCCTTGCGGCCGTAATGCCGGCGGCCTACCACCTGGCCCTGGCTGGTGGCCGTGCGCACGCCTTCGTCGCGTTCGACGCGCATGGCATCCAGCAGGTTCCAACTGCTGTTGTCCATCAGCTCGAGCAAGGCCTCATCCACGGCGGCGAACGCCACCCCGGCCCCTGCTGCGGGCTTGCCATCGGGCAGGAAAGCCTGAATTTCGACCTGCGCGGTGTCGCGCACCCGGTAGGTGTCGTGGTCGGCCTTGACCTGCACTTTCACACGATCGGCATCGCTGCTGACGCGGATCTGCGCCAGGCCGAAGCGGAAGGACGGTTTGGCGAGGTCGATCAGCCCGGTCGGAGCCGGGGCGTCATCGACCTGAGATGCCCAAGCCCGCGCCCAATCCACCGGATGACGCCACCCCCAATCCAAGAAAGACGACCAGGGCACAGTGCGAATGCGACCGCGCACCGCCAGCACCGAGACATAGACGTTCGGCCCCCATTCCGCCTTCACCGGCAGGCGCGCCACAGGCTGGTCGCCGTCCAGGGAGACGACATGGGTTTCCAAGACGCCTTCGCGTTCCACAGCCACCAGGGCCTCGGCCTGGCGAAACGGCATGCGAACGGTGAACTCGGCGGTTTCGCCAGGCCGGTAGCTGGCCTTGGACGGAATCACGTCGATGCGGTCATCATCGCCCCCCGAAAACCAGTTCTCGCCGCCCCAGACCCAGATCGAGGTGGCTGCCCGGGACAGCCGGCCCTGGGCGTCGCCCGCCTGGGCGAACAACTGGATTTCCCCGTCCCGATCCAGGCTGATCGTGCATTCCAGCAAGCCCTTGGCATCGGTTTCGCCCTGGCACAAAGTGCCCAGGGAGGCGATCTGCGCATGCGTATCGTAGGCGTAGAACCCGCCCACCAGGCGCTTGCGCGTCGAATAGGTGGTGCGGACCCGGCCGTCCAGCCGCACCGGCACGCCCGCCTGTGGGCGCCCCTGGGGATCCACGGCCAGCAGCTTGATCGTCGATTTGTCATTGCGCGACATCCAGCGGCCGGTCTGCAGGCCCACCACGACGGCGGACGGCCACACCTGCGCCGTCTGTGCAATCGTCTGGATTTCCCCATTGGGATCGGCAAACGAGGCCTCGAACAGCCAGGACTGCGGGCTCTCGATCGCAGGCAGGTCCTTCAGATCGACCCGCGCCCCGCCCCGCGCGTCCAGGCGCAGCGGGCGCTTGTCCAGGATCAGACGGCGCAGCGTATCGGACGAGGCCTGGTCCGCCTGGTCCCGCAAACTGTCCGGCACCCCGAAGCTGAAATCCGGATAAGCGTCGAAGCCGGGGACCAGCGGCTGCGCCACCGCCGACAAGGAGGCGTCCAGATCCCGGGCCGGGCCGCCGGACTGCCAGTTCAATTGCAGATCGGCCTGAATCGCGGCAGGGGCGATCAAGGCGCCTGCGGGCGCAGGCGCCTCTCCACCCGGCGCGGCATCCGCCGAGGCGGCCTGAGCCGCGATCTTCAGCGACCCCGTCAGCAAGGGCAGTTTGAAAGCCTCGACACGGAAACTCCCGGCAAAGAGCGCGGGCGCCCAATCATCGTCCCGGCTGGAGGCCGCCTCCGGCGGCGCCAGCTGAATGGCGTACTGCCCCAGGCGCGCCGTGCGGGGAATCGCATAATCCAGCACGGCATACAGTCCACCGCTGGGGCTCAGTTTCCATGCAAGCGGCAGCTTGGCGGTATCGCCCGAGCCCTCGTGCACGATGTCCACCGTCTGCGGCAGACACTCGGGCTTGCCCGCCGCCAGGCAGCCGGTCGGCGGGTTGCGCACCCCGTCACGCGTCAGATCGCGCAGGAACAGCTTCATCGACACGGTTTCCCCGGCTCGCAACAGGGAGCGGTCCAGCACCGCATGGGCCACCTGGTCCGGCACCGGCGACTGGCTGACGGGCACATCGAAGCGCCAGGGCTCGATGCCCTGGTCCCAGCTGGACCAGGCAAAGGAAAAATCCGCCTGGCCGTGCGCTGCCGGATGATCGGCGGCAATCCGCGCCGTCACGAAGACGCCCGATTGCGCCGTGCCATCGCAATAGGCGTCGGCCGGCACCGCCCCCAGCGAATGCCAGAGCCCGTGATCATCAGTCTTGCCCTGGCGGATGCGCGTCCCATCGCAGCCCAGGATCGCCACCTGGGCGCCGGGCACCGGTTCCCCGCCATCCAGCGTCGTGACCCAGACCAGGGCATCATCGCGGCCGGTTTTGACATGCACCGCCAGATTCGTCACCAACACGGCCGAGCGCACATACATGGTGCCCCCCGGCTTGCCCTTTTCAGTCAGCAATGCCGTTCCCAGCCGGGGGGACGCGGCTTCCAGCACATGCAGGCCCGGCGCCGCCACCGGCACCCCGATCACTTCGATATCTTTGCCCTCGGCATCCTGCAGCCCCGGCAGCGTCAGCGCGCGGGCCGTATCCTGCGGACCGAACACGGATCGCGAGCGCACGTCGATCAGAGGTTCACCCCGAACCGCATCGCGCGCAGGGCGCGATGCCAGCACGTCGGCGAACTGGCCCGCCGTCATCTGCCCTTCCTGCAGCCGCTGGACCTTCGCCATCCACTGCAGGGCCTGCACATCGTCGGTCGTCACGTGATCATCCACCCGCCCGGCGGAGATCATCATGTCCCGGGTGCGCAATTGCGGCCCGACCCGCCGCAGCGCCAGAGGCACCATGGCCGGCAGGCCCTGGGCGGGCGGCCCATCAGCGAAGCGCTCCACGATTCCGAACGGTCCGGAGGCGAATTTCACCAGCGGCGGCAAGGCGTCGATGGGCACGTCCAGCGGAAAACGCGAGGCATTGGCCAAAGGCCGCCCCGCGTCATCGCGCAAATCTTTGGGCAGCACCAGCCGCAACGTGGAGCGCTCCGGGAAAGGCGCGCCGAACGTCAGGCTGGAGAGCGCGTCATGCGCCGCCCCGCCGTCATCCGCTGCCACCTGCGTCGGCCCGTCGGGGGTTTCCAGCACGACCTGGCTGGCCAAGGCGCGCGGCACCGGACTGGAAAACGTCAATCCGATCGGGAACAGCGGCGAACATGGCGCCTGAGCATTGACGCGGGTGCAGTTCATCGTCGCCCGGAAGGGATCGCGGACCTTGAAATCCTGCGCCAGCACCGCCCGGCCCACCATTCCCGGCTGGCCGGGCAGATCGGCAGATTTCACCCCAGGCCCCACCACCAGCCGCACCTGGGCCGAAGACGGCAGCAGGCGCTTGCACTGCAGCAGACGGGCATTGTCCAGGCGCTGGGCGCTGTCCCGATTCCAGCCGATGGCATGCAGGATCTGGTCGCGCTGATCGCCGGTGATGATGCGCACCGGCACGGATTCCCCCAGCCCCTGGACCTCGCAATGCGCGTGGTCCAGGATCGACTGCGGATCCGTCGCAACATTGAAGCGCAACACGAAGACCTGATCTTCCGCGATCTGACCTCCCCAGGGGTACGACAGCTGCGCACGCGGCCCGCCCGTGGTGAAGGCATAGGTCTTGCCGACGTCCAGCGGCCGGCCCTGCAAATCCCTGAAATCAGGATTCGGATCCGCCTGGCAGGATACGGCGCCCGTCAGCGGCTTTTCGAAGGAATAGACCCAATGCTGCGGATCCACCCAGCGACCCGAGCCCTTCGCCGCATCCGAGTCGCACTGGATCCGATAAGGATCCGCCGCCAGATCATCGCCCAACGCGATGGCCGGCGCATCGAAATCCACCTGCGCCTGCATGATCCGGGCCATCGCCCCCTGGGGCGTGAAACGCACGACTTGCGCGGCGGACGCCGAGACGACCCAGCCCAGGGCCAAGCCTGCCAGCAGAGTACGGGAAAGGATCGGATGCATGGGGCGGCCCTGTTCTATTGTTCTGCTTGCGCCAGGCCCGGCGCGGGGCGCCCGGGACTGGCGGCGATGCAGGCAGATTACCATCACCCGCCGCCGTCACAAAGGCGTCTTATGCGATAATTCCCGCTTTCCCGGCGACCGGCCATCGGTGCCCGTCGCCAACGGAGGGCCTCTAGCTCATGCCTGGTTAGAGCAGCGGACTCATAATCCGTTGGTGCCGAGTTCGACTCTCGGGGGGCCCACCAATTGCCCGCGACACGTCGGGTTGCCGCCACACTCCACCTGCAAAGAGTGTGTCAATTCTTGATGAAAGCCGCCCAAGGATGGAGAACCTCTGGAGCTGTGTAACCGGCGGCAATATCCCGCGCCGGGGCGCGAATATTGCGACCATAATTCCAGCCATGAAAACATCCATCGCACATCGCGCCAGCCGGTTCGCGGTCCTGCTGGTTGCCGTATCCGCTCTGGGCGGATGCGCCGTCTACGAACCCGCGCCCGCCTACTACGGCGATGGCGGCGGGGTCGTCTACGCCGGGCCGTCCGTCTACGTCGCGCCGCCCGTGTATGTCGCACCGCCCAGCTTTTACTTCGGCTATCGGTCGCGGGGCTGGGGGCACGGAGGTTACCACCGCGGCTGGCATGGCAGGCGCGGCTGGCGGTAAGCGCCACAGAAAGCGAACGCCCTCCTCCGGACCGTAAAACCGCGGATAGATGAAAGCGTCAGACTGACAAGACTTGAGCGCAAAGCCAGAGCTGGAAATCGCGCTTGCAAACACAGACGGAAAAGCCCGCTGCGCATCATGCGCGGCGGGCTTTTCCAGCTCGAAGCAGTGATTACAGCATCTGGGGATACTGTCCGCTTTCCCCGATAGTCAGCAGACCGGCGCTCTTGGCTTCCTTCAGCTCGTTCAGCACCTGGGCGCGGGTCAGGGCCGGGCCTTCGGATTGCAGCTGGGGATAATCGGCCTGCTCACTCACAGTGACCAGCCCCTGGGACTGCGCCACGCGCAACGCCTGGACGACTTCCGCACGGGTCTGGGTGCTGGGCGTCACGATTTCCGGATAGTTGGCTTCATCGGCTTGCGCGATGCCGACAGAGGCAAGACCCAGGGACAGGATGGCGATGGAGGCGGCGGTAGTGACTTTCATGATGGTTTCCTTCACGTTTAAGTGTGTGCAAAAGCAGGACTACGCGGGTTTTCCGCTGAGGGATTCATGTCCTGCCCTGTTGGAAACAGTGTGCGCTTTTGCTGCGCCGCGATAAACCGGGCTGCGGCCAATTCATCTTTCTATTTTTGTCTGTAATACCATATAGATTTACACAATTAAACCGTAACATCATTGAATAAAAAGGCTTTTCCCCCAAAGCCAAAGCAGGTCAAAACCGCCGGGACTCACAGGCACAGCCTGGATATTGGGCAATGGCACGGTTTGTTGCGCACTCTGATTCAGGCCGTGCGCCAACAGCTCGCGCACGCAGAACTGAACCGCAGCCTGACCATCTGGCGGCAACACATGGCGCAGCGCAGCACCCCACAATTGAAAAACTGATCTCCCAACATCCTGGACGCCACCTCGCTGAGCGAGGTCTTTCTGGACCCGCATTAACAGCGCAGAAAGGTTACGCCCCTCTTTTCCTCATCGCCGCCGCCTCGCGCCTGAACGCTTCCGCCTCATCCGGCCTGCCCGTGTTCTCGTACAAGACGGCCAGATTCTGTGCCGCCAGATAGCTGCCCCGGCCGGCAACAGAATCCGACAAGTCCGGCCGATCGCCGATCTCCAGACACTTCAGCCAACTGGATTCCACCATCGGCAGAAACTGGGACTCGGCCTGATCCGGGTGCCGTACCGCCCAATCCAGAAAGATATCCGCCACGCAGAAGAAGTAGTCCGGGGAATCCTGCCAACAGGGAAATTCGCTTTCCGCCAGCAGGATGGCGCTTTCCAATTGGCCCGCCTGCTTCAGAGAGTACAGGGTTCGCATGATCAGGTCGTGCCGGTAGGCCAAGTCGTTTGTCGAACGCTCGACGGCCTGCAGAAAATAACCGACAGCCTCGCCGTGGCGCTCATAGATGGACAGCTCCTTGCCCAACTGGAACAGCAGATAAGGATCCTGAGGAGACTCTGACAAAGCCAGGCGCAGCAATGCCTCATTCCGGCCCTTCTTGGCCTCCAGCCCTGCCGGCATGTAGCCATCATGGCCCAGCCGGATGTCCAGCCGCCTTCTACTCAGTCCCTGATCGTTGACAGGCTGTTCGTGGATCCTGCCGGCATAGCGGATGCCCCTAGGCAAAAGGCGCGGTACCCATTCCGTCGATTCCCGAACCTCATCGCCCTGCATGAAGCGATTGACGATAGCGATCTGGCCCATGAACGGCGCAGTGCCCAGGGAGCGCAACGCCTCATGGCCGGATTCCAGCCAGTTGTCGGCATCCAGGATCAAATTCCAATCCGCATCGGAATAAGCCAGCGCCGCATTTCGGGCAGCGGAAAAATCGTCGATCCACTCGAAATGATGCACTCGGGCGCCGAAGCGCCGCGCGATGGCCACCGTGTCGTCCGCAGAGCCCGTATCCAGCACGATGACGTCGTCGACATGGCCCTGCACGCTGGACAGGCAGCGAGCCAAGGTCGCCGCGCCATTCTTGACGATCATCACCAGAGCAACGGTTTGGGTTTTCATCATCAGCCTCAAGAAAAAAGCCACCGGCTTGCGCCAGTGGCTTCCACATGCCGGGGCGGCCGAGCCGCCCCAACCCACCGTGCGAATTAACGCAGCAGGGACAGCATGGTTTGCGGGACCTGGTTGGCCTGAGCCAGCACAGCGGTACCAGCCTGTTGCAGGATCTGGGCACGCGTCATGTTGGACACTTCCACCGCATAGTCGGCGTCTTCGATGCGCGAACGCGAAGCCGACAGGTTGGTGATGGTGTTGTTCAGGTTGGAAACCGTGGATTCCAGACGGTTCTGGTAGACACCCAGATCGCTGCGAGCGTTGTCGACCTTGACCAGGGCATCGTCCATCGCCTTGATCGTCGCTTGGGCAGCAGCGAAACCGCTGACCGTGGTACCAGCGGAACCCTTGGTCAGGCTGAGGCCGGACAGCGTCGCATCGGTCGTCTTGATCTGGATCGAGTCCGTGGAGTCCGTATTGGAGCCGATTTGCAGGTTGATCGTCGCCACGCCGGACAGCAGCGAGGTCCCGTTGAACTTGGCGCCCTTGGCCACGCGGTCGATTTCATCCAGACGAGCATTGATTTCGTTCTGGATCGAGGTACGGTCGGTTGAACCGTTCACGTCGTTGGCAGCCTGGGTAGCCAACTCACGAATACGTTGCAAGTTGTTATTGATTTCGTTCAGGTTGCCTTCAGCGGTCTGGGCCAGCGAGATGCCGTCGTTGGCATTGCGAGCAGCCTGGGTCATGCCACGGATCTGGGCGGTCATGCGGTTGGCGATGGCTTGGCCAGCGGCGTCATCCTTGGCGCTGTTGATGCGCAGGCCGGAGGACAGGCGTTGGATGGCAGTACCCAGGGAGGACTGGGACTTGTTCAGATTGTTCTGAGAGACCAGAGCGAGGTAGTTGGTGTTGATAACAGCCATGAGAGACTCCTAAGTTGTTCGGCGGAGATCCGCCCTTGTTGCCCAGGATGACAAACTGAGTGACCTCCTGTTCTGTCCCATTAACGGAGAGGGGGCGGGGAACTTTAGGGCTGTCCGGATGTTTTTTTGACTAAAGCTTCACTCCCGCTCGATTACGCTCAGAATCCTGGTCCTGCGCTCAGACAAAGGGCCGAATGTCTGGGAGAGCTGGGCATAACGCTTCCCATCGGCCAAGGCCCCTAAAATATCGGCCCAGTCCTGCATAAGCAGCATGCGAGAGCCGACGAACCGAGCGTGGTCGTAGGGCGCGCGAGACGTATCTCGCCTGCGGTGGGCAAGCTGCAAATCGACCAGCTTATCCGGATAGCCAAGCAAGCCCAGCAAAGTCGTAGCGGTCGCTCTGAATCCATGTGCGGAAAACCGTCCACCGTACCCAAGTCGCTCGATGGCATGATTGAAGCTGCTCGCGGCAAGCTCACGGCCTGCGTCCCGGTGGTTGGGAAACAGCATGGGACTATTAGACACTGTACGCAGAGAACTAAGTAGCGCCAAGGTTTGCCTAGAGAGTGGCACCATATGTGGCCTGCGCATCTTCATGCGCTCCTTGGGCACGGTCCAGACCGCATTGTCGAAATCGAACTCCGACCAACGGGCCAGCCGCAGTTCGGAAGGCCGTACGAACATCAGGGCCAACAAGCGCAGGCCAATGGCGATATCGGAATACCCACTCCAGCCATCCAGACGCTGAAAGAATTCCGGAATATCGGACCAGCTCAGCGGCGGATGGTGGCGGACAGTTGGCCGCCTGACAAGGCCTTTGAGCAGGCTGGCCGGATTGTCCTCGCGCAGCCCTTGCACAATGGCATAGGAGAAAACCTGTGATATCCATTGCTGCGCGAGTAGCGCAGCGCAGCGAGCGCCTCGCTCCGCGATAGACTCAATGAGTGCGCGGATGTCCGTGGGTGTGAGGTCGGCGACCGCCTCGCCTCCCACGGCGGGAAGAATGTCTCTTTCAAAATACCGTCGTATCTGACGGGAATAGCTTGGGCTCCATTGCGGATTGGCGACCAGCCAGGCTCGCGTAACCGATTCGAATGACGGCGGAACGGGCGACCCACCGACATCCTGCTCCAAGCCTTGCCTCCACAGGGGGTGAATGCCTTGCCGCACCAGATCTCGCACACGGTCTCGCTCGCGGCGTGCTTCAGCCAGAGTAATGTCGGGATACCTGCCGATGGCATACACCTGGGCCTTGCCACTCAGGCGGTAGCGGTAACGCCAAAGCTTACTTCCACTAGGTTGCACCGATAGAAACAGGCTGCCGCCGTCCCGAAGCTGATAAGGCTTGATCGCTGCTTTGGCCGAGTCGATTGCCCGTACCGATAGGAGATTCTGAGTCATGCGCTACTTTCCCCGTTACAAAAGAGCACACAAATATATACACACTGCCTTTCTATAAGGACATGGGAATTTCTCCTGAATGCCTTATTTGTCAATGACATATATGCATTGAGCGATATACACATTTATATACACACACGCTCCGCGCAAGGCGGTGGTGTCAAACATTCTCTCAAGAGATACCCCTATGAGAGAGACAAAACGTATCTACACATGGTGATTAGTTGAGGAAAATTCAGAGGGAACGATTATCAACACTAACTACCTTGCTCTGGTGTCCCAGAACAACCTGAACAAGTCTCAATCCTCCCTGGGTTCCGCGATCGAACGTCTGTCGTCGGGCCTGCGTATCAATAGCGCCAAGGACGACGCCGCTGGCCAAGCCATCGCTAACCGCTTTACCGCCAATATCAACGGCCTGACCCAGGCTGGCCGCAACGCCAACGACGGGATCTCCATCGCTCAGACGACCGAAGGGGCGCTGAACGAAATCAACAACAACTTGCAGCGCATCCGTCAGCTGTCCGTTCAAGCTGCCAACGGCACGAACTCCGATTCGGACCTCCAGTCCATTCAGGCTGAAATCACCCAACGTCTGGATGAGATCAACCGTGTATCCGATCAGACGCAATTTAATAGCGTCAAGGTCCTGGCTAGTGATCAGACGCTGACCATTCAAGTCGGCGCCAATGACAACGAGACGATTGAGATTGATCTGAAGAAGATCACCTCTAGTACGCTGAACCTGAGCAGCTTCAACGTAACCGGCCCGAAGATGGCTACTGGTGGTGCCCCTGTGGCCGCTGTTGCGGCTGATTTTCAAAAGGCTTACGGCTCCACGTCTAGTGTGACTGCCGCGACTGTTGATGAAAAGACACCTAACAAGCTGGCGGAACGCTTGGGCGTGGCCTCTGCCAGTGTTGCGGTGGATGCCACGAACGTGTACGTGGATGACAATGGCAAATTCTTTGCCAAGGTCTCTGTGACGCCGGCGGATGCCACTGAAGTAGGTAATCTTGAGTCGCGCGGCTTCACGGGCACGGCTGGGACGGCCAAGGACTACTACATTGCAGTTGAGCCGTCGACCGCCGATGTGACGGCGACTGCGGGCACCGCTGCTTTCACATTGGATACGGACACGATGTCTCTGAAGTCCTTGTCATCGGGCGCCACACCCAATGCCTTGGATACTTTGGACAAGGCCATTGCGCAGGTCGACGACCTGCGCAGCGACCTGGGCGCAATCCAGAACCGCTTCGAGTCCACGATTACGAACCTGCAAAACACCGTCACCAACCTGTCGGCCGCGCGTTCACGCATCGAAGACGCCGACTATGCGGTGGAAGTGTCCAACATGACGCGTGCCCAGATCCTGCAACAGGCTGGCACCGCCGTGCTGGCTCAGGCCAACCAGGTCCCGCAGACCATGCTGTCCCTGCTGCGTTAATCCACGCAGCGGATCGAGGCGGTTTCGGCCGCCCCGGCAACAAAGATAAAACCGCTGGACCTACCCGGTCCAGCGGTTTTATCTTTCCCCAACGCTCATCAACCCGTTCAGGGCGCTGCCTAGGACTCAGACACCATCGGGCGCCACGCCCCATGCCTGGGCCCACTGATCCAGGAAGGCTCCTTCCAGCATCCAGTCCCGCCGTACGGCTTCACGCAGCGCATCCCCCTGGCGCGCAGACGCCTCGGGGTCCGCCAGATGCCCGCGAATGGCCTGCACCCAATCCTGATGGCGATTGCGCACCCGGGTGACGGGCAGATCGCCCCGATAGGGGTCGATGTCCGTGCAGATGACCGGCACCCCGCAGGCCCCAAGCTCCAGCAGGCGCAGGTTGCTCTTACAGCGATTGAACGGATGCAATTCCAGCGGGACGACCGCCAGATCCAGGTCCAGGCTGGCCAGTTTGGCTGGATACTGGTCGATAGGAACCCCGGAATGGAACTCGCACGCCACATCGTCGGGCTTCATGCCCATGAAAACCCACTCGACCTCGCCCTGCAAATCCTTGACGACGGAGCGGATCTCGGCCAGATCCCCGGTATGGCCGCTACCGCCGGCCCAGCCCACGCGCATCTTCTTTCCTGCGCGGCGGCGCCCTTCCAGCCCCCCCCACCAATCAACCGGAAGGCCATTGAGCGCCACCCGGATATCGTGATGGAAGTCCGAGTATTCCTGGGCCAGGACAGGCGTGGACACCACCAGCCAATCCACCTGCTCGATGGCGCGGCGCATCTTCTTGACCCAGCCCTGCGACGCCTTTCCACGATAGACGCTGCGGGTCGGAATGTTGGGCAGATAATCGTCGAACTCCAGGACGACCTTGGCGCCGGTAATCTCGCGATAGCGCCGGATCTGGGTCAGGATGCCCTCGTTCAGCCATGCCCCCTGCAACACGATGACGTCCGGCTGGATGCGGGCCACATCGGTGAAGTGGAAATCGTGGAATTTGACGCCGCCTTCGGTTCGCAGTTCCCCAGCCAGCGCCGTGTAGGGCTGCAGAATCCGGTAATGGCCGCATCCATGCCAATCCGCATGCGAGGCCAGCACGACCGGCAATGGGCGACCTGGCAGCGGCTCGTGGATCCGCGAAGCATCCTGGCTCAAATTGAACCCGGGCGACAGCTTGCCAAAGGCGGGGTGGTAATAGGGATCGTGCGCCAGTTGCGGCAGCCAGCGGGCATACAGACGGTCGCGCTGCTCGTCGTCCGGGCGGGCGGCCAAGCCGAATTTTTCCGTCAGCAACCGCGTAGCCCCCCCCATGTGCAACAGGCCGGTGTCGGGCTCCAGCGCCAGGAGATAGCCGGCCTGGGATGCCTTCAGGGAGAGGTCCGTATCCGCGTAGTAGATCGGGAAATTCTGCGCATCGAAGCGGCCCAGTTCCTCGAACACGGCCCGCCGCATCATCAGGCACGATGCGCTCAAGGCGCTGGCATTCTGCTGAACAGCCAGACGGTACATATATCCATACTTGCCGGCGGGTTCCCCCCGAAAAGCAGGGCCGACACTATTATCCAAGCCGGGCACCTGGCCGTATTGATCGACCCGATTGTCCGGCAGATCGAGGCGCGCTCCCGCCATCCCGACCTCGGGACGCAAGGCCTGCCGCAGCAGGCGTTCCAGCCAATCAGGCCGCGTCTGCGACGAAAACTGAATATCATTGTTCAGGAACAACAGGACGTCGCCGCGCGCCTGGCTGACGGCAAAGTTGTTCATGGCGGCAAAATCGAAGGCCTGCGGCCAGCGCAGGACACGTACCTGATCCAGCGCCATGCTCTCGAGTTTCCCCAGGAACTGGACCGCGCCCGGCTCGACGCTGCCGTTGTCCACGATCAGAAGCTCGTAGTTCGGGTAGTCCGTGCGCTCCATCAGACCTTCGACGCAATCGCGCAAAATGAGGAACTGGTCACGGGTTGGCACGATGATGGACACCAGCGGCTGCGCCGGCAAGGGGTATTCCACACGGAACAAGCCCAAAACGGGTCCGGGTTGGACCTGGGCATCCAGCCCCATCCGCACGAAATGGGCCTGTGTCACCGCCGGAGACCAGATCAACGTTCCAGCATCGCATACCCAATCCATCAGGCCGCGAGCGCCATGCAGCAGAACCTCCGGCACGTGTCCCACGACAGACGGCCCAGCCTGTTCCACCATGCGCCAGATCAGATCGACCGGGGACAGATCGGCCAGACGCGCATCCAGGCCGCCCACCGCCTGAATGGCGGCCGTGCTGAGCACCAGGTTGCGCCCGACATAGGGGTAGCTGCGCAGCAGGTCGATACTGAAATCCGGCTTCAGCATGGGGTTGGCGGAGACACCGTCCTTCAAGATGGCTTCGTCCGCATACCAGACCAGAGGATTGGGCTGCCGCAGACGGTATTCGCCCATGGTCAGCGTGGCGTGCGGCAACAGTTGATCGCCGGCATGCAGGATCCAGAGGAAATCAGGCATGCCGCCCTGCTCGATCCGCTGGGACAGCAACAGGGGCCACGGGTCACGACCGCTCACCCGCTCGGCATCCTGCGTGATCTCTGCGGACGGAACGCCATCGCCAATCAGCCACACACCGCCCACAGGCCGATGCTGCGCACCCAGGCTGGCCAAGGTATCGGCCACAGCCCGTGGATCCGCATCATCCGACACGATGACGGCCACACCCAGTGTCCCTACGTCCGGGTTCGCCTGCAGCATGGTCTGGATTGCCAGGATGCGGGCAGCGGATGGAGACCGGTCAGCCATCCACTGAGGGACACCCCAGCGGTTGGCCTCATCTTCTTTCTCGGTCAACGCCTCGAAACGTTCACGAATACGCTCCCCAAGAGGGAGCGGTGTGAAGCCCCCGCCATCATCGAGCAAGGGCCGCGCGCGGACGAGATGATTGTCCTCGGACCGGCGCCAGCCCAGTTCACGGATCATTCGCTGGAAATCCCTGTGCCCCTTTTCCCCGATCCCGGGCCGATCGCGGCCCTGCTGACTGAATTGCTCCTTCGAGACACGGAAACTGGAATAAGGCTCGTGCAGCAAGGCCAGATCGCCGCGGCGCAGCAGCTTGACCGTCATCGTCAAGTCGCCGACCCATTCAATATACTGCCCCCCCAGTTTGAGCAACCCCCCGTGTTCCATGACGATGGGGCCGTAGTCTTCCCGGCGGAACATGATGGCGGAGGGTTCGCCAATGAAATTCAGAGTGACGTCACCCAGGAAAGATACTGCGTCCTGGCCATGGAGGATGACATCCTCGTCGAACAGGGGAACCGTCGCAATGTTGTCGGACAGCCGTTCGCCGAGCTCGCCCACCAGAAAGCGGCGGGAGCTGACAACGGAAACATGCTCATGCTGCGACAGAACCTGCGCGAACCGGGAAATCGCCCCCGGTAGGAGGACGTCATCATCAAACAGCGGCTTGATATACTTCCCGCGAGCCTTTTGAATACAAGAAGATAGATTTCCCCCGCCACTCAGGCGAGTCTCGTTCCTGTAGTATCGAAAATTCTTTATTTTCCCGTCTTCAACGATTCCCCTGAATAAATCAAATACATCATCCGTGGGGCAATCATCCCCCACCACGATCTCATAATCCGAAAAATCCTGGGCCAGCAAGCTATCAAGCGCGGCCCGGAGGTATTTCGGCCTGAATGCCGGGATCACTACGGAAACCAGAGGAGGACGCTCGCTCTGGGATGTTTCAAAATCCATTGCCATCAGTCTATTCCCGGAGCATGCCGAATCAAAATTTCTGGATCAGATAACTGTTCTCGAACCCGCGAACGGCCCCAAGCACATTGAATCCATTGAAATACCCCCCAGCCCGAAGCAAATCGACAGCCGGCCCGACTTCCGGGCTATACCTGGCATCCATATAGTCATCAAACACGACAAATCCCCCTGGAACCAGACTGGGGGAATACAGCAGGAAATCCAGCAGTACATTCCTGCCCTCATGCCCGCCATCGATATGCAACAACGCCACGCCGGGGGACAGTTCCTGAAACCGCTGTGCGCACAGTTCGGAAAAACCTCTCAGGATGACCGCATTCGGGAACAGCATTTCCTTGTAGTGGCTGAATTCCTCGTACTGCTTCGGCAACGCAAAAGGGTCGATCCCGATGACTCTTCTTTCGCGGTTGCATACCTCGTTCATCAAGGACAGGGATTTCCCTTTCCAGACACCGATCTCGACGATATCACCCGGCAAATCTTCCATCAGCGTGCACAAATAGGCTAGCAACCTGATCTGATCGTGAAAAGACAGCTCTTTGCGATCCATGGCCTGTTCCGGCGGCAGCAGCGCCTGGGCGTGCTCGAAGCTCTGGCCAAGCAGCCCCCAGATCGTGGCGACCATTTCATTCAACTGCGGATTTTCCAGAACTTCATACAGCTGTTTTCTGCTAACCATTTTCGCCTTTGAATGATTGAAATGACGCCTATCCGTCCCGGATGTTCCGTGGATTCCCGTCCATCCGATGGAGTATGATCGGTACGGTTTCCCACAGTACCTACGCGGCCCATCCGGGCACAGGACGACATGATCTCACAGCGCCCCGTTTTCGTCACCGAGCCGCATCTACCCCCCCTGCAGGAATTCATTCCGTATCTGGAAAAAATCTGGGCCAGCAAACGCCTGACCAATGGCGGTCCATTTCACCAACAACTGGAAAGCGAACTGGCGGCCTACCTGGGCGTCCAGCACCTGAGCCTGTTCGCCAACGGCACCCTGGCGCTGGTCACCGCCCTGCAGGCCCTGCGCATCAGCGGCGAGGTCATCACCACACCCTACACCTTCGCCGCCACCGCCCACTCGCTGCTGTGGAACAACATCAAGCCTGTATTCGTCGACGTCGACCCGGCCACCTGCAACCTGGACCCCGACCGCATCGAAGAGGCTATCACTCCCGCCACCACGGCCATCCTGCCGGTGCATTGCTACGGCATCCCCTGCAATGTCGATCGCATTCAACAGATCGCGGACACCTACGGGCTGAAAGTCATCTATGACGCGGCGCACGCCTTCGGCGTCAAGCAGGACGGCATCAGCATCCTGAATCACGGCGATCTGGCCGTCCTCAGCTTCCATGCCACCAAGGTATTCAACACCTTCGAGGGCGGCGCCATTGTGTGCCCGGATGCCAAGATCAAACAACGCATCGACTACCTCAAGAACTTCGGCTTCGCCGACGAAGTCACCGTGGTGGCGCCCGGCATCAACGGCAAGATGAACGAAGTCTGCGCGGCTATGGGGCTGCTGCAACTCAGGCACATGAGCCAGGCGCTGGAGAGCCGGACCACCATTCACCAGCGCTACCAAGATGCCTTCAAGGACATCCCCAGCCTGCGCCTGTTGCAAGGGCCTGTAGGGCTGGAATGGAACCATGCCTACTGCCCCCTGTTCGTCGGCCCAGACCATCCCGTCAGCCGGGATGCACTGTACACCCTGCTGAAATCGCACCACATCCACGCCCGACGCTACTTCTACCCCCTGGTCAGCGCATTCCCCATGTACCGCGGGCTCCCCAGCGCCGCCGACGGGCATCTGCCCCACGCGCACGCCCTGGCCGAGCAGGTCATCTGCCTGCCCATCTATCCCACCTTGCAAGACGAAGACCAGGAACGGCTGATAGACATCGTTCTACGCACAGCCCGATGACCATGAGCAAGCGCATTCTGGTCTTTCCCTGCGGGTCGGAAATCGGTCTGGAAATCCACCGCGCGCTGCGCTATTCCACGCATTTCGACCTGGTTGGCGCCTCCAGCGTCGACGATCACGGACGCTTTGTCTATGAAGACTACATCGGCGGCCTGCCTTTTCACAACAGCCTCGATTTCGCATCGCGCCTGACGGATATCATCCAGGCGCATCGCATCGACGCCATCTACCCCACCATGGATGCAGTGGCCGAAACGCTGCAGGACCTGGCTCAGCGCCTGGGTGTGCGCGTTATCGGCAGCGGCCTGGAAACCACCCGGATCTGCGCATCGAAGACCCTGACCTACGGCACGCTGGCGGACGTGGTCCCGACGCCCAGGCACTATCCGACCCTGGCAACCGTCCCTGCCTATCCCGTCTTCATCAAACCGGACCGCGGCTATGGATCGCGCCACGCATCCCTCGCGGTCGACGCCGCCGGCGCATCCGCGCTGCTGGCTCGTCAGCCCGGACTGGACATGCTGATCCTGGAATACCTGCCAGGCAGGGAATGGACCATCGACTGTTTCTCGGATCGCCACGGCACACTGCTGTTTCACGCGGCCAGGGGGCGCGACCGGGTCAGTAACGGCATCAGCGTCAACACCTCCCCCAGCACCGACTTCACCGGTATGTTCGCGGACTGGGCTGCAGCCATCAACCAGCGGCTGCATCCGCGCGGCGCCTGGTTCTTCCAGGCCAGGCAGGACAGCACTGGCCAACCCAGGCTACTGGAAGTCGCCACCCGCTTCGCTGGATCATCGGCCCTGCAGCGCGGCCTAGGGGTGAACCTGCCCCTGCTCAGCGCATTCGATGCATTCGACTGGCCCGTATCGATTGCCGCCAATCGCTATCCGATCGAACTGGACCGTGCCCTGGAAAATCGCTTCCGGATCCAGATTGATTACCGGCATGTCTACGTCGACCTGGACGACTGTCTGCTTATCAAGGGACGGGTCAACACCGAGTTACTGGCTTTCCTGTACAAAGCCATCGACAACGGCTGCACGATCACGCTGCTGACCCGCCACGCGGGCGATCTGCACGAGACCCTGCGCCGCACCCGCCTGCAGGCGGTCTTTGACCGGATCGTCCACATCACCGACGGCGGACTGAAATCAGATCACATCGACTTGCTTCCGGCTATTTTCATCGACGACTCATTTCGCGAAAGAGAGGCCGTAGCTCAGCTACGGGGCATCCCCGTTTTTGCACCGGACATGATCGAAACCCTGTCCTGAGAAACCCAGACTCGCCATGAAAACCATCCTGACCTACGGCACCTTCGACCTTTTTCATATCGGCCATCTGCGTCTGCTGCAGCGGTTACGCGCCTTGGGGGATCGCCTGGTCGTCGGGGTATCCACCGATGAATTCAATCACGTCAAGGGCAAGAAGACGGTAGTCCCATTTGCGGACCGGATCGAAATCGTCCGGGCTCTGACATGCGTCGATCTGGCCATTCCCGAAAACTGCTGGGAGCAGAAAACCAGCGATATCGAGCAGCACGGGGTTTCGATATTCGGAATGGGCAGCGATTGGTCAGGCCGTTTTGATGAATTGAAAGCACATTGCGAGGTTGTCTACCTGCCGCGCACCGAGGGAATTTCCAGCACACACATTCGGAAAACTCTGAAAATCCTCGATCAGACCCACGTAGAGGAACTCAAGCACGCACTTGACCTCATTTCCTCCATCATCGACCGTTTCGACTGAGCAGGGCTCCCGACACATGCCGCGGTTTCTTTTTTTCCTGCTTCACCCCTTATGGCTGCTCGTCGACCTGATGACCCCAAAAAGGGCTGATTACTGGGCCTTCTCGACACACCATCTGCATACCGATCGCTTCATCGAGAACCAACGCGCAATGTTCGAGCTGGTCAAAAAAGATCCCGCTATACACAAAGTCGTCTTTTACCGCGGCAAGACTCCCGATCTCCGGATACAGGATGCCGTCCAATACGAAATTCTCCGACACGGCACTCTGCGAGGCTTGCTGCTGCTGGCCCGCTGCAAAGTCGTTTTTCTGACGCACTCGGTCTCCATGGACTACTCGTTGCGCTGGCAAAATGGGCAATTCAGCATCCTGAAGCTTGCTATGCGCAACAGACTCGTGGTCAATCTATGGCACGGCATCCCGCTGAAGCGCCTGCTGTATGCGGCCAACGACGCGACATCCCGCCACACCGATCGCATCAAATACCGCACTAAAGAAAGATCAGGATACGCTGGCCTCATCGCCTCCTCGGATATCGACAGCTATGCCATGGCCAGCATGTTCTATCCCCTGAACTACCACCAGGTCTGGAACACCGGCCTGCCGCGTAACGATTTCCTGGCTCAGGCAGAGGAACGACTGCCCTCCTATATCCAGGATTCGCTACGGCTCATCCGCGAGAAACGCCGAGGCAAAAAACTGGTGATCTACGCCCCGACCTATCGTCAGACGGCCATCAGCGATAGCGCCCATTATTATCAGTTCTCAGCCGAGGAGATTGATCGGCTAAAATCCGTCTTGCGTTCGCATGACGCCGTCCTGGGCTATCGCCCGCACTACTTCAAGAACAGTGCTAATTATTTCAATATGGACGAGTACGTGGATGACGAATCCATATACGACATGTCACAGGATGCCATTCCGGAGTTCTCGGCTCTAGCCAGGGAGTGCGACCTGCTCATCACGGACTACTCCAGCGTCTATATCGAAGCGCTTTATCTCGACAAGCCCATCATCTGCTTTGGCTATGACATAGAGCACTACAAGGTTCACGAAGACGGGTTGCTCTATGACATGGAGCTTGCCTTCCCCGGCCCCATCGCGCAAGACTTCGGTACCTTGATCGAGCATATCGACAAGGCATTGCGCCACGATGACGGATCCGCCCATCAGCAACGGGCCACTGCCAGAAAAATATTCTTCAAATACAACGACTCGATAAACTCGGAGCGGGTCAGAAAGGAAATATCGAGGCGCCTTGAAAGTGAGGTATGAAGCGCTACTTGAACACCCTGCTTCTCAGTTTGTATATTTGCGCCCTCAGTCGATTCACCCGAACCGCCCACCCGGAAACCACGGAATACATTTTACTGTCCCCGGTGGCAGCGACCAGCGACAAGATATCCGGCCTCCATAATCCGAGCATGCGACGAAAATCCTTCAACAAGGCCGAAACATCTTTCAGATAGTCCCCTTCCCTGGCCTTTGGTATACGTGATCCGGTATTGATGACACCAAATAAGGTCGAGCGTACGTACCCATAAATCTTCGTTCCGTACCACCGACGATAATCCGCATGATCTTTCAGCAGAGCCTCGACGCGCCGGCACTCTCGGATGATATTGAAATGGCCGTCATGGGTCGTATGAAGGCTGGACTGAGAGTGTCGCCTGTAATTGTGCAGGACATCGGGTATGTAATAGAAAGCGCCAGCTTCGACTGTTGCTCGAATGCTCCACACCATATCCTCGTAATAAGTCTGACGAGGGAATAGCAACCCGTGATCCCTGACGAAGCCCATCCTGTAGGCTTTATTCCAGGGGACATGCAGATTCCTGATGGCGCCTTTCCTGACAGCCGGGTTGGTCAGGTCTGCCCATTGGCCTCCCAGATCGACATACCGGTTGGGCACATTGGGGATCTTCCTGCCATCCGGCCACACCTGCTGATGATTGAACATCAGAACATCCGGTTTCCATTCCTGCAAACGACACACGATGCGCGGAATGGCTTCGGGCTCGAACCAATCATCGCCATCGAGGAACATGCAATATTCCCCGGAGGCATGCTCCAGCCCTATGTTTCTTGCCTCGCCAGGTCCCTTGTTTTCATGGTTCTCGATGATTCTGAACGCCGATCTGCAGCCCGTCGCGATGGAACGGATCAGATCCAGGCTTCCGTCAGTCGAGCCATTGTCGACCACGATGATTTCGTGGTCCAACTCGGCAAGGCTCAGGCAGCTCGAAATCGCCTGCCCTATATATTTCTCGCCATTGAAAGAAATAATTATGATAGATAGCAGCATTGCAGAAATAGATCCATCCAGGATGAAGCAGACTTCTCACCCGCGAGAAAACCGGACTACTGCCGGACGAACTTCATTTTGAAATCAAACACGGCCTTCCCCACCTTTTTCATCCGGGCAGTCCAGGCCGCAGCGCGGAAATAGACGGCCCGGTGTCCCGTCATGGCCGCATAGAACAACAGATCGGGCTTCCATATCCCCAACAGGGATCGAAATTCCTTCAAGAGAACCACCATCTCCCGGAGATAAGCCTGTTCCCTCAGCTCCGGTATGCGGTATCTGGCATTGATCACACCATATAGCACCGATTGCGCATATCCGTACAGCTCCATCCCATACCAGCGGCGATAATCATCATGCTCACCCAGAAAATCCTTAAGGCGCCGACATTCATGAATTGCCGCGAAATGGCCTTCATTTCTGGTATTGATGCTGGACTGCGCGTGCTGGCGGTAGTTGCAGACAATGTCGGGCATGAAATGGAAGGAATCTGCGCACACCATCGCCTTGATGCTCCACAGCAGGTCTTCGTGATAGACAAGCCTGGGAAACTCAAATCCGTGCTTTCTCACGAACTGCCTGCCATAGGCCTTGTTCCATGAGATGTGAAGGTTTCTGATGGCCCCCTTCCTGATCTCCGGACTACTCAGGTCCGCAGGCTCATTGCGCAGATCGATGTACCGGTTCGGTATGTTCGGTATTTTCCTGCCATCCGCCAGGGCGCGCTGATGATTGAACATCAGCAGATCGGGACGACATTGGCGCAAACGATCCATCACCCGCCGGATCGCATCCGGCTCGAACCAGTCGTCGCCATCCAGAAACATGAAGTAGTCGCCGGACGCCTGTCTCATCCCTATGTTGCGCGCTTCCCCGGGCCCCACGTTCTCGTCGTTCGAAATGATCCTGAGCGGCCAGCCCCGCTTCTCCATCAATTCATGGATGACCTCGCCCGTGCGATCCGTCGAGTTATTATGGACGACGAGCACCTGGCAATCCGGATCATCGAAACACGCGCAGCTGGAGATCGCCTGCGCGATATAGCCCTCGTTGTTGTATGCGACTATGATTATGGATAACAACATTGCGGCAGCGCCATCATTTTATTTTATACATTACAAAAAGTGCGAAGCACGTCGACCACATCGCGCACATCTGAAAACGCACTGGATGAGAATATGAAAGGATGATGATTTGCCCAGTTCACCAAATCACCATCAACCCTCGGAAGACGGCGGGATCGCAGGGCATCGATATGCCAGCGATTGAACGCCTCGATATATCGCAGAATTTCCCTTGGAAAGCAGCCCCCCACAAATCCGGTCCCATCATCGGCCATGGTCAAGGAATCATCACGATGCGAAACCAGAGACAATATTCCAGGAACATTCCTGATAGCCTGATTTCCATACACCAGATTTATGCGCCAGATCAATTCCGTATCGGCCGCCGTGCGCGCGCAAGCATCCCACCCGCCGATTTCCGCAAGAACCTTTTCCCGGCGGAAAAGCAAGGAGGAATAATTGAGGTGCTCCAGATGCGCGCCCTGCCGGGCATCGACCACGCCGGCATCGGAGATGCGAACACAATTCGATGTGCTTGCGACGAGAGACTCATCCTCCAGCAACGGCTTTATTTGCAGCGCCAGCTTCAATGGGTGTGACCAATCATCTGCATCCATACAGGTTACAAAGGTACCGCCGGCATGCCGCAAGCCGACACTCTTGGCGCAATACGTGCCCACATTCCGGTCCAGCCGCAGCAAACGAATCCGAACATCCCTTCGGGCCAGCTTTTCAAGCTCATGAACCGTATCATCCGTACTGCAATCATCGACCACGATCAGTTCAAAATGACGGTAGCTTTGCCGTAGAATCGACTCGATCGCGGCCGGGACACGCCCCGCCACATTGAAAGTCGTCATCAGGATCGATACCAGCGGGCCATCGATCAAGGCCCCAGAATCGAGGACACATACATTACAGGGATTGAGTGGCACATCATCGCGACGAAGCGCCAGCCCTGGCAGGCCATATGCAGCATACACTTGGTTCAGGCAATCCAACTGCTGCGGCGGCGACATCGCCTCAGTGATGGTTCTGTAAAGAGGAAGCCTGGAATCACCCCGACCGGTTTCCGCGCGCAGCGATTCTCGGAGGAAACGCCGGGCCTGCTCCTTTCGGCCGGCATGCAATGATAGCGACACATAGACTGCTGGCGGCACACTCCCATCCAGCCCATCCAGCAAGCGATAAGCCTCTTGCGGCATATAGATGGACAAATACCTGGCAGTGGCGATACGCAGGGAATCTGGCAGACGGTCCCACGGCGCGGCATCGAGCAGTTGCCGAGCCGACGCATGCCGGCCCACGGCCGCGCGCGATACAACGAGAGGCAACAGCTGGCGCTCTGCGCATCCGGGATCACATGGGTCGATATCAAGAGACGCCGCCGTCTCATACATGACCAATTTGAAGTAGGCCCAGGGCTGCCAGATCTCCGGCTTGCCATCCGAACCGGCGGACGTGGAAGCGAGCGCCCGGGCGAACTGTCCCCTCTCGACATCGAATTGCACTGAAGAGTTTTTCAACATAAGAGCCGTCGCCGCGCTAAAACCAAGAGCCTACGCCAGACCCAGCAGATGTCTGGCATGAATGTTGTAGCGGTGCAAATAATCCATGGCATCCGAAAGCTCCAACGGCGTTTCCATGACGGATTTCCTAGGAGGCGCCAGGCCATCCAGCCAATGGATCTCAGCCAGGGCCTCCGGACTGGTGCCCGGTCTGAATTCATCAATCGGCGTCAACCCGGAATGATAGATCTCGCTGCGCGATCCCTTTCCGCATAGCGCGGCATGCTCATCCAATAACACACGACGCTGACGGCTCATGCCATCCAGAAAAGGCTCAAGCACTTTTCTGTAATTCTCCATCTCGCCAGATTGAAAATCAGTGATCTGTTCAAGGTCCTTCATGGCCCAATAGGCCAGGGACTCACGATCAATATCCAGGGATTTGATCAAACCATCCGGCGCCCTGGACTTTACCAATGCCAGATCCGCCGCAATGTAATTGTTATGTCCGATGGGAAAATTGGCGATCGGCAATTCGCGAGCATATTCATCAAAATCCAGCCCCAGATTTTCGACGGCTCTGCGGGTAGCCCGCATCGAGGCCCGCGTGTCTTCTCCGTTGGACATGCCTGCCGCATTATTCAAAAGCATCAGGCTTTTATTCATATCAACGCACCGACTGCTCTCATTCAATATGGCGGTCATGGAGGTGAAGTCCGGGCTGGTGGGCAGAAACACACTGCCGTATTTTTCCCGGACCTGTTCCAGCACCTCTGATCGGACGAACCCTGTATAGATTTTCCCGTAATTATTCTTCTGATATTCATACCTTGAGAACACAGGAAAATCAAAGCTGAATCTCCTCCGCAGTTCGAGATCGGGTTCATACGCAAAGGCATTGCCAGGCTTTATTTTCGGATGATATTTACCAAAGAACAACGCATCGCCCGCCTGCCTGGAATCAAAAACTTCAAATTGCCATGTCAGCACATCTGGAGGATTTTCCTGGATTTCCGCAGCCATGATCTCCAAGGCGTCCGGACACAAAATGAACTTTTCATTGAATATCGTGACATATCGTCCTCGAACCCCTTCAATGGCAAAATGCCAGTGATCCGGCATGCTCATGGGATGAGGCGGCTGTTTATAGCTGAATCTTTCGTCGCTCAGATAGGGCTGTACCACATCGGCACACGATACGTTCAGCGAATTATCGGAAACAATCACCTCGAAATCGACAAACGTCTGGGCACGCAAGGCTGACAGAACCCGGCTCAACAACAGCGGACGATCCCTCGTGGGTATGACGATACTGAACAGGATGGGGGGGGCCATGGAACTCTCGGCTTTCAGGCTTAGCAAGCGATCATTCAGAACATCACGCGACGCGCCGCAGGAATCCTTCTCGCGCCACCGTGATCAACAGCTTGTCCTCGATGCTCCGGTCAATCTCGAACTCCGGATGCTTTGCCAAATAAGCACGCGCGGCCGTCAGCGGACTATTCCCCGGCGCCCAGGGGCGCCCTTCGCATAATTCAGGCGGCATATCCTCCACAACGGTGTCAAACACGATGCAATAGCTACCTGCACTGACCAGCGGCGCATAAGCCTCCAGTTCGGCCAGCACATGCTCATGCGTGTGGTTGCTATCCAGGCTCACCAGGACGCGCTGGTAGCGACTTGCGATCTCACGAACCTGCGAAACCATGGCGGGGTCGATGCTTGAACCTTCCAGCATCTGGATACGCGTAGCCATGGGATGAGCCTCGATGGCCTCTCGGTTGTGCGCCCGGATATCGATATCGATACCCAACACTTTTCGGGTCGGCCGCGCGGGATCGAGCAACTGCCCCTGTGTCTGCGCCTCGCACAGATCCAGCAACGCCAGCAAGGACGCATTCATGATCAGGGAGCCGCCATGTGCGATTCCGGTTTCGATGATCAGATCTGGCTTGATCGACCAGATCAGTTCCTGCATCGCGACCATATCCTGGGGATACTGGATGATCGGCCGTCCCATCCAGCTGAAGTTATAAGTGTAGGCACCCGCCACCCCAGCTTTCAGCATCCAATCCAGGGATGCCCGCTTCAGGCTCGCATCCGCACCCAGATGCTCGATGTTGCCTCGGACCTCGGCCCGGAACTGTTCAATGGGATTCATGTCGATCATTCCTGTCGATATATTTGATCTTGTCGATGCGCCCGCCAATCTGGGCGCCATGATAGAGGTTTTCATAGAGGAATGGCTCAAACCCCGCTTCCTTCATCGCAACCACGGTTTCCTCAATGTCGTAGGCCACGCGCCTTAATTCGATCTGGTCCTCATTCAGAATCGCATAGGCGGCCCGGCGATCGCCGTCTCTGGGCTGCCCCACCGAACCAGGATTGCAATACCATTTCCCACCCGCCACCTGTATCAGCGCCTGCACGTGCGTATGCCCTGAAAAGAGCCGCTCAACACCCTCCGGAACCGTCTCATCATCAATGGCATAGAGATATTGATCCCTTGGATCCTCAGGGCCACCGTGCACGAACAGCGAGCCGGATTCCTTCAGACTGGGCAGGGAGCCTCGGAGCCACGCCAGTTGTGTCGGTGTCACGACGCGTTTCTGATAATCGATGATGCCAGCCACCACCTTCGAGCGCGAGCAATTCTCCTCGCTGATCAGATAATGATCGTGATTGCCCAGGATATTGACCGCACCATGCCGCGCAAGCAGATCGATGCACTGGCCCGGCTGCGCGTGATAACCCACCACGTCTCCCAACGACAGGATACGCACACAGCCACGCGCCACGGCATCATTCAGCACCGCGCGCAAGGCGGCCAGATTGCTATGGATGTCAGACAGGATCGCGATCATGGACGATGTAATCCTCGCTATAACGCCAGCCGATGCCATGACGGATCTCAGGAGCCGGTGGCATACGTTTCATCAGAAAATAATCCAAAGCCATCCGCGCCTCGTTGTATCCAAAGCCTGTGCGCAGAGAATTGCTGCTGGAGAATCTCGGGTTGACTTCCAACAGATAGGCCTCGCCCTCTTGCACACGGAACTGATAGTTCGTCGGCCCCACCGGCTTTAGCAGCATGTTCAGGTCCGCCACCTTTTTTTCGATCAAAGGGTGCTCGACCACCTCCGCCTGCAACGTGTTGCCCGCGCCGGACAGGCGCCGACGCATCACGATCGGTGCGACGGCCCGGCCACCGCCCAGGCCGAAGGAACCGACCGTATATTCTTCTTCGTCGCTACCCACGATGCGCTGAAGCATCCACGGCCCCACGGCCTTGCGAGTCCAGTAAGTGAAGTCCTCCCGATCATGCAGGCGCACGATGCCCCGGGAACCATTGCCCTGGCGCGGCTTGAGCAGAACCGGTGCGGCGCCAAGCCCCTCCAATGCATCATCCCAGCCGACCTCGATCATCGTCGGAATGGTCGGCATGCCGTAATCTTCCAGAAACTCGTGCATCAGCCACTTATCGCCCGCCAGGGAGATCAAGGCGCTGTGATTGAGCGCCAGGGCGCAACCGTCATTCTGTGACGCCAGTATTTCACGCTGCTCATCCAGGAACAGCACGTCTACCTCGAGTCCGGGCAGCACGAGATCAATGTGTTCCTTCCTGATCAGATTCCGCCAGAAATCCAGATACCCATCGGAACGTTCATCGCACGTCGGTTTTTGGACGAATACATCACACCAGTCGGCCCCCGGGGATCGGGCGCTGCGATCCAGCCCGATGATCTTCACAGGATGGCCGCAAGCCCTCAGACTACGGATGACGCCTTGTCCAATGATCGCACCGACGCCAGTGACCAGCACGTTGGCCTGGGAGATTTTTACCTCGCTCATGTCACATCCATGGGCCCAAAGGCGCCGGCGCATCCCGAATCTCGAATCATCCTCAAGCCCTGCTCCATGCCGATTTGCGGCCACAGGCCCAAACGATCAAACAGCATCTCTCCAGGAGGCAGCGTCAAGGCACGAAGCGGCTGCTTGGCCTGGGCTGTCGTGACCTGTCCACCCTTTCCGAAGACATCATAGGCGCACCGCGCGATCCACGAATAATCCAAAGGCTCGGGATGAACCGCATCCCACGCGCCACTCATTTCTTCTCGCCACGCGCGAATCAGCACGCGGACGGCATCCTGCACGTGCATGAAATTACGCGGTCCGCCAGACGCCGGCATGTTCAGGTCCATCCCCCGCGATGCATAAGCCACAATCCGCCCAAACCAGGGTTGATGGCGGCAGCAACGCCCCGCCACATCATAAAGCTGAG
>NZ_JBATVG010000016.1:0-112354 GCF_049671645.1 Castellaniella sp. | reverse complement strand
CTGTGAAAGTAGGTCATCGTCAGGCTTTTATACCGCAAAGCCCCTGCAGAGTCTCTCTGCAGGGGCTTTGTCTTGGGTAAAACCAAAGCAAGACCAACGATATCGCCCGCTGCGCAACCGCGCGCCGCGGGGCCCCGGGCCGCCTGCAGCAGGCGGCCTTGGACGCCACCCCTAGAACAGCTTCCCGAGCTGGTCGATCAGCACACAGGCTGCGCCGCGTGGGGGCCTTGCTTTCGGGCGCCGGATCGCCCGGAATCGGCTCAAGATCCAATTACTGCCTGTGAAAGCAGGTTAGAATGAAATCCACTTGAACAGCGGCGCGCAGGCGCTCCCAGCAGGAGGTTTCATGACTCAAGGCGAAGATACCCCCGATACCGACAAAGGGCTGACGCAACGTCAGCTCATTCATCTGATGTATGCCTTGTTCGCGGTGGGGATTCTCTCTGCGGGATTCCTGGGGGCTGCCGCCGTCGCGGCTGTCGTCCTGGCCTATCTGAAACGAGGCGACATGGTGGGCACGGTCTATGCCGGCCACATCGACTGGATCATCCGTACGTTCTGGTGGGGCCTGCTGTGGCTGGTACTCAGCGCCCTGGCCGCGTTCATCTTCGTCGGCTTCGTCACAGGCGTGGTGGCCATGGTCTGGATCATCTATCGCCTGGCCAAGGGCTGGCTGGCGCATTGCGCCGGAGAAACCCCGCTGCCGGGGTTGTAGCCCCAGATGAGGCAGCGGCCGGATATCGGCCTGCTCGTCCGGTGCGGGCGCCCCGTGGGATCGCCCGCCGTCGAGTCCGGGCGGACCCGACCCGAATTCCGCTTATTTCAGATGCTGGCTGACCAGTTTGGTCAGTTCGAACATCGATACCTGGTCTTTGCCAAACAGGGGACGCAGTTTGGCATCCGCATTGATGTTGCGGCGATTTGCCGGGTCTTGCAGGTCGTGCTTCTTGATGTAGTCCCAGATGCGCTTGGTCACTTCGGTGCGGGGAACGGCGTCTTTGCCGATAACCGCGGCCAGGGTGGCGCTAGGCGTCAGGGGCTTCATGAAAGCCGCATTGGGCTTGCGTCCGGATTTTTCGGTGGTTGCCATGAATACAGGCTCCTACTTGATTGAGTGAATAGCCCCCGAAGCTTACCGCGTGTTTCCCTCAAAGACAAAGCGAAGCCGTGAAAAATTTTTAAGGAATGTAGTCTGTGACCCAAGAGAGCCACTTCACCCGTTCGCCCTCCGCGCCTCCGGCGACCCTGCAGCCTGGGTCGGCCCGCGATGCGGGCGGCCCGCGGACCCTGACGCTGACGCGCCCCGATGACTGGCATCTGCATCTGCGCGACGGGGCCGTGCTGCAAAGCGTGGTCCTGGATTCCGCCCGGCAATTCGGCCGCGCCATCATCATGCCGAACCTGAAGCCGCCCGTCGTGACCACGGCGGATGCGCAGGCCTATAGGGACAGAATCCTGGCGGCCCTGCGCCAGGCAGGGGTGCCGGATGGCGCCTTCCAGCCTTTGATGACGCTGTACCTGACCGACAATACGCCCCCGGAGGAAATCCGCCGGGCCAGGCAGTCCGGCCTGGTCCATGGCGTGAAGCTGTATCCCGCCGGGGCCACGACGCATTCCGATGCCGGCGTGACGGATTTGCTGAAGCACTGCCGCGCCGCGCTGGACGCCATGCAGGATTGCGGGATGCCCTTGCTGGTGCACGGGGAAGTCACGGACCCGGACGTCGACCTGTTCGACCGTGAGGCGGTCTTCATCGATCGGGTGATGCGGCCGCTGCGGCAGGCGTATCCGGCCCTGAAGGTCGTTTTCGAGCACCTGACGACAGCCGATGGGGTGGCCTATGTGCGCGAGGCCTCCGGACCGGTCGCGGCGACGATCACGGCCCACCATCTGCTGTACAACCGCAATGCGCTCTTCAAGGGCGGCTTGCGCCCCCATTGGTATTGCCTGCCGGTGCTCAAGCGCGAACGCCATCGGCTGGCGCTGGTCGATGCCGCCACCAGCGGCGATGCCCGGTTTTTCCTGGGAACCGACAGCGCGCCCCATTCGCGGGGCGCGAAAGAGCAGGATTGCGGTTGCGCGGGCTGCTATACCGCCCGTCACGCCATGGCCCTGTATGCCGCAGCCTTCGAGGCCGCTGACCGCCTGGACAGGCTGGAAGCCTTTGCCAGCCTGAACGGGCCGGCTTTCTATGGCCTGCCGCCCAATGAGGGCGTCCTGACGCTGGAGCGGGTGCCGGAACGGATTCCGGATGCGCTGCCGCTGGCCGGTGACGAGGTCGTTCCTCTGGCGGCGGGCGAGTCCCTGGCCTGGCGGCTGCAGGCCAGGTAGGATCGGCCGGGCGCGGGGTTCGATGCCGGGCCCGGCCGTCGGATCGGCAGGCGCGCGATCACAGCTGCTCAGTCGCCGCGCTTTTCTTCCAATGCGGCCCAGCGTTCGAACAGCGCGTCGAGGCGCTCACCGACCGTCGCCAGCGCCTGCTGGATGCGTTCCGCCTCGGCGGATCCGTCGCGGTACAGGTCCGGCGCGGACAGGGCGGCTGCCCATTGCGCCTGCTCGGCTTCCAGCGCGGCGATGCGGTCCGGCAGGCCGTCCAGTTCCTCGGCCTCCCAGGGGGCCAGGCGGTTCTTGCGAGCCCGGGCTGGCTGGCCGGCCGGCGCGGGGGCGTCCGCCAGGTCGGGCGCGGCGGCCTTGCCGGATTCCCCGGACGTCGTTGCCGCACGGGCTGCGTCGGCCCCGCCCGGTTCGGAGCGCGGGCGCTGGGCTTCCCATTCGGCGTAGCCGCCCACGTATTCCTGCCAATGCCCCTGGCCTTCGGCGGCGATGGTCTGGGTGACGACATTGTCCAGGAAACTGCGGTCGTGGCTGACCAGCAGCACGGTCCCCGTATAGTCCTGCAAGAGGCTTTCCAGCAGTTCCAGCGTGTCGATGTCCAGGTCGTTGGTGGGTTCGTCCAGCACCAGCACGTTATGGGGCTGGGCGAACATGCGGGCCAGGGCCAGGCGGGCGCGTTCGCCTCCCGACAGGCTGGACACCGGGGAATGCGCGCGGGCGGCCGGGAACAGGAAGTCCTCCAGGTAGCTCATGACGTGCTTGCGCTGCCCGCCGATCTCCACCCATTCGCTGCCCGGGCTGATGGTGTCGGCCAAAGTGGCGGATTCGTCCAGGCGGTCGCGCATCTGGTCGAAATAGCCGATGGAGAGATTGGTGCCCAGGCGCACCGCGCCCTGGTCCGGCTGCAGTTCGCCCAGCAGGATGCGCAGCAGCGTGGTCTTGCCGGCGCCGTTGGGGCCGATCAGGCCGATCCGGTCGCCGCGCAGGATCAGGGTGCTGAAGTCGCGAATCAGGGTATGGCCGCTGTATCCGTGCGTGACGTTCTGGAGTTCGGCCACCTGCTTGCCGGAGCGCTGGCCGTCGGCCAGGGCGAAGCGGACCTGCCCCTGCTGGTCCCGGCGGGCGGCGCGTTCGCGGCGCAGGGCTTCCAGGCGTCGGACGCGGCCTTCGTTGCGGGTGCGGCGGGCTTCGACGCCCTTGCGGATCCAGACCTCTTCCTGGGACAGAAGCTTGTCGAAGCGGGCGTTGGCCTGTTGCTCGGCTTCCAGCCATTGGGCCTTGCGGGCCTGCCAGGCGGAAAAGTTGCCCGGGAAGCTGAACAGCTGGCCGCGATCCAGTTCGATGATGCGGGTGGCGACAGCGTCCAGGAAGCGCCGGTCGTGGGTGATCAGCACGATGGTCAGGCGGGACTTGGCCAGCAAGTCTTCCAGCCAGGCGATGCCGGTGAAGTCCAGGTGGTTGGTGGGCTCGTCCAGCAGCAGCAGATCGGGTTCCTCGACCAGGGCGCGGGCCAGGGCCACCCGTTTGCGGGTGCCGCCCGACAATCCGGCGATGAGCAGGTCGGGGTCCAGTCCCAGGGTGTCGATCAGGGCCGCCGCCCGGGCGCTGCGCGACCAGTCTTCCGAGGCCAGCATGTCGCCGCTGAGGACCTGCAGGACCGTCTGGTCTTCGGGCAGCTCGGGTTCCTGTTCCACCGTGGCGATGCGCAGGCCCTTTTGCCGGCGGATCTCGCCGTCGTCCAGCAGGGTGCGGCCATCCAGGATGCGCAACAGGGACGATTTGCCCGCGCCGTTGCGGCCGATCAGGCCGATGCGTTCCCCCGCCAGGAGCGCCAGGTCGGCATGGTCGAGCAGGGGATGGTGTCCATAGGCCAGCTGGGCCTGGTTCAGGGCGAGAATCGTGTCGGGCATAAGGGCGGAACGGGGATCGGAGAGGTCAGGGCGACGGCCGGCCGGCAAGGACATTGCGGCGGGCCACCCCCTATTGTCGCAGTTTGACGGTGGCGCTGCCCGCGCCGACGCCGTTGCGTAGTGGGGCGCGGCTTGCCGTACAATGCCGGGGCGGGGCAGATCGGGCAATCGCGGTGCCAAGGCATCGAGGAAGGTCCGGACTCCATCGGGCGCGATAGCGGCTAACGGCCGTCCGGCGATCCCTACGGGGCAAGCCGAGGAATAGGGCCACAGAGACGAGTCTGCCACGCGGGTGCCGCTTTCGGGCGGCACTCCGGTACGGCCACTCCGTACTGCCTGCCGGCCTGGCCGCGCAGGGCGTGGCAGGGTGAAACGCGGCAACCTCTATCGGGAGCAACATCAAATAGGCATGCGCCGGCTTCGTGCCGACAGGGCGGCCCGCCCGAGCATGCGGGTAGATGGCTAGAGCGATCCAGCAATGGATCGACCAGAGGAATGATTGCCCGCCGGGGCGACCCGGCGTACAAAATCCGGCCTATAGATCTGTTCCGCTTCTTTCACGACGCCACCTCGCGTATCCGGGGCGCATGCCGGCCGCGAGGCGGGCGGCCATAGGGAATTATGCGCATACGGCCGCCGCGCCGGCTGTGATACTCTGGCAACACCTTTCGAACCGACGGCCTGTGCAGAAGCACGTGGCAGGTACGCCGGCGGGATTCCCACCCTGGAAATCCAGCAGGAGACATCGGTGACAGATTCGACAGCATCATCCCTGTCGGGGCCTTCCGACAATCAGCAATCCCCATTGCTCGAAGTCCGGGATCTGGCGAAAAGCTTCGGCGGCCTGCGGGCCGTGGACCATTGTTCCTTTCAGGTGCAGCGCGGCACCATCACGGGGCTGATCGGCCCCAATGGCGCGGGCAAGACCACCGTCTTCAACCTCATCACCGGATTCATTCCGCCCGATTCGGGGCGCATCGTGCTCGATGGCCAGGATATCGGCCACTTGCGTCCCGACCAGATTTTCGCCCGCGGCCTGTGCCGCACCTTCCAGATCCCCCGCGAACACGGCACCATGAGCGTCCTGGAAAACCTGATGCTGGTGCCGGCGGGCCAGTCGGGGGAACACTGGTGGAATGCGATGCTGCGCCCAGGGCAGGTGCGGGCGGAAGAATCCCGCAATCTGCTCAAGGCCCGCGAAGTCCTGGACTACCTGCAGCTGACGCACGTGCAGCACGAATATGCGGCCAATCTGTCGGGCGGCCAGAAAAAGCTGCTGGAAATGGGGCGGATGCTGATGGCCGATCCGCAGATCATCCTGCTCGACGAGCCTGCTGCCGGGGTCAACCGCACCTTGTTGCAAAGCATCATCTCCAACATCCAGGCCCTGGCGCGTGATCGCGGCATCACGTTCCTGCTGATCGAGCACGACATGAACATGGTCATGAGCCTCTGCGACCCCGTGATTGTCATGAGCGACGGCCGCAAGCTGGCCGAGGGCGACCCCGAATCCGTGCGCAGCAATCGGGCTGTGCTGGAAGCCTACCTGGGAGGGCAATATGCCGCTGCTGCAGGTTGATGCCGTGACCGCGGGATACGGAGACACCGAGATCCTGCGCAGCCTGTCCATCGAGGTCGAGTCCGACGAGGTCGTTTCCATCATCGGGCCCAATGGGGCGGGCAAATCCACCTTGATGAAAACCATCTTCGGGCTGCTGCATCCCCGCCAGGGGTCGATCAGCTTCGATGGCCATGACATCACCCAGGTGGCTCCCCATCGGATCGTGCGCCTGGGCATGTGTTACGTCCCGCAGGTGGCCAACGTCTTCACGTCGCTGACCGTGGAAGAAAACCTGGAAATGGGCGCGTTCCCGCTGGGCAAGGCGGACCTTGCCGATCACAAGGCCCGCGTCTATGACATGTTTCCGAAACTGCGGCAGCGCCGTCGGCAACTGGCGGGCAAGATGTCAGGCGGGGAACGGCAGATGGTCGCCATGGGCAGCGCCCTGATGATGAATCCCAAACTGCTGCTGCTCGACGAGCCCACGGCGGCCCTGTCGCCCAAGCTGGTGGACGAAATCTTCGAGCGCATCGCGCGCATCAATGAAACCGGCATTGGCGTGCTCATGGTCGAACAGAATGCCCGGCAATCCTTGAGCATGGCTCATCGCGGCTATGTCCTGGCCAATGGCGAGAACCGTCACGAGGGTTCCGGCCGCGATCTGCTCGACGACCCCAATGTCGGGCGTCTCTATCTGGGGGGGTGAACCGATGGTCGATTCAGCGCAGTCCGCAGTCTCTGAAACACCCCTGGATTCCCCGACCGCCGCCGTCGACGCGCGGGATACCGGAGGCGCGCGCAGCACCCGCTTCGTCGGCGGCGTGCTGGCGCTGGTGTTGGCCGGCATGTGGGTCGCCGGCTGGCTGTCCGGGACGAATGCCCAGGAAATGCTGTCCCTGACGGCATGGGGCGTGATGCTGGGCGGCATCATCGCGCTGGGGGGCATCGGCCTGACCCTCTGCTATGGGGTCCTGAAATTCCCCAATTTCGCCCATGGGGAATTCCTCACGCTGGGGGCCTACGTCACCTACGGCGTGGTGCTGACTCTGCCGCAGTCCAATCCGATCTGGCGCTTTTCCTTCGGGTGGGAACTGCTGGTCGGCCTGGCGTTGGCGGCGGTCGTCACCGCCATCGTGGCCATCGTGATCGACCGGCTGCTGTATCGTCCCTTGCGCAAGCACCAGTCGCCGCTGGTGCTGCTGGCCATGGCGTCGCTGGGCATGGAATTCCTGCTGCGCGGCATCGTCTATCTGATCTGGGGGTCGGATTTCCACTTTTACTATTCGGGGCGATCCAATCCCGCGCTGTCCCTGCCTCTGGGGCTGCGCCTGCAGGCCGATCAGTTGTTCGTCTTCGCCCTGGCCCTGATCCTGGTGGTCCTTCTATATTGGATGCTGACGCGCACGCGCATCGGCAAGGCCATGCGGGCGACCGCGGACAACCCCGATCTGGCCCAGGTGCGCGGCATCAATACCGAGCAGGTCATTGCCTGGACCTGGGCCATCGGGGCCGCGCTCGCCTCCGTCGGCGGCGTCATGTACGGCCTGGCGTCCCAGATGCGCCCGGACATGGGTTTCGTGTTGCTGCTGCCGCTGTTTGCCGCCGTCATCATGGGGGGGATCGGCAGCGCCTGGGGCGCCCTGGTCGGCGCCATCATCATCGGGGTGGCCATGCAATTGACCTCGGCCTTCCTGAATCCGGCCTACGGGCCGGCCGTCGCGTTCATTCTGATGGTCCTTGTGCTGCTGATGCGGCCCCAGGGGCTGTTCGCTCAACGCTAGGAAACCTCGCCATGGATTCTGCGCACCTGCTCAAAGCCTGCTTCCTGCTGGTCCCCGCTTTCTTGTTCGGGTGCCTGCTGTTTTCCCGCCAGCGCTGGCTGATGCGGTTGCCGGCAGCCATCGTGCTGGGGGGCGTGCTGGCTTTCGGGGTCGCGGGGTGGTTGCCGGGCGTGATGGATTACCTGGTGTCCTTTTGCATCATGGCCACGATCTACTCGATCCTGTCGCTGGGCCTGAATGCGCAATGGGGGTATAACGGCCATCTGAATTTCGGGATCGCGGGCTTCTTCGCCGTGGGGGCCTTCACCATGGCCCTGTTCGTCACATTGCCGCCCTCGGGCGCCATGGCCGCCTATGCCCAGCAATGGTTCGGCCTCGGCGCTCCCTTCCTGGTGGGGGTCGTCGCGGCGGGCATCGTTTCAGGGGTGGTGGGCTATTTGATCGCCCAACCGATCCTGCACCTGCGGGCGGATTTCCTGGCGATCGCCACCCTGGGCATCGCCGAGATCATCCGGCTCATCTTCCAGAACGAACGCTGGCTGGCCAATGGGCCTCAGCCGCTGTCGGGCATTACGCAACCCCTGTCCTGCGTGTTCGACACGGGCGGCTGCGCCTGGCTGCCCGACGCCGTGGGCCGGGCCTTGTCCACGCTGCAGCCCCGGGATTACAGCTATCTGTACCTGGTCATCGTGACGCTCAGCCTGGCGGTGGTGTATATCGTGCTGGAAGCCATGGTGCGGTCTCCCTGGGGGCGGGCATTGCGCGCGGTCCGGGACGAGGAAGAATCGGCGGCGATGAATGGCAAGCACGTCAAATCGCTGCGGGTCCAGTCCTTTGTGCTGGGCGCGGTCGTCATCGGCGTGGCGGGGGCCCTGTATGCGCCCTACATGGTGACCATCGACTACAGCCACTTCAAGCCCCTGTTCGCCACGTTCCTGGTCTGGGTGATGCTCATGCTGGGGGGCAGTGGCAACAACAAGGGCGCGATCCTGGGCGCGTTCGTCATCTGGGCGGTCTGGAGCGGCACCGGCTTCGTCACCGATTACCTGCAGGTGGCCCTGCAGGGGGTCGCGCCCGATGTGGCGTCGCGGATGTCCTTCTTGCGCTGGGCCTTCGTGGGCCTGCTGCTGGCCCTGATCGTGCTGTTCCGGCCGCAGGGCATCCTGCCCGAGAAAAAACGCGTGTCCCGGTTCTTGCGGGACGTGCCGGAAGACTGATCCAGCGCCCGCCGGGAAAGCCGGCGCGGGCATCGGACGCAACGATGCCGGATTGCGCCGCGTCCCAGAGCCCCGGGCTCATCCCCCAAGGGCGGCCTCGCGGCGGCCCTGCAGCAAGCAAACAAAAGGCCTGAGCCCGGTATCGGGCTCAGGCCTTTTTCGCGTCGCGGCGCGTGGGTCAGCTGGCCGGGATGTCCTTGGCGGCGACCATCTTGACGGTTTCGATCTTGTCGCCCGAGTACTTCCAGATGTTGACGGGCGTGATGACGTCGCCATTCTTGTCGAAGTCGCAGGGGCCGGCCACCCCGTTGTAGTTGATCTTCTTCCCGGCTTTCAAGGCCTTCAGCATGTCGGTGACGCGGCCCTGGTCGCCGCCGTCGATCATGTCCCCCGGCGGGTTGGCGACCTTGCGCAGCTCATCGCGCAGGACCGTGCCCGTGATCTTCGAGGCGTCCGTGGCGCCTGCGGCCACAGCAGCCGCCATGGCCAGCCCCGCCACCAGGCCGGCATCGTAAGAGCATGTGGTGAAGGGCGGGAAGTGATCGTATTTGTACGTGGACAGGTAGACCTTGGAGAAGTCCTTGTAGGACTGCGTGCTGGTGTCTTCGCCGGGAGCCGTGCCGTAGAGGCCGTCCATGTTCTTGGCGCCGACTTCCTTGATGATGTCGATGCTGGCGTTGCCGTCGGTGAACTGCCACTTCGTGAAATTGAAGGTGTCGCGGGATTCCTTGCAGATGGCGATGGTGTGCGCCGGATAGCTGACGATGAGCAGCAGGTCGGGCTTGTCCTTCAGGGCCTGCGACAGCATGGATTTGTAGGTGGGCTGGACTTCCTCGGGGTGGGGGACCTGCGCCAGGACCGTGCCCCCGCGTTTCTTGAAGGCGTTGGCGAAGGCGTCGGCCAGACCTTGCCCGTATGGGTTGTTGATGTAGATGGTCGAGACGCGCTTGAACTTGTAGTTCGGATCGATTTCGCCGTTGACGAACTGGGCCGCCACGACGCCCTGCATGGCGTCGGATGCGCTGGTGCGAAATAGCAGGTCGGCCTTGGCGTCGGCGGGCAGCACGCTGACCAGCGGCGAGGTGGTGCCGTTGCCGATCTGCAGTACCCCGGCGGGAATGGTGACCGACGTGGCGATGGCGACCGTGACCCCGCTGGACCAGCCATTGATGATGACCGGCGTGTGCTGGGTGTCGACCATCTGCCGGGCCGCCTGGACGCCCACGGTGGGCAAGGTTGCGCTGTCGGCCGTGACGTGGTGGGCGATGATGGGGCCGCCGAAGACTTCCTTGGCGGCGGTGTTGATCTGGTTGACGGCCAGCCCGACCGCATCGCGATAGTAGGGGCCGAATTCCGCAGCCGAGCCTGTCATGGGCAGCACCTGGCCCAGGTTGATGGCGGGAGGCGTCCCCGCCGCGAAGGCGCGGGCGAAGGGCAAGGTGTTGCTGAGCGCCAGCGAACCGCCGGCGAGCCCCAATGTGGTCAGGAACTGGCGGCGGGATGCGGGATGGGATGGGTGATCCGACATGAGGAGACTCCTTTTGGTTGGCTAGCACGAGACAGGCAAACACGGAAAAGGCTCGGATGCTTTCGAGTCTGGCACCTTGGGTGCCGGTACTGCTGCCCGAGGTCGGGCATTATTTCATTACATCGGCTGGCAGGACCCCTGTCAATCAGGGATTGGCGCAGGTTCCATCGGGGCGCCGGACGGCGGCTGGAAACCCTCTTGGTGATAAAGGACTTTCAGTTTGGTTTGCAATCCATTGATTTTTCAGCGATTTATTTATAGGCCAATTGTTAAAATTAGTTGTAAGTGCTTGTTGTCATTGAAGAAATTTCGATTTTCTCCTTGACCGGCTTTCAGGTATCCCGTAGAGTGGGGCGAAGTAGATTTTTGTGTCATGAAGTGGGAGAACCTCCTCGTGTTTCAGGGAAGCAGCGCGTTGACCTTGGATGCCAAGGGCCGGATGTCGATTCCGGCCCGGTATCGTGACGCCCTGCTGGCCGAGGAACAGGGATGCCTCACTCTGACCCGCCACCCCGATGGGTGTCTGATGCTGTATCCGCGCGCCACCTGGGAAATCAAACGCGCCCAGATCGCCGCCCTGCCGGCGGTGGCGCGGCCCTTGCAGCGCTTGCTGCTGGGCAGCGCCCAGGATGTCGAAATGGACAGCGCGGGCCGCATCCTGGTGGCGCCGGAATTGCGCGATGCCGCCGGGTTGGCACGCGATGTCATGTTGCTGGGCCTTGGCTCGCATTTCGAGCTGTGGGACCGCGAGCAGTGGGAAGCCCGCAGCCTGCAGGATGTGAGCCAGCTGGATCCGGCCATTCTTGAGCAGATTTCTTTCTGAGTCCCGCCCATGGCGTATTCCCACCGTACCGTTCTGCTGGAACCGGCTATCGACGCATTGTTGAGCCCCGTGTTCGGCCGCGGTTCGGGGGCATCGCAGGCGCCGGCGCTCGATGGGGTGTATGTCGACGGAACCTTCGGCCGGGGCGGTCACAGCCGCTTGCTGCTGCAGCGCCTGGCGCCGCAGGCCCGCCTGCTGGTCTTTGACAAGGACCCCGAAGCCATTGCCGTGGCGCAGGACCTGAGCCGGGCGGACGCCCGCGTCCAGGTCGTGCACGACGGCTTTGCCACCTTGGCGGAGCAGCTCGACCGCCTGGCTATTCCCGCCGTGGATGGCGTCTTGCTGGATCTGGGCATCTCGTCGCCCCAGATCGATGATGCAACGCGGGGGTTTTCTTTCATGCACGATGGTCCGTTGGACATGCGCATGGACACGACGCGGGGGCAGACGGCCGCCGACTGGCTGGCCGAAGCCGACCAGGAACAGATCAAGGAGGTCATCGCACATTATGGCGAAGAACGGTTTGCTTTCCAGATTGCAAAGGCGATTGTTGCGGGCCGCCAATCCCGGCCGTTGCGCACCACGGGCGAATTGGCCCAGCTCGTCGCCGGTGTCGTCCGTACGCGCGAAAAGGGTCAACACCCGGCCACAAGGACCTTTCAAGCTATACGGATTCACATCAATGCGGAACTTGCGCAGCTCGCGCACACCCTCCCGGCCGCTTTGAGCCATCTGCGGCCCGGGGGGCGGCTGGTGGTGATCAGCTTCCATTCCCTGGAAGACCGCATGGTCAAGCAATGCCTGGCGGCCGCCGCCAGGCCGGGCCAGGCGCAGGCCCGACTGCCCATTCCCGAAAAAGACATGCCCCGGCCCTGGGTGACGTTGCTCGGTCGCGTCCAGGCTGACGACGCCGAAGTGCGGGACAACGTGCGTTCGCGCTCGGCCGTGTTGCGGGTGGCGCAGCGCACCGATGAGCCCTTGTCGCCGACGCAGGCCGCCGCCCTGGTGCGCCTGCCCGGACAAGCGCCGGCCCGGCGCGGCGGGAGGCCATCCCGATGATCCGGATCACGCTGGTTCTGGCCTTGCTGCTGATGGCGTCCGCCATCTCCCTGGTGACGGTGCGCTTCCAGACCCGCGAATTGTTCGTGGCCTCGGAACGCCTGAAGTCGCAAGCCCACGAGCTGGATACGGAGTGGCGCCGCCTGCAGCTGGAGCGGGCCGAGCTGGCGCGTAATGCCCGCATCGATTCCTTGGCCCGCACCGAACTGCACCTGGTCCCCGTGACGCCGGATCGCACGATCTATCTGCAGGAACCGGCGGCGGGGCGGACACCGGCGGGGGGGCGGCCATGAAGCGGTTCGGCTTCCATGAAAGCCCCGTCCTGTCCACGCGCCCGGCCTTCTGGCGCGCGCGCCTGGTCGTGATCGTGCTGATGCTCGGCTTCGTCGCGCTGGCGGCCAAGGCGTTGAATCTGCAGATCCTGTCCAACGAATTCCTGCAGCGCCAGGGCGAACGCCGCTACGAGCGCACGTTGGTGCTGCCGGCGTCGCGGGGCAAGATCTTCGACCGGAACGGATCGGTAGTGCTGGCATCCAGCGTGCCGGCCCGGGCCATCTGGGTGATTCCGGAAGATTTCCACAAGGCCTCGGACGAACAGGTCGGCGCGCTGGCCAATTTGCTGGGTATGAAGGCGGACGACATCCGCCAGCGCACTCGCGACGAGGACAAGAATTTCGTCTACCTGCAGCGCCAGGTGGCGCTGGATGTGGCCGACCAGATTCGCCGCCTGAAGATTCCCGGTGTGCAGCAGTTGCCCGAAACGCGCCGCTATTATCCGGAAGGCGAGGTCATGGCGCATGTCGTGGGCTTCACCAATATCGAAGACCGGGGCATCGAAGGCATCGAATTGGCCTTCAATGATCGCTTGTCCGGTCAGCCGGGGTCGCGGCGCGTCATCAAGGACCGGTTGGGGCGGGTCGTGGAAGACGTCCAGGCCGTGGTGCCTCCGGTCGACGGGCAGAATCTGCAGTTGTCCATCGACGCCGGTATCCAGTTCGACACGTATACCGCCCTGAAGGCCGCCCTGGAACAGCACAAGGCGCGCGCCGGCGCGGCCATCGTCCTGGATGCCCGCACAGGTGAAATCCTGGCCATGGTCAATCTGCCGTCCTATGACCCCAACGATACGCTGCAGCGCACCGGGCAGGCCCTGCGCAACCGGGTCATGACCGATACCTTCGAGCCCGGGTCGATCATGAAGCCGTTCACCGCGGCGTTGGCGCTGGACGAAGGCAAGATCACCACGAGCACGCGCTTTGACACTGGCAATGGCCGCTACCGCTATCAGGGCGCCTTGATTTCCGATGTCGGGCATTACGGGGTGTTGAACGTGGGCGGCATCATCCAGCATTCCAGCAATGTGGGCATGACGATGATTTCGGAATTGCTCGACTCGCGGGACATGTGGACGAAGTTTTCCGAATTGGGCTTCGGCCGTGTGCCGCAGACGAATTTTCCGGGCATGGCATCGGGACGTCTGCGCCCCTGGCAGCGGTGGCGCCCCATCGAGCGCGCCACCATGGCTTATGGCTATGGCCTGTCGGTGTCGCTGATCCAGGTGGCGCATGCCTACACGGCCTTTGCGCGCAATGGCGACATGGTGTCCCTGTCGCTCCTGCGGCGCGAGGGGCAGCCCACCAGCGTCCAGGTGTATTCCCCCCAGGTGACGCAACTGATGCGCGGCATGCTGGAAGCCGCCGCCGGGCCGGACGGGGCCCGCCGTGCCCAGGTGCAGGGCTACCGGGTGGCGGGCAAGAGCGGGACGGCCCGCAAGATCGTCAACGGGCAGTACAGCAAGACCAAATATCGGGGGTCTTTCGTGGGATTGGCTCCCGTGTCCGATCCCCGCGTCGTGGTGGCCGTGTCGATCGATGAACCGAGCGCGGGGGGGTATTATGGCGGCGCCGTGGCCGCACCCGTATTTTCCGATATTGTTTCCAGTACCCTGCGCCGTCTTGGGGTACGGCCCGATGCTCCGGTGGATTCCCTGGTGGCTGTGGCGGATCAGGGGGGGCGCACACGATGAATACGATAGACATTCTGACCTGGCTGGACGAGCGGGTCGAGCGCCAGGCGGATCTGTGCCTGGATTCCCGGCAGGTTCGCCCGGGCGATGTGTTTTTTGCCTGTCCCGGGATCGCCACCGATGGCCGCGCCTACATGGATCAGGCGGTGGCGGCTGGCGCGGCGGCGATCGTCTGCAGCGCCGGCGGTTCGCAGGCGCTGCCCGGACAGATTCCGGTCCTGGCCGTGGACGGCCTGAACGCCCTGCTGGGTGAAATCGCCCATCTCTGGTACGGACGGCCGTCCGACGCCCTGGCCGTGATCGCGGTCACGGGCACCAATGGCAAGACCTCGACCACGCGCTGGCTGGCCGACGCCCTGAATGCCGAAGACATGCCCTGCGGCACGGTGGGCACCCTGGGGGTGACGCTGGCCGACGGCCGCAATCTGGGCGGCGTGCTGACGACGCCCGATGTGCTGACCCTGCACCGCAGCCTGGCTGCCATCGTGCGTGCGGGCGGGCAGGCGGCCGCGATCGAGGCCTCGTCCATCGGCATCGAGCAGGGGCGCCTGGATGGGGTGCGCATCCAGGTGGCCGGATTCACCAACCTGACACGCGATCATCTGGATTATCACGGCACCGTCGAACGCTACAAACAGGCCAAGTTCGCCCTGTTCTCGCGGGCCGGCCTGCGCAGCGCCGTCATCAATGCCGACGATGCCGCCGGCATGGAACTGCTGGCCGGCGCGGCGCCGTCCGGGCACCGGGTAGGCTACAGCCTGCAAGGCGGCCAGCCGGCGGCTTTCCGGGCCGAGGACATCCAGCATGGCGCCGATGGCCTGGTCTTCAATCTGGTGACGCCCGACGGGCGCGCTCAGATTCTGACCCACCTGGTGGGCGAGCACAATATTTCCAATCTGCTGCTGGTGGCGGGGGTTCTGCGCGAGCTGGGCTGGGGCCTGAGCCGTATTGCCCGGTCGCTGGCGGTGCTGCATCCCGTGCCGGGACGACTGCAGGTGGTTTCGGCCATGAGCGGCGCCAGCGCCGCCCGGCCGCAGCCGCTGGTGGTGGTGGATTACGCGCATACGCCCGATGCGCTGGAGCGCGTGCTGCTGGCCTTGCGTCCGGTGGCGCAGGAACGCGGCGGGCGGCTGCTGTGCGTGTTCGGCTGCGGCGGCGATCGCGATGTCGGCAAGCGTCCTTTGATGGGCGCGGCGGCCGCGCGGTTGGCGGATGCGGTCGTGGTGACGACGGACAATCCGCGCACGGAAGCGCCCGATGCCATCATCGAGGCCATCGTGGCGGGCATGCCGGTCCGCCCGACCGTGCAGGCGGACCGGGCCAAGGCCATTCTGGACACCATCTGGCGGGCGGGCGAGCGCGACGTCGTGCTGCTGGCCGGCAAGGGGCATGAAACCTATCAGGAAGTCCAGCACGCGCGCAGCGCCTTCGACGATCGGGAATGGGCCCGTTTCGCATTGAGCTGGCAACAGGGCGCCGCGCTGTCCACGGATACGCGCAGCCTGCCGGCCGGCGCTTTGTTCCTGGCCCTGCGGGGGGAACAGTTCGACGGCCACGATTATCTGGATGCCGCCGCGCAGGCGGGCGCGCGCGCCGCTATCGTGGCGCAAGCCGTGCCTCAATCCGCGCTGCCGCAGATCGTGCTGGGCGACACCCATCAGGCCTTGATCCGCATCGCCACTGTGTGGCGCGGGCTGTTCGATCTGCCGGTGATCGCCGTGACCGGCAGCAACGGCAAGACCACCACCAAGGAAATGATCAGCGCCATCCTGGCCGCCTGGTGGGGGGAGGAAGGGCGTCTGGCGACACGGGGCAATTTCAACAATGACATCGGCCTGCCGTTGACGGTCCTGCGCTTGCGCAGCCATCATCGCGCCGCTGTCCTGGAACTGGGGATGAATCATCCCGGCGAAATCTCCGTGCTGGCGGCCATTGCCCAACCCACGGTGGCGCTGGTCAACAATGCCCAGCGCGAGCACCAGGAATTCATGAGTTCCGTCGACGCGGTGGCGCGCGAGAACGGCGCGGTGTTGCAGGCCTTGCCCCCCGACGGCGTGGCTGTCTTCCCGGCGGACGAGGCCTATGGCGGTTTGTGGCAGGAACTGGCCGGCGATCGGTCCGTGCGGCGTTTCGGCTTCGCCGAGACCGCGACTGTCCATGCCGCGCAGATCCGCGCGGGGACCGACCGCACCGAATTCCGCCTGCACGTGGGCCGCGATGCAGCCGCCGTCACCTTGCATGCTCCGGGGCGGCACAATCTGCGCAATGCCCTGGCCGCGGCCAGTTGCGCCAGCGCGGCGGGAGCCCCGCTGACGGCCATCGTGGCAGGGCTGACGGCCTTTGCGCCGGTGGGCGGCCGGATGCGGCCGGAGGCGCTGGCCGACGGCTTCCAGCTCATCGACGATACCTACAACGCCAATCCCGATTCCGTGCGGGCGGCCATCGATGTGCTGGCGGGCCTGGATGGCCGGCGCATTCTGGTGCTGGGCGACATGGCCGAGGTCGGCGATCAGGGGCCGGCCATGCATGCCGAAGTCGGGGCTTATGCCCGGCAGTGCGGGGTGCACGTGCTGCTGACGTTGGGAACGGCCTGCCGCGAAGCGGTCCGGGCCTTCGGCGACGGGGCTCAAGCCTTCGACACGCTCGATGCCCTGCTGCCCGTGCTGCTGGCCGCCCGGCCAGCGCACATTCTGGTCAAGGGCTCGCGCAGCATGCGCATGGAGCGCGTGGTGCAGTCCCTGCATGCCAACGGCGCCGCCGAGGAGGGCCATCATGCTGCTTGAACTGGCGCGCTGGCTGGCCGATCACCACTTCCGCGCCTTCGGCGTGGTCGAATACATTACGTTCCGGGCCTTGCTGGCCTCCGCGACCGCCTTGGCCATCGGCCTGCTGGCCGGTCCCTGGCTGATTCGCCGTTTGACGGCCCTGAAGATCGGCCAGGCGGTGCGCAGCTACGGGCCGCAGACCCACCTGCAGAAAAACGGCACGCCCACCATGGGCGGGGCCTTGATCCTGATCGGCATCGGCATCAGCACCCTGTTGTGGGCCGACTGGACCAACCGCTTCGTCTGGGTGGTGCTGCTGGTGACGTTCGGCTTCGGCTGGATCGGCTGGGCCGATGACTATCGCAAGGTCGTGCACCACGACCCGGAAGGCATGCCTGCCCGCCAGAAATTCTTCTGGCAGGCGCTGATCGGCGCGGTGGCGGCCGTCTATCTCAGTTTCGCCGTCGCGGTGCCGGCCAACACCGACCTGTGGCCGCTGTTCCGCGATTGGGTGCTCAGCGGCTTTTCGATGCCCCTGCCGGCGCGGGCCGACCTGATCGTGCCGTTCTTCAAGTCCGTCAGCTATCCCTTGGGGGTGTTCGGCTTCGTGGCCCTGACCTGGCTGGTGATCGTGGGCACCAGCAATGCCGTCAACCTGACCGACGGTCTGGACGGCCTGGCCATCATGCCGACGGTGATGATCGGTTCGGCGCTGGGGATTTTCGCCTACGTCGTCGGCCGCGTGGACTATTCCAAATATCTGTTGTTCCCCTACATTCCCGGCGCCTCCGAACTGATGGTGCTGTGCGCCGCCATCGCGGGGGCCGGGCTGGCGTTCCTGTGGTTCAACACGTACCCCGCCCAGGTGTTCATGGGCGACGTCGGCGCCCTCGCGCTGGGCGGCGCCTTGGGCACCATCGCGGTGATCGTGCGCCAGGAAATCGTGCTCTTCATCATGGGGGGCGTGTTCGTGGTGGAAACCCTGTCGGTGATGCTACAGGTCAGTTGGTTCAAATACACCAAGAAACGATACGGCGAAGGACGGAGAATCTTTCGCATGGCGCCGCTGCACCATCATTTCGAGGTCAGCGGCTGGAAGGAAACCCAGGTGGTGGTCCGTTTCTGGATCATCACCATGATGCTGGTCCTGATCGGGCTGTCGAGCCTGAAGCTGCGATGAGCGCCGCCTACCAATTCCCCTCTCTGCGCCGCGACGGCCTGACCCTGATCCTGGGGTTGGGGGAAACCGGCGTCGCCGCCGCCCGCTGGTGCGCCGCCCAGGGTGCATCGTTGCGCGTGCTGGATACGCGCGCCGAGCCCGGCGGGCTGGCCGCCCTGCGGGATGCGGGGATTGTCGCCGATCTGCATCTGGGGCCGCAGGCTCTGGATGCCGCCGCCCTGGATGGCGTGGGAACGCTGGTGCTCAGCCCGGGGTTGAATCCGCGTGACGAACCGGTCGCCAGCTTGCTGGCCGCCGCCCGCGCGCGCGACATCGATGTCCTGGGGGAGATCGAGCTCTTCGCCCGGGCGCTGGCGGACCTGCGGCCGCAGGGTTACACGCCTGCCGTGCTGGCCGTCACCGGGACGAACGGCAAGACCACCGTCACATCGCTGACGCGCCATCTGGCGCAGGGCTGCGGAATGCGGGCGCGGGCTGCGGGCAACATCAGTCCGGCCGCCCTGGGCAGCCTGCTGGAGGCCTTGCAAAACGACGATCTGCCGGACGTCTGGGTGCTGGAACTGTCCAGCTTCCAATTGGAAGCCACCCGTTCACTGATGGCCGATGCCGCCGTGGTGCTGAACGTCACCCAGGATCATCTGGACTGGCACGGCACCATGCAGGCCTATGCCGCCGCCAAGGCGCGGCTGCTGGACATGGCGAAGGTGCGCGTCGTGAATCGCGCCGATGCGCGGGTGCGCGCGATGGTCCAGGATCTGGCCGCCCCAGACGTGCGCAGCTTCGGCGCGGATGCGCCTGCGCTGGCGGGCGATCTGGGGCTGTTGATTCAGCATGACCTCGCCTGGCTGGCGTCGGCGCCGGCCGCCGAGACGGATCCCGCCGCGCCGCGCCGCAAGACGCGGCAAGCGGCTGAAACGCCGGCCCGGCCTCAGGCTGCGGCGCAGGCGCTGATGCCCGCCGACGCCCTGCAGATCCGGGGCCGGCACAATGCGCTCAATGCTTTGGCAGCCCTGGCTCTGGGCGCCGCCATCGGGCTGGACTGGGCCCGCATGCTGCATGCCTTGCGCGACTATCGCGGCGAGGCGCATCGCACCGAATTCATCCAGACCATTGCCGGGATCGATTTCATCGACGATAGCAAGGGCACCAACGTGGGCGCCACCCTGGCCGCCCTGCAGGGCCTGGGGCGCCCGGTGGTGCTGATCGCCGGCGGGCTGGGCAAGGGCCAGGACTTCTCTCCCCTGGCGGGGGCGGTGCGCGCCCATGCGAGGGCCGTGATGCTGATCGGCCAGGACGGCCCTCTCATCGGCCAGGCCCTGGCCGGGTGCGACGTGCCGCTGGTGGCTTGCGAGACGCTGGAGCAGGCCGTGCGCGAAGGCCTGGAACAGGCCCTGCCGGGCGATGCCGTGCTGTTGTCGCCGGCGTGCGCCAGCATGGACATGTTCCGTAATTACGTCCACCGCAGCGCGTGCTTCGTCGAGGCCGTGCGCGATCTGGCGTCGGATCGGGGGGAGGTCGCATGAGCGTGATCGCGGATCTCAGCGCCAGCCTGAATGCCGTGCGGCCGGGACGCACGACCATGCCGACGGTGGACGTCAGCCTGATCGTCGCGATCAGCGCCCTGGTGCTGTTCGGCCTGCTGATGGTGTATTCCGCGTCGATCGCGCTGGCGGACGGGCCGCGCTACGAAAGCTATGGCCGCTTTTATTTCGTCGGGCGCCACGCGGTCTTCATTCTCGTCGGCCTGCTGGCCGCCCTGTTCACGGCCAGCGTGCCGATGAGGGTCTGGCAGAAACTGGCGCTGCCGCTGTTCGCCCTGGCGCTGCTGATGCTGCTGGTGGTGCTGGTGCCCGGCATCGGGCGCGAGGTCAACGGCGCGCGCCGCTGGCTGCCGCTGGGGCCGCTGAATTTCCAGCCTTCGGAATTGATGAAATTCGCCGTGATTCTCTATGCCGCGGATTACGTGGTGCGCAAGCAGGCGCACCTGCAGGGGTTCCTGCGCGGCTTCCTGCCCATGGCGATGGCCCTGGCGCTGCTCGGCCTGCTGCTGCTGATGGAACCTGATCTGGGGGCCTTCATCGTCATCGGCGCGATCGCCGTCGGGGTGCTGTTCATCGGCGGCATCAATCTTAAATTGTTCACCACCCTGCTGACGGCGGTGATGTCGTGTTTCCTGCTGCTGATCTGGCTGTCGCCGTGGCGCAGGGAACGCCTGTTCGTCTATCTGGATCCCTGGAACCCGGACAACGCCTATGGCAGCGCCTATCAGCTGTCCCATTCCCTGATCGCCCTGGGGCGCGGCGAATGGTTCGGCGTGGGCCTGGGCGCCAGCATCGAGAAGCTGCACTACCTGCCCGAGGCCCATACCGACTTCATCGTGGCCGTGATCGGCGAGGAACTGGGTTTCGTCGGGGTGATGTGCCTGGTGGCAGTCTTCGTCTTCATTGTCTTGCGCGGGTTTGAAATCGCCCGCAAGGCCATGGTGCTGGACCGTGTGTTCGACGGCCTGGCCGCCCAGGGGGTCGCTTTGTGGATGGGCGTGCAGGCCTTCATCAACGTCGGCGTGTGCCTGGGGCTGCTGCCGACCAAGGGCCTGACCCTGCCGCTGGTCAGCTACGGCGGCTCGGGCATCGTGCTGAATCTGGTGGCGATCGCCTTGCTGCTGCGCGTGGATTACGAGACGCGCTGCATGATGCGGGGGAAGCGGCGATGACACAGCCTGTGATCCTCATCATGGCGGGCGGCACGGGCGGGCACATCATGCCGGGGCTGGCCGTGGCCAAGGCGCTGCAGGCCCTGGGGTGGCAGGTGCTGTGGCTGGGCAACCCGGACCGCATGGAAGGGCGCCTGGTCCCCGCGCAGGACATTGAATTGCTGCCCCTGCGTTTTGGCGGGGTGCGCGGCAAAGGCCCGCTTGCCTTGTTGAAATTGCCGTTCACGCTGGCGGCCGCCTGCCTGCAGGCCCGCCGGCTGTTGCGCCAGCGTCGTCCGGACGTGGTGCTGGGCATGGGCGGGTATGCCGCCGTGCCCGGCGGGCTGATGGCCCGCCTCGGCGGAATCCCCCTGGTGATTCATGAGCAGAATGCGGTGGCGGGGTCCGCCAACCGGCTGCTGGCGCGCCTGGCGGCCCGGGTGCTGACCGGCTTTCCGGGCGCCTTGCCGACGGCCTTGATGGTAGGCAATCCGGTGCGCGGGGATTTGCTGGCGGTCGAGCCGGCGGCCCAGCGCTACGCGGTTCGCCAGGGACCGCTGCGCCTGCTGGTGCTGGGCGGCAGCCTGGGCGCGGCTCGCATCAATGAACTGGTGCCCGAGGCCCTGGCGCGGATGCCGGCCGACCGCCGTCCGCAGGTCCACCATCAGGCCGGCGAACGCCACGCGGATGCCGTGCGCCAGCACTATGACCGTCTGGGGCTGCAGGCGCAGGTGTCCGCCTTCATCCAGGACATGGCGCAGGCCCTGGCCGAGACCGATCTGGTGATCTGCCGCGCGGGCGCCATGACGGTGGCCGAAGTCGCGGCCGTCGGGGTGGCCGCGGTCTTCATTCCGTTGCCTCATGCCATCGACGACCACCAGACGGCCAACGCCCGTTATCTGTCCGAATGTGGCGGCGGCTGGCTGATGCCGCAGGCCGATCTGGACGCGGGCCGCCTGGCCGACTGGCTGTCGGCCTGCGAGCGCCCGGAACTGGCCGCCGTGGCTGTCCACGCCCACGAACATGCAAGCTTGAACGCTACGCAGCTGATTGCCGAAGCCTGCGTCCATACCAAAGAGGAATCGGCATGAAACACCGGATACGCAACCTTCACTTCGTCGGTATCGGGGGCGCCGGGATGAGCGGCATCGCCGAGGTCCTGCTGAATCTGGGGTATGCCATCAGCGGGTCCGACGTGCAGGAAACCGCCGTCACCCGACGCCTGGCCGCTTTGGGCGCGCGGGTCGCCATCGGCCATGCGGCCGAACATATCCAGGGGGCCGGGGCCATCGTCACGTCCACCGCCATTCATGCCGACAATCCGGAAGTCCTGGCCGCCCGCGCCGCGCATATTCCCGTGGTGCCCCGCGCCTTGATGCTGGCCGAATTGATGCGCCTGAAGCGCGGCATCGCCGTGGCCGGCACGCATGGCAAGACCACCACCACCAGCCTGGTCGCCAGCGTGCTGGCGGCCGGCGGCCTGGATCCGACCTTCGTGATCGGCGGGCGGCTGAACGCCGCCGACGCCAACGCCCGGCTGGGCCAGGGAGAATACATCGTCGTCGAGGCCGATGAATCCGATGCGTCCTTTCTGAATCTGTTGCCGGTGATGGCCATCGTCACCAACATCGATCTTGACCATATGGATACCTATGGTCATGACGTGGCGCGCCTGAAAAGCGCCTTCGTCGAGTTCACCCAGCGTCTGCCGTTCTACGGCAGCGCGGTGCTGTGCCTGGATGACTCCAATGTGCGCGAGATCATCCCCTTCGTGTCGCGCCCCATCACCACCTACGGCATCGATATGCCGGCCCAGGTGCGGGCGCATGACTTGCGCGCCGAGGGCGCCACGATGGCGTTCACCGTGGAGCGCCAGAGCCTGCAGGGCGCCTTGCCGCCGCTGGCGGTGCGCCTGAACCTGCCGGGCCGCCACAATGTGCTCAATGCCCTGGCGACGATCGCCGTGGCGACCGAGCTGGGCGTGCCCGACGACGCCATCGTCGAATCCCTGGCGCAGTTCCGGGGGGTGGGGCGGCGCTTCACGCAGATCGGCAATTTTCCTGTGTCGGAGCGCAGTGGCGGCGGCACGTATGCCGTCGTCGACGACTACGGCCACCATCCGGTGGAGATGGCCGCCACCCTGGCCGCCGCCCGGGGCGCCTGGCCGGACCGCCGGGTAGTGCTGGCATTCCAGCCGCACCGCTATACGCGGACACGCGACTGCTTCGAGGATTTCGTGCGCGTCCTCAGCTCGGCGGACGCGGTCCTGCTGACCGAAGTCTATCCGGCCGGCGAGGCGCCGCTGATCGCCGCCGACGGCCGGGCGCTGGCCCGGGGGTTGCGCGTGGCGGGCAAGGTCGAGCCGGTCTTCGTCGAGCAGGTGGCCGACATGGCCGGCGCCATCCAGGATTTCGCCCGTGACGGCGATGTGGTGATCATCATGGGGGCCGGGTCCATCAGCCGGGTCCCCGCGCAATTGGGGAGCCCGCTATGAACCAGACCTTCGGCCGGGTGGGCGTGCTGTATGGCGGGCTGTCCGCTGAAAGGGAAGTCTCTCTGATGTCGGGGGCGGGCGTGTGCGCGGCCCTGCGCGAGTCCGGGGTGGACGCCCATCTCTTCGATACCGGGCGCCAGAGCATGGCCGAACTGGCTGCCGCCGGTTTCGACCGGGTCTTCATCGCCCTGCATGGCCGTTTCGGCGAAGACGGCACCATCCAGGGAGCGCTGGAGTTGCTGGGCATCCCCTATACGGGCAGCGGGCTGCTGGCATCCAGCCTGGCGATGGACAAGATCGCCACCAAACGCCTGTGGCTGCAGCACGGTCTGCCGACGCCGCGGTTCGCCGTGCTGGATTGCCAGGCCGATCCGGCGGCGCTGGCCGGGGAATTGGGCTTGCCGCTGATCGTCAAGCCGCCGCATGAAGGGTCCACGCTGGGCGTGACCCGCGTGCAGTCGGCCGACCAGCTGCCAGAGGCCTTGGCGCTGGCCTGCCAGCATGACGAACAGGTGCTGGCCGAACAATTCATCCAGGGGCGCGAACTGACCGTGCCGGTGCTGGGCCGCGGCGACGACGCCAGGGCCTTGCCGATCATCGAGATCATCGCTCCCCAGGGCAATTACGACTACGAGCACAAATACGTGTCCAACGACACGCGGTACGTCTGCCCCGCCGATTTGCCCGAGGCCTTGAGCCGGGAGATCCAGGATCTGTCGGTGCGGGCCTATCGCGCGCTCGGTTGCGAGGGCTGGGGCCGGGCGGATCTGATGCTGGATGCGCAGGACCGGCCCTGGCTGCTGGAAATGAATACGTCCCCCGGCATGACCAGCCATTCGCTGGTGCCGATGGGGGCCAAGGCCCTGGGCATGAGCTACGCCCGGTTGTGCATCGAGATTCTGGCGACGGCGCGCTGCAAAGTGCGCCGCCCCGCCGGCCACTAGGAGCCCCATGTGTTCGCGGACGCCCGTCTGACCAATCTGATCGCCAATCTGCTGGCTTTGCTGGCGGTATTGGCCATGGTCGCGGGCGCCCTGACCTGGGTGGTCCGGCGTCCCTATTTCTCGATCCAGCAGATCCAGCTGGCTCCGATGGCCGGCGCCAATCTGCAATACGTCAGCCCCACCAGTCTGCAGACGGCGCTGGCGGGTCAGGTGCGGGGCAATTTCTTCCTGTTGAACCTGGATCAGGTGCGCCGCCGCATCGAGACCGTGCCCTGGGTGCGGCATGCGGCGATCCGGCGTGTCTGGCCGTCCACCTTGCTGGTGCGCATCGAGGAACAGCAGCCCCTGGCGCTCTGGAACGAAAACCAGATGATCAATACCTGGGGCGAGGCCTTTACCGCCAACCCCGGCGAATTGCCGGACGACCTGCATTTGCCGCAATTGAACGGGCCCGGCAATTCCGAACGCCTGGTCGTGCAACGCTACGCCGAAATCGCCCGCTGGTTCGCGCCTTTGGGCCTGAGCGTGCGCGAGGCCACGTTGTCGCCGCGCTATGCCTGGGAAGTGTCCCTGTCCGACGGCGTGCGGCTGACGCTGGGCCGCGATCCGGCCGCCGACGTGGCCGACCCGCATGGCCGTTCCGGGGCATTGCCCTTTGCCGCCCGCATTGAACGTTTTGTCCAGGCATGGCCGGCCCTGTCCCAGCGCCTGGGCAACCGAATGATCGCCAGTGCCGATTTGCGCTATCCGAACGGATTCGCCATCACGCTGGCCCCTGAAACCTCTGCTTCTTCACGATCGCCCAAACCATGACCCGTGACATCAAAGACCTGATCGTTGCACTCGATATCGGCACCAGCAAAGTGGTGGCCGTCGTGGCCGAGATTTTGCCCGACGGCGGCTTCGAAGTGCTGGGCCTGGGCCAGCACGAGTCCGAAGGGATGCGCAAGGGCGTCGTCGTCAACATCGAGTCCACCGTCAATTCCATCCAGCGGGCGCTGGAGGAAGCCGAATTGATGGCCGACTGCAAGATCCGCGAGGTCTATACCGGCATCGCCGGCAGCCACATCACCAGCTTCAATTCCAGCGGCATGGTCGCGGTCAAGGACAAGGAAGTCACCGCGACCGACGTGGCCCGCGTGATCGAGACGGCCAAGGCCGTCAACATTCCCACGGACCAGCAGGTGCTGCATGTGCTGACCCAGGAATTCATCGTGGACGCCCAGGAAGACATCCGCGAGCCCATCGGCATGAGCGGCATGCGCCTGGAAGTGCGCGTGCACATCGTCACGGGGGCCGTCAGCGCCGCCCAGAACATCGTCAAGTGCGTGCGCCGCTGCGGCCTGGAAGTGCAGGACTTGATCCTGCAGCCGCTGGCCTCCAGCCTGTCGTGCCTGACGGCCGACGAAAAGGAACTGGGCGTGGTGCTGGTGGACATCGGCGGGGGCACCAGCGACATCGCCATCTACACCGGCGGCGCGATCCGCCATACCTCGGTCATTCCCATCGCCGGCGACCAGGTCACCAGCGACATCGCGGCCATGCTGCGCACGCCCACGCCGGATGCCGAGGAGATCAAGCTGCGCTACGGCGTGGCCAAGCAGATCCTGGTCGATGCCGAGGAAATGATCGAAGTGCCGGGCCTGGGGGATCGCCCCAATCGCAGCGTCAAGCGCCAGGCCCTGGGGGCGGTGATCGAGCCGCGCATGGAGGAATTGTTCGGATTCGTGCAGCAGGTGGTGCGCGAGTCCGGTTATGAGGAACTGCTGTCGTCCGGGGTCGTGCTGACCGGCGGGACGGCGCTCATGCCGGGCATGGTCGAGCTGGCCGAGGACGTGTTCCTCAAGCCGGTGCGGGTGGCCGTGCCCATGTATGAAGGCAGTCTGGCCGACGTGATGCGCAATCCGCGCTTCGCGACGGTGATGGGTTTGCTGACCGAGGCCCGCATGCAGCGGGCGCGCGGTCGCAAAGTGGCGCAACAGAAGGGGGCAGTCAAGTCCATTCTGACGCGCATGAAGGAGTGGTTCATGAACTGACCCGCCGTCAGGCGGGCAGCCATGGATCATCAGGGGATTGTTCTGTTTTTCCGTATGTGAGGGAGTCAACCATGATGAATTTTGAAATGCTGGATACCAGCAGAAACGGGACGGTGATCAAGGTGGTCGGCGTCGGCGGGGCGGGCGGCAATGCCGTGGCCCATATGATCCATTCAGGGGTCCAGGGCGTGGAGTTCATCTGCGCCAACACGGATTCCCAGGCACTGTTGGCCAGCGAGGCCCCGGTGCAGATCCGCCTGGGCCGCAGCGGCCTGGGCGCGGGCGCCAAGCCCGACCAGGGGCGCGCGGCCGCCGAGACGGCCCGCGAGGAGATCCGCACGGCGTTGAGCGGTGCGCATATGGTGTTCATCACCGCGGGCATGGGGGGCGGCACCGGCACGGGCGCGGGTCCGGTGGTGGCGGAAGTCGCCAAGGAACTGGGCATCCTGACGGTGGGCGTCGTGACCAAGCCGTTCGTGTTCGAAGGCAACAAGCGCATGCGCCTGGCCGAGGAAGGGATCCGCGAACTGTCCCGGCACGTGCATTCCCTGGTCGTGGTGCTGAACGAAAACCTGTATGAGCTGATGGACGAGGACGCCACCCAGGAAGATTGCTTCCAGGCGGCCGACGACGTGCTGCACAATGCCTGCGCCGGGATCGCCGAGATCATCAACGTCGAAGGCAATGTCAACGTCGACTTCGAGGACGTCAAGACGATCATGGGCGAACAGGGGCAGGCCATGATGGGCACGTCCATGGCGGGCGGCGCCGATCGCGCGCGGATCGCAGCCGAACAGGCCATCGCCTGCCCCTTGCTCGAAGGCGTCGATCTGCATGGCGCTCGGGGCATCCTGGTGAACATCACGGCCAGCCGTTCGCTGAAAATGCGCGAAACCCGCGAAATCATGGACACCATCCGCAGCTACGCCTCGGAAGATGCCACTGTGATCTTCGGCACGGCCTATGATGATGCCATGGGCGAAAACCTGCGTGTGACCGTAGTGGCCACCGGTCTGGGGGCTTCCGTGACGGCTTCCAAGCCGACCCTGGTTCCGCACCCGGTCGAGGCGCAGCGCACCGGCACCGATAATCAGCCGATCCACATGGGTCATGATTTTTCGGGGACGGACGTGCCCTCGGTCATCCGCAATCCGCGTTCCAACGCATCGGCCCAGGTGCGAGCGCTGGAAGGCGCCGGCATGGATCATTTCGACATTCCGGCTTTCCTGCGTAAACAGGCCGACTGACCGCGTAGTCCGCATTACCTCACATCGCGGCTGCTGTCACGCCGGTCGCGGCGCCTGGCGCATTCGCCCCTTCCCCTGGGGGCGGGTGCGCCTTCGCATGTCGGCTTCGTCCGCATACAGTCGTTTGCACAATTAAAGTCGTGGAAAACCCGTAGAGCCGTTACAATGGCAGGATTAGCCGTGTCTGCCGGGTTCCCGGCCGCAGGGCAGCTGCCGTCGACCACGAAATCTCATGCTCTTACAGCGCACCCTCAAACAAGCGATCTCCACCAAAGGCGTTGGCCTGCATTCCGGCCGCCGTGTAGAGATCACGCTGCGCCCCGCCGAGCCCAATACCGGGATCGTGTTTCATCGCGTCGATCTCCCCGAAATCGTCGATCTGCCCGCTCGCGCCGATGCCGTGGGCGACACGCGCATGGCCTCGGTGCTGCAGCAAGGATCGGTGCGCGTGTCCACCGTTGAACACCTGATGTCCGCCCTGGCCGGGCTGGGGGTCGACAACCTGCACATCGACCTGGATGCCGAGGAAGTCCCCATCATGGATGGCAGCGCCGGCACCTTCGTCTATCTGCTGCGCAGCGCCGGCCTGCAGGAACAGCCGGCCGCCAAACACTTCATCCGGGTGCTGAAAACTGTCGAAGTCCGCGAGGGCGAAGGCCCTGCCGCCAAATGGGCGCGGCTGGAACCCTACGATGGCTTCGCGCTGTCGTTCGCCATCGATTTCCGCCATCCGGCCATCGATTCCACGGCCAATCGGGCCGAGGTCGATTTCGCCCGCGATTCCTACGTCAAGACCATCGCCCGGGCGCGCACCTTCGGCTTCGCCAGCGAAGTCGAGGCCCTGCGGTCCATGGGCCTGGCCCGGGGCGGCAGCCTGGACAATGCCATCGTCATGGACGAATACCGCGTGCTCAATGCCGATGGCCTGCGCTATGACGACGAATTCGTCAAACACAAGATCCTCGATGCCATCGGGGATCTGTACCTGGCCGGCAAGCCCCTGGTGGCTCGCTATGTGGCCTGCAAATCGGGCCATGGCCTGAATAATCAGCTGATACGGGCCTTGCTTGCCCAGCAGGATTGCTGGGAACTCGTCAGCTACGATTCGCCGGAAACCGCGCCGGCGGCCTATACCCGCGATTGGCAGTTCGCCTGAAATCCGAACCGCTTGCCCGCGGCGAGGTGCGCGAGCAACGCGGCAGACCGCCTGAATCCGCGGGTGCGCATGGCGCGACGGCTTGCTCAGGGATCCCCTGTCGGATCAGCGGCGATGATGCTGCAGCAATCGCGCAATGGCATCGGCCAGGGGGCTGGGGGCCAGTTGCTGCTGCAGATCCTCGAACGACTGCAGCGCCTGTTCATTCAGGGGCTGGGTTTCCCGAGTGGGCTTTTGTGTCCCGCCGCGGCCCATGGCGGCGTCGATCCGCACGACAATCGTATCGACCGGCCAGCCGGCGTCTCTCAACCGGTGCGCGGTGTCGTCCGTCAGCTGGCGCAGGCGGGCGGCATGCGCCGGGCCGGGAACCATGACCGTGATCTGGTGTCCATCTACACGGGCCACCTGGATGCGGCGACCCAGGGCGGGCGGCAGGATGCGCGCCAGCTCTGTCTGCAGGGCCAGCAGTTCGTGCGCCGTCTGCAGCAGACGCGCCCCCTGGGGGTGGTGGCTCAGCCAGCTCAGGGCCGGGATCCCGGATGAACGGCTGCGGTGGTGCGAGGCCGATGACATGAAGGAAGGAATGGATGAAAAGATGGATCAGGATACCAGGGGCGGTCAAGCCGTCCGGACATTCTAGCGTGCGGCTGGCAAAGGGCGGCGGGCTGGTGCTGGCCTTGGCGCTGGCTGCCTGGGGCGGCGCGCAATGGCAGTCCTGGCAGACGCGCGGGCTGGATGCGGGGCAACGGCAGGCGCTGGATGCCCGCTTGCAGCAGGAATCCGCCACCTTGCAGGGCAATCTGTCCGGCTTGGCCGGAAAAGTCGGCGAACTTCAGGGCCGGGTGCTGGCCATGGAAGCGGTGCGCAGCCGGATCGCCACGGCGGCCGGTCTGAACTACAGCGCCCCGGAACTGGCGCCGGCCGGCCGCGTGACGGCCGATGGGCTGCCGCAGGCCGATGCTTCGCAGGTGCTGGATGACATTCCCGAGCAGGACGCGGCGCTGCCGTCGGTCGGCTCGGCCGAACAGTTGGGGCGGCATATCGACGCCCTGGGCCAGCGGCTGGCGAATCAGGAAGACGCCTACGCCCTGGTGGATGCCGCCTTGTCGAAGCAGGCCGGTTTCCAGGCCAGCCTGCCGACCTTGTCGCCCGTCGATTATCCGGCGCTCAGCTCCTCGTTCGGCTGGCGGCGCAATCCGGTCAGTGGCCGCAACACCATGCATGAGGGCCTGGATTTCGTGGCCCCTCGGGGGGCGCCGATCCGGGCCGCATCCGGCGGCTTGGTGGTGCGGGCGGGGACCCAGCGCGGTTACGGCAAGATGGTTGAAATCGACCACGGCAACGGTTTGCGCACGCGCTATGCGCATGCGTCCAGCCTGTTGGTCAAAGCGGGCGACATCGTGCGTCAGGGCGATCTGATCGCCCGGGTCGGCAGCACCGGCCGCTCGACGGGCTCGCATCTGCACTTTGAAATCCGCATGGCCGACTACCCGCTGGACCCGACGCTGTTCATTCAGCCCGGCAGGCAGCCGCTGGAAGCGTCCGGGCCCCTGCGCCTGGCGGCGACCGGCAACGCGGCCAAAGCGGGTGGTCCCCAGCTGCGTTAAACTGCATCGTTTACCTGCGGTCACTGTTCAGTGACCGTGCCTGACAATCTTCCGGTTGCCGGCCCTGCCCGATGCAGGACCGGCCCGCAGCGACGACATACTATGGTTTCTCTGCTCAAAAAAATCATTGGCAGCCGTAATGACCGGCTGCTGAAGCAGTACCGCAAGCAGGTCGTACAGATCAATGCGCTCGAGCCCTCCGTTCAGGCGCTGTCCGACGACGAATTGAAGGCCAAGACCGCCGAATTCCGTCAACGCATTGCCGATGGGAAGTCCTTGAATTCCCTGCTGCCGGAGGCCTTTGCCGTCGTGCGCGAGTCCAGCAAGCGGGTCTTCGGCATGCGCCACTTCGACGTGCAGATGCTGGGCGCCATCGCGCTGCATAACGGCAAGATCGCTGAAATGCGCACTGGCGAAGGCAAGACCCTGATGGCCACCCTGGCGGTGTACCTGAATGCGTTGCCGGGACGCGGCGTGCACGTGGTGACGGTCAACGATTACCTGGCCCGGCGCGATGCCGAGTGGATGGGGCGCCTGTACGGTTTCCTGGGCATGACGACGGGGGTTGTCGTGCCGCAGCAGGAAAACGAGGAAAAGCGCGCCGCCTACCAGGCCGACATTACTTACGGCACGAACAACGAATACGGCTTCGACTACCTGCGCGACAATATGGAATTCCGTCCGGAAGACCGCCGCCAGCGCAGCCTGTCCTATGCCATTGTGGACGAGGTCGACTCCATCCTGATCGACGAGGCCCGCACGCCTTTGATCATTTCCGGCCAGGCGGAAGACAATACCGAACTCTACGTGCGCATGAACGCGGTGCCGCCGCTGCTGACGCGCATGACGGAAGAGCCCAAGCCGCACGAACCCGAACCGGAAGGCGATTTCTGGGTCGACGAAAAGGCCCAGCAGGTTCACTTGTCCGAGGCCGGGCAGATCAAGGCCGAGCAGATCATGTCCCAGCAGGGCATTCTGCCGGAAGGCGAATCCCTGTACGACCCGCGCCATATTTCCCTGATGCATCACCTGTTGGTGGCGCTGCGGGCGCACAATCTGTTCCACCGCGATCAGCAGTACGTGGTGCAGGACGGCGAGGTTGTGATCGTGGACGAATTCACCGGCCGCCTGATGGCCGGGCGCCGCTGGTCCGACGGTCTGCATCAGGCGGTCGAGGCCAAGGAAGGCGTGCGCATCCAGAACGAAAACCAGACGCTGGCCTCGATCACGTTCCAGAATTATTTCCGCATGTACGACAAGCTGGCGGGCATGACGGGGACGGCCGACACCGAGGCCTATGAGTTCCAGGAGATCTACGGCCTGGAAACGGTCATCATCCCGACCAACCGGCCGATGGCCCGCAAAGACCAGAACGACCAGGTCTTCAAGACGGATGCGGAAAAATACCAGGCGATCCTGGCGGACATTGTCGATTGCCACAAGCGCGGCCAGCCGGTGCTGGTGGGCACCACCAGCATCGAAAACTCCGAACTGCTGTCCAATGCCCTGAAAAAGGACGGTCTACCGCACGATGTGCTGAACGCCAAGCAGCACGCTCGCGAGGCCGAGATCGTGGCCGAGGCCGGCAAGCCGGGCCACATCACGATCGCCACCAATATGGCCGGCCGCGGGACCGATATCGTGCTGGGCGGCAGTGTCGACAAACAGGTGGACCTGGTCCGCGCCGATCCCGATCTGAGTCCGGAAGAAAAGGACGCCCGCGTCGCTGCAATCCGCGCCGAATGGGCGCCGGCCAACGAGGCCGTGAAGGCGGCCGGGGGCCTGCGCATCATCGGCACGGAACGCCATGAATCGCGCCGTATCGACAATCAGCTGCGCGGCCGGGCCGGCCGCCAGGGGGACCCGGGCTCGTCGCGTTTCTATCTGTCGCTGGACGATTCCCTGATGCGCATTTTCGCGGGCGACCGGGTCCGCGCCATCATGGACCGCCTGCGCCTGCCGGAAGGCGAACCGATCGAGGCCCGCATGGTGTCGCGTTCGATCGAGTCCGCTCAGCGCAAGGTCGAGGGCCGCAACTTCGACATCCGCAAGCAATTGCTGGAATACGATGACGTAGCCAACGATCAGCGCAAGGTGCTGTACGGCCAGCGCAACGAGGTGCTGGAATCGGCCTCGGTGGCCGAGACGATCGCCAATCTGCGCGATGCGGAAATCACGGCCGTCTTCCGCCGCTACGTTCCAGAGGAAACGATGGAAGAGCAGTGGGATATCCCGGGTCTGCAGACGACGCTGGAGTCGGACTGGGCGATGCCGATGCCGCTGGCCGACATGCTGGAGAAGGAACCCAACCTGACGGACGATGATCTGCTGGAACGCGTTCTGGCCGAGTCCAAGCGTCTGTACGATGAAAAGGTCGCCCTGGTGGGGGCCGAGGGCTGGGGGCCGTTCGAGCGCTCTGTGTTGCTGCAGGCGCTGGACAGCAACTGGCGGTCGCACCTGGCGTCGCTGGATCACTTGCGGCAGGGGATTCATCTGCGCGGCTATGCCCAGGTGGACCCGAAGCAGGCCTACAAGCGCGAGGCTTTCACGCTGTTTTCGGATATGCTGGACCGGATCCGCAATGAGACGATCCGCGTGCTGATGACGGTGCGGATCCAGTCGGCGGAGCAGGTGGAGGTCGAGGAACCTGCCTCTCCGGCGCTGGAAAACGTGCGCTATCACCATGCGGATTACGACGCGGCGTTGCGCGGGGATGACCCGGGGCTGGATCAGGCTCCCGGTGCTTCCGACAGCATGCCTGCGGGGGCGGTGCCCCGGGTGGGGCGCAATGATCCTTGTCCATGCGGCAGCGGGAAGAAGTACAAGCACTGCCACGGTAAATTGGCGTAGTGCTTCAAAAGGCCGGGATTGGATCCCGGCCTTTTTCTTGCGTTAGAGCTCGGCACCGCCCCAGGGCACCGCCTGACGAAGGGGGCGCGGTCGCCTGACCTATTGGCGCTGGTCTCTCCTTGCCGCTAGACTGCACAGGATGCATCCCGACGCAGGAGTCAAGCTATGCCGCTAGATCCACCTGACGAGGCACGCTCGCGAGCCCATCCGGACACGTTGGCGCCCAGGCCGAATCCGCAGCTCGAGCGCAGCCGATTCGGCGGCACGCAGCGCCGCCCCGAGCGTTTGGCCGAAGATGACGGGCCGGTTTCGCGCAGCGATCTCAGCAGGGGGCCTCAGGAAATCCTTGAACTCCCGGTGGCGCATGTCAACTGGCGGGTCTTGCTGCTCTCGTCGGTGGTGATCCTGGCGTTCTCGATATGGGCCATCCTCGTTCCCGACGATGCTCGCATCGAGATGAAAGCCGCCGTCGACTGGATCGCGATAAACCTCGGCTGGTATTACGTGCTTACCATGACGCTCGTGATCGGCTTCGTGCTTTGGGTCGCGCTTTCCAAGGAGGGCAGTGTGCGGCTCGGCCCCGATGACTCTCGACCGCAGTACGGGCTGGGGACTTGGGTCGCGATGCTGTTTGCCGCCGGTGTCGGGATCGACCTGCTGTTCTTCTCCGTTACCGGCCCGGTCGTGCAGTACCTGCATCCGCCCTCCGGCGAGGGCGGCACGGCCGCCGCCCTGCAGAATGCGGTCGTCTGGACCATGTTCCACTATGGCATCGCGGGCTGGTCGATGTATGCGCTGCTCGGCATGGCGATGGGATATTTCGCCTACCGGTGGAGCATGCCTCTGTCGATTCGCGCGGCGCTCTATCCGCTGCTCGGCAAGCGCACGCGTGGCCTGTTGGGCGACGGCATCAGCCTCGTCGCCCTGGTCGGCACCGTGTTCGGCGTCGCCACGTCGATGGGCATCGGCGTCGTCCTGCTGAGTGTGGGGTTTTCGTTGCTCTTCGGCCTGGAACAGGGCCTGGCGCTGCAGATCGCGCTGGTCATCGGCGCGGTGGTCCTGACTGTCCTGGCCACCACGTCCGGTGTCGACCGCGGCATCCGTTGGATCTCCGAATTGAACCTCTGGAGCGCCGTGGCGATGATGATCTACATTCTCCTCACCGGGCAGACGGCTTTCCTCTTGAACGCCCTGGTCGAGAACATCGGCCAGTTCATTGTCACGTTCCCCGCGCGCACGTTGCAGACCTTCGCCTACGAGCCTGGCGGCTCCCAGTGGATGGCTGGGTGGACACTGTTCTTCTGGGCATTCTGGCTCGCGTGGGGACCATTCGTCGGCGTCTTTCTCGCCCGCATCTCGCGCGGTCGCACGCTGCGCGAGTTCGTCATCGCGGCGATCACCGCCCCCGTGCTGTGCGATTTCATCATTGTTTCACTCTTCGGGAATTCGGCGCTGTTCCAGGTCTTGCAGGGCAACACCGCCTTCGCCGAACTCGCGGTCCGGAGTCCGGAGCGAGGCTGGTACGCGTTGCTGGAAATGTTCCCGGGGGCGATGTTCCTGATCGGGTTGGCGACGTTTTCCGGGTTGCTGTTCTATCTCACGAGCGCCAACTCGGGCGCGATGGTGACGGCGAATTTTTCGGCCTCGATCCCGGATCCGTCGCACGACGGGCCGAAATGGCTGCGCATCTTCTGGGCCGTGCTCACCGCGGTGCTCACCGTGGCGATGCTGCTCGCGGGGGGCGTGACGACGATGGAGTACGCCACTCTTATCTTCGCGCTGCCGGTGACGATAATCGCCTACCTGGTCATGGCATCCTTCTACAAAGCGTTGCGGATGGAGCGGGCGGAGCGCGAGGGGCAGGTGTTGCGCAGGCGGACTGTCGCCCCGATCGGCGGTCTGGTGCCGGAGCGATCGTGGAAGCAACGGCTTGAGCAGATGCTCATGTTCCCTTCCTTGCGCCAGGTCGCCCAGTTTCTAGGGCGCACGGTGCGGCCGGCCCTGGACGAGGTCGCCGCCGAGTTCCGCAACCAGGGCTATGAGGTCGAACGCAGCGTGGTGACCAACGCCGGTGGCGTCGAGGAGCCGCTGCTGCGGGTGTCGATGGATGCCTTCAGCGCCTTTCAATACCACGTCGCCGTCGTCGAGGCGCGGGTGCCGATGTTCAGTGGCCGGATGTCGCGCGAGACCGACGTCTACTATCGGTTGGAAGTGTTGACCCCGACCGGGTCGGGCGGCTATGACCTGATGGGCCTGACCAAGCAGCAGGTGATCGACGACATACTCGAACGCTACGAGGCGCACTTGTCGTCGCTCACGAGCGCTACTGCGTGATGAGTGGTGTGGCGTGGGTGGGGTTTTGCCAGGGGCTCCCGGCGTTTCCTATCGGGGGGCAGTCGGGCTCGGGGTGTCCCTGTGGGTGTCTTCGGTAGGGGCTTGACGGGGTTCTTGCGCTGGATCTCGGCGGTGTCCTGGGGCGGGGCTTGTGGTGTGTTATTGGAGGCGGCTCCTCGGCTTGCCTGGGGGAGCCAGCGTCGCCGTGGTGGCCTGACCGAGTTGCTGCACAAGAAAAATTACAGCAGGAACAGGGTCGCCAGCCCCAGAAACAGGAAAAAACCCAGCGAATCCGTGGCGAAGGTCAGCAGCACCGATGACCCCATGGCGGGGTCCTTGCCGAAGCGGTCGCGCAGCAGCGGGATCAGCACGCCCAGGGTGGCGCCGATCAGCATATTGCCCACCATCGCGGCCATCATCACGGCGGCGATCGCGTAGGAATCCGAAATCATCCAGGCGAATGTCGCGGCGACCAGGCTGCCGCAGGTGCCCACCATGAAGGTCACCTGCAGTTCGCGCTTCACCAGTTGCCAGATATTGGCGCCTGTCACGCGGCCCGTGGCCATGGCGCGGATGATCATGGTCATCGTCTGGTTGCCCGAATTGCCGCCGATCCCGGCGACGATGGACATCAGGAAGGCCAGGATCACGATGTGGCTGACCGTGTCCTCGAAGCGCGAGGCGACCAGCGATGCGATCGATGCCGTGCACAGGTTGACCAGCAGCCAGGGCGCGCGGTTGCGCAGCGCCGACAGGACGGGGGCGAAGATGTCTTCTTCCTGCAGGCCGGCGCGGGACAGTTCCTGTTCCTGGGAGTCTTCCTGCAGCACGTCCACCACTTCGTCGATGGTGACGCGGCCGATCAGGCGGCCCTGCTCGTCCACCACGGGGGCGGATACCAGGTCGTAGCGTTCGAAGGCGCTGGCGGCGTCGGCGTCCGAATCCATGGGATTCAGGCTGAGCACGTCGGGTTCCATGACGGCATTGACCAGAGTGTCGGGTTCGCTGAGCAGCAGGCGCGACAACGACAGGGTGCCGCGCAATTGGTCGGCGCGGTCCACGACGAAGATCTGGTCGGTGTGGTCGGGCAGCTCGTGCAGGCGGCGCAGGTAGCGCAGCACGACTTCCAGCGTGATGTCCTCGCGCACCCGCACCATGTCGAAGTCCATGATGGCGCCGACGGTGTCTTCCGGGTAGCCCATGGCTGCGATCAGCTGGGCGCGCTCCGCGTCGGTCAGGCCTTTCTGGACCTCGGCGATGACATCGGCGGGCAGGTCGGGCGCCAGGTCCGCGATCTCGTCGGCGTCCATGTTGCCGGTGGCCGCGATCAGGTCCTCGTGGTCCATGGACTCGATCAGCGACTCGCGGACCCAGTCTTCGACTTCCAGCAGCACGTCGGCGTCGTATTCCTGGCTGACCAGTTGCCAGACGACCTGGCGCTGCGTGACCGGGAGGGACTCCAGGATGAAGGCGATGTCGGCCGGGTGCAGGACGTTGATGATCTGCCGGATCTCGTCCTCGTGCTGCCGCTGCAGCATGCCCTCCAGCAGGTTGGAGCCGTCTTCGTCCTCGGTGTCGTGCTGGCGCTGGGCGAGCGAATCCACCACTTCCTGGCGCTTCAGGATGGATTGCAGTTCCTGCAAGGCCAACTGCGCATCTTCCGGATCCAGGCGGCGGGGGATCACGACGGATGTGGGGGTTTCGAGCACCGGCTGATCGGCCATGGCGTCCTCAGATCGGCGGCAGGGGGCGGCTGTGGCGGTGTTCGTCGGTGGCCACGTAGGTCAGGGTGGCCTCGGTGACTTTGACGACCTCGGCTTCCAGCCGCTGGCGCTCGGCGTAGACCTCGACCGACACGGTGACCGACGTGCGGCCCGTATGGGTGATGGTGGCGTAGAAGCTGAGCAGATCGCCGACGAAGACGGGCTGTTTGAAGGTGAAGGCGTTCACGGCCACGGTGGCCACGCGCCCCGCGGCGCGGCGGGTCGCCGGGATGGAGCCGGCAATGTCGACCTGGGACATGATCCAGCCGCCGAAGACGTCGCCGTGGATGTTGGCATCGGCCGGCATGGGCATGACGCGCAGCACGGCAGGATAGTTGTGCGGGGGCAGGGTGGTTGACATGGCGTCCTCGGCGGATGGGTGGCGCGGGCGGGCGGCCCTGGCTCCGGGCGTATTTTACGGCAAGCGCCTGGCAAGGTTCGATGTCCGGGCTTCCCCGGGCATCGGCGGGCGGGTCCGCCGCGGGCCACGCGGCTTATGAGGCGGACAAATAGCGCTGCGCCAGCAGGATCCAGTAGGCGGCGCCCAGCGGGATCAGGTCGTCGTTGAAGTCGTAGCTGCCGTTGTGCAGCGTGCAGGGGCCCAGCCCGTGGCCGGCGCTGCGGTGATCGCCGTCGCCGTTCCCGATCCAGATGTAGCACCCCGGGCGGGCCTGCAGCATGAAGGCGAAATCCTCGGCGCCCATGGACGGGCGCACTGCCGTGCGCACCTGGTCCGCGCCCACCAGGTCGTTCAGCACCTGGGTGCTGAGGGCTGTTTCCGCCGGGTGGTTGATGGTGGCCGGGTATTCGCGGCTGAACTGGAACTCGGCCGTGCAGCGCAGGGCCGCGGCCAGGTGCTGCGTCATGTCGCGCATGCGCGATTCGATCAGGTCCAGCACCGGGGTGGACAGGGTGCGCACCGTGCCGCGCAGCACCGCCTGGTCGGGGATGACGTTATCGGCCGATCCGGCGTGGATCTGGGTCACGCTGATGACGCCGGCGTCCAGCGGATCCTGGTCGCGGGTCAGGATGGTCTGGAATGCCAGCGTCAGTTGGGCGGCGGCCACGACCGGGTCGACCCCCAGGTGCGGCATGGCGCCGTGGGCGCCGCGCCCTTGCAGCGTGATCTGGAAGCGGTTGCTGGATGCCATGATGGGACCTTCGGTCAGGCCGAAGGTGCCGACCGGCAGCCCCGGCCAGTTGTGCATGCCGAAGACGGCGTCCATGGGGAATTGATCGAACAGGCCGTCCTCGATCATGTGCCGGGCGCCGCCCCCGCCTTCTTCGGCGGGCTGGAAGATCACCTGCACAGTGCCCGGGAAATCGCGGTGTTGCGCCAGATAGCGGGCGGCGGCCAGCAGCATGGTCGTGTGGCCGTCATGGCCGCACGCGTGCATGACGCCTGGGTTGCGGCTGGCATGGGGGAAGGTATTGGCCTCGGGCATGGGCAGCGCATCCATGTCGGCCCGCAGGCCGATGGATCGGCCCGCCTGGGCGCCCGCGATGCGGCCCACGACCCCGGTTTCCCCCAGGCCCCGGTGGGTTTCGATGCCCCATGATTCCAGCAGGCGGGCCACAGTATCGGCGGTGCGGACTTCCTGGAAGGCCAGTTCGGGCCAGGCGTGGATGGACCGCCGGATGTCGGTCATGTCGGGCAGCCAGTCGCCCAGAGTGTCGAGGATCGCTTGTTTCATAGATGTCGGGTGATGAGTGCATCCAGGGCCAGGGCGATGTGCGGGTTGGCGGCAATGACATAGCCGCCCTGGGGCCAGGGGTCCTGGCGGCGCAGGTCTTCGCAGACGCCGCCGGCGGCCCGGACCAGGACCGTGCCCGCTGCGACGTCCCAGGGGGCCAGGCCCATTTCCCAATAGCCATCGTAACGCCCGCACGCCGTCCAGGCCAGGTCCAGGGAGGCCGCCCCCAGCCGACGCACGCCGCGGGTCTGGTGCATGGCGTCCAGGAAGCCTGGCATGTATTGCGGTTCGAAGGAAAAATCCCGGAAGGGGAAGCCGGTGGCCAGCACGGACTGGTCCAGGGATTCTGTATGCGAGCACTGGATGCGTCGGCCGTTGAGCCAAGCCCCGATGCCGTGCAGGGCGGAGAACAGTTCCTGGCGGTTGGGGTCGTAGACGACGCCGATCAGGGGCGTGTCCTGGGGCAGAGGCGTCTGGCCGTCGGGTTTGCAGCCGGCATGTCCGATCAGGGCGATGGACACCGCATAATGCGGGATGCCGCTGAGGAAATTGGTCGTTCCGTCCAGGGGGTCGATGCACCAGGTGGCCTGGCTGCCCGGCTGCCCGCCCGATTCTTCGGCGATGATGCCGATGTCCGGCGTGCGTTCCCGCAGGATGGCGATGATGGCCTGTTCGGCCTCGCGGTCGGCCTGGGAAACCAGGTCGTTGCGTTGCTTGGTGTCGATGACCAGCTCGCTGCGGTGCAGGGCGTGGGTTTGTAAAATGGCTGCCGCTGCGTGGGCGGCCGTGACGGCGGCGTCCAGAGAGTCGGCCGACAGGAGATGCGGTGTCAACATGTCAGTATCGTTCCTGTGCTGCGCCCACGAGGCCGCCAGCCGGCCTGCGTGGCGTGTTTCATTGTACGTGAGCATCCAGAGAGTGTCCCGCCATGTCCGGCCCTTATGAAAGATTGACCCCCGCCCGGTGGAGCGAAGATGCGCAGGGCGTCCCGCGCAGCGAATGCTATGGCGATGTGTATCACGGTCAGGCGGGGGCGGTGGCGCAGGCCCGCCATGTCTTTCTGCGGGGCAATGATCTGCCGCAGCGCTGGCAGGGACGCGAGGCTTTCACGATCTGCGAAACCGGTTTTGGCTTGGGGCAGAATTTCCTGACCGCCTGGCAGGCCTGGCGTGACGATCCGCGCCGCAGCGCCCGCCTGCATTATCTGGCCTTCGAGGCACACCCGTTTTCAGTGCCGGACCTGCGCCGCGCCTGGGATCGACTGCCCGGCGACATGCAGCCGCTGGCCGACGAACTGGCGGCCGGCTGGCCGGCGCTGCTGCCGGGGGTGCATCGCCTGGATCTGGCGGACGGGCGCGTGAGCCTGACCTTGTATTTCGGGGATATCAGGCGTACCGCCCGGCAGGCGCAGGCCACGGTCGATGCCTTCTTCCTGGACGGCTTTGCGCCTCGGGTCAATCCCGACATGTGGTCGCCCATGGTCTTCGGGCAATTGCGGCGGTTGTCCAGGGTCGGGGCGACGGCAGCCAGCTGGTGTTCCGCCGGCCAGGTGAGGCGCGACCTGCGCGATGCCGGATTCCTGGTCCGCAAGATTCCGGGGCTGGCGGGCAAGCACGAAACGATGGTGGCCGTGCTGCGTCCCAACCTGGGGGTGTCGCCGCCTCCGTGGCGCCGGCAGACCGTGGCGGTCGTCGGCGCGGGCCTGGCCGGGGCGGGGGTGGCCCAGGCCTTGGCCTTGCGGGGGCACGATGTGCAGGTCTGGGATCCATGCTGCGCACTGGACGTGGATGCGGGGATTCGGCAACGGGGGGCCGCCGCCCTGGTGCCCGCCTTGAGCCCGGATGACGATACGCGCTCCCGTCTCAGCCGCGCGGGCCTGAGTCGCGCCTGGGCGCGGTGGCGAGGCTTGGATGACGAGGCGCGGCCCGATCCCTGCGGGGCTCTGGTCTGCGCGCAGACGGCGGATCATGCCGGGGCGCAGCGCCTGGCGCTGTCGGGATTGCAGTTCCCCGAGGCATGGGTGCGCTGGCTGGACGCGGCCGAGGCCGGCCGCCAGGCGAGCGTGCCCTTGCAGCACGGCGGCTTGTGGTTTCCCAGGGCCTTGCGTGTCTGCCCCGGTGCGCTGACCGCAGCCTTGCTGTCGCGGCCCGGCGTGACGCGCCACGCCGCACGGGTGGGGAGCCTGCGGCCCGCGCCAGAGGACGGCTGGACGCTGTTGGGCGACGATGGCGCCGTGCTGGGGCGGGCCGACCAGGTCGTGCTGGCCAATGCCCGGCATGCCGGGCCGTTGCTGGCGGCCTGCGCGCCCCTGTCCGGTTGGCCGGTGCTGGCGGGAATGACGCCGCTGGCCGGGCAGGTCAGTCTCTACCCGGTGGCGCCGTCCGAGTCCGGGATGCCGTCGTGCATTGTGTCGGGCAATGGCTATTGCCTGCCGCCGCGCCACGGCTGGGCCGTGGCCGGCAGCACCTATCGGCCGGGAGGCGCCGATAGCGTGGTGGATCCGGAGGGGCACCGCGAAATTCTGGAGCGGCTCGGCGCATGGCTGCCGGCCGGGGCGTTGCCCTGGCTGGGGCGCGATGCCCCGCTGGGCTGGGCAGGCTGGAGGGCGGCGACGCGCGACCATCTGCCCATCATTGATGCCGTTCCCGGGTTGCCGGGGGTGTGGCTGGCATGCGCCTACGGGTCCAGAGGCTTGAGCTGGTCGGCGCTGGCCGGCGACCTGATCGCGGCCCGGCTGGATCTGGAGCCCTGGCCGATCGAACGTGAATTGCAGCACCGGATTCGTGCGCGCTGACGCGGATCGGTAGCGTCATGCGGGCGAAATCGCCTGGAAATCGGGTGTGAACGGCGGTTTTTGGGCCTGAACCGCAGTCGGATTTTATTTTATGGCGCAAATCCGTCAGAATAATGTCTTTTACAAGACTCATGTGGGCGCATCGCCCAGAGGATCACGCTGTGTCGCCCACCATCGAATTGGCGGACCAACTGTTCGAGACTGGCCCGGTCACCACGACGTCGTCCTGCGTCGAATGGGCCTACCATTCTGATGAATGGTGTTTACGCATTGAAGCCCACGCACCCGGTGTCTACCGTCTGCGTTGCGGCCCGCGCGCCTGGCTGGAACCTGGGAAACTGACGGCGCGGGCGCAGCGCCAGGCCGATATGCTGCTGGCCCGGCACGAAGCCGTCGGCGAATTCGACTGCCAGTCCCCCGAACCCGGGGTCTGGCGCCTGACGCAGGGGGATACCAGCCTGCAGATCGGTGGGGCCGAACCCTCCATCCAGTTGCTGCGCCAGGATCTGCGCGTGGCGCGGGCCCGGGTGTCCTTTCAACCCGCCGTCGGGGATGATGGCGTGCGCATGTGGTCGATCGACTGGTCTTTGGGGGATACCGAAGGCCTGTTCGGACTGGGCGAAACCCAGGGGGATCCCGATCGGCGCGGCAGTCTTCTGGTGTCGGACAGGCCGGCCGATCGCAGCCTGCCGCTGGCCTGGACGCCGGGTGGCTGGGGGGCGGCGGCCAACACGCTGGATCAGGTCGAACACGATACGCGCACGCCTGGCCGCTACCGGGTGCGGGTGCGCGGGGCCGGCCTGGACGTCTTCCTGTTCGTCGGCGATCCGTCTGAAATCCTCAATCAATATACGGCCCTGACCGGGCGCGCCGGCCAGCCGAATCTCTGGCCCATGGGGGTCTGGCTGGATCAGGCCGCCGGGCAGACCGTCGACGACAGCCTGCAACAGATCCGCAGCCTGCGGTCGCAGGGCCTGGCGCTGGATGTCTTGCGCCTGGCCGACCCGGCCATCGTGGGCTTCCAGGCGGACAAGCCGGTCTTTGAATGGTCCGGCCGCGTCCCCGATTGGCGCGCCCTGGTCTCGTCCGCCGAATCCCTGGATATTCATCTGGCCGGCAGCGCCATTCCCGGGGTGCTGCAGGGCACCGCCCTGTTCGATGAATGGGAAGACCGGGGCTGGTTGTTGTGCGACGCCGATGGGGCTGCCTGGGTGTGTCCCGGCACGCCGGCGTCGGGCGGCCAGCCCTTCGGGCTGCTGGATCTGACGCACAAGGACGCTGCCCGGCTGTGGACCGAGCGCCATCAGCAGGCGTTGGAAGACGGCCTGGATGCCCCCGTCTGTCAGGCGCAATTCGATTTTCCGCCGGATGTCGAGGCCAGGGGCGGCGAGTCCGGCGCGGTGCTGCGCACTGCCTATCCGCACCTCGCCCGGCGCGCTCTGTTCGATGCCGTGGCCGGGCCGCGCACGCCCCAGGAAGGCGTCATGCTCAGCCGCGACCTGTTCCCGGGCTCGCAGCGGTTTGCCTGGCAGCAGGGGCCGGACGTGGACAACACCTGGGACGGGTATGCCCGCACCTTGCATGCCGCGCTGTCGGTCGGCAACAGCGGGGTGGCCGTGCAGACGCATGGGCTGGGCAGCGTCTTGCATGCAAGCCGGGACATGTCTCCGGAGCTGTACCTGCGCTGGCTGGCGATGTGCGTGTTTTCCGCCAATTTCAGCTTCCAGGGCCGCCCTGACCTGATGCCGGACGCCTTCGACGCGGACACCCGCGCCATCGTCAAACATTGGCTGCAGTGGCGCTATCGCCTGCTGCCGTACGTGGCCGGCATCATCGACGACGCCGTGCGCACCGGTCTGCCGGTGCAGCGCTCCATGGTGCAGGCGTACCCGGCCGATCCGGATGCGCATGTCTGGGATACGCAGTATCTGCTGGGGCCGGCGCTGCTGGTGGCCCCCGTCATGCAGCCGGGGGGGGAAACCGAGGTCTATCTGCCCAAGGGCGACGCCTGGTGGGACCTGAGCACGGGCTGGCGCTACGAAGGCGGCACCCGCTGGACCGTGAGCGCCGGGCTGGATTCCCTGCCGGTGTTTGGCCGCGAAGGGCATATGCTGTGCCTGGGGCCGGTGGCCCAGCATACCGGCGAAATCAATTCCGCCCGCATCCTGGAAGAAGTTTGGATGTTCGGCATGCCGGAACACAACCCGGTCGTCATGCGCAACAAGATCCGCGTCATGCAGATGCAGGGGTCCAGCTACATCAAGGGGCTGGAGGGCTTGAAAATCCTGCCGTCCGAGGGCCTGGAAGTCAAACGCCGCGGCGCGGAAGTGCGGATTTCACGGGCGCGATGATTCGGTGATCGGCACTTCGACGCGCAGCCCGGGGTTGAAGGCCGGGTTCTCGTCGACCCCGTCGCGGCAGTAGCCCCGGGGGTTGCACAGGACACGGGTGCCGCGCACGACATAATCGAAGCTGTCGTGCGTGTGGCCGTGCACCCACAGGCAGGCGCGGCCCATCAGCCCCGTGCAGTCGGATACGAAGCCGGCGCTGATCAGGGAGTCCTCGAAGCGCGGGTGGACGCTGCGCAAGCTGGGCGCATGGTGCGTGATGACGACGGTCGGCCCGTCGAACGGTTCGTCCAGCATCGTGTCCAGCCAGTCGTATTGCTGCCGGAACAAGGCCGCTGCGTCTTGCGGCGTGAAGCGCGATCCGTCGCCGTTGCGGATGACCTGGAAATCGCGCATGAATTGCCCGGTCTGGTCCATGGCATGGTCGCGCTGGTCGGTGCCGAACAGCTCGAAATCCGTCCAGAGCGTGACGCCCAGGAAACGGACCCCGCTGATGACCGCGGTCCCCTGGTCCAGCAGTGCGATGCCGTGCCGGGATGCGGCTTGCGCCAGTTGCGCCCGCACCCCCGGAATGTCCCCGCCGTAGAATTCATGGTTGCCTGGCACGTACAGGACAGGGCGCGGAATCTGCGCCGCCCATTGCATCGCGGCCAGCGGGCGGGCGATGTCGCCCGCCAGGATGGTGACGTCGGCCTGGATGTCGGGCAGGGCCAGGCCCTGCATGCTGAGATGCAAGTCGGATACGATGTGCAGCCGCAGGGCTGCGGGATCATGGGATTCTGACATGGCGGTCAGCCCTCCCTGGGCTACTTGACGAGATTTTCATATGATGTCAAAATTTAATGCTTAGGTTGGGTCGTTAGCTCAGTCGGTAGAGCACCGGACTTTTAATCCGTTGGTCGCGCGTTCGAGCCGCGCACGACCCACCAATTCTTCCTGGATTCATCCATCACTTCGCCGAATGGGCTGCCAGGCCCGCGATCAATTCGGTCACCCCCGCGCCTTTCTTGTCGCATGCCTGCCTGAAGCAGCAAACATCCCTATGGATATTCTGCGGCCAGATTCAAGGCGTGTGAATATGTGTTTCCCCGCATTCCAAAGCACGCCGTTCCAGGCGTGCCGGATCCCGGCCAGGCGCTGCCGCGCCCTTCGGGCGCGACGTCCCCGGACCGCTCATTGCGTGTTTTGTGTGTTTCCGTGCTGTCACGCCGCTTGGACGGCCGGGCTGGCCGTGCGCGGGTCGCACCGGGCCGCAGCGATAGCGACCGCCGTGGTCCGTCTGGGCGGCGCATCCGTCCGGATTGAACTGTACGGATCAACCGGACGGCGCGTTAGCGTCCGATGCCGTGGCCGTATACCAGCCGGCCGCCCAGCCAGCCGCCGGCCGCCAGCGCGGCAAAGCCGAGAGCGTCGATCGCCAGCGCCAGGGCGTCCGGGGCCAGCGGCTGCAAATGGTCCTGGCCGATCAGCAGGCGGGCGGTGAAGAGCGCGAACGCCGCCAGCATGATGCCCATATGCCAATACGTGTCCCGCAAAGCGGGCCCATCGGGGATCCGGGCCAGCTCCATGAGCCCCGCCGTCATGGCGGCCAGGGCCGTGAGACAGCCGACCGCCAGCAGCCCGGCGGACCATTGCCAGGCGGTTTCACCGAACCACAGGCCGGCGAAGTCGGCCAGCGTGGCCAGCGACCAACAGGCGACGGGGAAGTGCACCAGCGCGGGATGAAGAGGATGGCGCATGGCGTTACAGGGCGAGGCTCAGCAGGGTCAGGAAGCCGATGACTGCCAGTGCCGCGTGCAGGATCACGACAGCCTTGGGCGGCAGGGTCTTGCGCAGATGGAAGGACGCCAGAAAGAACCCGCCCAAGGCGGCGATCAGCAGGATGATGAAGCCGGTCAGCACCTGCTGGGCGGTATTGCCCTGCACCAGCATGGTGATCAGCAGGATCAGGCCGATGGCGCCCAGCAGCGCGTGCAGCACGGATAGCGCCCAGGGCGCGAATTTGCCGCGCAGGACGTGCGCGGCAAGGATCAGACCGCCGACGGCGGCGATGGCAAAGACCAGTAGGGTTGCGGTCAACATTTGGATTTTCTCCTGATGGGGTCATGGCCGGTTATGGCGCGTGCTCTTCCGGCCTTGCCCAATAGATGCTGCTTCGCCCTCATTCGTTTCACGCGGGCTGTCCGCTACCCTCGTGGAGGGACGCCTTGTAGAATCCAGGGATGTTCGACATGCCGCCAGGGAGGGTTTGATGGCACTGCGAGATGCGCCGGGCGCATGGCTTGCCGGGGGCATGCGCCGCTTGCCCCGGGGCTTTCCATGAATCGCCGTCGCGCAGTCCTGGCGGGCGCCTGGTGCCTGCTGGTAGTCCTGACGGCCGTCGCCGTCGCGCTTTGGCAGTGGCAGGTCCAGAGACAGCGCTTCGTGCAGGAAAGCACGGCCTTGTTGCGGCAGGCCTCTCAGCTGGTGGGCCAGCATGATGCCCATTTGACGACTTTGTCCGCGGTCGCGCTGGCGCCCGATGATCCGGACCACCACCTGTTCCTGGAAGTCGCCCAGTCCGTGCGTCGCTATTACCCCCGGATCAGGGAGATCTGGCTGGTCCCCCTGGCCGGCCCTTTGAGGGCGGTCGGGCTGGGCGCGCCGGACCAGGCGGTGTGGGCGGCGGTGCGGCATGCCGCCCTGGGTTCGACGGGGCAGCCGGCGCTGATTCCGTATCCCGGGCGATCCGATGGCTATCTGCTGGTCAAGCGCAGCCCCAATACGGCGGAGGCCCGGTATGGGCTGGCCCTGGGGGTCGATACGGCGCAATTGATCCAGGGAAACGATGGGTATTGGGACCAGGATCGCGCTGCAAAACGATTGATGCTGCCGGGCGGCAGGACACCGGACGAGTTACGGGGCGGGTGGCTGAATCTTCATTTTTCTCAGGAGCTGGGCAGCGCGTCCCAGGCGCTCGTGCTGGATACGGCATTTCGGATCCAGCCGGCCGCCTTGCTGGACCCCGCTGTGCTGGCCTTGGCTGTTTTGCTGGTCAGCGCGGTAGGCGCGGGGCTGGCGCTGATCCGGCAAAGCCGCGCCCGGGCCCGCGCCGCGCTTGAACAGGCGCGGATCAGCGCGCTGGATTCGCGCCTGGCCCATGCGCATCGTGTCAATGCCATGGGCGAGATGGCCAGCGGTCTGGCGCACGAATTGACGCAGCCGCTGACCTCGATCCTGGCGCTCGCCCAGGCTGGCCGCAGGCTGTTGGCGCAGGGCGACCCGGTCAGGGCGACGCAGGCGCTGGATGATGTGGTGGTTCAGGCCAAGCGGGGCGCCGCCCTGCTGGAACGCTTCCGTCACTGGTCGCGCCCCCGGAGCCAGCCACCCGCCGTGGTGGACGTGCGCCGGGTGCTGGATCATGTCCATACGCTGCTGGCATCGGAATTGGCCGCGCATCGGGTGCGGTTGCGGATCCAGGCGCCCGATGAGCCTGTCGGCATTCGCGCCGATGCGGTCCAGATGGAGCAGGTGGTCTTCAATCTGCTGCGAAATGCGCTGGATGCCGTCGGCGCCCTGGAAAACGAGGCCCATATCGAAGTGACGCTATCCCAACGGAACGGCCGGGTCATCCTGCTGATCCGGGATAATGGGCCGGGGGTGCCCGAGCCATTGCGAGCGCAACTGTTTTCGCCCTTTGTCACGGGGCGCGAGGGGGGTACAGGCCTGGGCCTGGCTCTGTGCCGCCGCCTGGTCGAGCGGGTCGATGGCGAGATCACCCTGGTCGACGACGGGGCTGCCGCAGGGGCCTGTTTCAGGGTCGAGTGGCCTGCCTGTCCGTTTCCGGGGCGTTCCGAGGGAGATGACTGATGGCCCATCCGGTCTATCTGGTGGATGACGATGATGCCGTGCGCCAGGCGTTGATGCTGCTGCTGTCCACGGTCGGCATCGAGGCGCAGGGCTTTGCGGATCCGCAGCGGTTCCTGGCGCAGCGCGGGCGCCTGGCGCCCGGCTGTCTGGTGCTGGACATCCGCATGCCGCAGGTGTCGGGGCTCAAGCTGCAGCAGCAGCTGGTCGATGAGGGCCTGGACTGGCCCGTGATCATCATGTCGGGTCATGGCGACATCGAGGCCTGCAGAAAGGCCTTTCGCCAGGGGGCCGTGGATTATCTGTCCAAGCCGATCGATGAGCAGGACCTGATCGATGCCATCCAGAAGGCGCAGGACATGCTGTCGGCGCGCCTGCGGCGCCAGGCGGAGTTGTCCGAACTGCGATCGCTGCTGCAGGCGCTCACGCCGCGTGAGCGTCAGATCCTGGACCGTGTCGCGGCCGGCTATACCAGCCGGGAGATTGCCGAGGGCCTGGGCCTGTCCGTGCGCACGGTGGAAAGCCATCGCGCCGCGATCGGCGCCAAGCTGGGCACGACGTCGCAGGTCGAAATGAGCCGTCTCTGGCTGGAGGGGCAGGGGCTGTTGTCCGCGGGCGCCCGGCGGGAAGCCTGACCGGTGTCTGCGTAGATCTACGGAGATCCGCGCCAGGCCTACGAATATCGCTGAAACGGCTGCGATCTTAAGATTTCCCTCACTACTTCTCTGGAGAAATCTCATGATCCGTTCGTTTGCCGTCGCTGTCGCCCTGCTGTCCCCCTTCGCCGTTTCCGCCAAGGATCTGCCGACGCAGCCTTATCTGCCTCTGGACCTGGCGGTCAAGGCGGCCGATGTCGCGGTCAAGACCTGCGCCGCCAAGGGCTTCAACGTCAGCGCCGTCGTGGTCGGTCGCGACGGTTCGACTCAAGTCGTGCTGAAGGCGGACCGCTCGGGCCCGCACACGGTCAGCAGCGCCCAGGGCAAGGCGTTCACCTCGGCCGCCATGGGCCGCGATACGGCAGGCCTGGCTGACTTCATCGCCTCCAAGCCGGCCAATGACGGCCTGCGCGACATGGATCCCCGCATGGTGATCCAGGCGGGCGGGCTGCCCGTCAAGTTCGAGAAAGCCTTGGTGGCCGGTATCGGTGTCGGCGGCGCCCCCTCGGGGGATATCGATGCCGCTTGCGCGACCGAAGGTCTGAAAGCTATCGGCGCCACGCTGTAAATCCGTTCCGGATCATGCAGGGGAGCTTTCCGGGCGGCGTGTTTCCGCCCGGATGACGATGGCCAGGCCGGCCAGCAAGGCCGCCAGGCCCGCGTAGGCCGGCGCGTCGGGCCGTTCTCCCACCACCAGGATGGCCAACAGAAAGGCGGTCACCGGTTCCATCAGCGCCAGCGACACGCCGCTGGCCGCGCTGATGCTGCGCAAACCCGTGGTGAACAGCAGATAGGCGATGCCCGTGGCGGCCACTCCCAGGAAGCCGACCACCAGCCAGCCGGATGAGGTGATCTGCAGCGGCCCGGCCTGCAGCCATGCGGCTGGCAGCGCCAGCACCGCGCCCACCGAGAACACGCCCAATGTCGTGACGGAAGGCGCCGACCGGTGGACCAGTTTCTTGTTGATCAGCGCATACAGCGCGTAGGTCAGACCGGATGCCAGGCACAGGCTGATGCCCAGCGGATCCGCCAGCACGTCGCCGCCGCGGCCGGACACCAACAACACGCCGCCGCCCACCGCCAGCAGGGTGCCCAGCCACCAGCCCCGGCTCGGCCGCGCGCCCGACAGGATCTGCAGCAGCCCTGCCCAGATCGGACCGCTGCCCAGCGCCAGCGCCGTGCCGACCGCCACGCCAGTGATCTTGACCCCCGCGAAGAACGTCAGGTTGTAGCCTGCCATGCAGGCGCCCGCCCAGATGGCCTGTTTCCAGCACAGATCGGACAGCTCGCGGCCCAGGCGGGCCGGACCCAGAAGCCAGCCGGCATAGGCCAGGAAAAAGAGCGCCGCCACCAGCAGGCGCAGGGCCCCCACCCAGTAGGGGGACAGCGCCGCGTCGGAGAAGCTCTGGGCGGTGCCCGTCGTGCCCCAGCACAGGCCTGCTGCCAGTACCAGCAGGGCGCCGCGCAAGGGGGTTCCCGGGGCCGTGGATGAGGGGGATGACGAGTTCGTGTGTGCGTTCATGGCACGATGATGGCTGCTTTCCGGCAGGTGAACTGTCGAGAAACGCGCGTGGATGGCGAGCGGGGCGGCCGTGTCGCAGGGTGGTCGGCGCGGGCGCCTGAGGGGCGTCAGTCCCGGGATTGGCGCAAGGTCCTGGCCGTGGCGCCGAGGTCGCGCCGCAGCGCGTAGGCAAGGGCGCTGGCGGATCGGTAGCCGACCCGCGCGGAGACTGCCTCCAGGGTGACCCCCCGGGCCAGCAGGCGGCTGGCCTGCTTGAGCCGCAGCGCGCGCAGGTAGTCGCCGGGTGTGCTGCCGCTCAGTTCCAGCAGGCGCGCATGAAAGCGCTGCGGGCTGAGATGGAAAATCGCCGCCATGCGGGCGGTGTTCCAGGATTCGTCCAGGGCTGGGGCGAGGGCGGCATCCAGACGGGCCAGATCGAGCCCCCGGCGCGAGGGCAGCACGGCCGGCAGGCCCAGCAACAGGGCAAGTTGCCGGCCGGCGTCGCCGTGCTCGTCCAGGGCGCTGCAGGCCGGTGTGAGCGCGAAGCGGCGCAGCCGTGCCAGACCCGCTGATTCGGGGGCGTCGATCACCAGGATGCGGGTGCCGGGCCGCGCCTGGTAGGCATGCCGGGCCCCGGCTGGAATGATCAGGCCGCAGGAGGGGTCCGTGAACGCCGCGTGCCCGTCGATGTCCAGTTCCATGCGCCCAGCCAGCGGCACCATGACCTGGACGTGCTCGTGCGTGTGGGCATGGGCTTGTCCGTCGTAGTGGCGCAGGGAATTGACGGGTTCTGTGAGCGACATGGCGCGGCGCGGGCTTCAGGGCGGGGAGCTTGTATCGCCTGTAGCTTACTATTCATTTCTCCGATCGTCTGCGGTCCCCTCGTCCTCTTGCTGAAATCATGCTGGCATTGATTATTTTCGCGGTCACTTTGGTCCTGGTGGTCTGGCAGCCTCGCGGCCTGGGCATCGGCTGGACCGCCCTGGGCGGCGCCCTGATCGCGCTGCTGTCGGGCGTCGTCCAGTGGGCGGACATCGCGACGGTCTGGGACATTGTCTGGGACGCCACCTTCACCTTTGTCGCGCTGATCATCATTTCCCTGATTCTGGACGAGGCGGGGTTCTTTTCCTGGGCGGCGCTGCATGTCGCCCGGTGGGGGGCGGGCCATGGGCGCCGGCTGTTCGTCCTGATCATCGTCCTGGGCGCAGTCATTGCCGCCTTTTTCGCCAACGATGGCGCCGCATTGCTGCTGACACCCATCGTCATCGCCATTCTGGCTCGTCTTCGGTTCGCGCCTAACGCAACCCTGGCATTCATCATCGCGACCGGCTTCGTCGCCGACACCACCAGTCTGCCCCTGATCATCTCCAACCTGGTCAATATCGTCAGCGCCAATTATTTCGGCGTGGGGTTCGGGCGGTATGCGGCCGTCATGGCGCCGGTGAATCTGGTGTCGCTGGCTGCTACCCTTGGGGTCCTGTGGCTGGCCTTCCGCCGCCAGGTGCCGGCATCTTATCGGGTGGATGAACTGGAGCCGCCCCGATCCGCCATCCGGGATGCCTTGATTTTCCGCGCGGCGCCGCCTTTGCTGGCCCTCTTGCTCCTGGCCTATTTCATCACCGCGCCGTTCGGCATTCCCGTGTCGTTCGTGACCGGCACGGCCGCGCTGCTGCTGATGGCCATTGCGGGCCGGTGGTGGCGGGCCGGCCGTGGCGCCGTGGTGTCGGTGGCATCCGCCTTGCGTCATGCCCCGTGGCAGATTGTGCTGTTTTCCATCGGTATGTACCTGGTGGTCTACGGGCTGGGCAAGGCCGGCCTGACCGACAGCGGCGCCGGCGCGCTCGGCTGGCTTGCCCGGCAAGGGGATTTCCTCGCCACCGTGGGAACCGGGTTCCTGTCGGCTGTCGTGGCCTCGGTGATGAACAATCTGCCGTCCACCCTGATCGGGGCGCTGGCCGTCGGCCAGGCGCATGTGTCCCCCCATACCCGGGAACTGATGGTCTACGCCAATGTCATCGGCAACGACCTGGGGCCGAAGTTCACCCCGATCGGCAGCCTGGCCACCCTGTTGTGGCTGCATGTGCTGGCGGGCAAGGGCTATGGGATCAGTTGGGGGCGGTACATGCGGATCGGCATCCTGATCACCCCGCCGGTCCTGCTGCTGACGCTGACGGCCTTGTATGGATGGCTGGCCCTGATCGGCCCGGCGGCCTGATCCCCGAAAACGCCTCGGCCCGGCAGGGGCGCGCCGGTCGGCGCGGAGAACCGCCCTTCAGGGCTCGATCAATTCTCTGGGCTCGTCCGCCCAACGTTCCTTGAATATCAGGATGTCCGGCAGGCAGCGCTCGAAGGCCTCGACGAGCGCGGGTTCGAAGTGGCGGCCGCTTTGCTGCCGGATGTGGTCCATGGCCTCGTCCACGGGCCAGGCGGGTTTGTAGGGGCGGATGCTGGTCAGGGCGTCGAACACATCCGCCAGGGCCACGATGCGGGCCGCCTGGGGAATGGACGGGCCGGCCAGGCCGTGAGGGTAGCCGCTGCCATCCCATTTTTCATGATGGTGCAGGGCGATGCTGGCGGCAAGCCGCAGCAGGCCGGAGGGGTGTTCGCCGATGATGCGGGCCCCGATGATGGGGTGCTGGCGCATGATGGCCCATTCGGCTGCGTCCAGCTTGCCGGGCTTGAGCAGGACGCCGTCCGGGATGCCGATCTTGCCGACGTCGTGCATCGGAGCGGCATGCAGCAGCTCGTCGGCGGCTTCGTCGCTGTAGCCGATCTCGCGCGCCAGACGCCAGGCGTAATGGCTCATGCGCACGATGTGCAGGCCGGTCTCGTTGTCCCGGTATTCCGCGGCGGCCCCCAGGCAGCGGATGATCTGCAGCCGGGTTTCGCGCACTTCGGTGGCCTGCACCAGGGACAGATGCGTGCGCACGCGGGCCTGGACGATGGGCGGGCTGAACGGCTTGGCGATATAGTCCACGGCGCCCAGTTCCAGCCCTTTCTGCTCATCCGAGGCTTCATTGAGCGCCGTGACGAAGATGACGGGAATCGGGCGGGTGACGTCGTCGCGTTTCAGCGCGGCGCAGACTTCGTAGCCCGACATGCCGGGCATCATGATGTCCAGCAGGATCAGGTCGGGCCGGTCCTTGGCGACCAGCGACAGGGCCGTAGGGCCGTCCTTGGCGAACAACAGGCGGTAATCGGCCTGCAGCGTGTGGCGCAATACCTGCAGGTTCGTGGATTCGTCGTCCACCAGCAGCAGGGTGCGGCGCATGTCGAGCGGCGTGTTCATGCGGGCGTTTCCTCGTCCAGCCAAGCGCCCAGCAGGGCGCTGGCGCGGTCGAAGTCGAAGCTGTCGATGGCTTCGCGCAGCGCCTGGGATCGGGTGTGGTGGCCGTGCGCGCTCAGGCCGGCGCAGACCGTGTCCAGGGCCGGGTCGTCCAATTCGTGTCTAGCCAGCACGGCGCGCAGCGCAGTCATGGTGTCCAGCAGTTTCGCGGGCGGAGCTGCCGGGGATGGGGTCGTGGCTGCCCGAGGGGCGGAGGTTTCGATGGCGGAGCGGGCTTCCCGGTGAGCGGCGTCCATCAGGGCCCGCAGATGCGGGATGCGGGCCTGGGCGACATGGGCCAGGCCCGCCCGCGTCTGGTCGTCCAGGTCCGCCGCGCAGCGGGCCACCGCCGCCAGGGCCAGGTTGCCGGCGGCGCCCCGCAGGCCGTGCAGGCTGAAGTGCAGGGCGTCCGGGTCGACCGCCGCGTCGTCGGCGGCGGGCAGGGGGTATTGGGCGGCCGCCTGGTCCAGGAAGCCCAGGACCCGTTCGGCCAGGCGTTCCCGGGTATCCCAGAGCGCGACGCCCCGGGCCCAGTCGATTGCCGGTTCGGCGGCGGCGGGGCGCGGCCGGGCAGCCGCCGCGACCGCCGCCGGCTGTCCGGTCGTCACCCGGGCCATTTCGGCGAACAGGCGCGGCGCATCCAGCGGTTTGACGGCAAAGCCGTTCATCCCGGCCTGCTGCGCCTGTTGACGGTCGTGGGCCATGACGCTGGCCGTCAGGGCGATGACGGGGGTGGGCCGCAGGTCGTGTCGTCTTTCGTGCTGCCGGATCAGGCGGGTGGCCTGCAGCCCGTCGGTGCCCGGCATGTGGACGTCCATCAGTACGACGTCGAATGCGCCCGCCATGAATTTTTCAAGAGCTTCCTGGCCGTCCCGGGCCGGCGTCACCTGGTGGCCCTGAGCCTGCAGCGTCAGGGTCAGAAGCTCCAGGTTCAAGTCGATGTCGTCGGCGATCAGCACGTGCAGCGGGGGCAACGCGGTCGGCTTGTCGGCGGAGGGTTCGTGGACGGGCGCTTTGCCCAGCGGCAGCGGCAGCCAGATGTGGAAGGTGCTGCCCTGGCCGGGAATGCTGCTGACCTCGATCCGGCCTCCCATGGACTGCACCAGTTGCCGGGCGATGGTCGTGCCCAGGCCCGTGCCGCCGAAACGCCGGCTGATCGAGGCGTCGGCCTGGGTGAATGGGTCGAAGATCGCCCGGATCTGATCCGGGCTCATGCCGATCCCGGTGTCCCGCACCTGTGCGTGCACGATGCCCTGTTCATACGCGAAATACAGCTCGACCCCGCCGGTTTCCGTGAATTTGATGGCATTGCCCACCAGATTGGTCAGGATTTGCAGCAAGCGCAGCGTGTCGCCCTGGAAGTACTCCGGCATGCTGTCGGGATAGTGGGTGCTCAGGCTCAGGGCTTTGGCCTGGGCGCCCAGCCGCAGGGATGATTCGATCTGGTGCGCCAGGGCTTTCAGGGAAAAGTCCCTGCTTTCCAGTTCCACCCGGCCATGCTCCAGTTTCGTGGTGTCCAGGATGTCGTTGATCAGCCGCAGCAGCGTGCGCGAGGACTGGCCGACCGTATTCAGGTAATTGCGCTGGATGGGGGTCAGGTCGGTCTGTTGCAGGAGTTCGGCGAAGCCGATGATGGAGTTCATGGGGGTGCGGATTTCGTGGCTCATGTTGGCCAGGAACCGGGTCTTGGCGGCGGCGGCCTGTTCCGCCCGCTGCGCGGCGTCGCGCAGGGACGCTTCCAGGGCTTGGCGGTCGCTGATGTCGGTCAGCATGCCGACGTAGAGCCGTTCCGTGCCGATCAGGTTCACCCGGCCGACGGCCAGGCGCAAGGGCATCTGCGTGCCGTCCTTGCGTCGACCGGTGACTTCGCGGCCCGTGCCGATGATGTGGGCTTCGCCCGTGGCGTGATAGCGTCGCAGGTAGCCGTCGTGCTCCGAATGATAAGGCTCCGGCATCAGCATCTTGACGTTGCGGCCGACGACCTCGTCGGCGGCGTAGCCGAACAGGCGTTCGGCCGACGGGCTGAATTCCTGCACCGTGCCGTGGCCATCGATGGTGATGAGGGCATCCACCGCCGTGTCGACGATGGCCCGCAGGCGCGACTTGCTCAGCTCCATCTCGCGATACAGCTCGCGGGTGTGGATCAGGCCGTTCAGCGCCGCCACCAGCACGCCGATGGTGAGGGTCAGGGACGACAGGGCCAGGGCGCCGTAGGTGGCGTCCACGCGGATGGTGTTGTCGGCCAGGCTGGGTTCGCCCAGGAAGCGCGCGGCCGCCATGCCGGTGTAGTGCATGCCGGCGATGGCCACGCCCATGATGACGCCGCTCAGGACGAAGCGCAGGCGCCCGTCCAGCCGGGTCTGCTGCAGTCCGAAGCGGATCCACAGCGCCAGCATGGCCAGTCCCACGGCGACCCCGATGGAGAGCGCGAACAGGGTGGGATCGTAGCGCATGGCCAGCGGCGTCATCATCGCCATCATGCCGGTGTAGTGCATCAGGCCGATGCCGGCCCCCATCAGGGCCCCGCTGATGACCAGCAGACTGCGCGGCAGCACCTGGCGCGACAGCATGTACAGGGCCAGCCAGGAGGCCGCCCAGCCCGGCAGCAGCGACAGCAGGGTCAGCCCCATGTCGTAGTGCACCGGGGCCGGCAGCGTGAAGGCCAGCATGCCGATGAAATGCATGGCCCAGATGCCCCCGCCCAGGGCGATGCCGCCCATGGCGATGGCGATGTGGCGATAGGACCGGTTCTGGGTGCTCAGGGCGATGTGCGCCGTGTGCAGCGCCATCAGGGACAGGCAGACCGGGACCAGGACCGACAGCAAGACCAGGCCGGGCTGATAGGTGCCCTGGACGAAATGCGTCCCGTCGGCTGCCGTCAGAAAAAAGGAATCCATCATCATGGTCATGGCGCTGTGGGGTGGGGGCGGCAAAGAGAAAGGGAGATCACGGTACGGGTTTACGGCAGCGGCGGTCGAAGCTTAAACCATCGGAGAGCCGTGCGGCGCGCGAAGGGTGTCGGATATGGCATGCCCGGGGCTGGCCAAGACTCATCAGCGTGACCGGCGGCATCCGGGTAAACTGCATCACGACTTCATTTGTAATATATTTTTTCATCTACTGATGACTCTGAGATCCTTGCGCGTCTCGCTGGTCCTGCCTTACGTGTTGCTGCTGGCCCTGGTCGCAGCCGCATTGGGGGGGACGTTCTACTGGGCGGCCAGCCGCAACATCGGTCTGTTTTCCGATCAGTACATGCGGGCGATCGCATCGCGCATCGCGCAGGCCGTGCATTTCCACGTGCGTGGCTCGGCCTCCGTCCTGGAGGCCGCCTTTCCGGAAGGGATGCCGGTGCAGTCGGATCTTGCGCCGCAGCTGGCCGAATTGCGCACCCGGTTCTGGGTGGCCACGTCCATGTTCACCAATCCCAATAATTACGTTTATTACGGCAACGAGGCCGGGCAGAGCATCGCGCTCAAGCGCCTGAGCGAGCAGGAGGCCGAATTGCGCCTGAAGCTGCGCCCGGAACTGCATCGCCTGTACTACCGTTATCGGGGGGTCCAGGGCAAACCGCGTCTGGTCGGACAGGAGCCCGGGCTGTTCGATCCGCGCGAACGGGTCTGGTATCAATTGGCCCGACAGACCAGCATGCAGGTCTGGACGACGGTCTACATCGATTTTTCCTCGCAGGATCTGGTGGTCACCCGCGCGCGGCGCGTGCTGGGCGCCGATGGCCTGTTCCAGGGCGTGGTGGCCACGGATGTGTCGCTGCAGGAAATCAATCGCTTCGTCGGCGGGCTGGATGTCGGCGACCGGGGCCGCGCCTTCGTGGTGGAGCGCGACGGCAAGCTGATCGCCGCCACGGGGGCGGCGAACCTGGGCCTGAGCGTCGATGGCAAGCCGCTGCGGGTCAATGCGGCCAACAGCGACGATCCGGTCATCCAGGCGGCGTATCGGGGCATGGCCCGGCTGGTGGGCGAATCCCGGGCCGACTCGCGGCTGGACGACAATCGGGAATACCGCTTGCTGGTGCAAGATGACGAGGGCGACACCATCACCGTGGCGGCTCGCCGGGTGGTGGACGATGCGGGCATGGACTGGCTGGCCATCGTCGCCATCCCGCGTACGGCGATCTTCACCGGCATCCACCAACAGCTTGGCATCGCACTGGGCATCGGCCTGCTGGCCGTGCTCCTGACCATCCTGATCGGCACCCGCATTTTCGGTCGCATCGCTCAGGAGGTCATTGCCCTGTCGCAAGCCGTCGACCGCATTCGTTCCGGCGACCCCTCGGTGGCCATCGCCACCCGGCGCCAGGACGAGCTGGGCGATCTGGCCCGTAATTTCAGCGCCATGCAGCGGGACCTGTTCACGGACCGCCTGACCGGGGCGGCCAGCCGGATGGCGCTCGACAGCTTGTTGGCGCGGCTGACGGCTGATCGCCGCGCGACGCCTTTCGCGGTCCTGTTCATCGACTTGAATGATTTCAAGCCGCTCAACGACCAGTTTGGACATGATAATGGCGACCATGCGCTGCTTGAAATCGCCGGCCGGATCAAGGCGTGCTTGCGGGCGGAAGATCTGCTGGCCCGGCGCAGCGGCGACGAATTCATCGTGGTGGCCATGGGGGTGTCGTCGGCCGACGCGCTGGACAGCCTGAAGACCAAATTGAGGGTCCGGATCACCGCTCCCCTGGAGACCTTGACGAACATCCCGCCGGGCCGTGTCGTGCGCCTGGGCGTCGCCATCGGCGCAGCCTGCTGGCCCGCCGACGCCCGGGATGCCGAAGCTCTGTTGAAGCAGGCCGACGAGGCCATGTATCGCGACAAGCCTGCGGGACGGCGTTGATCGGGGGGCGAGCTATAATTTTTCGCTATATGCTACACAGCTAACCCTGTGAATCGGCATGGTAAATTCTCGGCTTGAGGGACATTGCCACAGGGTCCCCGCATCCTGCTGATCCAGGATCCCGCCTTTTAAGTGACTCCGCATCTTGATCGATCTCGAGAACATCCGTAAAACTTTTGAATCGGCCGGCCGTTCCGTGCATGCGCTGGCCGATGTCAATCTGAACGTCCGCGAAGGCGAGGTCTTCGGCATCATCGGCCGCTCGGGGGCCGGCAAGAGCACGCTCATCCGCATGCTGAACCTGCTGGAACGGCCCACCGAAGGCATCGTGCGCGTGGACGGCCACGACATCACCGCGTATTCCGACGCGCAGCTGCGCGAATACCGGCGCAGCGTGGGCATGGTGTTTCAGCATTTCAATCTGCTGCGAGCCCGCACGGTCATGGACAACGTCTGTTTTCCGCTGCGGTTGTCGGGCATGTCGCGCGCGGCCCGCGAGGCCCGCGCCCGCGAGGTGCTGAATCTGGTCGGCCTGGCGGATCAGGCGCACAAGTATCCCGGCCAGCTCTCGGGCGGCCAACAGCAGCGGGTGGGCATCGCCCGGGCGCTGGCGAGCAAGCCGCGCCTGCTGCTGTGCGACGAGGCCACGTCCGCGCTGGACCCTGAAACCACGCAGTCCATCCTGCGGCTGCTGGGGGACATCAACCAGCGCCTGGGCCTGACCATTGTGCTGATCACGCACAGCATGGATGTGATCCGCGCCGTCTGCGATCGGGTGGCGGTGATCGAAGCCGGGCGCATCGTGGAATCCGGCCAGGTGTTGGAAGTCTTCCTGCACCCGCGGCATGATGCGACGCGGTCGCTGCTGTCGGAAAGCGGGCTGGATGGCGGCGAAGGCTGGCGGGCCATGGCCGAAGGCCTGTCGGGCCGCCTGCTGCGACTGAGCTTCCGGGGCGATGCCACAGGCACGCCGCTGCTCAGCCGGCTCAGCCGGGACCTGAACCTGGATCTCAGCATCCTGCAGGGTTCGGTCGGGCGCATCAAGGACACGCCCTACGGCCAGCTGGTCGTGGCGGCGCAAGGCGCCGATGCCGACCTGGATGCGCTGGGCGGCGCCCTGGATCAGGCCGGCGTGCACTACGAGGTATTGCGGACATGATGGCCAATGTGGATTGGTGGATGATCGGCGAAGCCACGATCGACACCTTGCTGATGACGGGCTTTTCCTTGCTGTTCACCGTGCTGATCGGCCTGCCGGTGGGCGTGCTGCTGTTTCTGACCAGCCCCGGGCAGGTGATGAGCCATCGGGGTCTCTACCAAAGCACGGCCTTCATCGTCAATGTGCTGCGGTCCGTGCCCTTCCTGATTTTGCTGATCGTCATGATCCCGATGTCCCGCCTGCTTGTGGGAACGGCGCTGGGCGTGCAGGGCTCGATCCCGCCGCTGGTGGCCAGCGCCGCGCCGTTTTTCGCGCGCCTGGTGGAAAATGTGCTGCGCGAACTCGATCCCGGGGTCAGCGAGGCCTGCCGGTCGATGGGCGCGACTTCGCGCCAGACCGTGCTGTGGGCCTTGCTGCCGGAAGCCACCACCGGCATCCTGGCCGCCATTGTCGTCACGGCGATCACGCTGGTCGGCTATTCGGCCATGTCGGGGGTGATCGGCGGCGGCGGCCTGGGCGACCTGGCCGTGCGCTATGGCTATCAGCGCTATCAGGGCGACGTGATGGCGGTGACCGTGGTGATCCTGGTCATCATGGTGCAGGTGTTTCAGGTGCTGGGCGACCGCTGGGTGGCCCGGCTGAATCGGAAGTAATCATATTGTGATGACTCAGGAGGTTTTACTCATGTTCAAGAAGTTCGTGCCGGCGCTGGCGCTGGCTTTGCCGCTGGCCTTCGCCACTCCCGCCCATGCCGTCAAGCTGTCGGTCGCGGCCACTCCCGTGCCGCACGCCGAGCTGCTGGAATTCGTCAAACCGGATCTGGCCAAGGAAGGCGTGGATCTGGACATCAAGGTCTTCACCGACTACGTGCAGCCCAACCTGCAGGTCGCCGACAAGCAGATCGATGCCAATTTCTTCCAGCACCAGCCGTATCTGGATTCCTTCAACAAGGAACACGACACCAAGCTGGTGTCGGTCGGCGCCGTGCACGTGGAGCCCTTTGGCGCCTATTCGCAGAAGATCAAGAACATCAAGGACCTGAAGGACGGTTCTCTGGTGGCCATCCCCAATGACCCGTCCAATGGCGCCCGCGCCTTGCTGCTGCTGCAGAAACAGGGCCTGATCAAGCTGAAGGATCCCAGCAACATCCTGGCCACGGCCCGCGACGTGTCGGACAATCCCAAGCACCTGAAATTCCGTGAACTGGAAGCCGCCACACTGCCGCGCGTGCTGCCCGACGTGGATCTGGCCCTGATCAACACCAACTATGCGCTGGAAGCCGGCCTGAACCCGATCAAGGACGCCTTGTTCATCGAAGACAAGCATTCGCCCTATGCGAATCTGGTGGTGACCCGCGCCGATCGCAAGGACGATCCGGCGATCCGCAAATTGGTGGCGGCGCTGCAATCCGACAAGGTGCGCGACTTCATCCTGAAGCAGTACAAGGGCGCGATCGTGCCGGCGTTCTAAGCGCGCCCGTGCGTCGGAAATCTCCGGGAAGTTCTAGGGGATTTCCCCAAAAATGACCGGAAGGCCCGGGGTTTTCGCCGTTTTTCAGGCGGAGATCCCGGGCCTTTCAGTTAAGATAGGCCCCTGGCGCGACCGGCTGGCCGCTGGAAAAACATCCCACAAGGAGACTCCCATCATGTTGCCCAAATCCCTGAAAGCCGCCCTGCTTGGACTGGCCTTTACCCTGGCCCTGCCGACCGCTCAGGCGGCGGATAAGGAACTGGTTGTCGCGACCGACACCGCCTTCGTGCCGTTCGAATTCAAACAAGATGGCAAATACACCGGGTTCGACATCCAGTTGTGGGACGCCATCGCCAAGCAGGCCCATCTGAAATACCGTTTGCAGCCCATGGACTTCAACGGCATCATCCCGGGCCTGCAGACGCACAACATCGATGTGGCGCTGGCGGGCATCACCATTCGCGCGGACCGCGCCAAGGTCATCGATTTCTCCGACCCCTACTATGAATCCGGCCTGGCCATCCTGGTGTCCAAGGACAGTCCCATCAAGACCGCCAAAGACCTGGAAAACAAGACCGTCGCCGTGAAGATCGGCACCGCCACGGTGGACTACATGAAGGCCAACGTGCCGTCGGCCAAGCTGAAGCTCTTCCCCAATATCGACAACGCCTTCCTGGAACTGGCGACCGGCCGCGTGGATGCCGTGGTGCACGATACGCCCAATGTCCAGTACTACGCCAAAACAGCCGGACAAGGCAAGGTCAAGGTCGTGGGTTCCCTGAAAAGCGGCGATTTCTACGGCATTGCCTTTCCGAAAGACAGCAAGCTGGTGCCCGTCGTCAACAAGGCCCTGGCCGATCTGAAGGCCAACGGCACCTACGACAAGCTGTACGAAACCTGGTTCGGCAAGAAACCCGACTAAACCGGATCGGAACTTATCGTGACGTTTGAATGGTCTGCAATCTGGGCGGCCTGGCCCGATCTGATGGCCGGCGCCTGGATGACCGTCCAGATCACGGTGCTGGGCCTGGTGGGGGGAACGATCATCGGCGGCCTGGCCGGGGTGGTCGTCACCTATGTGCCGGTGCCGGTGACGCGCCGTTCGCTGGCATGGGGGGTGGTCGGCCTGGTGGTCCTGTATGTCCTGCTGCGGCTGTTGTCCTGGCTGGGCGATGGGCCGCTGGCCGGGGTGCCGGATCCGGTCTGGTGGGTGGTTCAGCTGGCAGTGCTGGCGCTGGTGGTCTGGCGGTGCCTGGCCTGGGTGCCGGTGGCCTTGTCCGTGGTCTCCCAGATCTACATCCTGCTGATGCGCGGCACCCCGATCGTGGTGCAGGTGATGTTCATTTACTTCGCCTTGCCGCTGCTGGTCAATCTGCGGATCGACGGCTTTACCGCCGCCACCGTCACCTTGATGATCAATTCAGGGGCTTACATCGCGGAAATCGTGCGCGGCGGCCTGCTGTCGGTGCCCAAAGGCCTCCAGGAAGCCGGCCAGGCCATGGGGCTGCCGTTCTACAAGATCCTGGCCCACATCATCGGGCCGGTGGCCTTGCGGCGCATGATTCCCACCATGGGCAATCAGTGCATCATCAGCCTTAAGGATTCCTCGCTGTTCATCGTCATCGGGGTCGCCGAACTGACCCGTCAGGGGCAGGAAATCATCGCCGGCAACTTTCGCGCGGTGGAAATCTGGGGGGCGGTCGCGGTGATTTACCTGATCATGACCGGTTTCATCGCCCTGGTGCTCAAATTCATTGAACACAGGACCCGCATCGTATGAGCATCGTCGAATTCAAGAACGTCACCAAGCGGTTCGGCGACAACGTCGTGCTCGACGGCATCGATCTGTCCATCGAGTCCGGCGAGGTCGTGGTGGTGGTCGGGCCGTCCGGTTCGGGGAAGTCCACGTTCTTGCGCTGCATCAACGTGCTGGAAACCATCCAGGGCGGCGACATCGTGGTCAACGGGCACAGCGTGCTGGGCAAGACGTCCCAGATTCTCGAATTGCGCCGCGAAGCCGGCATGGTGTTCCAGCAGTTCAATCTGTTTCCCCAGCTGACAGCGTTGGAAAATGTCATGTTCGGCCCGGTTCATACGCGGGGCACGCCCAAGGCCCAGGCGCGCCAACAGGCCAAGGATCTGTTGGACAAGGTCGGCCTGGCCGAACGCGCCGGCCATTACCCGGGGCAGTTGTCGGGCGGGCAGCAGCAACGGGTGGCCATCGCCCGCGCGCTGGCCATCAAGCCCCTGTTGATGCTGTTTGACGAACCCACCTCGGCGCTGGATCCGGAATTGCGCCACGAGGTCCTGCGCGTCATGCAGGACGTGGCCGAGGAAGGCATGACCATGATCGTGGTCACGCATGAAATGGAATTCGCCCGCAAAGTCGGCAGCCGGCTGATTTTCATGGATCAAGGCAAGATCGCCGAAGACGGCGCTCCCGAAGCGCTGCTCAATGATCCGCCCAGCCAGCGTTTGAAAGACTTCCTGCAGCACGTCTCCTGATCGGCGCCATCCCGTCCGCATGGCAGGGGGGCCGGCAGGCCCCCCGCGTTCCGTCGTGCGGAGCCGCCGCTTATCGGCGCGCCGCCGTGGCTCGCACCGTGCGTGTGGCGATGATCTTGTCCGACCCTTCCGCCATGATCTGGACCGTGACCTGGTGCAGGCGATAGGCCTTGGGCAGTTCGGTCTGGCCGTTGATCACTGTGTAGCGTCCCATGTCCAGCGCCTGCGTGCCCAGGCCCACGTAGGCTGTGTTGCCGTTGGGATAGGTGCCGATGCCGACCAGCTTGACCTCGCCGCGCAGATTGGGGACTTCGGTTTCGCCCTTGGGGGGCTCCTGGATCAGCAAGACCTGGTAATGCAGGCCGTCATCCTGCAGGACCATGTCGGCGCTGCGGATGCCGGGCGACGTGCCGCGCGGGTCGGGAGGGATCGCGGCGATCAGGCTGGAGACGCCGGCTTCCATATCGGCAACATGCTTGCGGAGCTGCTCCACCTGGGCGCTCTGGTCTTTCTGCGCGGTCTGGGCCTTGTCGATGCCCTGGTGCAGGACCTTGGATTCGTTGGTCAGGCGCTGGTTTTCCAGGTTGGCCGTGTTCAGGTCCATGCGCAGCTGCTCGGATTGTTCCACCGTCAGGCGCTGCGGACCGTAGCTGCGCTGCAGGAAGAGAACGCCGCCGGCGCCCAGTACGATGCCGGTGACCAGCAGCAGCAACCAGCGCGGGATGCCGCGGCTGCGGCGGGTGTATCCGTAGGGGGTGGGCTTGAACGTGGGACGGTTGGAACCGAGAGACATGACGAAATTCCTGAAGCGGCAAGGCACGGTGCAAGGCACCAAAGTCCGTTAGCATAAACGGTTTGCCGCCGCCATCGCCGCAAGGCCTACAGACGGTTGCGAATTGCCAGAACTGGACAGAAGGTGCCGGAATCGGAGCCTGAGGCCCGGCCTGCCGGGTGGCTCGATTCATCGCTTATTTTAACAGCCCGCTGTTTCAGGCGGTCGCTGAGCGGCGCAGGGCCCGGTCCAGCGCCTGGAGGCGTTCCGGGGTGCCGACGTCCGTCCAGCGCCCCGGGTGATGCGAGCCCAGGACGGCGCCCCGCGCCATGGCCTGGCGCAGGACGGGCGCCAGCGCAGCGGGCCGGTCGGGGGGCGTGGCGGCGAACAGGGCGGGGCGGTATACGCCGACGCCGGCAAACGTCAGTGTGGCATCGCCCGCCCCCGGCGGCGCGAGCCGGCCATCTGCCCGTAGATGGAAGTCCCCGGCGGGGTGGTGGTCGGGATTGTCCACCATCAGCAGATGGGCCAGTGCATCGGCGGGCAGTTGCGCCGCCCAGTCGCCGGATTGGGCGGGGTCCCAGTCGCACCAGATGTCGCCGTTGACGACCAGAAAAGGCTGATCCTGGAAAAACGGCAGCGCGCGGGCGATGCCGCCGGCGGTTTCCAGTGCGGACGATTCGGCGGAATAGCGCAGGCGCACCCCCCATGATCCGCCGTCGCCCAGGGCATTTTCGATCTGCGCGCCCAGCCAGGCGTGATTGATCAGGATGTCGGTGAAGCCCGCCTGCGCCAGGCGTCGCAGATGCCAGACGATCAGGGGCTGGCCGCCCGCGGCCAGCAGGGGTTTGGGGCAGGAGTCGGTCAGCGGACGCATGCGTTCACCGCGTCCGGCGGCCAGGATCATGGCTCGCATCAGAAGGAATATCCGTTTTGCAGCGGGACCTGTTCAGCCTGATCCAGCAGGCGCAGCAGCGGGTGGAAAACGGTGTAGCGGCCCGCCACCTGCCGGACGTACGCCTGGACCCTGGGCATGTGATCCAGGTAGTGGTGTTTGCCGTCCCGGTGCGACAGTCGGGCGAATACGCCCAGAATGCGCAGGTTGCGCTGCAGGCCCATCCATTCGTACTGCTGATGGAACTGGGCGAAGTCGGCCGGCACCGGCAGCTGGGCGGCGCGTGCGTACTCCCAGTAACGGATGGCCCAGTCCAGTTGCTGGGGCTCGTCCCAGGTGGTGCGCGCATCCATGACCAGCGAGGCGATGTCATAGCTGATGGGGCCCAGCAGGGCGTCCTGGAAATCGATCACCCCCGGGGGGAAATCGGGCGCGCCCGGACCCATCATCAGATTGGGCGAATGGTAGTCGCGGTGGACGAATACCCGCGGCTGGGCGGCCGCCTGGCCAGCCAGCAGGTCGAAGAGGCGGTCCAGCGCAGCTTGGGCGTCGGCGCCGGGGGCATGGCCCAGATGCGTCCGCAGGTACCACTGGGGGAAAAGATCCAGTTCCTGTCGCAGGCGGGCCTGGTCGTAGACGGGCAGGCCGTCGGTCGGGCATTGCTGCAGTTGTGTCAGCGCCCTCAGCGCCCCGCGCATGTGCTGTTGCCAGGCCGTGTCGTCCCGGGTCTGGCCGGCCTGGATGGCTTCGTAGAAGGTCTGGGGGCCCAGATCGGTCAGCAGCAGGAATCCCTGGTCCAGGTCCTGGGCCAGGATGGCCGGTACGCGCAGGCCGGCGGCCGCCAGGCGCTGCGCGATGTCCACGAAGGGCCCGCAGTTCTCTTGGGGGGGCGGGGCGTCCATCACGATCCGCGCGCCGCCGGGCGCCTGGATGCGGAAATAGCGGCGAAAGCTGGCATCCCCCGAAACCGGGGTCAGTGTATCGGGCTGCAGGCCCTGGGCGGCGGCATGGGATTCCAGCCAATGGCGCAGGGCCGCCAGGCGGGCGTCCGGGGTGTGGGTGTCGGTCATGAGGGGGTCGTGGCAATGAAAACGGCGGATTGCACGCGGTCGGCGCGGCTTCTCTATAATACTGGGTCGCTGATCAATGTGGTGCGCAGGTCAGTCCATTTTCTCATTTCACCCCAGAGGGCCCGGTCTTCGTGCATTGGATCAGCCGCATCATCCTCTTGAGCGCCGTTTTGTCGGCCCCGACCCTGGCTGCGGAAACTTCGGCGCCGGCCAGCGAATTGCGCATGGTGGGCAGCCTGCGCCTGCATCCGGTGCCGCAGGGGGATGAACTGCCCTCCTTCCTGATCGGGGATGACATCACACGCCATTCGGATGGCCGGATTACGTTGCAGGGCCATGCCCAGGTCCGCCGTCTGGACGGGGTGGTGAAAGGCGACCGCATCGATTACGACCAGACGACGGGCGACACCGAAGTCCAGGGCGACGGCCTGCTGGCGCGCGATGGCAATATCGTGCGGGGGCCGCATCTGCGCTACAACACCCGGACCAGCCAGGGCGTGATCCAGGCGCCGCAATTCTGGCTGGGGGCGTCCGCCGGCAAGGGCCGGGCGGAACATGCGGATATCCTGGGCCGCCAGCACATGCGCCTGACCGACGTGCGTTATACCGGCTGGTCGGGGCCGGATCCCGCCTGGTACATCGACGCCACCCGCGTGGATCTGTATCTGGACAAAAACGAGGGCGCGGCCCGCAATGGCGTGCTGCGCTTCAAGGGCGTGCCGATCCTGTATTCCCCCTACCTGACCTTTCCGCTGGGCCGGGATCGCAAGACCGGTTTCCTGACCCCCACCTACGGAACCTCGTCCAATGGGGGGATCGAGCTGACGACCCCGTATTACCTGAACCTGGCGCCCAATTACGATGCCACCCTGTTTCCGCGCTACCTGAGCAAGCGCGGCCTGCTGCTGGGGACCGAGTTCCGGCATCTGGGGGATTCCTCGCATTCGGAACTGTTTGGCACCTACATCATGCGCGACCGCCAGACCGGCGACAAGCGCTGGATGTATTCGGTCCAGCACACCCGGGACCTGGGCCATGGCCTGCAGGCCTACCTGGATGCCCGCAAGGTGTCGGACGATGATTATTTCCGGGATTTCTCGTCGTTCGGGCTGACGGATGCCGCCATCACCTACATGCCCAGTCAGGCTTTGCTGAGCTGGTCCGGCGGTCCGCATTTCAGCGGCTCGCTGCAGTTCTACCGCTACCAGACCCTGCAGGACAGCACGGGGTCGTTCCTGGCGCCTCCCTACGACAAGCTGCCGGAACTGCACTTCCAGGCCCAGCATTATGGCTGGCATGGCCTGGATGTGGTGTCCGACAACTACGCCACGCGGTTTGTGGCGCCCATCTATCACGGCAGCGCCTTCCCCGACGAAGCCGGGAAGCGGCTGATGCCCAATGGCACCCGGCTGACGTCCTACACCACGATTTCCAGGCCCTTCGTGCTGCCCGGCGCCTACCTGACCCCCAAGGTCGGCCTGCACATGAGCCAGTACGACACCGACTGGTTCTACGGCAGCATCCAGGGGCTGCCGCCCGAACTGCTGGGGCGCTCCCGCGTGCAGACGCGGGTGCTGCCCATCGCCTCGGTGGATGCCGGCCTGACCCTGGAACGCGACTCTTCCTGGTTCGGCAATGCGGCCGTCCAGACACTGGAGCCGCGCTTGTACTATCTATACGTGCCGTACCGGGATCAGTCCGGCTTGCCGGTGTTCGATACGGGCATGGCGTCCTTCAGCTACCAGCAGGCCTTCGATGAAAACATCTTCAGCGGCGGTTGGGATCGCATCGCCAACGCCAACCAATTGACGGCCGGCCTGACCACCCGGTGGCTGGATGCCGACACGGGCTTCGAGCGCCTGTCCCTGTCGGTCGCGCAGCGTTTTTATTTCGACGACCAGAAGGTGACGCTGCCCAGCCAGACGCCGCGCAACGCCACGGAATCCGACTATCTGCTGGGGGCCAAGGCGGCCCTGACGGACCGCTTCTCCGTGTATTTCGACGGCCAGTTCGACCACGATACGCAGAAACGCAACCGCCTCAGTTCGGGCGTGCGCTGGACGCCCAAGCGCCTGGCGACGGTGTCCTTGTCCTATCGCTACGAACGCGACCCCAATCTGTATACCGACCCCTATCGCATCCTGCCGGCCGGCACCGAACTGCAGTCGCGCGAGCAGATCAGCCTCAGCAGCCAATGGCCGCTGGCGCGGCGCTGGTTCGGGGTGGGCCGCTATGATTATTCCCTGGCCGAGAAACGCAATACCCAGTCCATCGTGGGCCTGGAATACCGGGGCGACGGCGGTTGGGCCGCCCGCGCGGTGCTGCAGCGTTACGCGGTCTCCGCGGAAAAGACCAACACGGCGCTCTTCCTGCAGCTGGAACTCACCGGCCTGGGATCGCTGGGTACCGATCCCATGTCCATGTTGTCCGAACGGATCACGGGGTATCAGTCCACGACCCCTCCCACACCTGACAAAACTGTTTTCGAGAGGTACGAATGATGTCTGGCTTGCGTCATCCCGCCGGTGTGCTTTCGCTGGCTCTGCTGCTGGGCGGCAGCGCGCTGGTGCCGCCGGCGCTGGCCGCCGGCAAAACCCGTCCGGCCGCCGCGCCTGCCCAGCAGACCGCGCCCGCTGAGCAATTCGTGGATGGCATCGCCGCCATCGTCAACAAACAGGTCATCACCCTGGGGCAGCTGGCCGACAAGCAGGCCCAGGTGCGCCGCCAGATGCAGCAACAGCAGATTCCTGTGCCCGAGGACGCCGTGTTCAAGCGCCAGGTGCTGCAGCAGATGATCAATGCCGCGCTGCAGGACCAGGAGGCCCAGCGCACCGGCATCCGCGTGTCCGATGCCCAGGTCGAGCGGGCCATCCAGACCGTGGCGCAGCGCAATCGCCTGACCGTCGAGCAGATGAAAAAGGAAATCCTGGCCGGCGGCATGAGCTGGGATCAGTATCGCGAAGAATTGCGTTCGCAGATCCAGGACGACAGGCTGCGCCAGCGCTTCGTCGAGGATCGCATCAGCATCAGCGACAGCGACGTCGACGCGTTCCTGCAAACTCAGGGCGATCGGCCCTTGCCTCCCCCGGAGCAGGCGCGGCAGCCCCAGGCGCCCGAGACGCCCGAACCCGCCACGGTGCCGACCGGCCCCGAGCTGGTGGAATTGGCCCAGATTCTGATCGAGGTCCCGGACTACGCGGCCAATTCCGTCGTGGCGGAAAAACGCAAGCAGGCGGAAGCGGTCCTGCGCAAGCTGCAATCCGGCGCGGACTTTGCCGGGGTGGCAGCGGCGTCGTCCAATGGTCCGCAGGCCCTGCAGGGCGGCGACATGGGCATCCGGCCCCTGAAAGACTGGCCCGATCTGTTCGTGCAGGCGGTGACCGACGTGCCCGCAGGCGGCATCACAGGGATCCTCCAGAGCGGCCGGGGCTTTCATATCCTGAAGGTGCTGCGTCGCGGCTATGCGCAGCGTCCGGCGCCGAAAAAGGCGCCCGCGGCGGCGCCGGCGGCGCCTCCCGCGACCACCCAGCCGGCGCCTGCGGCGTCCGGCCCCATGATGGTTACGCAGACCCATGCGCGGCATATTCTCATCAAGACCAGCAAGGTCGTCAGTGACGACAAGGCGCGCAGCACGCTGGAGAGCCTGCGCCAGCGCATCGAACATGGCGAATCCTTCGCCGAACTGGCAAAACGCTATTCGCAGGACGCTTCGGCGCCGCAGGGCGGCGACCTGGGCTGGTTGAATCCGGGTGAAACCGTGCCGGCATTCGAGCAGGCCATGAATGCCCTGCAGGACGGCCAGGTCAGCGAGCCTGTCAAATCGCCGTTCGGCTGGCACCTGATCCAGGTGGAAGGCCGCCGCACCAAGAACATGGAACAGGAATTCCGCCGCATGCAGGCGCGTCGCGAGCTGATGCAACGCCGTATCGGCCCGGCGTACGAGGATTGGCTGGATCAGTTGCGCAGCGAGGCCTACGTCGACAATCGGCTGGAACACACCCGCAGCGGCGTCCAGTCATCGCAATGACGCACCAGGCCCGTAAACGCTTCGGCCAGCATTTCCTGAGCGACGAGTCGGTCGTCGATGCCATCGTGCGGGCGATCGACCCGCAGGCCGACGACTGCATGGTGGAGATCGGCCCGGGCTTGTCCGCCCTGACGGCGCCCTTGCTGGATCGGCTGGGCCGGCTGACCGCCGTGGAACTGGATCGCGACCTGGCGCGGCGCCTGCGCGCGCGGTGGGGGGACGATCGCCTGAACGTGGTCGAGGCCGATGCCTTGACGGTCGATTTTTCCGCTCTGATTCCTGCCGGCGATGAGGGGCAGGCGGGCGACGCGGGGGCCGGTGTCCCGGCCCATCCCCGTCTGCGCATCGTCGGCAATCTGCCTTACAACATCTCCACCCCCCTGCTGTTTCACCTGATGCAGTGGGCGGGCCATGTGCGGGATCAGCATTTCATGCTGCAGCGGGAGGTCATCGACCGCATGGTGGCGCGGCCGGGCGACAGTCAGTATGGGCGTCTGTCCGTCATGCTTCAGGCCCGCTACAGGATGGCGCATCTGTTCGACGTGCCGCCGGATGCGTTCGACCCGCCGCCCAAGGTCATGTCGGCCATTGTGCGCATGCGCCCCCTGGCTGCGGACGCCTGGCGGCAACCCGGCAACCCGGCGGTCTTTGAGCGGCTGGTCTCGCGGGTGTTCGAACACCGGCGCAAGATGATACGGGGCAGTTTGGGCGACTGGACGGAACGGCTGGATTGGGATGCCCTGGGCATCGCCCCGACCGTGCGGCCCCAGGAATTGTCGGTGACGCAATTCCTGGACATGGCCGATGCCCTGGCGGCGGCCGGGGTCGCGTGAAGCCGGCTTAGTCCGCCCGGCTGTTGCGCTGGATCAGTTCGATCTTGTAGCCGTCGGGATCCTGCACGAAGGCGATGATGGTCGAGCCGTGCTTCATGGGGCCGGCCTCGCGCACCACCAGTCCGCCGCGGGCCTTGATGGTGGCGCAGGTGTCATAGGCGTCTTCGACTTCGATCGCGATGTGGCCGTATCCGGTGCCGATGTCGTAGGAGTCCGTGTCCCAGTTATGGGTCAGTTCGAGCACGGCGCCTTCGGATTCGTCCTGGTAGCCGACGAAGGCCAGGGTGAAGCGGCCTTCGGGATAGTCTTTGCGGCGCAGCAGGCGCATGCCCAGGATATCGGTGTAGAACATCAGGGCGCGGTCCAGATTGCCGACGCGCAGCATGGTGTGAAGTAGTCGCATGGTGAATTCCTGGGATCGAGAAGAGACGATCCACCTATCATACGCAAAACCGGGAGTGCCCGGGCAGCCCCGGCCTAGAACAGCGGCAGGCTGGTCGGGTGGTGCCGGGCGAGGGCATCGCGGGCCGCTTTGAAGTCGGGGCACAGCCGCTCGACTTCGCGCCAGAAGGCGGGGCTGTGGTTCATTTCCTTCAGGTGCGCGACCTCGTGCGCAACCACATAATCGATCAGTGACGGCGGCAGGTGGATCAGGCGCCAATTCAGGCGGATGCGCCGCTGGCTGGTGCACGACCCCCAGCGGCCCTGGGCGGCGGAAAGCGCCCAGCCATGGATCTGCTGCTCCGCCAGGGCCAGGCTGCGTTGCAGCCGGGTGTCGAAGTCCTGCCGGGCCTGTTCCTGCAGCCAGGCTTGGGCCCGTTCCTGGATGCGGCCGCCGTCGGCGCCATCGGGCAGCGGCAGGAACAGCAGGTCGCAGTCCCGCGGATGGCGGGGGTCGCCCTCGAAGCGGGCCTCCCGGCTGCCGTCCAGCCGCAATTCGATCATGACGCCCAGATAGGGGATGCGCCCGCCCGGACGCCATTGGGTGTCCTGCAGGGCCAGCAGGGCCATGCGTTCCTGGTTGATCCTCATCTTGTCCCGGATCCAGCGGGACTTTTCCTGGATGACTTCTTCGATCTGCCGACGTGTCGCCCAGGTGGGCGCCTGGATGAGCAGGCGGGCATCGCGGATGGTCAGGCCGATGGTTTTGCGCCGGGATCGGCGCAGGCGGTAGGCCAGTGGCTGGTCCTGCAGGTGGATTTCGTGCCGGGTGTAGCCGGGGGGCTCCGGGGTGGCCGGGGGCAGGCCCGCAGCCGGGGTCGGCCCCGGAGCGGCAGTCCCTGGAGACGATCCGTCGAACAGACTGAGCTGGCGAGGCTTACCGATCGGCATACCGTTCGGGATTCAGGACTCGCATTTCGGCTTCGATCCAGTCGCGCACGGCGCTGTTCAGAGTCACCGGATTGTATTGGGATGGATCCAGCGGCGGACCGAAGGATACCGTCACCAGGCCGGGGGTCTTCAGGAAGGCGTTGCGCGGCCAGCGTTCCCCCGCGTTGTGGGCCACCGGGATGACCGGCACGCCGGTCTTGCAGGCCAATAGCGTGCCACCTTGTTTATAGCGCCCGACCTCGCCGGGGGCGACGCGGGTGCCTTCGGGGAACAGCACGGGCCAGCGACCTTCCTGCAGCCGCTGGCTGCCGATGCGCACCACCTGGTCAAAGGCCTCGCGGCCTTTGGCACGGTCGATGGGGATCATGCTGAGCAAGGCCAGGCTCCAGCCGAAAAAGGGCACGTGGTGCAGTTCCTTTTTGTAGACGAAGACCACGTCGCGGGGTAGCTTGACGGCGAAATACAGGGTTTCCCAGGCCGATTGGTGCTTGGACAGGATGATGGCCGGGCCGTCGGGCAGGTGTTCCGTGCCCTGCGTCCGGTAGCGGATGCCCAGGATCCAGCGGGCGCCCCAGAGCGCCAGCCGCGGCCAGCCCAGTGTCAGACGGTAGCGCCAGACCAGGGGCAAAGGCGCCCACAGGACGCAGCACAGAGCGTACGGGATGACTGTCACGACCAGGAAGGCCATGTACAGCGCGGAGCGCAGAAAGGTCATGGATGTGCCTTGAGGAGGGCGTCGGCCACTGCAGCCAGATCGTTGCGGACTTCGGTGCCGGCGGGCAGTTCGCCGCTGGTGCCGGACGTCTCCCAGGTCTTGTGACCCTTGCCCGTCAGCACCAGCCAGGGTGCGCAGCCTGCCGCGGCTGCGGCCTGCAGGTCGCGCAGGCTGTCGCCTACCAGAGGGATGCCGTTCAGATGAATGTCCAGCCGCTGGGCGATGTCGTGCAGCATCCCGGGCAATGGCTTGCGGCAGGTGCAGCCGTCTTCAGGTCCGTGGGGGCAGAAGAAGATCGCGTCGATGCGCCCGCCGGCATCCGCTGCGGCCTGCCGCATCCGGGCGTGGATGGCGCCCAGGGTTTCCATGGAAAACAGCCCGCGCGCGATGCCCGACTGGTTGCTGGCGACGACGATCCGCCAGCCGGCCTGGCTCAGCCGTCCGATGGCTTCCAGGCTGCCGGGGATGGGGATCCATTCGTCGGGCGACTTGATGAAGGCGTCGCTGTCGTGGTTGATGACGCCGTCGCGGTCCAGGATGATGAGTTTCACGTGGCCAGCCTGGACAGGTCGGCAACCTGATTCATCAGGCGATGCAGGGATTGCAGCAGCGCCAGCCGGTTGTCGCGGATGCGCGGGTCGTCGGCCATCACCATGACGTCGGTGAAAAAGCCGTCCACCGCCGTGCGGGCCCGGGCCAGGATGGCCAGGCTGGCGGTGAAGTCGCCCGCCTGCAAAGCGGCCTGCGCCTGTGGCGCCAGTTGTCCGATGGTGTCGGAAAGCTGCCGTTCGGCAGGTTCCGTCAGCAGGCCGGCGTCGAATGCGGGCAAATCGCCTTCGGCCTTTTTCAGCAGGTTGCTGACCCGCTTGTTGGCGGCGGCCAGGGATTCGGCTTCGGGCAGGACTGTGAATTCCATGCAGGCCTGCACGCGGGCAGCCACCTGATGCAGGGGCGGGCGCAAGGCCAGGACGGCGTCGATGGCTGCCCGGTCGCAGGTGGCCGCCAACTGGTTGCGGTAGCGCTCGTAGACGAAATCCAGCACGGCGTCGACCGTGCCGTGGGCCAGCGTGCCTGCGCTGAAATTGCCGGCCGCCTGCTCCAGCAGCGCGGCCAGGCGGGCCGGGGAGTCCTGGCTGGCCTGCAAGTAGCCGCCGGCCGTGAGCTGTTCGTAGGCGCTGATCAGGCCCAGGGCCGCGCGGCGCAGCCCATAGGGATCGCGTTCGCCGGTCGGGGCCAGGCCGATCCCCCAGATGCCGATCAGGGTTTCGGCGCGCTCGGCCATGAACAGCACCGCGGCGATCAAGGTATCGTCGCTGACGGGTTCGTCCAGACGGATGCGATATTGGTCGCGCAGGGCGCGCGCGACCGCTGGCGGTTCTTCGTCGTGCTGGGCGTAATAGGCGCCCATGATGCCTTGCAGTTCGGGAAATTCACCCACCATCAGGGTGCCCAGGTCTGCATGGGCCAGCATGGCGGCCCGGGCGGCGACCAGGGGCTGCCCCCCCAGAAGCGGCGCAAGCCAGCGCGCAATCTTGCGGACGCGTTCCGTGCGTTCGAGCTGCGTCCCCAGCTTGTTGTGGTAGACGCTGTGGGCCAGGTCGGCGACGCGATCGGCCAGGGGGGTCTTCAGGTCGGTCTGGTAGAAGAACTGCGCATCGGCCAGACGGGGCCGCACCACCCGCTGGTTGCCCTGGATGATGGCGGACGGGTCCTGCGGCTGCATGTTGCTGACGATCAGGAATCGGTGGGTCAGCGCCCCCGTGGCCGGGTCGAACAGCGGGAAGTATTTCTGGTTCAGCCGCATGGTCAGGATCAGGCATTCCGGGGGCACGGCCAGGAAGGCTTCCTCGAAGGCGCCGACGTAGACCGTGGGCCATTCCACCAGCGCCGTGACTTCGTCCAGCAGCGCATCGACTTCAGGGTCCGAACCGATGGTGGTCCCCAGCGTGGCCGAGGTTTCCGCCAGTTGCCGGGCGATGCGGGCCCGCCGTTCGGCAAACGCCGGGATGACGTAGCCCGATCCTGTCAGGCGAGCCGCCCAGTCGTCGGCCGAGGCGATCGACAGCGGTTCCTGGCACAGGAAACGGTGCCCGCGCGAGATCCGGTCCGCCCGCAGCCCCAGGGCCTGCACCGGGATCACGTCGTCGCCCCAGAGGGCCAGCAGATGATGCGCGGGCCGCACGAATTTCACGCTGGTGCGCCCGTCGGCCAGTTGGTACTGCATGACTTTGGGAATGGGCAGGTGGGTGATGGCATGGTCCAGCGCCTGCTGCAGGCCGTCGGCCAGGGCCGCGCCGGGGGCGGTCCCTTCGGCGTAGAGCACGTCCTGCTTGCCGTCGTTGCGGCGGGCCAGGTCGGTCGGGACCAGGTGGCCCAGGTTCTTGGCCTGCAGTTTCTTCAGCAGGGCGGGGGTGGCGGCTCCCTGGGCATCCAGGCCGATGGCGGCCGGCATCAGTTTTTCGCTGTAGGACTGATCCGGGGCCTGCCCCAGCACGGCGCTGAGGTGCACCGCCAGCCGGCGCGGAGTGGCGTAGGCGGTGCTGATGCAGGAGTCCGCCAGCAGGTGCTGGCCCTGCAGGGTTTTGCGGATGCCGTCGGCGAAGGCGTTGCCCAGCGCATTCAGGGCTTTGGGCGGCAGTTCTTCGGTCAGCAGTTCGACGATCAGGGGACGGGTGCTCATGCCTGGGCCTCCACCTGGGTCTCCAGCATGGGGAAGCCCAGCCGTTCACGGGATTCGTAGTAGGCCTGAGCCACGGCCCGCGACAGGTTGCGGATGCGGCCGATGTAGGTGGCCCGCTCGGTGACGCTGATGGCGCCCCGGGCGTCGAGCAGGTTGAAGGTATGGGCGGCCTTCAGGGTGGCCTCGTAGGCGGGCAGGGCCAGGGGGACTTCGATCAGGCGCTTGGCCTCGGTCTCGTAGTCGTTGAAATGGTTGAACAGCATGGGGGTGGCGGCGTATTCGAAATTGTAGGTGGACTGTTCGACCTCGTTCTGGTGGAACACGTCGCGGTAGAAGACGCGGCGGCCGTCGGGGGCCTCGGTCCAGACCAGGTCGTAGACGGATTCCACGCCCTGCAGGTACATGGCCAGGCGCTCCAGCCCGTAGGTGATTTCGCCCATGGTCGGGTTGCAGTCCAGACCGCCGACCTGCTGGAAGTAGGTGAACTGCGTGACTTCCATGCCGTTCAACCAGACTTCCCAGCCTAGGCCCCATGCGCCCAGCGTGGGGTTTTCCCAGTCGTCTTCGACGAAGCGGATGTCGTGCTGTTGCGGATCGATGCCGACGGCCTTCAGGGACCCCAGGTACAGGTCCAGGATGTTCAGCGGGGCGGGTTTCAGGACTACCTGGAACTGATAATAGTGCTGCAGCCGGTTGGGATTGTCGCCATAGCGCCCGTCCTTGGGGCGCCGGGACGGCTGGACGTAGGCCGCCCGCCAGGGTTCCGGGCCGATGGCGCGCAGAAACGTGGCGGTGTGGGACGTCCCCGCCCCGACTTCCATGTCGTAGGGCTGCAGCAGGGTGCAGCCTTGCCGGTCCCAGTATTGCTGGAGCGATAAAATCAGTTGTTGGAATGTAAGCATGACGTGGCGGGATGTCCGCAAAGTTCGTATCCGAAACTCGGGTACAGTGCAGACTGCGCCCGAAACGGCCATTTTATCCACTTTGTCGGAGAACACATGAGCGAGTGCCTGGAAGTCCTGCGACAGGGCGATATCCTGATCCTGCGCCTGAATCGGCCGCAGGCGCGCAATGCCGTCAATCTGGAGGCGGCGCAGGCGCTGGCGGCGGGCCTTGACGTGCTGGATGCCGATCCGCAATTGCGCCTGGGCATCCTGACCGGGGCGGGCGGGCATTTTTGCGCCGGCATGGACCTGAAGGCCTTTGCCGCCACCGGCCAGCGTCCCTATGTGGGGGATCGCGGTTTTGGCGGGCTGTGCGAACGCCCGCCGCAAAAACCCCTGATTGCCGCCGTCGAAGGCTACGCCCTGGCGGGCGGCTGCGAACTGGCCCTGGCCTGCGATCTGATCGTGGCGGCCCGCGATGCGAAATTCGGCGTGCCCGAGGTCAAGCGCGGATTGGTTCCGGGTTCGGGCGGCATGCTGCGCCTGCCTTCGCGCATTCCCTATCACGTCGCGATGGAGGCCGTGCTGACCGGCGACATGTTCCCGGCCGAGCGCTTCCATGCGCTGGGCCTGGTCAACCGCCTGGCGGAACCCGGCGGCGCGCTGGATGCCGCCCTGGTTCTGGCGCGGACCATCGCGGCCAACGGCCCGCTGGCGGTGCGCACGGCCAAGGCCATCATTTCTCAGTCGCGCAACTGGCGCCCGGACGACATGTTCGATCTGCAGCGCCCGCGCGTCGCCCATATCTTCACCTCCGAGGACGCGCGCGAAGGCGCGACTGCGTTCGCCGAAAAACGACCCCCGGTCTGGAAGGGAAAATAATGACCACCATCACCGAACACGACCTGATCCAATCCATCGAGGATGCCGTCCAGTTCATCAGCATCTATCACCCGCTGGATTACATCCATCATCTGGCCCGCGCCTATGACGTCGAGGAAAGCCCCGCCGCCCGCGACGCGATTGCGCAGATCCTGACGAATTCGCGCCTGTGCGCCGAAGGCCACCGGCCGATCTGCCAGGACACCGGCATCGTCAACGTCTTCCTGAAAATCGGCATGGACGTGCGCTTCGACACCCGCCGCAGCCTGCAGGAACTTTGCGACGAGGGCGTGCGCCGGGGCTACACGAATCCGGACAACCCCCTGCGGGCCTCGGTGCTCGACGACCCGCTGTTCGCTCGGCGCAATACCCGGGACAATACGCCCTGTGTGCTGCAGGTCGAACTGGTGCCCGGCGACACCGTCGACGTCCAGGTCGCGGCCAAGGGCGGCGGCTCTGAAAACAAGACCAAGTTCGCCATGCTCAATCCCAGCGATTCGCTGGTGGACTGGGTGCTGAAGACGGTGCCGCACATGGGCGCCGGCTGGTGTCCGCCGGGCATGCTGGGCATCGGGGTCGGGGGCACGGCCGAAAAGGCCATGCTCATGGCCAAGCAGTCGCTGATGCAGGACATCGACATGTACGAGCTGCTGCAGCGCGGCCCGCAGAACAAGCTCGAAGAACTGCGCATCGATCTGTATCGGAAGGTCAATGCGCTGGGGATCGGCGCCCAGGGCCTGGGCGGCCTGACGACGGTGCTGGACGTGAAGATCATGACCTGTGCGACCCATGCGGCGTCCAAGCCGGTCGCCATGATCCCCAACTGCGCCGCGACCCGCCACGTCCATTTCGTGCTGGATGGCAGCGGCCCGGCCGCCTTGCAGCCTCCGGCCCTGTCCGAATGGCCCGAGGTCCACTGGAAGCCCGATTACAAGGCCTCCCGCCAGGTCAATCTGGACACCCTGACGCGTGAAGAGGTCGCGTCCTGGAAACCCGGCGAACGCCTGCTGCTGTCCGGCAGCATCCTCACCGGCCGCGACGCCGCCCACAAGCGCATCCAGGACATGCTGGCGCGGGGCGAATCCCTGCCGGTGGATTTCGCCGGCCGGGTCATCTACTACGTCGGCCCGGTCGATCCGGTGCGCGACGAGGTCGTCGGCCCGGCGGGCCCGACCACCTCCACGCGGATGGATAAATTTACCGATATGATGTTGGGAAAGACCGGCTTGCTGGCCATGATCGGCAAGGCCGAACGCGGCCCGGAGGCCATCGAGTCCATCCGCAAGCATGGTTCGGCCTATCTGATGGCCGTGGGCGGTTCCGCCTACCTGGTATCCAAGGCCATCCGGGCTGCCCGCGTGGTGGGTTTCGAGGACCTGGGCATGGAAGCCATTTACGAGTTCCAGGTGCAGGACATGCCGGTGACGGTGGCCGTGGATTCCCAGGGGGTTTCCGTGCACACGACCGGGCCCAGGGAATGGCAGCAGCGGATTGCCGCCCGCCTGGTGGCCGCCGGGGCCTGATCCGCGCTTTTCACGATAGGGGGATACGATGCCTGATACCTTGATGCGCAGCGCGCTGTTCGTCCCGGCCAATCGGCCGGACCGCTTTCCCAAGGCGCTGGCCAGCGGCGCCGACGCCGTCATCGTCGACCTGGAAGATTCCGTGGCGCCCGATGCCAAATCCGCCGCGCGGGATGCGCTGGCCGCTTATGCGGCCGATCACCCGCAGGACCGGCTATGGGTGCGCATCAATGACGGCTCCACCCGCTGGTTCGAAGACGATCTGGCCCTGTGCCGCGAACTGTCCGCGGTGGCCGGCATTTTCCTGCCCAAGGCCCAGGCGGCCGAACACGTCTATAAAGTATCGGGCGCCGGCAAGCCGCTGATCCCCATCATCGAATCCGCCCAGGGGCTGCGGGTGCTGGACGACATCGCCGAGGCCAACGGCGTGGAACGCCTCACCTTCGGCATCCTCGACCTGATGGTCGAATTCGGCACCCGGCCGCAGACGGATGGCGCCCAGCGCATCCTGGACCAGGTGCGCTTCCAGATCCTGCAGGCCAGCCGCATGCACGGCCTGGCTGATCCCGTCGACACGATCTATGCGGATTTTTCCGATGAGACCGGGCTGGAGCAGGCGGCCGTGCTGGCCCGCGACATGGGGTTCGGCGGCAAGCTCTGCATCCATCCCAGGCAGGTGCCGGTGGTGCATCAGGTGTACCGGCCGCTGCCCGAAGAACTCGACTGGGCGCGTCGTGTCGTCGAACACGCCGAACGCACGGGCGAATACGCTTTTCGCCTGGACGGACGCATGGTCGATCTGCCCGTCATCGAAAGCGCCCGGCGGGTGCTGGAACGCGGCAGCCACTACGAGGCTCAGTCGGCATGAAGGCATATCTGGACCTGGTGCAGTCCATTTTCGACCAGGGGTCCTGGCAGGACAATCGCACGGGGGTGCGCACGCTCAGCCTGCCCGGCGCCTGCCTGCGCTTCGACTTGCGCGAAGGCTTCCCCGCCGTCACGACCAAGCGGCTGGCCTTCAAGTCCGCCATCGGCGAACTGGTCGGTTTTCTGCGCGGAGCGCGCAGCGCGGCGGATTTTCGCGCCCTGGGCTGCCGCGTGTGGGACCAGAATGCCAACGAAAACCAGTCCTGGCTGGACAGCCCGTGGCGCGGCGGCCCCGACGATCTGGGGCCGGTCTATGGCGCGCAATGGCGCCAGTGGCCCGCCTACAAGCTGATCGATCTGGATCGGCCGCGCAGCGACGACCAGATCGCCGACGCTCTGGGGCGCGGCTATCGGCAGGTCAGCGTGATCGACAATCCGGCAGGGCAGGGCTCGGGCCGCCAGGCCTTGCTCTACAAGGCCGTCGACCAGCTGCGCCAGTGCCTGGATACCCTGATGCGCGACCCGGGCAGCCGCCGCATTCTGTTTCATGGCTGGAACTGGGCGCAGATCGAGGAAATGGCCTTGCCTCCCTGCCATCTGCTGTATCAGTTCCTGGCCAATCCGACGACGCGCGAACTGTCCTTGTGCCTGTATATCCGCAGCAATGACGTGGGGCTGGGCACGCCCTTCAACCTGGCCGAAGGCGCCGCCCTGACGCATCTGGTGGCGCGCCTGACGGGGTACACGCCCCGCTGGTTCACGTATTTCATCGGCGATGCGCACATCTATGAAACCCACGTGGACATGCTGCGCGAGCAGTTGCGCCGGGACCCGTACCCGGCCCCTCAGTTGCGCTTGTCCGACAGAATCCCCGCCTACGCCGACACCGGCGTCTATGCGCCGGAGTGGCTGGAGCAGGTCGAGCCCGGCGATTTTGCGCTGGAAGGGTATCGCCACCATGCGCCGCTGACCGCACCGATGGCGGTGTAGGGCGGTTGCGGGAGGCTTCAAGCCGCCCGCCCCGATTGCCCGAGGGTTCCCTGAATGTTCCCTTAAGCTTCGATGACCTCGATGGAATGTGTGATTTCCGCTGTCTTTTCCAGCATGGCGACGGCGGAACAATATTTCGTGTGCGACAGTTCGACGGCGCGCTCCACGGCGGCAGGGGGCAGGGCCTTGCCCGTGATCCGGAAGGCGAAGTGGATCTTGGTGAAAACCTTGGGTTCCGTCTCGGCCCGCTCGGCGCTCAGCTTGACCTGGCAGCCGGTGATGGCATGGCGGCCGCGCTTGAGAATCAGCACGACGTCATAGGCGGCGCAGCCGCCGGCGCCGGTCAGTACGGTTTCCATGGGGCGGGCCGCCAGGTTCTGGCCGCCGCCCTCGGGGGCTCCGTCCATGGCCAGCACGTGTCCGCTGCCGGTGCGTGAAACAAACAGCATGCCCTCCGGGCCTTGCCAGTCTAGGGTGCATTCCATTGCGCTGATCCTTTAGGGTTTTCCCTTGGTGTGGCTCTATGAGCGTGCGTGCCGGGCCCGGCGGAAGCCCTCATGCGGCATGGGGGTTTATCCGTCTTGCGTAGGACACCGGATTTATCATAGATCAAAACTAACGCTACAATCATCGGTTGCCGAGATTCGGATTCTTCTGATCCGCGCTCGGGCTTCAATTGTCCTTCACTGGAAGCGCTGTGGATACCGTCACCGTACTACTCCTGACCTTTATCATGTCCGTGGCCGGACTGGGTGTTTTCATCTGGTCCCTGCGACGGAACATGTTCGATGACAACCCCGCCGCGGCCGGGGTGATCTTTTCGACCGGTGAAATCGGTCACGTCGAAGACCCCTCCGCCACGCCTGAACAGCGGGCCGGCCTGCAGCAGGTCGTCACCGAAGGCGGCAAGGCCGTCATCGATCCGTCTCTGGCTGAGAAGCTCAAGGCGGAAATGACTGAACGCATGGAAGCCGACCAATCCACGGCCTACGTGACTTTCGTCTTCCTGTCCTGTGCCATCGTCTGGCTGGTCGCTGCGTCGGCCTTCGGTCTGATCAGTTCGATCAAGCTGCACAATCCGGAATTCCTGACCGACTACGCCTGGCTGACTTTCGGCCGCACGCGGACCTTGCACCTGAACATGGTGGCCTACGGCTGGTGCCCGATGGCGGCCTTCGGGATCGCCATCTGGGTTCTGCCGCGCCTGCTGAAAACCCGCCTGTATGGCGGCCGCTTCGCGCTGCTGGGCTGCATGCTCTGGAACGCCGGCCTGATCGCCGGCCTGGGCGCGATCGCCGCCGGCATCAACGACGGCCTGGAATGGCTGGAAATCCCATGGCAGATCAGCATCCTGATCGTGATCGGCGGTTCGCTGATCGCCCTGCCGCTGGTGTTCACGCTGCGCAACCGCAAGGTCGATCACCTGTACGTGTCGATCTGGTACATGGGGGCCGCGCTGTTCTGGTTCCCGGTGCTGTATCTGGTTGGCAAGGTCCCGGGCGTGCACTTCGGCGTCGAGCAGGCGACCATGAACTGGTGGTTCGGCCATAACGTGCTGGGCCTGTACTACACCCCCATCGCCCTGGCGTCGGTGTATTACTTCCTGCCCAAGATCATCGGTCGTCCGATCCAGTCCTACAACCTGTCCCTGATCGGCTTCTGGGCGCTGGCCTTTTTCTACGGTCAGGTCGGCGGCCACCACCTGGTGGGCGGCCCGGTGCCGCACTGGCTGGTGTCGCTGTCCATCGTCCAGTCGATGATGATGATCATCCCGGTGCTGGCTTTCTCCGTGAACCAGCACCTGACGATGCGCGGTCACTTCAAGACCATGTACTACTCGCCCACGCTGCGCTTCATCGTGCTGGGCGCCATGATGTACACGCTCAGTTCCTTCGAGGGCTCCTTCGAGGCCCTGCGCAGCGTCAGCCGCGTGGCGCACTTCACGCACTTCACCGTGGCTCACGCCCACCTGGGCCTGTACGCCTTCTTCTCGATCGTCATGTTCGGCGCCATCTATTTCGTGATGCCGCGCGTGATGTCCTGGGAATGGCCGCATCCGAAACTGATCATTGTGCACTTCTGGCTGGTGACGATCGGCATGGGCGTCTACATCGTCGGCCTGTCCATCGGCGGCTGGCTGCAGGGCCTGGATATGCTTGATGCCGCCAAGCCCTTCATGGATTCCGTGCTGGTCACGATGCCCTATCTGAAAGCTCGCACGTTGGGCGGCACCCTGATGACGCTGGGCCACCTGGTCTTTGCCGTGCACTTCGTGCAGATGGCGCTGCGCTACGGCACCAATCGCGTCGGTCCCGCCTTGTTGCATAAACGTAAGTCTCAGCCTGAAGTTCAGGCGATTGCAGGTGCCTGATCATGGAAAGCGAATACAAACTCCTTAGCGGGGCGATGGTGACCCTCGCCCTGGCTACCGCCACGCTGGTCGTGCTGCCCTACATGCAGCTGTCGGACGTGCCGCCTTCGCCGGGCTTGAAGCCCTATACCGAACAGCAGCTGCGCGGCCGCCAGGTCTACATCGAAATGGGCTGCGTCTACTGCCACTCGCAGCAGCCGCGCAGCCAGTCCATGGCGCCTGATTTCCAGCGCGGCTGGGGCCGCGCTCCCGTGGCCGGCGATTATTACTATGACCGTCCGCACCTGCTGGGCACCATGCGCACCGGGCCGGATCTGTTCAACATCGGCGCCCGCCAGCCCAGCGTGGACTGGAACCTGGGTCACCTGTACGAGCCCCGCGCCTACACGCCGCACAGCAACATGCCGGCCTTCCCCTTCATGTTCAAGCTCAAGGACAAGGCCGAGCCGGGCGACAAGGTCGTCAACCTGCCTCCCAGCTACGCGCCGGCCGACGGCAAGGTCGTCGTGGCCACGCCGGAGGCGCTGGATCTGGTCGATTATCTGATCGGCTTGAACCATACCTATCCGGTCAATCCCGATGCCCAGTTGCCGACGCTGCCGGAACAGCCTGCCGAGGCTGAAGGAGCCAAGAAATGAGCAACAAATTCACCCAACAGCGCCGTGAACAGCCGGAACCCGTGGAAGGCAGCCGGCCGATCCCCAAAGCCGTGCTGGCCGTCATCGGGATTCTGCTGATCTGGGCTGTCTGGCATCTGTATGTCTCGTACACGCCCATGCCGCCCTCCGTGGGCGACGAACGCGTGGCTGCCGACTTCGCCGTGCCCACCAAGGCCGATGGCGGGCAGCTGTACACCGCCAATTGCGTGGCCTGTCACCAGGCCACGGGCGCCGGGGTGCCCGGGGTGTTCCCGCCCTTGTCCAAGTCCGAATGGGTGGATGCGGCGGACGCGGGCGTCATGGTGCGCATCGTGCTGCATGGCATCCACGGCCCGCTGACGGTCGAAGGCGCCAAGTACAACGGTGAAATGCCGCACTTCCAGGATAAGTTCTCCGACGAGGAAGTGGCCGCCATCGTCAGTCACGTGCGCACCAGCTTCGGCAACGCGGCGTCCACGATCGATGCGCAGTTCGTCGCCAAGGTCCGCGCCGACACCAAGGATCAGACCACGCCCTGGAAGGGCGACGAGGATCTGCGTCCGCTGCTGGACAAGAAATAAGCGGGCAGGCGGATCATGCGGTGGGTGCTTTCGATGGTGCTTGCCCTGGCGGCAGGCATCGGGGTTCTCTACAGCCTGACGGACGGCTTCACCGTCCTGACGGCCGAGGCCGCCCGCCGCCAGGCGATTGCCGCGCATCCCCGCGATATCCCCGCCGCCGTGCAGGTGCTGGACGATGCGGGCCGCCTGCAATCCTTGAGCCGCAATCTGCGTGACGATGGCCGCGTGGCCATCGTCAATTTTTTCTACACGCGCTGCATCGCCCTGTGTCTGGCGCAAGGCTCGCTGACCGAGCGCCTGCAGCAGGCCATCGAGGCCGAAGGCCTGCAGCGCCAGCTGCGCCTGATCAGTCTCAGTTTCGATCCCCGGGATCGGGCGGATGATCTGTCCCGCTATGCCGTGCGCATGGGGGCTGACGCGGACGTCTGGCAGTTTTTGACCTTGACCGATGCGGCGCAGCGCAGCGCCTTGCTGGACATGTTCGGCATCATGGTCGTGCCCGCCCCGCTGGGGGAATTCGAACACAACGCCGCCTTCCACGTCGTGACGCCCGACGGTCGCCTGGTGCGCATCGTCGATCTGGACGATCCGGGCTGGGCCTTGAAAGCAGCCAAGTCCTTGCTGCCGGGCCCGGCAGCGGGGCGCGCAGCCAAGGATTCGCCATGAACCGCTTATCCGTCGGGCCGGCATCCTTGCTGGCAGCGCTCTTGTGCCTCGGGGTGGCCGGCATCTGGCACGATGCGTTGACGGCGCTGATGAGCCTGCACATGGTGGTGCAGATTCCCTTGCTGGTCGCGGGTGGCGTGTTCGCCGAACAGGCCTGGCATGCCTGGCGGATCGCGCGCATGCCGGCGCCATTGCCGTCGGCGGCATCCGCCGGGCGATCCGCCCCGATGTGGCAGCCCACATCCGGCCGCGATGTCCGCTGGTCCTACAACGCCTATGGCATGCCGGGGCTGCTGCTGGTCAGCCTGGTGGGGGCGGGGTGGATGATTCCCAAAGCCCTGGATGAGGCCCTGGTGGACTGGCGCGTGGCGGCCTTCAAATATCTGGGGCTGCCCGTGTGCGGCTGGCTGCTGCGGGCGTCGGTGCGACAGGCCAACGTGGTGATCAAGCTCTTCTTCCTGGGCAACTTCTGCTGGATGAGCGCCATCGTCGGCATGGTCTACCTGGATCAGCCGATCCGCTTGTGCAACGCCTATCTGCAGGACGATCAGGACTGGGCGGGACGGGGGCTGATCGCCCTGGCCATCGTGTTACCCTCGTGCTGGTTGCTGGCCGCTGTGAAGCCGGTCTGGCGCTTCCTGAGCCGATAAAGGATCCCCATGACCTCGACGAATTCCCTGGAACCTGAATCCGCCCCGGGCGCATCCCATGCGCCTGGTACGCCTGCCCGAGCGCGGCGGTCTCCGGCCGGGTCGGCGCCGGGCCTCCCTGGCCGGTGGCGCCGCCGCGCAGGTCTGCTGGATGGCGTGCTGACGGAAATCGGCCAGGCCCTGCAGGTGCTCGATGGCACGGTATCCCATGACCGCGCCTACCCGGCGAAGCCCGCGCGGCCGGATGATCCGGCCTTGTCGGCCGATGAGGCCCGTCATGCGGCGGGGCTGATGCGGGTGAATCACGTGGGCGAGATCTGCGCTCAGGCGCTGTACCGGGGCCAGGCGCTGATGTGCCGCGATGCGTCGGTGCGCGCCGTGCTGTTGCAGGCGGCAGCCGAGGAAACCGACCATCTGGCCTGGTGTCGCCGGCGCCTGGACGAACTGCAGAGCCGTCCCAGTCTGCTCAATCCCTTGTGGTATGCCGGGTCGTTTGGCCTCGGTCTGGCCGCCAGCCGGGCGGGGGTTCCCTACAACCTGGGTTTCATGGCGGAAACCGAGCGCCAGGTCGAGGAGCATCTGGACGGACACTTGAATACCCTGCCGGCACAGGATCACCGCTCGCGCCAGGTCGTCACCCAGATGCGGGATGACGAGATCGGGCACCGCACGACGGCGGAAAACCATGGGGCGGCGCCGCTGCCCGCGCCGGTCCGGGCGGCGATGCGCCTGATGTCGCGTGTCATGACCACGACGGCGTACCGGATTTAGCCGGCTTGTGCGCGTTGCCCTGGGACCTCCGGGGCCGCTATCGCATCAGGATTACCCTTGTTTGTGATCAAAAAGCTACAGACCTATGGCTGTCATCTATTGACATCAAATAAATCTTGCATCGCAACAAAGAGTGCTTATATAATTTGCTTATCGGATGTCGAAACGTGATTGCAGCGGGAAAACCCCTAATCACGGATGGCTCAGATCCCTGATCTTAGCAGCCCGACATGCCCAGGTTGTCTCCTCCACCCTCCTCCTTTGGTGGATTTAGCCCAGGATCTTCGGATCTTGGGCTTTTTTTTCGCCTGTGCGGCCCGGCGAATCCGCGCGCCCCCGGGCGCCCCACGCTTTTGTTGCACCTGTATCCTCGTAACAACCGCACAAGTTACAAATATCGCCGATAATCTCGTTTTGTCTATCCGGGATTGCCTTGAACGCCTCCAGTTTGTCCGCTTCTCTCAGCTGGCCTCTGATCGGGATCGTGGCTTTCATGGTGGGTGGGTTGATCGTCGTATCCGAACGCTGGCACGGCCGCTATACAGGGGATACCGACTTGCACAAGCCCCAGGCCATGCACAAGCGCGCCGCCCCCCGGGTCGGCGGGTTGGCCGTCGTGGCGGGCAGCCTGGCCGGCTTGTTGATGCTGGGGCCGCGCAACATGACGGTGACCTGGCTGTGGCCGGCCCTGTTCGTGGCGGCCTTGCCGGTCTTCGTGGCGGGGCTTCTGGAAGACATCACCAAGGAAATCGGGTCCGGCAAACGCCTGCTGGCGGCCTTCATCTCCGCCGGCATCGCCTGGTGGCTGCTGGGGGGCGTGTCGCGCGTCGGTCTGTCCTGGGCCGACACTCTTCTGTCCAGTTGGCCCGTCATTTCCCTGATCTTCACCATGGTGGCCGTGGGCGGCTGCACGCACGCGCTGAACATCGTGGACGGCATGAACGGGCTGGCCGGCATGATCGCCACGCTGATGGCCGTGTCGCTGGCCCTGGTGGCTCTGCAGGTGCAGGATATTCCCATCTTTCTGATCGCGACGGCGCTGGCGGCGGCCACGCTGGGTTTCCTGGTCTGGAATTTTCCGTTCGGCCGGGTCTTCCTGGGCGACGGGGGGGCGTATTTCCTGGGTTTCATGCTGGCCGAGCTGGCCGTGCAGCTGGTGGTGCGCAATCCCGGGGTGTCGCCCTTCTATGCGCTGGCGGTGCTGTTCTATCCCGTCTTCGAGACCCTGTTTTCCATCTGGCGGCGTAAATTCAAGCGTGGCGTGCCGGTGGATCAGCCCGATGCCTTGCACCTGCATCAGTTGGTGTTCCGGCGACTGGTTCGCATCACCTTCAGCCGCGACCGCCGCCATGCGCTGCCCGCGCTGTGCAATGCCATGACGTCGCCGTATCTCTGGGTGCTGGCCCTGATCGGCCTGGTGCCCGCCACCCTGTGGTGGGACAGCGCCTGGATCCTGTGCCTCAGCATGGGGGTGTTCGCCGCAGTGTATATCTGGCTGTACGTCCGCCTGGTGACCTGGCGCCGCCCACGTTGGCTGCTGCTGCCGTCCCTGGGACGGCGCGAGCGGCGTGATTAAAATTCCTTCGATCAATACGGCCATGGAGCCGGGGAGAACCTTATGAACGTTCAGGATGTCCGTCTGGCTGTCGTTGGCCTGGGCTATGTAGGCTTGCCGCTGGCGGTCGAATTCGGCAAAAAGCGCGATGTGCTGGGGTTCGACATCAATGCCCGGCGCATCGAGGAATTGCGGGCCGGCCGCGATCACACACTGGAAGTCTCGGGGCCCGAACTGGCCGAAGCCGGGCATCTGCACTATGCCAGCGATCCGGCCGAACTGGCGGCCGCCAATGTGTTCATCGTCACGGTGCCCACCCCGATCGACCAGTACAAGCAGCCCGACCTGACCCCGCTGGAACGCGCCAGCGAAACCATCGGCCGCATCCTGAAGCGCGGCGACATCGTCATTTATGAATCGACGGTCTACCCGGGAGCGACGGAGGAAGTCTGCGTGCCGGTGCTGGAACAGACGTCCGGCTTGAAGTTCAACGTCGATTTCTATGCCGGCTACAGCCCCGAACGCATCAATCCGGGCGACAAACAGCATCGCGTGTCCACGATCCGCAAGGTGACGTCGGGCTCGACGCCGGAAGTCGCCGAGCTCGTCGATACCCTGTACCGCCAGATCATCACGGCCGGCACCCACAAGGCCTCGTCCATCAAGGTCGCGGAAGCCGCCAAGGTGATCGAGAACACCCAGCGCGACGTGAATATCGCCCTGATCAACGAGCTGGCCCTGATCTTCAATCGCCTGGGCATCGATACGCTGGACGTCCTGCAGGCGGCTGGCACCAAGTGGAATTTCCTGCCGTTCCGTCCGGGGCTGGTGGGCGGCCACTGCATCGGCGTGGACCCGTACTATCTGACGCACAAGGCCCAGTCCATCGGCTATCACCCCGAGATCATCCTGGCGGGTCGACGCCTGAATGATTCCATGGGCGGTTATGTCGTGTCGCAACTGATCAAGGCCATGACCAAGCGCCGCATCCAGGTGCAGGGTTCGCACGTGCTCGTCATGGGGCTGACCTTCAAGGAAAACTGCCCGGACCTGCGCAATACCCGTATTGTCGACATCGTGCGCGAACTGGGCGAATACAACATCGACGTGGATGTCTACGACCCGTGGGTGGATCCGGCCGAGGCGCAGCACGAATACGGCATCACGCCGGTGTCCAAGCCCACGCCGGCCGCCTATGACGGCATCATCCTGGCCGTGGCCCACGAGCAGTTCGCCGCCATGGGCGCGGCCGCCTTGCGGGCGCTGGGCAAACCGGAGCACGTCCTGTATGACTTGAAATACGTGCTCGACGCCGGTGAATCCGATCTGCGTCTATAAGTAAGGTGTGAAGTCATGAGTACCCATTTCCAGTCCCTGCAGGCAGACCTCCAGGCGCACCCCCATACCTGGCTGGTCACGGGGTGTGCCGGCTTCATCGGTTCAAACCTGCTGGAAGCTCTGCTGAAGCTGAACCAGACCGTCGTCGGGCTCGATAATTTTTCCACGGGCTACCAGCACAACCTGGACGAGGTGCAATCCCAGGTATCGGCGGACCAGTGGTCGCGGTTTCGTTTCATCGAAGGCGATATCCGTGACCTGGAAACCTGCCGCGGAGCGACCGAGGGCGTGCAGCACGTGCTGCACCAGGCCGCGCTGGGCTCGGTCCCGCGTTCGCTGAAGGACCCCCTGACCACCAACGCGGTCAATGTCGGCGGCCAGCTCAACATGCTGGTGGCGGCCCGCGACGCCCAGGTGCAGTCCTTCGTGTACGCGGCGTCCAGCTCCACCTACGGCGATCACCCGGGCCTGCCCAAGGTCGAAGACCACATCGGCAAGCCGCTGTCCCCCTACGCCGTGACCAAATTCGTCAATGAACTGTATGCCGACGTCTTTGCGCGCGCTTATGGCTTCCAGGCCGTGGGCCTGCGGTATTTCAACGTCTTCGGCCGGCGCCAGGACCCCGATGGCGCCTACGCCGCGGTGATTCCCAAATGGGTGTCCGCCATGATCCGCGACCAGGAAGTCATCATCAATGGCGATGGCGAGACCAGCCGCGATTTCTGCTACATCGATAACGTCGTGCAGGCCAACCTGCTGGCGTCGATGGCGCAGGGCGAAGGCGTCAATCAGGTCTACAACGTGGCCTTCAATGCCCGCACCAGCCTGAACCAGCTGTTTGCCTATCTGCGCGACATCCTGGGGCGCAACGGCGTGGCCTACGGGCGCGACCCGCGCTATGGGGACTTCCGCGCCGGCGATGTGCGCCATTCCCAGGCGGACGTCAGCAAGGCCCGCACGCTGCTGGGCTACGAGCCGCAGTTCGACATCCTGGGCGGTCTGGAAATCGCCATGCCCTGGTACATCCAGTTCCTGCGTTGATTGCTTTCCTGACGCGCCGGCTCGCGGCCCTGCACGCCGACCATCGGCGCATCGCCCTGGGGGCCGCCCGGGTGGCCTTTTTCCTGCTGATGGGCAAGGCTGTCGGGGCGTTCAAGGAAATGGCCGTGGCCTATCGCTACGGCATCAGCGACGTGGTGGATGCCTACCAGTTCACCCTGACCCTGGCCAATTGGCTGCCCGTCACTCTGGTGGGCGCCTGCTCGGTCGTGCTGATTCCTGCGCTGGTGCGCAGCCGCCGGGGCGATGCCGACCCGCACGGCCGCTTCCTGGGTGAATTGCTGGCCTGGGCGCTGGGATTGGGGCTGCTCATCGCCGTATTGCTGGTATTTGCCTGGCCCCTGGTGCTTCGGGTGGCCGGCCAGGGCCTGTCGCCCGAGGTGCGGGGCATGAGCAGCCTGCTGATCCTGGGATTCGCGCCGGCGGCGCTGTTCACGGTCTGGGCAGGTCTGAGCGCGGCCCGCCTGCGGGCCCACGAGCGGCACATCAACACACTGCTCGACAGTGTGCCTGCCCTGATGATCCTGATCTGGGTGCTGGCCGCTCCGGTCGATGCCGGTGTGATGCCCTTGTTGTGGGGGACGCTGCTGGGCTATGCCCTGCAGGCGTTCTGGCAGGACCGGCTGGCGCGTCGGGCCGATGGCGTGCCCGCCCGGGTGCGCTTGAGCCGCCGGTCGCCGCAGTGGTCCACCCTGGCGGCGGCGGCCGGCATCATGCTGGTGGGCCAGTTGGCCATGAGCTTCGTCGGCCCGATCGATCAGTACACGGCCGCGCAACTGGGGCAGAACGCCAATGCCACGCTGGGCTACGCCGCCCGCCTGCTGTCCCTGATGATCGGCCTGGGGGCCGCGTCGGTCGGCCGGGCGGCGCTGCCGGTGCTGGCCGACATCCAGGCGCGAGGGGACGCGGCCCATGCGCGGGCCATGGCTTTGAAATGGTCGGGCGCCATGCTGGGCATCGGCGCCGTGGCGGTGCTGCTGGGCTGGTGGCTGGCGCCCTGGATCGTGTCGCTGTTGTTCGAACGCGGCGCCTTCACCGCGCAGGACACGGCGGCCGTGGCCCAGGTGCTGCGCTGGGGGCTGTTGCAGTTGCCCTTCTTTTTCGGCGTGCTGATCCTGGTGCAGTTGCTGGCCAGCCAGAACCGCTACGGTTGGATGGCGGCGATCGCCGTGCTGAATTTTCTGATCAAGGCGGGCATGAATGCCGTGCTGGCCCCCCGCATGGGGGTGGCGGGCATCATGCTGGCGACCAGCCTGATGTATGCCCTGTCGTATGCGGCCTACCTGATCCTGGCCTTGCGTGTGCGGCCGGACGCGCAGTCCGGCAAGGAAGTGAACGGATGACACGACCCCGTATTGATCTGATGATCGTGATCCATTCCCTGCGCGGCGGCGGCGCGGAGCGGGTGGCCGTCGACATGGCCGCCTACTGGCAGTCGCGCGGCTATCGGGTCAGCCTCGTCACCCAGACGGCAGCGGATCAGGATGCCTATCCGATCCCGCCGGAGGTCGAGCGCCACGCGCTGGGTCTGGCCGCCGACAGCGCCGGGCCGCTGGGCGCGCTCTGGGGCAATGCCCGGCGGTTCTGGGCTTTGCGGCGATTGGTGCGCCGGCAGCGGCCCGCTGTCGTCCTGGGCATGATGACGCGCGGCTCCGTGCTGGGGGTGCTGGCCGCCCGGGGCGCGGGCAGCCGGGTGATCGCAACGGAACACACGCATCCGCCGACCTTGCCCTTGCCGGATACCTGGCAGCGCCTGCGGCGCTGGACCTATGCGCGCGCCGACGCCGTCGTCGCCCTGACGCGGGGCACGGCCCAGTGGCTGGACGAACAGATCCCCGGCGTGCACGCCCAGGTGATCCCCAATGCCGTGCACTGGCCCCTGGCCGACGAGGAGCCCCGGCTGGATCCGCCAAGCGCGCCCGTCCGGCGCCGCTTGCTGGCTGTGGGCCGCCTGCATCCGGTCAAGGGTTTCGATTGCCTGTTGCGGGCCTTCGCGGACCTGACTCTGATGTGCGACGATTGGGACCTGACCATCCTGGGCGAAGGATCGGAACGCGCCGCCCTGGAAGCCTTGCGCGACGAGCTGGGACTGCGGGATCGGGTCAGCCTGCCTGGCCGGGTCGGCAATATGGCGGCCTGGTACCAGGCCTCGGACCTGTACGTGCTCAGTTCCCAGGCCGAAGGCTTGTCCAATACCCTGCTGGAGGCCATGGCCAGCGGCCTGCCCTGTGTGGCTTTCGATTGCGAAAACGGCCCGCGCGAGATCATCCGCGACGGCATCGACGGGGTGCTGGTGCGGCCGGTGCAGGATCCGCAAGCATTGGCCGCCCAGCTCTGCGCCCTGATGAAGGATGCGGACCTGCGGGCGCAATACGCGGGCCGGGCGACGGACGTGCGCGACCGTTTCAGCACGGCGCGGATCATGGCCTTGTGGGAACAGGTTTTCCAGGGGCGGGAGGGCCGCTGAATGCGCATTCTGTTTCTGGTCAGCTCCATGCACGGCGGCGGCGCGGAACGGGTCGCGGCGACACTGGCCAATGCCTGGGCGCGGCGCGGCGACGAGGTCACGCTGCTGTGCTGCTACTCGGGGCGAGGTCGCTGCCTGCAGCGCCTGGAGCCGGGCGTACAGCTGTTGTGGCTGGCGGACCGGATGCGCGGGCCCGCCTGGCTGAGACCGGTAACCAAGATCCTGGCCCTGCGACGGCTGGCGCGTGAACTGCGGCCGGATCGCGTGCTGTCCTTTTTGACGAATGTGAACATCACCGCCTTGCTGGCCACCCGGGGCCTGGGCCTGCCGGTGGTGGTCAGCGAACGCACCGACCCGGCGCACAGCGTGAACCTGGAACCCGCTCTGCGGTGGTTGCGCCGACTGACGTATCCCTGGGCGCATCGGGTCGTGGTACAGACGGAGCAGAGCATTCCGCATCTGCGACAGGTGGCGCCGGGCGTGAGCCGGATCTTCGCCATTCCGAACCCCTTGCCCGACGGCCTGCCGGCGGCGCGCGCGGCGGAGCCGGTGGCCGGCCGCCGGCGCCTGGTGGCGCTGGGACGGTTCAATCCGGTCAAGCAGTTCGACCGCCTGGTCGAGGTCTTCGCCGGTCTGGCCGATGTCTGCCCGGACTGGGATCTTTGGATCTGGGGCGACGGCGCTCAGCGAGCGGCCTGCCGGCAGCGCGCGGCGGCCCTGGGCCTGGAGGATCGGATCCATCTGCCGGGATTCAGTCAGACCCCCTGGGAAGATTTGGCGACGGGGCATGGTTTCGTGCTGAATTCCCGGGTTGAAGGCTTTCCCAACGCCTTGCTGGAAGCCATGGCCCTGGGCCTGCCGTGCGTGGCTACGGACTGCCCGTCCGGTCCGGCCGAATTGACGCAGGCGGGGCAGGTGGCCACACTGGTGCCTTTGGGCGACGACGCGGCCCTGGCGCAGGCCCTGAGGCAACTGATGCAGGCTTCGCCGGCCGATCGGGAAGCCCGGGGGCGGCAGGCGTCCGCGTCCGTGCGCGGCCGCTACGGCCTGGAGACGATCCTGCAGTCCTGGGACGCGGCCTGGACCGGCAATGGGTCGGTGGCGGACCGTCCGGACTGAATCGACGTCTTGGGATGACCATAGGTCATGGGGAACATGGAACAGAATGCAATGAAGACCCGCCAGGCGTGCGAGCCGCCGGCGGCTGACTCGATGGCGGTGGATCAGCGTCCGATGGCGCCGGATGAGCCGTTGCGGGTCCTGCACATCATTTCCGGCTTGCTGCACGGCGGCGCGGAAACCGTGCTGCAGCGCCTGACGACGGCGCCCGGCACGCGCGTGCGCCATACAGTGGTGTCCATGCGCGGCGAGGGCGTCATGGGGGCATCGTTGCGGGATGCCGGGGTCGAGGTGATCTCCCTGGACATGCAGGGGGCCTGGGGGTCGGCGCGAGGCCTGTGGCGCTTGTACCGCCTGCTGCGCAGCCGCCGTCCCGACGTGGTCCAGACCTGGATGTATCACGCCGATCTGATCGGCGGGGTGCTGGCCCGTCTGGCCGGTATCCGGGCAGTGGCATGGGGCGTGCGCAATTCGGGGGTCAGTCTGGCCGAAAGCAGCCGCTCGTCGCGCGTTGCCGCCTGGCTCTGCGCCCGGGTCTCGGGCTGGGCGCCGGGCGTCATCATCGCCTGCGCCCGCCGCGCCGCCCAGGTGCACCGCGGCTGGGGCTATCGGGATGATCGCGTGCTGGTGATTCCGAATGGCTATGATCTGTCGGTCTGGCATCCCGATGATGCCGCGCGGCATGTCTGGCGCGCCGAATGGCAGGTGCCGGAAGATGCCGTGCTGCTGGGGTGCGTCGCCCGCTGGAATCCTTTGAAGGACCATGCCAATCTGCTGGCGGCCCTGGCCTTGTGCGTACGGGAGCATCCCCGATTGCGCTGCGCCCTGATCGGCCTGGGCATGTCGCGGGACAACGCCGAACTCGTGGCCCAAGCCCGTCATTACGGGCTGCTGGATCATCTGATCTTTCTGGGGCGCCGCGACGACGTGCCGGCCCTGATGCCGGCCCTGGACATTCATGTGCTGTCGAGCAAGGCCGAAGGCTTTCCCAACGTGGTCTCCGAGGCGATGGCCGCCGGGGTGGCCTGCGTCGTGACGGATGTGGGCGATGCGGCGGATATCGTCGGTGAATACGGCTGGGTGGCCCCGCGCCAGGATGCCGTCGCGCTGGCGCGGGCCATCGATCAGGCCATTGCAGCGGTCGGCGATCCGTCGTGGCGGCAGCGCCGCGAGCAGGCGCGGGATTCCGTCGCGCGGCGCTACAGCTTGCAGGCCATGGTGGACCGCTACGAAACGGTCTGGCGCCGTCTGGCGGCGGATTTCCCGACCCCGGCAGGACGGCGGGCGGGCGCCGGGCCTTCAGTGTCCGCATCTTCTTTGCGCGATGCCGACGGCGCCGGGGCGGCAACCGCAGCTCATGCGGAAGCGGCATCCTCCGTCGCGGGCCATCCCGGCAACCGGCCCCGCGTGCTGTTCTTCATCACCAATCCTGCCTTCCTGGTCTCCCATCGCCTGCCGGTGGCCGTGGCGGCGCAAGAAGCCGGCTACGAGGTGCATGTGGCATCCATGTGCGGGCCGGCGGTCGCCGGGCTGGAATCGCTGGGATTCATCCATCATTGCCTGCCCCTGTCGCGCACCAGCATGCGGCCCTGGACCGAGGCCCGCAGCCTCTGGGCCATCTGGCGTCTGTTTCGCCGGGTGCGGCCGGATCTCGTGCATGCCGTCACGCTGAAATCCGTGCTGTATGGCGGCATCGCCAGTCGCCTGGCGGGGGTGCCGGCCTATGTGGCGGCGATTTCGGGCTTGGGCTATGTCTTCATCCAGGGCTCGGGCGCGCGCGGCGTGCTCAAGCGCCTGGCCCTGATCCTGTACCGCCTGGCGCTCGGGCATTCCAACAGCCGGGTGATCTTCCAGAATCCGTCGGACCGGGACGTGCTGGTGCGGGCGGGGGCGGTGCGGCCCGGACAGGTCGTGTTGCTGAGGGGCTCGGGCGTGGACCTGGACCGTTTCGCGCCGGCCCCCTGGCCGGACGGCCCGGTGACGGTCGCCATGGCCTGCCGCCTGCTGCGCGACAAAGGCGTGCGGGAGTTCGTCGAGGCGGCCCGCCTGTCGGCGGCCCGGAGCGATGGCGTGCGTTGGCGCCTGGCGGGCAGCCTGGACCTGGACAACCCGGCGTCCGTGCAGACCGATGAACTGCAAGCCTGGCAGGCGGAAGGCGTCGTCGAATGCGTCGGTGAATGCGCCGATGTGGCCGAGCTGTACGCGCAGGCCCATATCGTGGCCTTGCCGTCCTACCGCGAAGGCCTGCCCAAATCCCTGATCGAGGCCGCAGCCTGCGGTCGCCCGGTCGTCACCACCGATGTGCCGGGCTGTCGGGATGTCGTCGAGCCCGACGTCAGCGGCCTGCTGGTCCCCGCCCGGGACGCCCAGGCCTTGGCCGACGCGGTCCGCCGGCTGGCGGCTGATGCCGGCTTGCGGGAACGCATGGGCGCGGCGGGCCGTGCTCTGGCGGAACGCGATTTCGGCCTGGAGGGCATCGTTCAGGCCCATCTGGGGATTTATGCGGATTTGCTGCGGGCCGCCCGTCGGTGAATTGACTCCGACGTCCTGACCGGCGGGCCGGGGCATCGGGCGATCGGGGTGTCGCGCTGGAATAGTCGACATCGGCTCAGTGTTTTCCCGATGGAACAACTGATAAGCATATTTGTTCCATTGACGGTACATTAGGACATCCATAAAGTTCTCTTCATGGGAACTTCACTACCGCTTCCGAAATATCACCAGATCTACCTCATCTTGCGTGAGCAGTTGCAGGAAGGGCGTTTCGATCAGGATGGCGTGCCGGGCGAACATGCCCTGGCCGGCCAGTTCAATGTGGCGCGCATTACCATCCGCAGGGCGATGGAGATGCTGGTGGCGGATGGCTTGGTGTCGCGCCGGCCCGGCCTGGGGACGCGGCCCGTGCCTGGCGTCTCGGGCGTCGGCGGCATCCCGAATGCCGACAAACAGCAAAGGGCGCACCTGACGGGCCTGCTGGAAAACATCGTCAATATGGGGCTGCGCACCTCCGTGCAGGTGATCGACAGCGCGTTGGTGTCCGCCTCTCCCAGCGTGGCGGAGGCGCTCTGCATCGCTCCTGGCACGCCGGTCTACAAGAGTTTGCGCGTCCGCAGCACCGATGCGGGGCCTCTGTCTTATATCACCACCTATGTACCGCAAGCCGTGGCCGAGTTCACTCGAGACGACCTGCAGCGCGAACCGCTGCTGATGCTGCTGGAAGCGGCCGGGGTGGAATTCGGCGGCGCGACGCAGACCATTTCCGCGCGTCTGGCGGATGCCCAGGTCGCGCGTCATCTGGATGTGTCGGTGGGCTCCGCCCTGTTGGCCGTGACGCGGGTTGTGCGCGATATGGATGATCGACCCGTGCAGTTGTTGTTGGGGCTTTACCGGCCCGATCGTTATCAATATCAGTTGCAGCTTTCACGCGTCGGCAGCATTGACGCAAAGGTCTGGGTCAGCGAAGAGCTATCGGCCCAATTTCATTGACTCCCTCGGAGATCTTCCATGAATTCGCGTCGTACCTTTCTTTATCAGTCGGCTGCCGCCGCGGCTCTTTTGTCCGCCCCCTGGATTGCTCGTTCCCAAGGCGCCGCGTCCGTGAAAGTGGGGGTGCTGCATCCCGTGACCGGGGCCTTGGCCTATTCCGGGCAACAGTGTCGTCTGGGGGCGCTGATGGCCATTGATGATGTCAACAAGGCGGGCGGCATCAAGGCCTTGGGCGGCGCGCTCCTGGAGGCTGTGCTGGGCGACGCTCAATCGCGGCCGGAGGCGGGTTCCGCGGAAGTGGAGAAAATGAATCAGGCGGGCGTGTCGGCCATCGTGGGCGCGTATGCGTCGGCAATCTGCCTGGCGACGACGCAGACGGCGGCCAAATACAATCTGCCTCATGTGGTGGATGTGGGGGTGGCGGATCAGATCGTCGAGCGCGGCCTGAAAAACACCTTCCGGTTTGGCCCCGGCTACCGCATCTGCAGCGAACGGGCCATCGCGGATCTGGCCGAGTTGAACAATGCCGCAGGCAAGCCCGCCAAGACGGTGATGATCGTGCACGAGGACTCGCTGTTCGGTTCCGGCACGGCCGCGTTGCTGTCCAAATCGCTGCCGCAGCACGGGTTCGAAGTGGTGGAAGTCGTCAAGCATCCGAACCCCACGCGGGATTTCAACAACATCGTGCTGCGGATGAAGTCGGTGAATCCGGATATCGTGATCCCGGCCAACTACTACAACGAGTACGCCCTGCTGCTGCGCGCCATGCGGCAGCAGAAAGTGCAGCCCAAGGCGATCTATTCGGTCCTAGGGGGCGCGGCGTCCAGCTACAAGTTCCTGAAGGAATTCCCCGATATCGCCAACGGCATCATCGACTGCAATCACTGGTTCAATCCCAAGGACCCGCACGTTCAGCCCCTGAAGGCCCGGGTGGAAGCCAAGGGCGCGTATTTCAGCTACGAGGTCTTCATGACCTATACCGCCGTGCTGTTGCTGGCCGATGCCCTGGAGCGGGCGAAGTCGGCGGACCGGGCCGCGATCATCGATGCGCTGGCCGCCAGCACTTTCCACGCCAATCTGATGCCGTATGGGCCTACCAAGTTCGTCGACGGCCAGAACACGGGGGCCCGGCCGCTGCTGACGCAGGTGGTCGATGGCGACATCAAGGTGATTTTCCCCGAGGAGTATCGCCAGGTCGATCCCGTCTTCCCGTTGAAGGCCTGAGCGCCGGCATGCTGGACTTCTCCATCCTTTTCTCGTCCGTGCTGAACGGGCTGACCACCGGCGCCGTCTATGCCCTGATCGCGCTGGGCCTGACCTTGATCTACGGGGTGCTGCACATCATCAACTTCGCGCATGGCGCGGCGTTGATGGTGGCGCTGTACGCCGTTTATCTGCTGAAGGACCGCCTGGGCATCGACCCTTACGCGGCCCTGCCGCTGGTGGTCGCCGGCATGTTCGTGCTGGGCTATGCGTTGCAGTGGTTCGTGATCAATCATGCCGGCAACGGCAAGGATGAGAACATTCTCCTGGTGACGCTCGGCCTGGCCATCGTGCTGGAAAACCTGGCGCTGGTCTGGTTCAAGTCGGATACGCGCACCATCGACACGGCCTACACCCTGTCGACGGTTGCGATCGGCCCGGCCATGATCGCGCTGCCCAAGGTCATTGCGTTCTGCGGTGCGCTGGCTGTCGCGGGGGTGCTGTTCTGGATCATCCACAGTACCGACCTGGGGCGTGCCATCCGGGCCGTGGCCCGCGAGAAACAGGGCGCCAGGTTGATGGGCATCCATGTGGAGAAAGTCTACGCGCTGTCTTTCGGGATCGGCATGGCGTGCCTCGGGGCCGCGGCTTGTTTCCTGATGCCCGCCTACTACGTCAATCCTCAGGTGGGCAGCGGTTTCGTGCTGATCGCCTTCACCATCGTCGTGCTGGGTGGCATGGGCAGTTTCAGCGGCGCGCTCGTGGGCGGGTTGCTGATCGGCGTGGTCGAGTCGGTCGGAGGCTTGTTTTTGGGTGATTCGCTGGGGCAGATGGGCATATTCGCGATTTTCATTGCCGTGCTGCTGTTCCGTCCGCAGGGTTTGTTCGGGTCCAGGGGGTGATCGAGATGAAACGGGACCTTTATGCAATAACCCTGTTCGGTGCGGCGGCGCTGGCGATGACGGTGCTGATCGATTCGGGGGTGTGGCTGACTTTCCTGATGATGGCGCTCTATGCCGCGCTCCTGGCCCAGGCCTGGAATATCCTCGGCGGCTATGGCGGGCAGATGTCCTTTGGCCACGCCCTGTTTTTCGGCGTGGGCGCCTATGCCCAGGCGTTGGGGCAGATGACTCTGGGACTGAACCCCTGGCTGGCGTTGCCGCTGGCGGTCGGCATGGGAGCGCTGTCGGGCCTGGCCATGGGCGGACTGACGTTCCGTTATGGGCTCAAAGGCTCGTATTTCGCGCTGGTGACCCTGGCATTTGCGGAAGTCTTCCGCATCCTGTCGGGTTCGGTGTCGTTCACCGGCGGCGGCATGGGGCTGATGGTGCCCTTGCAGGAAGGCCTGTCCAACATGCAGTTCGGGTCGCGGCGAGGCTATGTCTACCTGATGCTGGGATTCGTCTGGCTGGCGCTGCTGGCCACGGCCTGGTTGCGCCATTCCCGCTTTGGCGCCTATCTGCAGGCCGTGCGGGACAACGAAGACGCAGCCCGCGCGGTCGGCGTCGATCCCTTTCGCATCAAGCTGGGCGGGATCGCGCTGTCGGCCGCTTTCATGGGGGCCGCCGGGGCGTTTTACGTGCAGGTCTTCCAGTACATCGATCCGGGGATTGCGTTTGGTCCGGCAATTTCCGTCGAGGCCCTGGTCGGCGCCATCGTCGGCGGCCTGGGGACTCTGTGGGGGCCCTTGCTGGGCGCTGTGGTTCTGCACGCGCTGGCCGACCTGACCCGCAATCTGTTCGGCGAACTGCCCGGCATCAGCATGGTGATCTATGGTGTCGTGCTGGTCGTGATCGTGATGTTCCTGCCGCGCGGCATCAGTGGCGTCGGCCGGTCCGTGAGGCGCTTGCTGGTTTTCAAGGAGCGCGTCCGTGCCTGACATCCTGCTGCAAACACACCATGTATCCATTGCGTTCGGCGGCCTGAAGGCGGTGCAGGATGTCAGTCTGGCCGTCCCGCAGGGATCCTTGACGGCATTGGTCGGCCCTAATGGCGCGGGCAAGACGACGTTGTTCGCCCTGCTGTCCGGCTTCCTGGCGCCCGATTCCGGATCGGTGCAGTTCGCCGGCCGGGACATCACGCGTTGCGCGCCCCATGAGGCGGCGAGGCTGGGCCTGACCCGGACCTTCCAGGTGGTGCAGCCGTTCGGCGCCCAGACGGTGCGCCAGAATATCGCCGTGGGCGCGCATCTGCGCGTGGCGGATCGATCCGAGGCCCTGGCCGTCGCGGAAGCGGTGGCCGCCCGCGTCAATCTGCACGCTTCGCTGGATAAGCCCGCCGCGGACCTGACAGTCGCGGGGCGCAAACGCCTGGAACTGGCGCGCGCCCTGGCGACCCGGCCGCGTCTGCTGCTGCTCGACGAGGTGCTGGCGGGGCTCAACCCCAGCGAAATCGAGGAAATGATTCCCGTGGTGAAGAAACTGGTCGAGGATGGCGTGACTGTCCTGATGATCGAGCACGTGATGCGCGCCGTGATGCGCCTGGCCGAGCACGTGTGGGTCCTGGCGCAGGGGCGCTTGATCGCTTCCGGCACGCCCGGTGAAGTGACTCGCGATCCGGTGGTGGTCGAAGCCTATTTGGGGCACGGCGCGGCGGCCCGGCTGACGGCCCAGGAGAAACAAGGATGAGCGCGCTACTGGATATCCGCGACCTGCGCGCCGGCTATGGGCAGGTCGAAGTGCTGCGGGGGGTGGATCTGCATGTCGACGCCGGCGAGATCGTCGTGCTGCTGGGCAGCAATGGCGCCGGCAAGTCGACGTTGAACAACACGATCTGCGGCTTGTGCAAGCCGTGGGGCGGGACGGTGCTCTTCGATGGGCAGGATCTCTCGGGGCGCCATTATCGCCAGGTCGTGCAGGCCGGCCTGATCCAGGTGCCCGAAGGGCGGCGGGTGTTCCCCAATCTGTCGGTGCGCGAGAACCTGGAACTGGGGTCCTTTGCGCGGGCTCGCCAGCGGCGCGCCGCGAACCTGGAGAAAGTGCTGGCCATCTTTCCCCGGCTGCGGGAACGCCTGGCGCAACTGGCGGGCACCATGTCGGGCGGAGAGCAGCAGATGCTGGCGATCGGACGCGGCTTGATGGCCGAGCCCCGGCTGCTGATCCTGGATGAGCCGTCGCTGGGCCTGTCTCCTCTGTTGGTCGAAGATCTGTTCAGCCTGATCGGGCGCTTGCACGACGATGGCCTGGCCATTTTGCTGGTGGAACAGAACGTGGGCCAGTCTCTGGAGACGGGGCAGCGCGCCTATGTCCTGGAAAACGGAGCGGTGCGCTACAGCGGCGCCTGTCCCGATCTGTTGGCCAGCGATGATGTCCGTCGCGCGTATCTGGGGATGTGATGATGGCGCAGTCGCAAACTCTGGCTCAGAAACTGATTTCCGCCGCCTGCGGGCGCGCCGTCGTGTCCGAGGGCGAGGTCGTCACGTGCGCCGTGGATCTGGCGATGTTTCACGACTCCAGCGGTCCGAGGCGCTTGCAGCCCATGCTGGAAGAACTGGGCGCCACCCTGTGGGATCGCTCCAAGATCGTGTTGGTCATCGATCACTATGTGCCGGAGTCGGATCCCGAATCGCGGCGGATCGTGCAGATTGCGCGCGACTGGGCATCCGAGCAGCAACTGCCCAATGTCTATGACTCCGTGGGCATTTCCCATGTGGTCGTGCCGCAGCATGGGCATATCCGCCCAGGCATGTTCTGCGTGGGGGGGGATTCGCATTCTCCCACCGGGGGGGCGTTCGGCGCCTATATGTTCGGCATCGGCAGCACGGAAATGCTGGGCGTGGCCGTCACCGGCCAGATCTGGCTCAAGGTGCCCAGGACTTTGATGATGCGGTGGCATGGCCGGCTGGCGGCCGGCGTCACGGCCAAGGACATGATGTTGCACATGATCGGCCGCTTCGGCATGAATGGCGGGCGCTACCAGGCCGTGGAGTTCTGCGGCGAAGCGGTTCGCGCGCTGTCCATGCAAGAGCGCATGACGCTGTGCAATATGAGCGCCGAGTTCGGTTCGCAGGTGGGACTGATCGCTCCGGACGGGGTGACCGCGGCCTATTTGCGCGGGGCGGGCGTCGAGCAGGACATCGATCTGGATCGCTGGCGCAGCGACCCGGGCGCGGAGGCCGAACGGCATGATTTCGATGCGGCCGCGCTCGCGCCGCAGGTTGCGGCGCCGCATAGCCCCGCCAACGCGCGTGATGTCGGGCAGTATCGGGAAGTGCCGGTGCAGCTTGCCTACATTGGCGCTTGCACCGGAGCGAAGCTGGAAGATCTGCGCGCGGCCAGCCGCGTGCTGCAGGGGCGCCGCATGGCCGATGGCATGCGGTTGATCGTGGCCCCCGCCAGCCAGCAGGATCAGCAGCAGGCCGAGAGCGAGGGGCTGATGCGGATTCTGCGGGATGCGGGCGCCGAGGTGTTCCCGACGGCCTGCGGGGCCTGCGCCGGGTATGGCGGCTCGATTCCGGACGGCGCCAGCGTCATCTCGACGACTGCACGCAACTTCAAGGGCCGCATGGGCTCCGAAACGGCCCAGGTGTTCCTGGCGTCTCCCTATACCGTCGCGGCTTCGGCGGTGCGCGGGACGATCAGCGACCCTCGGGAGTTCATCGCATGACGGATCAGATCGCAACGCACCGCGTCTGGCGGGTTGGGGCGGATATCGACACGGACGCGCTGGCCCCCGGCGCCTATATGAAGTTCGGCATCGAAGAGATTGCGCGCCATTGCCTGCAGCGGGTCAGGCCTGAATTCGCGGCAGAAGTCCGGCCGGGCGACGTCCTGGTGGCAGGCCACAATTTCGGGATCGGCTCATCGCGGGAGCAGGCGGCGGCGGCTTTGGTCCGGCTGGGGGTGGCCGCCGTCATCGCGCCTTCTTTCGGCGGCCTGTTTTTTCGCAATGCATTCAATGTCGGCTTGCTGTTGCTGACCTGCGGGCAAGCCGAGGTCCTGGCCGAAGGCGAACGGATCGCATTCGACCCGATGGCGGGGCGTATCGCGCGTCCGGCCGCCGAGCCCGCCGAATTGCAGTGCGAGGCGGTTCCGGCGTTTCTCTTGGACATGGTCGCAGCCGGCGGGCTGCTGAACGTGCTCAAGCAGCGTCAACTCTCTTAGGAAGAACATCATGCTTGATCCCGTCACCCTGGCGGTTCTGAAGGGCCGCCTGGAACAGATCGCCGACGAAATGGACGCGACCTTGTATCGCAGCGCGTTCAATCCCATCATCGCCGAGGCTCATGATGCGTGCCATGGCATGTACGATGCCCGGACCGGCGCGACCCTGATCCAGGGGAAATCGGGGCTTCCGGTCTTCGTGGGCGCGATGGCGTTTGCGGTCAAGGCGGCCGCGAATGCAGCCTCCGAGCGCGGCGGCATGGTCGATGGGGATGTCTGGTTGTTCAACGATCCCTACGAGGGAGGCACGCACGCCAATGATTTCAAGCTGGTGCGGCCTGTGTTCAGGGATGGCCGGCTGTTCTGCTTTCTGGCCTCGGCCGCCCACTGGCACGATGTCGGCGGCGCGGTGCCCGGCAATTACAACCCGGCAGCCACCGAATGCTGGCAGGAAGCGGTCCAGATTCCGCCGGTGCGTATCGTGCGCGCCGGAACGCTGGACCCGGACGTGTTGGCCATCCTGAAGGCCAATACCCGGTTGCCGAACAGCCTATGGGGTGATCTGAACGGCCAGTTGGCTGCCCTGGACCTGGGCGCCCGCCGCCTGGACGGTTTATTGGGCGAGTATGGCGATGTCACCGTGCTGGAAACGCTGGATACCCTGCGTGAGCGCGCGCGCCGTCTGATGCGGGATCATATCGCCGCATTGCCCGACGGCGAATATGCCTTCGAGGATCTGCTGGACAACGATGGAGTCCGCGATGAGCCGCTGCGCATCGCACTGCGCTTGAAGATCGCGGATGGGCGGCTGGCATTGGATTTTTCCGGGACATCGCCCGCCTGCGCCGGGCCTGTGAATATCTCCCGGGCAACGGCGATTGCCGCGTGCTATGTCGCGCTGAAGCACCTCTTTCCCGATGTGCCGGCCAATGCGGGCGTGCTGGATGCGGTGGACGTCGTGTTGCCCGATGGGCTGTTGATTTCCGCCGACCGGCCGCGTCCGGTCGGCGGCTATACCGAAACCATCCTGAGAATGATCGACGTCATTTTCTGCGCGATGGCCCAGGCGGCGCCGGAGCGCGCGATGGCGCAGGCCTACGGCACCATCAATGCCTTGTCGATCGCGGGCTACCGCACCGATCCCGCCCGCAAAGGCCAGCGCTGGGTGATGTTCAGCTTCTTTGGCGGCGGCCATGGGGGCCATTCGGACGGAGACGGCTTGAGTCATGGCAACGCCCCCATTTCGACCGCCACCATTCCGCCTCTGGAAATCCTGGAGGCCGCGTATCCAGTGCGCTTCACGCAATGGGCGCTGAGGCCGGACTCGGCCGGCGATGGCGCCCATCGCGGCGGCCTGGGCGCGATCTATGAAATCGAAGTCCTCGAAGAATCGGCCGAGGCGTTCATTTTCGGCGAACGGGGGCGCAGCGCCCCCAAAGGCATCGTCGGGGGCGGGGCCGCCGCCTTGAACGTGTTCCGCTATCAGCAGGATGGCGAATGGCGCGTTCCGCCCATGCGGTCGAAGATGCTGGGCATCCAGTTGAAGCGGGGGGAACGAGTGCGTCTCGAAACGCCGGGTGGCGGCGGATACGGGGATCCAGCCCGCCGCACTGCGGCGGCGCGGGAGCATGATCGCAGGATGGGCTACGTCAGTGATGAGGGTTTGAAGGAGCAGTCGGCATGAACGCAGGGCAGGGGTTGGTCGTTGGCGTGGACGTGGGCGGTACCTTTACGGACCTGTTCGTGCTGGATGGAAAAGGCGGTTCCGCGCGCGTGGTCAAGGTGCCCTCGACCCGGGGCGAGGAGGCGCGCGGCTTCATGAATGGCGTGGCGCAGATCGCCGATGGCGCCGACGATATCGCCACCATCGTGCATGGCACGACGGTGGGCACCAACGCGCTTCTGGAGCGCAAGGTGGCGCGTACGGGCATCATCACATCGGCCGGTTTTCGGGATGTGCTGGAGATGCGTCGGCGCGATCGGCCGCAGACCTGGGGCCTGCGCGGCAACTATGAACCGGTGGTGCCGCGGGACCTGCGTCTGGAAGTGAGCGAACGCGTCCTGGCGGATGGCACGGTGCATACGCCGGTGGATCTGATTCAGGTCGAAGCGGCGGCGCGCGCCCTGTTGGATCAGGGATGCGAAGCCGTGTGCGTGTTTTTCATCAATGCCTATGCCAATTCGGTCAACGAAGCCCTGGCTGTGGCCAAGGTGCGCGAGATCTGGCCGAACGACAACGTCACCGCCGCGTCCGAGGTGCTGCCGGAGATCCGGGAATTCGAACGGTGCTCCACCGCCGTGCTGAATGCGGTGCTGCAGCCGGTGGTGGGCAGTTATCTGAATCGCCTGGAGCAGGACCTGCAGGGCCAGGGCTTCAAGGGAGAGCTGCTGATCGTGCAGAGCAATGGCGGGGTCATGTCGCGCGAGACGGCCTGCCACGTGCCGGTTCGCACGGCGCTGTCCGGGCCTGCCGCCGGCGTGATTGCGTGTGCGGCCATCGCGCGCGCGGCCGGTTTCCCGAATGTCGTGACCGGGGATATGGGCGGCACGTCGTTTGATGTCTCGCTGGTGGCGGATGGCGAGGCATCGCTGGCGGCGCAGACCGCCATCGATTTCGGCATGGTCGTGCGGGCGCCGATGATTCAGATCGAAACTATCGGCGCGGGCGGCGGATCGATCGCCAGCGTGGATGCGGGCGGCCTGCTGCAGGTGGGACCCGAGTCCGCCGGCAGCAACCCCGGCCCGGCCTGCTATGGTCGCGGCAATACCCGGCCGACGGTGACGGACGCCAATGTGCTGCTGGGCCGCATCGCCGCGGATCGCCCCTTGGGAGGCGGCCTGTTGAACGCCATGGACGCCGGTCTGGCGGGCGCGGCGATCACGGAGCACGTGGCGCAGCCCTTGGGATTGGACATGTATGCCGCTGCGGAAGCGGTCCTGACCGTGGCCAATGCCAAGATGGCGGGCGCCATCCGGCTGGTCTCCATCGAGCGGGGGCATGATCCGCGCAAGTTCGCCTATATGCCGTTTGGCGGCGGCGGCGCCCTGCATGTGTGCGCCATGATGAACGAAGTGGGCACCGCCCACGGGATCGTGCCTCGCTTTCCAGGCGTCACGTCGGCCCTGGGCTGCGTGATGGCGGATATGCGGCATGACAGCGTGCAGACTTTGAATGTCGCCCTGGACGCGCTGGATGAGGATGATTTGTTGAACCGGATCGATGAGTTGGCGCAGGGGTGTCAGGCGCGGCTCGATTCCGCCGGCGTGGCCTTCGAGGGGGTTTGCGAAAGTATCGAGCTGGATATGTTGTATGTGGGGCAAAGCCACACTGTTTCCGTGGATGTCGGTCGTTCCGCCCTGAAACGGACGGGGATTGCCGCCGCATTTGATCGGGCCTATCAGGCCGCCTTTGGACGTAGTCTCAGCGGCATTCCAGTGCGCATCCTGAATCTCCGGTATGCGCGTATCGGCCGGCGTCCCAAGTTCGACTTGGCGCTGCTGGCGCCGACCGCTCGGGACATGCCTGCCGCGCTGGGCGTCCAGGCGGTGTATCACGCGGGGAGGTGGCATGACGCCGTGCGTTACGCGCGCCTGGATTTGCCGGTGGGCGCCAGGGTGGACGGCCCGGCGATCCTGGAGCAGGCGGATACGACGATCTGGATCGAGCCGGGGTTTTTCGGCAGCGTCGACGCGCTGGGCAATCTGCTGGTCTCCCGGTCAACGCCTCAGGAGTGAGCCATGGATGCATTGGATCCTCGCAAAACCGCCCTGGTCGTCATTGATCTGCAGAACGATTTCCTGGCGCCGGGGGGCGCGTATCACCGGGGCGGCGCCGTCAGCCCGCAGGCGCGCGCCTTGCCCGCGCGGGTGGCGCCCGTGGCCCGGGCGCTGAAGGCCCGGGGGGGCTTTGTCGCCGCCAGCCAATTCACGCTGTGGCCGGATGCGGGCGGCGAACCCATGATCTCGCCGCATTTGAAACAGTTGCGTCCATTCCTCGCGAAAGGCGATTTCGCCGCCGGGTCGGCCGGCCATGCGAACGTGGCGGAACTGGATGGCCTGGTGGATGTTTCCGTCTGGAAGGTGGCGTATTCGGCCTTCTTCAATACCCAGTTGGACTGGGTATTGCGCCGTGCCGGCATCTCCAGTCTGGTCGTCGCCGGTATCGTGACCAACGGCGGCGTCGCCAGTACCGTGCGCGATGCCCATATGCGCGACTACCACGTCACTGTGTTGGCGGACGGGTGCGCCGCGCCTACCGTCGCCCAGCACGAGGCCGCGTTGGCGGACCTGAGGACTGTGGCGGATATTGCGTTGTGCCAGGACATTCTGGATAGGCTGACGCCATGAGCGCGCAGCCGCTGGTTCGCAAGGGGATGGCGCCGGACCCCGGGGCGATGCGCGTTCCCGTTGTCATCATCGGCGCCGGCGCCTGTGGTTTGACGGCGGCGCTGCGTTTGGCAGGAAGCGGTATCGATACGGTGCTGATCGAGCGTGATGCCGCGCCCGGCGGATCGTCGGCGCTCTCGTCCGGTTTCATTCCTGCGGCCGGTTCCGCCGTGCAGCGGGCGGCAGGCATCGAGGACGACGCCCGGCGTTTCGCGGCCGACATTCAGGCCAAGGCCGGCGGCGCGGCGGCGGCGCATCTGGTGGCCGCCTACACGGACGCGGCGGCGCCGGCGATGGACGAGCTTGCGCGCCACGGCCTGGCATTCGAAGTGCTGGATGGTTTCCTGTACCCGGGGCATACCGCTCGCCGCATGCATACCTTGCCCGAACGCACGGGGGCTGCCCTGGTCGCCGCCCTGGCGCGGGTGGCGACCGATGCCGGTGCGTATCTGTTGAACTCCGCGCTGGCCCGCGAGATCTGGGTGGATGGTCATGACCGGGTATCGGCCGTCGCCTGTGAGCGCCCCGACGGGACGATGGAGGTGATCGCCTGCGACGTGCTGATCCTGGCCTGTAACGGTTTTGGCGGCAATCCGTCCATGGTGCGGCGATATCTGCCTGCCATGCAGGATGCCGTCTACGGTGGCCATGCCGGCAATGACGGCAGCGCCATCGAATGGGGATTGCAGCTTGGCGCCCGTCTGGCCGACCTGAGCGCTTATCAGGGACATGGCTCCTGGGCCACGCCGCTGGGGGTGCTGGTGTCCTGGGCCGTCATGATGGGCGGCGGTGTCCAGATCAATCGGAATGGCCGGCGCTTTCACGATGAAACGCATGGGTATTCCGAAGCGGCCGTCCAGGTGCTGGCGCAGCCGGGGGGCATCGCCTGGGATGTCTTCGACGGCCAGGCGCGGGCGCTGGTGTCCGCGTTTCCAGACTTCATGCAGGCGGAGTCGAATCGGGCGGTGCGGATCTGCGCCGATCTGGCCGAACTGGCGGCTGTCATCGGGTGTGATGCGGATGTTGTGAGCCATACGCTGGGCGCCATCCGCCCGGAGGCCGTGGACCCCTATGGCCGCCATTTTGAGCGGGGCCTGAGTGCGCCTTATTACGTCGTCAAAGTGACGGGCGCCCTGTTCCATACGCAAGGCGGCCTGGACATCGATGCGCAGTGCCGTGTTCTGGGCGACGGGGGCCTGCCGTTTCCCAATCTGCTGGCTGCCGGCGGGGCCGCCCGGGGGGTGTCGGGCAACGACGTATCGGGCTATCTATCGGGCAATGGTTTGCTCAGCGCCGTGGCCGGGGGGTATATCGCCGCGGGCACGGCGGCCGCGCAGCTTGGGCGGCGCCTGGATATTGCATCGGATTAGGATCTGGACATCATGAAAACGTTGGAGCATCGGCTGGCCGCCGGCGCCGTGCTGGCCCCGGGCGTGTATGACGCCCTGTCGGCATTGCTGGCCGAACAGGCCGGATTTGACGCCTTGTATCTGTCGGGCGCATCGATCGCCTATACCCGATTGGGTCGTTCGGACATCGGGCTGACGACCTATACCGAGGTTGAAGACGCGCTGGCCCGCATCACCGAGCGCGTGTCGTCGCCGGTCATTGTCGATGCCGATACCGGGTTTGGCAATGCGCTGAACACGCAGCGCACGGTGCGCGGCTTTGAGCGTGCGGGCGCCGCCATGATCCAGCTGGAGGACCAGACGTTTCCCAAGCGCTGCGGGCACCTGGACGGCAAGACCGTCGTCCCCGGCGCAGAGATGTGCGGAAAGATACGGGCCGCCGTCGATGCGCGGACCCGCTCATCCACGTTGATTCTGGCGCGGACGGATGCGCTGGCGGCGGAGGGGCTGGAGGCCGCGTTGGATCGGGCGGAGTCCTATCTGGACGCCGGCGCGGATGCGCTGTTCATCGAAGCCTTGCGCACGCCGGAGCAGATGCGGGTCGCCTGTGAACGCTTTGCCGCCCGCGTCCCGCTTCTGGCGAACATGGTCGAGGGCGGCAAGACCCCTGTGCAGAGCGTCGATGCACTGGCGGCGCTGGGCTTTCGCATCGTCATCTTTCCGGGAGGGACGGCACGAGCCGTGGCGCACACATTGCAGGCGTATTACGGCAGCTTGCTCCAGCATGGCTCCACCCAACCCTGGAAGGACGGCATGCTGGACTTCGATGGCCTGAATGCCGTCATCGGCACGCCGGAGCTATTGGCGCAGGGGCGGCGTTATGGCGGTTGACACCCCCAGCGCGCAGGGTCTTCAGAACGGCAGTTCCCGTCCCGGCAGCAGGGCGTGGATCGCGTCGCGGAATTCCGCCTGGATCCGTGACAGGGCTTCAGGCGTATCGCCTTCGAAGCGCAGCACCACCACGGGGGTCGTGTTCGACGCCCGGGCCAGGCCGAAGCCGTCGGCGTATTCGGCGCGAATGCCGTCGATGGTGATGCGGTCCCGGGCGGTGGGAAAGCGGCCTTCGGTTTGCAGTCGGCGGACGAAAGCGTGCGGTTCGCCCTCGGCCATGGGCAGTTTCAGTTCGGGGGTGGACAGGCCCTGGGGCAGGGCTTCCAGCAACTGGCTGGGGTTGTCGCTGCGCGACAGGATTTCCAGCAGGCGCGCGCCGGCATAGAGCCCATCGTCGAAGCCGTACCAGCGTTCCTTGAAGAAGATGTGGCCGCTCATTTCGCCGGCCAGCGGCGCGCCGGTTTCGGCCAGGCGGGCCTTGATCAGGGAGTGGCCCGTCTGGGACATCTGCGGGACGCCGCCCGCGTCGCGGACGGCCTGCCCCAGGTGACGGCTGCATTTCACGTCGAAGATGATGGGGGCGCCGGGTTCGCGCTGCAGGATGTCCCGGGCGAACAGGATCATCTGGCGGTCGGGCCAGATGATCTGGCCCGATTTCGTCACGACTCCCAGGCGGTCGGCGTCGCCGTCGAAGGCCAGGCCGATGTCGCAGTCGGTGCGCTGCAGATGGTCGATCAGATCCTGCAGATTCTTGGGTTCGGCCGGGTCCGGGTGGTGATTGGGGAAATGCCCGTCCACCGTGCAGAACAGCTCGTCCACCGTGCAGCCCAGGGCGCGGAACAGGCGTCCGGCGGCCACGGCGCCCACGCCGTTGCCGCAGTCGATGGCAATGCGCAGGGGGCGGGCCAGCCGCACGTGGTCGGCGATGCGTTGCACGTAGGTGTCGATCAGGTCCCGGGATTGCGCCCGGCCCGGGGTCGCGCCCTGCGGCGGCTGGATGTCGGCCATGCGGGCGCGCAGCGCCTGGATGCCCTCGCCATGCAGGGTGCGGCCGCCCATCATCAGCTTGAAGCCGTTGTAGTCGGGCGGATTGTGGCTGCCCGTGATGGCCACGCCCGAGCCGCTGCCGTCCAGGTGAGCGGCGAAATACACCAGCGGAGTATGCACCAGACCCAGATCCACCGTGTCGATGCCGCCCGCGTGCAAACCGGCCTGCAAGGCCGACGACAGGTTCGGGCTGCTGAGCCGGCCGTCGTGGCCGATCACCAGGCTGCGGACGTTTTCCAGGCGGGCCTGGGCGGCCAGCGCCAGGCCCAGGGTGTAGGCGAATACGTCGTTCAACTGGTCGGGAACCGTGCCCCGGATGTCGTAGGCTTTGAAGACGGACTCAGGAAATGAAGTGGACACGGCGGATCTCGGGCGAAAGTGGGCAGCAGGGTCGCGGCCGGCGGCTCCCGAAAGCCCTGCCGGGCGTGCCGGGGCGGCGGCATCGTCCATTATCGCCGATTACAATGAAGGCCTCTTGGCACAGCTTACGGGATTGTCAGTTCATGGATCATCTGGATGCTTTGCGGGCGGCGGTTGGCGCATCGCACGTTCTGACCGGGTCGGATGCCCGGTCCTACGAGATCGATTGGCGCGAACGCTATCGGGGCCTGGCCCTGGCCGTGGCGCGGCCGGGCAGCACGGACGAAGTCGCGGCGGTCATGCGCTATTGCGCCCAGGCCGGGGTGCCGGTGATTCCCCAGGGGGGCAATACGGGCCTGTGCGGCGGGGCGACGCCCGACGATTCCGGCGGC
>NZ_JBATVG010000015.1:0-248386 GCF_049671645.1 Castellaniella sp. | reverse complement strand
CCTGGGGGTTCTACCTGACGGGCGGCGGCCGCGCCATCCAGCGTCCGGCGCATGCCGGCAGGCGCCATCGCCGTGCGCTCGGGCGACACCATGTTCGGCATCGCCCGCCGGCATGCGGTGGATGGCGTATCGATCTATCAGTTGATGATGGCCCTGCAGCGCGCCAATCCGCAGGCATTCATCCACAGCAACATCAATCTCGTGCGGGCAGGGGCCTCGCTGGCAGTGCCTTCGGTGGACGACATGCTGTCGGTCTCCGACGCCGAGGCGCGCCGGCAGTTCCAGGCCCAGACGGCCGCATTCGCCCTCTTGCGGGGGCGGCAGGCCGCCGCCGCTCCCGGCGTGACGGGGCAGGCTTCCAGCGGCACGGTCTCGGCCGCGTCCGCCGCCCCTTCATCGCAGGCGGACGCGGGGGCGGGGGACCGCGTCCAGCTTTCCCAAGGCGGGAAGTCCGATGCTGCGGATGCCCGCACGGCCCAGGGCCATGCCTTGCAGGACGCCGAATCCCGGGTCGGGCAGTTGCAGGACAATGTCCAGCACCTGAATGAGGCCCTGCAATCACAGGGCAAGGCCGCCCGCGCGGCGGCTGCTCAGGGCGCCCAGGCGATTGGCCAGTCCATCCAGCAGATCGCCTCCGCCATCAGCGAGGCCAGCCACGAAGCGGCCGCCCAGGCCGGATCTTCTGGCGAAACGGCTGCCGATTCCACGGCGGGGAACGGCGCGGCGCAAGCCGCGGCCCATCCGTCCTCCGATGCTGCAGCGGCCTCCGGCGCTTCCGGGGCCCAGGCTGGCGGCGCGGCCCAGGGGAACGGATCATCGTCGTCGCCCCAGGGCGATGCTGCCGCTTCGGCGGCTGTCGGCGGGCTCGCCCAGGGCGCGGCGGGCGCCAAGCCCGGCGCCGCCGATCTGACCTCGGCCCTGACTCCCCAGGCGCCCTCCGCCACCGAGGCCGCTGAACTGAAACCTTCCAAACAGGCTGAACACAGGGTGTCCTGGATTCAAGATCATTTGCTCGGGGTGATGACGGCGTTGCTGGCCGTGATCGTCTTCATCATTGCCTGGCTGCTGCGGCGTGCCAATGCCACTCGTGACGACGCGGACGAAAGCCCGCAGATCACCGAAGCCATGGTGCGCGAAAAGCTGCAGGGCGTCGACCTGGACTTGCCGCCTCAGGACACGGCTCAGCCTTCCTCCAAAGCGTAGGGGCAGGTGTCTCGGATCGCACTGGGGGTCAGCTACGACGGCTCGGGCTGGCATGGCTGGCAGACCCAGCCGGGGGGGCGCACGGTGCAGGATGTCCTGGAAGCCGCCTTGTCCGCCTTCCTGGACGTGCCCTCGGTCGCCACCATCTGCGCCGGCCGCACGGACACCGGCGTCCATGCCTTGCAGCAGGTCGTGCATCTGGACACCGACGCCGTCCGGCGCGATGAGTCCTGGGTGCGAGGGGTGAATGCGCATTTGCCGGCCAGCGTGTCGGTGCAATGGGCGCAGCCCGTCGCTGCGGATTTCCATGCCCGCTTCGATGCCCGGGTCCGTACGTATTTCTACGTCTTGCGCAGCGCTCCGGTGCGCTCCCCCATCCTGCACGGCCGCATCGGCTGGGTGCATGACCCTCTGGACGACCAGGCCATGCGGGAAGCCGCCGGGATATTGGTGGGCGAACATGATTTCAGCGCCTTCCGGTCCGCCGAATGCCAGGCGGCCAGCCCGGTGCGCACCTTGCAGACCCTGGATATCGAGCGCCGGGGGGATTTCCTGATTTTTGAATTCCGCGCCAATGCGTTTTTGCATCATATGGTGCGCAATCTCATGGGCACTTTGCTGATGATCGGGCGTGGCCGACAGCCGCCCGCATGGGCGGGCGATCTGCTGGCGGCAAGAGATCGCCGCCTGGCCGCGCCGACCTTCATGCCCGATGGCCTGTATCTCGCGCATGTGGCGTATCCCCAGGCGCCGCATCTCCCCATCCGGGCTCCCGCCGATGCCTTGCTGCATCATGTGGGCCTGCTGCCGCAGGCTCGGTGTTTGTAACCGCCGACTTCCTGTCTTTTTCGGGTCATTACCATGGTGGACGCCCCATCCCATCGGATAGAATTGAACACTTTGCAACGTGTGTCAGGCGCTCGGATCCAGTCATCGGGCCGGCCTGGCACGGATATTCCACTGTCGGGCGACCGGGTGGTTTTGTGTTCTGTGGGCGACCAATGAGAATTCTTCTAAGAATGGCGGGGTGGATAGACGCCCTGAACACGTGGGTGGGCCGCGCGGTGACCTGGCTGGTCCTGATCGTGGCTGTGATCAGCGCGGGCAACGCCGTGATGCGCAAGCTCTTCAGCCTCAGTTCCAACGCCTGGCTGGAATTGCAGTGGTATCTGTTCGGCGCGATCTTCCTGCTTGCGGCCGGTTATACCTTCTTGCGCAATGAACATGTCCGGGTGGATGTGCTGTCGCAGAAGCTTCCTGAACGCGCCCAGGTCGGTATCGAGATCTTCGGCGTTGTGTTTTTTCTCATGCCGGCGGCCTGTCTTGTGCTGTGGTTGTCGATCCCGTTTTTCTGGGAATCCTACATCACGCACGAACTGTCCTCGAACACGGAAGGCCTGATCCGCTGGCCGGCCAAGCTGCTCATTCCGGTGGGTTTCGCCCTGCTGGTCCTGGCGGGGCTGTCGCATCTGATCAAATGCATCGGGTTCTTGCGAGGCCGGTGCGCCAATCCCATGCAGGTGTCCAGCGGCAAGAGCGACGAGGAAGCCCTCGTCGAGGATATCCTGGCCCAGCAGCAGGCCGGCCAGTCAGTTGAATCGGCGCGGGGACGTTGATCATGGAGTTTCTAGTCAATAATCTCGCCCCGATCATGTTTTTCAACCTGATCGTATTCCTGCTGTTCGGCTTTCCGGTGGCCTTTTCCCTGGCGGCGACCGGCGTGGTGTATGGTCTGGTGGCCATTGATCTGAACCTGATGAGTCCGCTGCTGTTCCAGGCCTTGCCCCAGCGGATCTTCGGCATCGTGAGCAATGATTCCTTGCTGGCCGTGCCGTTTTTCACCTTCATGGGCCTGATCCTCGAACGGTCAGGCATGGCTGAGGACCTTCTGGACACTGTGGGCCGACTGTTCGGTCCGCTGCGCGGGGGCCTGGCGATCGCGGTGGTCTTCGTCGGCGCCCTGCTGGCGGCGACCACGGGGGTGGTCTCGGCCTCGGTGATTTCCATGGGGCTGATTTCCCTTCCCATCATGCTGCGCTACGGCTACGACCGGCGCCTGGCCGCGGGCGTGATCGCCGCCTCGGGCACCTTGTCGCAGATCATTCCGCCGTCCCTGGTGCTGATCGTGCTGGCCGATCAGCTGGGCCGCTCCATCGGCGACATGTACCGGGGGGCCATGCTGCCGGGCCTGCTGCTGGCGGGCGCCTACATGGTGTATGTGTTTGTCGTGGCTTTTCTCCGGCCCAGCTATGCCCCGGCGCTGCCGCCGGAGGCCCGGGGCGAAGTGGACGCGCGCGGCCGCCGAGGCCTGCGCTCCCTGGTGGTCCTGACGGTGATCGCCGCCGCTGTGGCGCATTGGGGGTCCCAGTATTATTTTCGTTCCCATGCCGACATTCCCGTGGACGAGCGGGTCGTCATCATCCTGCTGATCTGGGGGGTGGCCGCGCTGGCGATGGCCTTGGGCAACAAACTGCTGCGCCTGGGCTGGCTCTCGTCCCTGGCGGAACAGGTCGTGTTCGTCATGATTCCGCCGCTGGCCCTGATCTTCCTGGTGCTGGGCACGATTTTCATCGGGGTGGCCACGCCCACAGAAGGCGGCGCCATGGGGGCCGTCGGGGCCTTGATCATGGCGGTGTCGCGCAGGCGGTTTTCCATGTCGCAGTTGCGCCAGGCCATGGAAAGCACGGCCCGGCTGACGTGTTTCGTCATTTTCATCCTGGTGGGTTCGACGATCTTCAGTCTCAGCTTCCGGGGCATCAACGGCGACATCTGGGTCGAACAACTGCTGCTGCATGTCCCGGGCGGGGAACTGGGCTTCCTGATCGTGGTCAGCCTGATCACCTTCTTCCTGGCGTTCTTCCTGGATTTCTTCGAGCTGGCCTTCATCATCGTGCCGCTGCTGGGGCCGGTGGCCGACAAGATGGGCATCGATCTGATCTGGTTCGGCGTGCTGCTGGCCGTCAATATGCAAACGTCCTTCGTGCATCCGCCTTTCGGCTTCGCGCTGTTCTATCTGCGTTCGGTGGCCCCGAAGGAGGACTATCACGACCGGGTGACCGGCAAGCTGATCCGCAAGGTCACGACGGCGCAGATCTACTGGGGTTCGATTCCTTTCATCGTCATCCAGGTCCTGATGGTGATCGCGGTGCTCAGCTTCCCGGGGATGGTCACGCATTACAAGAGCGCGGCGCCAACGATCAATCCGGATTCCGTGACCTTTGGCCAGGACAGCGCCTATGGCCAGGATACCTATGGGTCCGGTGACGCGGGCGGAGGCTTCCAGTGATGTCGTCGGACCGCACGCGCGTCAAGATCTGCGGCCTGACTCGCCCGGCCGATGCGCGGGCGGCGGTGCGGGCCGGGGCGGATGCCATCGGCCTGGTGTTCTATCCCGCCAGCCGGCGGTGCGTGACCCTGGCGCAGGCGGCCGAGCTGCGGGCTCAGGCGCCGGCCTTCGTCTCCGTGGTGGCCCTGTTCGTCAACCCGCCGGCGGACGACGTCCGCCGGGTGCTGGACGCCGTGCGGCCCGATCTCCTGCAGTTTCATGGCGATGAATCCGCCGATTTCTGCCGGCAGTTCGGCGCCCGTTACCTGAAGGCCTTTCGTGTCGGCGCTCCCGGCCTGGATACGGCGGCCGCCCTGGGCGCGGCCTGCCAGGCCTATGACGACGCCAGCGGCTGGCTGTTCGACAGCTACAGCCCTGCGTATGGCGGCAGCGGCCAGCGCCTCGATGCCGATTTGCTGTCGCAGGTGCCGCGCGGCGATGATGCGCCTGCCCTGGTGCTGTCCGGCGGGCTGACGGCCGGGACGGTCGGCCATGATATTGCCCGCTGGCACCCCTTCGCGGTGGATGTCAGCAGCGGGGTGGAAACCGCGCCCGGGCTCAAGGACGTCGCCAGAATCGAGGCCTTCATGCGCGCGGTGAGCGCCGCCGACGCCGCGCGCATGGCCTGAATCGTCCGTCCTGCGCGGCCCGGCGTCAGGTGGCGGCGCGCCGGGCCGAGCGGTTGACGGCCAGGGCCGCCAGGGTACAGATTGCGCCCGACAGCAGGTACAGGCTGATTCCGCCCAGGCCGTAGCGGTCCGAGACGCCCAGGGCGACCAGCGGCGCGAAGGCCGCGCCTACCAGCCAGGCCAGATCGGCGGTCAAGGCGGCGCCCGTGTAGCGGCAGGCCGGCAGGAAGTTGGCCGTGGCGGTGCCCGAGGACTGGCCATAGGACAGGCCCAGCAGGGCGAAGCCGATCAGGATGAAGGCGTCCTGGCTTGCCGCGCCGCCGCCCAGCAGCCAGGGCGAGGCTAGAGCGAACACGCCGATCAGCGCGGCGACCAGGCCCAGCGTATGGCGCCGGCCGATGCGATTGGCCAGATATCCGGAATACAGCATGGCCCCCAGGGCGACGGCAGCGCCCACGAGCTCGATCATCAGCACTTGGGATACGGTCCTTTGGTGCCGCAGCACCAGCCAGGACAGCGGAAACAGCGTGACCAGGTGGAACAGGGCGTAGCTGGCCAACGAGGCGAAGGCGCCTGTGACGATGTGCCGCCCCTGGGTGCGGACCATTTCCCGCGTGCCGATCGGGCGCAGTTCGCGTTCTTCCAGCAGGCTCGAGAAGTCATTGTCCATCACCAGCCGCAGGCGGGCGAACAGGCCTACGACGTTGATGGCGAAGGCCACGAAGAACGGGAATCGCCAGCCCCAGCCGAGGAAGTCCGCGGGTTCCAGGCGGGTGTACAGGTACAGGAACAGGGCGCCGGCCACCAGGAAACCGAAGGGCGCCGACAGTTGCCCGAGCATGGCGTACCAGCCGCGTTGCCGGGCGGGCGCGTTCAGGGCCAGCAAAGAGGGCAGGCCGTCCCAGGAGCCGCCCCAGGCGACGCCTTGCAGGCAGCGCAAGAGCGCCAGCAGGACGATGGCGTGCGCGCCCAGGGTGTCGTGCGCGGGCAGGAAGGCGATGCCCGCCGTGGCCGTGCCCAGCAGGAACAGCGCCGCCGTCAGTTTCACCCCCCGGCCCCAGTGCTTCTGCACGTGCATGAAGAGCGTCGTGCCGAAGGGTCGGGCGACAAATGCCAGGGCGAAGACGGCAAAGGCGTACAGCGTGCCGGTGAGGGGATCCGCGAACGGAAAGAACACCTGGGGAAACACGATCACCGACGCGATTCCGTAGGTGAAGAAATCGAAGTATTCCGACGTGCGGCCAATGATCACGCCGACGGCGATGTCGCCCGGGGAGACGGACGGGTGGCCCTCGGCGTGGCGGGCGGTTCTGGCCTGGTCGTCGTCCCGGGCGCGCGGTCCGGGCGAACGGGTATTGAGGATATGTGCGGTCATCGGGTCCTCCTGGTCTGCGATACGAGCCGCCCGCGCGCAGGCGGCTCCGCTCGTAGAATCCCATGCCGACGGCAGGGTTCGCCATTGGACATTACCCGAAGTACCCCTGTCATCCGAAGGGGCATGAGTCAAAATGTCCAATTTTCACCTCGACTTTTCAAATCTATAGTAATGGCCTTCGCTTGAATACACCTGGAATCGGCACATACGGCAATGAGGCACGACAAGATCCTGAAAATACTGCTGGGCGCCGGCTCGGCCCTGCTGCTGAGCGGCTGCGATGCCGTGCTGCTGAACCCGTCGGGCGACGTGGCGTTGCAGCAGCGCAACCTGATCTACACGGCGACCGGCCTGATGCTGATCGTCATCCTGCCGGTGATCGTCGCCACGATCCTGTTCGCCTGGCGCTACCGGGCGACCAACCGCAAGGCGCGCTATGACGCCGATTGGGATCATTCCACCCGTCTGGAACTGGTGATCTGGTCGGTGCCGCTGCTGATCATCATCGCGCTGGGCAGCGTCACCTGGGTCAGCACCCACCTGCTCGATCCCTACCGTCCGCTGAGCCGGATCTCGGCGGACAAGCCCCTGGCCGCCCATGTCGAGCCGCTCACCGTCGAGGTCGTGGCGCTGGACTGGAAGTGGTTGTTCATCTATCCGGAATATGGCTTCGCCACCGTCAATGAGCTGGCCGCGCCGGTAGACCGGCCGATCCGCTTCAAGATCACGGCTTCTTCGGTGATGAATTCCTTCTTCATTCCCGCCCTGGCCGGCCAGATCTACGCGATGCCGGGCATGCAGACCATGCTGCACGCGGTGATCAACGCCCCCGGGGAATACGAGGGCATGTCGGCGAACTACAGCGGCGCCGGCTTTTCCGGCATGCATTTCCGCTTCCATGGCCTGGACCAGGCCGGCTTCGATGCGTGGGTGGAAAAGAACCGCGCCGCCGGCGGCGTCCTGGACCGCGCGGGCTACCTGAATCTTGAGCGGCCCAGCGAGAACGACCCGGTGCGCCGCTGGGCGGCCGTCGATCCCGACCTGTACCGCCTGATCCTGAATCGCTGCGTGCGGCCCGGTTCGACCTGCATGAGCGAGCTCATGCAGCCTATGGAGAAGTAAAGATGGATTTGCGAACCTGGATCCTGGGCCGGCTCAGCCTGGAAGCCATTCCCTACCACGAGCCGATCCTGGTGGCCACCTTTGCCGGCGTGGCCGTGATCGGGCTGGCCGTCCTGGCCCTGATGACCCGCTACCGTCTGTGGGGACCCCTGTGGCGCGACTGGGTCGTCAGCATCGATCACAAGAAGATCGGCATCATGTACATGGTGCTGGGCGTGGTGATGCTGCTGCGCGGCTTCGCCGACGCGGCCATGATGCGCCTGCAGCAGGCGGTGTCCTTCGGCGACGCGCTGGGCTACCTGCCGCCGCACCATTACGACCAGATCTTCACCGCGCACGGCGTGATCATGATCTTCTTCGTGGCCATGCCGTTCATCACCGGCCTGATGAACTACATCGTGCCGCTGCAGATCGGCGCGCGCGACGTGGCCTTTCCGTTCCTGAACAACTTCAGCTTCTGGATGACCACCGGCGGCGCCATCCTGGTGATGATGTCGCTGTTCGTGGGCGAGTTCGCCCGCACCGGCTGGCTGGCCTATCCGCCGCTCTCGGGCCTGGCGTTCAGTCCCGACGTGGGGGTGGACTACTACATCTGGGCTCTGCAGGTCGCCGGGGTGGGCACGCTGCTGTCGGGGATCAATCTGGCGGTCACCATCATCAAGATGCGCGCGCCGGGCATGAAGCTCATGAAGATGCCGGTCTTCACCTGGACCGCGCTGTGCACCAATATCCTCATCATCATCACCTTCCCGGTGCTGACGGCCACGCTCGCGCTGCTGGGCATGGACCGGTACCTGGGCACCCAGTTTTTCACCAACGATCTGGGCGGCAATCCGATGATGTACGTGAACCTGATCTGGATCTGGGGCCACCCTGAGGTCTACATCCTGATTCTGCCGCTGTTCGGCGTGTTCTCCGAGATCACCTCCACGTACTGCGGCAAGCGCCTGTTCGGCTATACCTCCATGGTGTATGCGACCATCGTGATCACGGTGCTGTCCTATCTGGTCTGGCTGCACCACTTCTTCACCATGGGCTCGGGCGCCAGCGTGAACTCCTTCTTCGGCATCACGACGATGATCATCTCGATCCCCACGGGGGCGAAGATCTTCAACTGGCTGTTCACCATGTACCGGGGCCGCATCCGCTTCGAGCTGCCCATGATGTGGACGGTGGCCTTCATGATCACCTTCGTGATCGGCGGCATGACGGGCGTGCTGCTGGCCGTGCCGCCGGCCGACTTCGTGCTGCACAACAGCCTGTTCCTGATCGCGCACTTCCACAACGTCATCATCGGCGGGGTGGTGTTCGGCCTGTTCGCCGCGATCAACTACTGGTTCCCGAAGGCCTTCGGCTTCCGCCTGAACGTGTTCTGGGGCAAATGGTCGTTCTGGTGCTGGGTCGTGGGATTCTGGGTCGCTTTCATGCCGCTCTATATCCTGGGCCTGATGGGCGTCACCCGCCGCCTGAGTCATTTCGAGGATCCCTCGCTGCAGATCTGGTTCCAGGTCGCCGCGGTCGGCGCCTTCCTGATCGCGCTGGGCATCGCCTTCTTCCTGGTGCAGATCTACGTCAGCTGGCGCGACCGCGAGGCATTGCGCGACCACACGGGCGATCCCTGGGACGGCCGCACATTGGAATGGTCCACCTCGTCGCCGCCGCCGGACTACAACTTCGCCTTCACGCCGTGCATCCATGAGCGCGATGCCTGGTGGCACATGAAGCAGGCGGGCTATCGCCGGCCCGAGAGCGGCTTTGTCGACATCCACATGCCGAAGAACACCGCCGCAGGCTTCACGCTGGCCGTGCTGAGCTCCGTCCTCGGCTTTGCCCTGATCTGGCACATGTGGGCGCTGGTGATCGCGTCCTTCGCGGCCCTGATCGCCGCCGCCATCCGCCATACCTTCAACTACCACCGCGACACCCACGTCCTGGCCTCGGACGTGACGCGCGCGGAGGAAGCCCGCACTCTGCAGTTGGCCCGCCATGTCTGATACCCATATCCTGCATCCCCAATCGGCCGGCGGCCCGGCCGCCGCTCCCGACTTCCTCGTGCGGGAACCGCATCATCCGGAAAACGGCACGCTGCTCGGTTTCTGGATCTACCTGATGAGCGACTGCCTGATCTTCGCCTGCCTGTTCGCCGTGTACGGCGTGCAGGGCAGGGCGTACGCCGGCGGTCCGACGGGCGCGGATCTTTTCGATCTGCCGCTGGTGGCGGTGAATACGGCCATGCTGCTGTTCTCGTCGATCACCTACGGCTTCGCCATGCTGGAATCGCAGCGCGGCCGGCTGCGCGGGACGCTGGCCTGGCTGATCGTGACCGGCCTGTTCGGGTTGGCGTTCCTGGGGCTGGAATTGCACGAATTCCACCAGCTGATCGAGCTTGGCGCCGGCCCGTGGCGCAGCGCCTTTCTTTCGTCCTTCTTCACGCTGGTCGGCACCCACGGCCTGCACGTGACCTTCGGGATCGTGTGGCTCGTCACGCTGCTGTTCCAGCTCGGCCGCCATGGCCTGATCCCCGAGAACCGCCGCCGCCTGATGTGCCTGTCGATGTTCTGGCACTTCCTGGACGTAGTCTGGATCGGCGTCTTCACCTTTGTCTATCTGATGGGAGTGCTGCCATGAGCAAGGACCACATCGCGCCGGGGCATGACGCGGCCCACGTCGGAGAGGGCGGCCACGCGCCCAGCACGTTCCGGGGCTACATGACGGGCTTCGTCCTGTCGGTGATCCTGACCGTGATCCCGTTCTGGCTGGTCATGGACGGCGTCCTGGAGGGGTCCGGCGCCACTGCGCTGGCGATCCTGCTGATCGGCGCCGTGCAGATGGTCGTGCATATGGTGTACTTCCTGCACATGAACTCCCGCTCCGAGGGCGGCTGGACTCTTCTGGCGCTGATCTTCACCGTCATCATCGTCGCCATTGCTTTGGCGGGGTCGTTGTGGGTGATGTACCATCTGAACGTCAACATGATGCCGGGGCACCTGCACGACATGCCGTCGATGTAGGTCCCGCGCGGACGCGGCCCCGCCCCGGCCTGTCGCGCCCGTCGTCCTCCGGTTCCACTTCCTTTCGCCCACCGTGTCCCAACGCCCCTCACGCCCGCTGCCCACGGGATGGCTCGTCCTCTGGACCGTCCTCCTGGCTGCGGCGCTGGGCGGTTTCGTCGCGCTGGGCACTTGGCAGGTTCATCGGATGCATTGGAAGCACGCGCTCATCTCCCGGGTGGACGGCCTGCTGCGCGCGCCGCCCGTTTCCGCGCCCGGGCCGGATGCCTGGGCCGGCCTGAGGGCCGACCGCGACGAGTACCGCCGGGTCGCGGTGCGGGGCGTCCTGCTGGATCGCGAGATTCTGGTCCAGGCCAATACCCGCCTGGGCGCGGGCTTCTGGGTCATGACGCCCCTGCGGCGCGACGACGGCAGCATCGTCTTCGTCAATCGCGGTTTCGTCGACGCCGCGCATCGGGATCCCGCCCGCCGGGGCGCGGTCCGGCCAACCGGTCCGGTCCGGATCGAAGGCCTGTTGCGTCTGTCGCAGCCGGGCGGCGGCTTCCTGCGAAGCAATGCGCCGGCCGAGGGCCGCTGGTATTCCCGCGACGTGTCCGCCATGGCCGGGTCCCTGAGCCTGCCGTCCGTCGCGCCGTATTTCATCGACCAGTCGGCGGACGCCGCCGCCGATGACGACGCCACGCAGCCCGTCCGGTGGCCCGTGCCCGGTCTGACGATCGTGCATTTCCGCGACGAACATCTCAGCTATGCGCTCACCTGGTACGCCCTGGCGGCCATGACGGCGGCAGCCATGGCCTACGGCGCCCGCCAGGAGTGGCGCCGTCGTCGCGCCCAGGGGGCGACATGACCGGGCGCCGGCCGGAGTTGCCGGATGGCTCGCACGTGGCGGGCCGGCAGAACCTGCGCCTGCTGGTCCAGTTGCGCTGGATCGCGGTGCTGGGCCAGGTGCTGGCCATCGTCGTGGCCGTGGATGGATTCTCTCTGGCGCTGCCGCTGTTCGACATGGCGCTGGTGGTGGTTCTGCTGATCATCTACAACTGCTTCAGCCAGCTGCGCCTGAAGTGGCACCTGCCCGTGAGTCAGATCGAACTGTTCCTGGCGCTGCTCGTCGACGTCATGGCGCTGACCGCCCAGCTCTACCTGAGCGGCGGCGCCACCAACCCGTTCATCTTCCTCTACCTCTTGCAGGTGGCGCTGGCCGCCGTCCTGCTGCGGCGGCGCACGACCTGGCTGATGGCGGGCGCGACCTCGGCCGCGTTCGCCGGACTGGTATTGACCCGCCATCACGGCTACACCCTGCCGCTGGATCTGGGCGGCGGACTGGACAGCCCCTTCGTGCTGGGGATGCTGGTCTGCTTCGCCCTGAATGCCGCCCTGCTGGCGGCCTTCATCACTCGGATCACCCACAACGTGCGCACGCGCGACGCGCGCCTGGCGGCGCTGCGCCAACGCGCCTCCGAAGAAGAACACATCGTCCACATGGGCCTGCTGGCATCGGGCGCGGCCCACGAACTGGGCACGCCTCTGGCGACCCTGGACGTGATCCTGGGCGACTGGGCGCACGCGCCCGCAGTGACCGCCGACCCCGAGCTGAGGCAGGACGTGCGGGATATGCAGGCGCAGGTGCAGCGCTGCAAGACCATCCTGAGCGGCATTCTGATGTCGGCCGGCGAAGTGCGCGGCGAGGCGCTGACGCGCACCACCGTGATTACTTTCCTCGACGGGCTGGTGACGCAATGGCGGCAGGCGCACCCGGCGGCCCGTCTGCGTTACAGCCGCCGGATCGACACCGATGCGGTGGTGATCGCCGACCAGGGCCTGCGGCAGATGGTGTTCAATGTCCTGAACAACGCCCTGGAGGCCTCGCCCACTTTGCAGCGGCTCACCGCCGCCCTGGACAACGGTCAACTCACGCTGGAGGTCCGCGACCAGGGGCCCGGCTTCGTCCAGGATGTCCTGCATTCGCTGGGCAGACCCTACCGGTCCACCAAGGGGCAGCCGGGCAGGGGGCTGGGCCTGTTCCTGTCGCACCAGGTGGCCCGATCCCTGAGCGGCACCCTGAGCGCGAGCAACCTGCCCGAAGGCGGCGCCTGCGTCACGATCCGCTTTCCCTTGTCCGCCCTGACGCCGGAGGATGCCGATGAACCCGCCGAATGACACAGGCGCCGATGCGCGGCGACTGCTGCTCGTGGTCGAGGATGATGAATCGCTGTCGCATTCCCTGGCGCGCTCGTTCGAGCGCCGCGACTACCGCGTGCTGCGCGCCGACAGCCTGGAATCCGTCGAAGAGCTGCTCGCGCAGGGTCACATGCCCGGCTATGCCGTCGTGGACCTGAAACTGCAGGGCGAGGCCTCGGGCCTGGCCTGCGTGCGCAGGTTGCACGCGCACACGCCCGGGATGCTGATTGTGGTGCTGACCGGCTTCGCCAGCATCGCCACCGCCGTCGAGGCGGTCAAGCTCGGCGCCTGCCATTACCTGGCCAAGCCCTCGAACACGGACGACATCGAACGCGCCTTCGCCCGGACCGAGGGCGATGTCGAGGCCGCCCTGGCGCCGCGCCAGGCGTCGATCAAGACGCTCGAATGGGAACGCATCCATGAGGTGCTGGCGGCGACCAATTTCAATATCTCGGAGACGGCCCGCCGGCTGGGCATGCACCGCCGCACCCTGGCGCGCAAGCTGGAAAAACGTCGGGTCCGTTGAGAAACCGTTGAACCGGCCCTCGCCCCGCGTGCCGGCCCTATGGTATCAATCGTCGGATGGAGCGGAGCTTTGAGGGCGCTGAGGCAGGGTGTTTGCAATTTTTTGGATGATAATTTCCTAATTTTTATATTTCTTGGCATTCAATGCCTCTTCTATCCCATGATTTCGTGTCCAAGCTACAATCATTGCCGCCGCAGGGATATCCCTTGCAGAAAAGATTGATGTCGGCGGGTAGACTGGACGCCGCATTGCTCGATCCGGACACGATCCGGCATCGCCCCCATTCAAAGGAGCTTCTTCATGAATCTGCATCCCGTCCTTCGCTCGCTCGCGGGCGCCGCCGCCGTGCTGGGCGCGCTGGCAACCGCGCCAGCCCTGGCGCAATCCGTGGCCGTGACGTCCATCGTCGAGCATCCCGCCCTGGATTCCGTCAAGGACGGCGTGCGTGAAGCCCTGACCAAGGCCGGCTACACCGAGGCCAAGGGACTGAAATGGCAATTCCAGACGGCGCAGGGCAATACGGCCATTGCCGCCCAGATCGCTCGCAAATACGTGGGCGACAAGCCCGACGTGATCGTGGCCATCGCCACACCCTCCGCTCAGGCGGTGGTCGCGGCCACCAAAACCATTCCGGTCGTTTATTCGGCTGTGACGGATCCGGTCGCGGCCCAACTGGTGCCCGGCTGGGGCCCGTCGGGCACCAACGTCACCGGGGTGTCCGATGCCTTGTCGATGGACAAGCAGATCGAGCTGATCAAGAAAGTCGTGCCCAATGCCAAAAAGGTCGGCATGGTCTACAACCCGGGCGAGGCCAATTCGGTCGTCGTGGTCAAGCAGATGCGTGAATTGCTGCCCAAATCGGGCATGAGCCTCGTGGAAGCCACGGCGGCCCGCACGGTGGACGTGGGCGCCGCCGCCCGCAGCCTGGTGGGCAAGGTCGACGTGATCTATACCAATACCGACAACAACGTGGTGTCGGCCTATGAATCCCTGGTCAAGGTCGGCAACTCGGCCAAGATCCCCCTGATCGCCGCGGATACCGACAGCGTGAAGCGTGGCGCCATCGCCGCCCTGGGCGTCAATTATCACGATCTGGGCCTGCAGACCGGCGCTGTCGTGGTGCGCATCCTCAAGGGCGAGAAGCCGGGCGACATCGCCTCGGAGACCAGCGTCAAACAGCAGTTGTTCGTCAATCCCGGCGCGGCTCAGAAACAGGGCGTGACACTGTCCGACGCCTTCATCAAGTCCGCCGCGCAAATCATCAAATAATCTTCCACAGGCCCCCGTCGCCGGCGCATCGGGCTGTCCACCTCACCGCTTGCAAGCGGTTCGGATTCGTCAGGCATAGTGCCGTCCGCAGGGACTGCGTTATGTCCTGACTCATCCAGCCGGTTTTTCAGAGAATTCCATGTCTATTTATTCGATGTGGGGCGCCTTCGAGATCGGATTGATCTTCGGTCTGGTCGCCCTGGGCGTCCTGATTTCGTTTCGCGTCCTCAATTTCCCCGATCTGACTGTGGACGGCAGTTTTCCCCTGGGCGGGGCGACGGCGGCCATCCTGATTCACCACGGCATGGATCCTTTCCTGGCGACGCTGATTGCAACTTTGGCAGCCGGGTTCGCGGGCATGATCACAGGGTGGTTGAACGTCAGTCTCAAGATCATGGATCTGCTGGCCAGCATCCTGATGATGATCGCCTTGTATTCGATCAATCTGCGCGTCATGGATGCGCCCAACGTGCCGCTGATCACCGATCCCACCGTCTTCACCATGCTGCAGCCGGACGGGGTCGAGGACTTCATCGCCCGCCCGCTGATCCTGCTGGCGCTGGTGGTGGCCGTCAAATTGTTGCTGGACTGGTTCTTCGCCACGCAGGTGGGCCTGGCCATGCGCTCGACCGGGTCCAACCCGCGCATGGCCCGCGCCCAGGGCATTCATACCGGGCGCATGATCCTGCTGGGCATGGCGATTTCCAATGCCCTGTGCGGCCTGGCAGGGGCGTTGTTCGCCCAATCGCAGGGCGGCGCGGACATCTCCATGGGCATCGGCACCATCGTCATCGGCCTGGCGGCCGTCATTATCGGGGAATCCATCCTGCCGACCCGCCGCCTGGTGGTGGCGACACTGGCGGTGGTGATCGGCGCCGTGCTGTACCGGTTTTTCATCGCGTTGGCGCTGAATGCCGATTTCATCGGCCTGAAGGCTCAGGACCTGAATCTGGTCACCGCCGTGCTGGTGACGGTGGCGCTGGTCATCCCGCTGGTCAAACAGCGCCTGTCGAAAAAGAGGGCATGAGCCATGTTGAGCGCACAGAACCTGCACCTGACCTTCAACCCCGGCACTCCTATCGAAACCCAGGCGCTGCGCGGGATGTCCCTGGAAATTCCGGCGGGCCAGTTCGTCACGGTCATTGGTTCCAATGGGGCGGGGAAGTCCACCTTCCTGAATGCCATTTCGGGCGAACAGACCATCGATAGCGGCGTCATCCTGATCGATGGCGAAGACGTGACCCGCCAGCCGGTCTGGGACCGGGCACGCAAGGTCGCCCGTGTCTTCCAGGACCCGATGGCGGGCACCTGCGAAAACCTGACGATCGAGGAAAACATGTCCCTGGCTTTGGGCCGGGGGCAGTTCCGCAGCCTGCGCCAGGCGGTGCGCGAGGAAATGCGCGTGTTGTTCCGGGAACGCCTGGCGATGCTGGGCCTGGGGCTGGAAAACCGCCTGACCGATCGCATCGGCCTGTTGTCGGGAGGGCAGCGCCAGGCGGTCAGTCTGCTGATGGCGGCGCTGCGGCCTTCGCGTATCCTGCTGCTGGACGAGCACACCGCCGCGCTGGACCCGCGCACGGCGCAGTTCGTGCTGGACCTCACGGCCCGCATCGTGGCCGAACACGGCCTGACCACGATGATGGTCACGCACAGCATGCGCCAGGCGCTGGACGTGGGCGACCGCACGGTCATGCTGCACCAGGGCCGTGTCGTGCTGGATGTATCGGGCGACACCCGCCGCGGCCTGGAGGTCCCCGACCTCCTGGTCATGTTCGAACGGGTGCGCGGCGAAGAACTCTCCGACGACACCTTGCTGTTGGGATGAGACTGGACATGAAAGGGTCATTGATGACCCTTTCATGTCTGTCGAATCCGAGCCGCTTGCAAGCGGCGAGGTGGGGGAGCTGCGACGGCTTGAGACCGGGTCATTGATGACCCTTTCATGCCTGTCGAATCCGAGCCGCTTGCAAGTGGCGAGGTGGGGGGGCTGCGACGGCTTGAGATCGGGTCATTGATGACCCTTTCATGCCTGTCGAATCCGAGCCGCTTGCAAGCGGCGAGGTGGGGGAGCTGCGACGGCTTGAGACCGGGTCATTGATGACCCTTTCATGCCTGTCGAATCCGAGCCGCTTGCAAGCGACGAGGTGGGGGATATTTTCTTTGACAAAAAGTACTGTTTTTGTCAAAATAGCCGGATGTCGCAAAAACTGACTCCGGAATTCCTGGCTGAGCGTCGCACCCGCATTCTGGATGCGGCGCGCTGGTGCTTCCTGAATTTCGGTTTTGCCCGCACCAGCCTGGAAGACATCGCGCGCCGCGCGGTCATCTCCCGCACGCTGCTGTACCGCATGTTCAAGGACAAGGAAGACATCTTCATCCAGGTCTTTGACGACTGGATACTGTCTCGCGTCCAATCCGCGAACCAGGCCGCCCGGCAGGCCGGAACCCGTCGCGCACGCCTGCAGCGCGTCTGCCAGCGTCTGGCGCTGGACTCCTGGTCGGAATGGGCGTCGGCTCCGATGGCCGGCGAATTCCAGGATGTCTACGAGCGCCTGCGGCCCAAGGTCGCCTGGAAGCACCGCGAGGGCACGCTGGAACCCGTCGCCCAGGTGCTGGGCGATGCGGATATCGCCCGGGTTTTCCTGCTGTCCCTGGAAGGCCTGTTCGTTGATCGGCCCCCGCTGGATGTGCTGGTGAAACGGATCGGCATTCTGGTGGACCGCTTCGCAGGGGATGTCATGTGACTCCCAGGCGTCAGATTTTCCTTCTGGCTCCTGGGGTTTCCTCTTATACTTTTGGATTGCTTTGTCGCGGCGCGATGCTGTCTTGCGGCAAGCGACCCGATCGGATTGATCCCACATTTTCTCTTCTACCCAAAAATAACCAATTCGGGAGTTTTCTTATGGCCTTTCTGCAACTGCCCGCTGGTCGGACACTGCGGCCCCTGGCGCTGGCGCTGCTGCTGACATTGGCCGCCTGCGGCGACAAACCCCAACAGGACATGCAGGGCATGAAGGTCCCCGTCAGCGTAGTCGAGCTGCAGCCTCAAGAGGCCGTCGTCAACACCGAACTCCCCGGCCGCGTCCAGGCCATCGAGGACGCGGAAATCCGCGCGCGGGTCACGGGCATCGTTCAAGGCATCGAGTTCGAGCAGGGTAGCCGCGTCAAGGCAGGGCAGTTGCTGTTCACCATCGACCCGGCGCCCTACCAGGCCGCCCGGGATCAGGCCGCGGCCCAGTTGAAGAATGCCCAGGCGGCGGCGACGACCGCCAAACTGCAGGCGCAGCGCTTTGGCAAACTGATCCAGCAGCATGCGGTCAGTCAGCAGGATTACGACAATGCCGTGGCCCAGGCCCGCCAGACCGAGGCTACCGTCGCCGCCGCCAAGGCCACCCTGGAATCCGCGAACATCGATCTGGGCTATACCCGGGTGACCTCGCCCATCGATGGGCAGATCGGCAAGTCGCTGGTGACGGTCGGGGCGCTGGTCAGCGCGTCCTCGGCCACCCAGCTGGCCACGGTTCATCGCCTGGATCAGGTCTACGTCGACATTACCCAGCCGGTGGCGCAGATTTCCGCCTTGCGGCGCCAGATCGCCGATGGCGTGGTGAAGCCGGATGCGCAGGGCAATACCCGGGCGGAAGTCCTGCTGGACAACGACAGCGTCTACCGCCACGAAGGCAAGCTGCTCTTTTCGGGGGTAGCCGTCGATCCCGGCACCGGCCAGGTCAATCTGCGGGCCTTGTTCCCCAATCCGGAACAGATTCTGCTGCCTGGTCTCTATGTCCGGGTGCGCCTGGCCCAGGGGGTCGACCCCAAGGCGCTGGTGGTGCCGGAACAAGCCGTTCAGCGCACGGCCGACGGCAACAGCACCATCGTGACGGTGAAAGACGGCAAGGCCGTGTTCACGCCGGTGCAGGTCGGGCCGCGCTCCGGTCATGGCTATATCGTATATGACGGCGTCCAGGCGGGCGACCAGGTCGTCGTCGAAGGCTTCCAGAAGATCCGTCCGGGGGCGCCGGTGCAGCCCATGCCCTGGAAACAGCCGGCGGATGCAAAATCCGGGGCGCAGCCCGGCGCGCCGGCGCCGGCCGCCGGCCCGTCCGGGGGCGCTTCCCCGGATCAAAAACCCGCCGCTGATGCAGCTTCCCAGGCCAAGGCCGGCTGATCGCCGGTCCGACCGCCTTTTATCCGGTTTTCACGCGAGCTCTCATGCCACAGTTTTTCATTGAACGGCCGATCTTCGCCTGGGTAGTCGCGCTGGCCATCGCGCTGGCCGGCATCCTGGCCATTCCCAATATGGCGGTGTCGCAGTATCCCGACGTCGCTCCGCCCACGGTGACCATCAGCGCCACCTACCCGGGCGCCTCTGCGTCCGAGGTCTCCACCAGCGTGGCCAGCGTCATCGAAAACGAGCTGAACGGCGCCAAGGGCCTGCTGTATTACGAGTCCGTCAGCGATTCCAACGGGCAGGCTCAGGTCACCGTGACCTTCGCTCCGGGCACGAACGCCGACCTGGCCCAGGTGGACGTCCAGAACCGCCTGTCCAACGCCACGGCCAAACTGCCCGCGGCCGTGACGCAGCAGGGCCTGAAAGTCACCCAGTCGAGCTCCGGCTTCCTGATGGTGGTCACCTTGTCGTCCAAGGATGGCTCCGTCGACCAGTACGCCCTGGCCGACTACATCACGCGCAACATCCAGAACCCGATGTCGCGGATCAAGGGCGTGGGCCAGTTCCAGCTCTTCGCCGCCAGCCGCGCCATGCGCATCTGGGTCGATCCGCAAAAACTGGTCGGCTATGGCCTGAGCATGTCCCAGGTCAACAGCGCCCTGGCATCCCAGAACCTGGTGATTTCCGGCGGTCAGCTGGGGTCGCCCCCGAACCCCGAATCGCAGCGCACGGTGGCGCCCCTGATCGTCAACGGTCAGCTCACCACGCCGGAAGAGTTCGGCAACATCGTGCTGCGGGCCAATCCGGACGGCTCCTCGGTGCGCATCCGCGACGTCGCCCGGGTCGAACTGGGCTCGGACAACTATCAGTTCGGCGCCCGCCTGAACGGCAAGGCGACGGCGGCCTTCGCGCTGTCGCTGACGCCCACGGCCAACGCCCTGGAAACGGCCAAGCTGGCCAAGGCCAAGATGGCCGAGCTGTCCAAGTTCTTCCCGGACAACATCACCTACCAGATTCCGTACGACACTTCGCCCTACATCAATCTCTCCATCGAGCAGGTGGTCCACACCCTGCTGGAGGCCATGGTGCTGGTGTTCGTGGTGATGTTCGTGTTCCTGCAGAACGTGCGCTACACGCTGATCCCGGCGCTGGTGGTGCCGGTGGCGATGATGGGGGCCTTCACCGTGATGCTGGCCCTGGGGTTCTCCATCAATGTGCTGACCATGTTCGCCATGGTGCTGGCCATTGGGATCCTGGTGGACGATGCCATCGTGGTGGTGGAGAACGTCGAGCGCATCATGGCGGAAGAGGGCCTGCCGCCCAAAGAAGCCACGAAAAAAGCCATGCCGCAGATCAGCGGCGCCATCGTCGGGATCACGCTGGTGCTGACCACGGTGTTTCTGCCGCTGGCCTTCATGTCCGGATCCGTGGGGGTGATCTACCGCCAGTTCTCCGTGGCCATGGCGGTGTCCATCCTGTTCTCGGCGCTGCTGGCGCTCAGCTTCACGCCGGCGCTGTGCGCCACCCTGCTCAAGCCCGTCCCCAAGGGGCACCACGCCACCAAGGGCGGTTTCTTCGGCTGGTTCAACCGCGGTTTCGAGCGCACCACGCAGGGCTATACCCACTGGGTCACCCGCAGCCTGAAGCGCGCCGTGCGCATGATGCTGGTGTTCGCTGTGCTGGTGGGCGTGCTGGGCTGGATGTTCCTGCGCCTGCCCACGTCGTTCCTGCCTGAAGAGGACCAGGGCTACGTGATCGCCAACATCGAACTGCCCTCGGGTTCCTCGTCCAACCGCACGCTGGAAGTCATCGACAAGGTCGAAAAATACTTCATGGCCCTGCCGCAGGTGGCCAACATCATCGCCGTCCAGGGTTTCAGCTTCAACGGCAACGGCCTGAACGCGGCCATCGCCTTCGTGCCTCTGAAGGACTTCTCGGAGCGCAAGGGGCCGGGCGATTCGGCGCAGGCGATTTCCGGCACCGCCATGGGCAAGCTGCTGTTCGGGCTGCCGGATTCCATGGTGATTTCCATCACGCCGCCCGCCATTTCCTCTCTGGGCAATGCTTCCGGGTTCGACCTGCGCCTGGAAGACCGCAGCGGCGTGGGCAGCGATGCCCTGGAAAAAGCCACTCAGCAACTGCTGCAGCTGGCCTCGCAAAGCCCCATCCTGAGCGGCACACGCGTCACGGGGCTGGGCGCCGGGCCGCAGCTGAAGGTGAACATCGACCGGGCCAAGGCGGCCGCCCTGGGCGTGGATTTCTCCGAAGCGGCCCAGCTGATTTCCACGGCGATCGGCTCGTCCTACATCGGCAAGTTCACCAACCAGGGCTGGGTGCAGAACGTCTGGGTCCAGGCGGATCAGAGCGCCCGGATGAATCCGGACGACATCTTGCGGCTCAATGCCCGCAACGCCAATGGCGACATGGTGCCGCTATCCTCGTTCGTGTCCCTGGAATGGACCCGGGGCCCGGTTCAGGTCGTGCGCTACAACGGCTATGAATCCATCCGCATCGGCGGTTCGGCGGCGCCGGGCCATTCCACGGGCCAGGCCATGGCCGAAATGGAACGCCTGATCACCCAGCTGCCGCCAGGCCTGGGCTACGAATGGACCGGCCTGTCCTACCAGGAAATCCAGGCGGGCAGCCAGTCCACGATCCTGATGGGTCTGTCGATTCTGGTGGTCTTCATGGTGCTGGCCGCCCTGTATGAAAGCTGGGCCATCCCGCTGTCGGTGATGCTGGCCGTGCCGCTGGGCATGCTGGGGGCCGTGCTGCTCAGCAGCCTGATGGGCAAGGACAACGATGTGTACTTCATGGTCGGGATGGTGACCGTGATCGGCCTGGCGGCGAAGAACGCCATCCTGATCGTCGAATTCGCCAAGGACCTCTACGCCAGCGGGGCGGGCCTGAAGGAAGCCGCCATCGAAGCCGCTCGCCTGCGTTTCCGACCTATCCTGATGACTTCCTTCGCGTTCATCCTGGGTGTGGTGCCCCTGGTGCTGGCCAGCGGCGCAGGCGCCGCCAGCCAGAACGCCGTGGGCCTGGGCGTGTTGGGCGGGATGCTGGCGGCCACGCCGCTGGCCGTGATTTTCGTGCCGACCTTCTTTGTGGTGATTCTGAAATTGTTCAAGACCAAACCGAAACTCCTGGGCCACCAGGCGCCGCACATTCCGGCGGCGGAAGAATCCAGCGGAGACCGCACATGACGTCCTGGATGCGACAAAGCCGCCTGGGGGCCATGACGGCCCTGTGCCTGGCCCTGGGGGCCTGCTCCCTGGCCCCTGCGTATCACCGGCCGGTGGCGCCGGTGCCCGATCAATTCCCGCTGACGGCGGATGCCGCCAGCCCGGCGGCGCTGCCCGCCTGGCGCGATGTGTTTCATGATCCCCGGCTGCAGGCGCTGATTGAATTGGCCCTGCACAATAATCGCGATTTGCGCATTGCCGTGGAACGCGTCGAGGAAGCACGCGCCCAGTTCGGCATCGCCCAGAGCGACCGCCTGCCCACGATCGGGGCGCAAGGCACGGAACAGGCGACCCATCAGCCGGAGAACATGCGCAATGGCGGCGCGAACAGTCCGGCGGTCAATCGCAGCTTCGTCGCCGGCGTCGGTATGACGACCTTCGAGTTGGATTTCTTCGGACGGGTGCGCAATCTCAGCGAGGCCGCGTACCAGCAGTTCCTGTCCACGGAGCAGGCCCGCCGCACCGTGCAGCTGGGGCTGATCGCGCAGACCGCCGAATCCTATTTCAATCTGCGCACCGCGCAGGCCCTGCATGAGCTGATGGACAAGACCCTGCAGGCGCGGCAGGGTTCCCTGGATCTGGTGAAGGTGCGCTTTGACGTCGGTGTGGCCTCGGACCTGGATCTGGCGCAGGCGCAGTCCCAGCTGGATTCGGTTCGGGCCGATCTGGTGGCGGCCGAGCGCGCCATGGCCCAGGCGACCAATGCCCTGCAGCTGATCCTGGGCGCGCCGGTGCCCACCGACCTGCCGGCGCCGCTGGCGTTCGGCAGCGGCCAACTGCTGCAGGCCATCCCGGCCGGGCTGCCGTCTCAATTGCTGGAACGCCGACCCGACATCATCGGCGCCGAAAACGGTCTGAAAGCAGCCAATGCCCAGATCGGCGCGGCACGGGCGGCCTTCTTCCCGCGGATCACCCTGACCGGACTGCTGGGCTTTGCCAGCCCCGAGCTGGGGGCTCTGTTCAGCGGCAGCCAGCGCTACTGGCAGTTTTCGCCGCAGATCCAGGTGCCGCTGTTTTCCGGCGGGGTGAGGGGCAATCTGGATCTGGCCAAGGCGCGCGACAACATCGCCGTAGCCACCTACGAAAAGACCATCCAGACCGCTTTTCGCGAAGTCGCCGACGGCCTGGCGGGCGAGGCGACTTACAGCCGCCAGCTCGATGCGGTGCGCGATACCGAGTCGTCGGCCCTGCGGACCTTGAAGCTGGCGGAAATCCGCTATGAAACCGGGGTGGACAGCTATCTGCAGGTGCAGACCGCGCAGGTCAATTTATACGGTGTGCAGCAGCAATTCATCCAGTTGGGGGCTGCGGCGCTGGCCAACCGTGTTGAACTCTACAAGGCGCTGGGCGGAGGGTGGTCCCCCGAGGATCTGCCGACAAAGGAAGGCTGATGGAACTGGGTGTCAATATCGATCACGTGGCCACGCTGCGCCAGCAGCGGCTGACACGCTATCCGGATCCCCTGCAGGCGGCGCTGCGGGCCGAAGACGCCGGTGCCGACCTGATCACGCTGCATCTGCGGGAAGACCGGCGGCACATCCAGGATGCCGACGTCTGGGCGATCCGTCCTGCCTTGCGCACCCGCATGAACCTGGAATGCGCCATCACGCCTGAGATGCTGGACATCGCCTGCCGGCTGCAGCCGCAGGACGTGTGCCTGGTGCCGGAAAATCGTCGCGAATTGACCACCGAAGGCGGCCTGGACGTGCTGGGCCGCTTCGACGAGGTGCATGCGGCGGTGTCCCGCCTGCATGACGCGGGCATCCGGGTATCGCTGTTCATCGACCCCGAGGCCGACCAGATCGCCGCTGCCGTGCGGGCCGGCGCCCAGGTGGTCGAACTGCATACGGGCGCGTTCGCCGATGCGCCGGACGAGGCGCATCGCGCGGCGCAACTGGAACGTCTGCGGGCAGCGATCGCCGTGGGCGTGGGCGAGGGCCTGCGAGTCAATGCGGGCCACGGCCTGCACTATGACAATGTGCAGGCGATCGCCGCCTTGCCCGGCATTCGCGAACTGAACATCGGTCATGCCATTGTGGCGCAGGCCGTCTTTGACGGCTGGGAGCCTGCCATCCGGCAGATGAAGGCTCTGATCACCCAGGCGGCCAGCCGCTAGTATCCCGTTCGGGTGGCGCCGCCTGTCCGGGCGGCGGCTTTCCTGTATTTCCTCAAGGCCCATCAACTGGGGTGGGCCTCTCATTGGAGCGTCCATGTCGTCTGTGATGGAAACCCTTCTGAGCCGTCAATCGGTCAAATTCGTGCAGTCTCCCGGCCCAAGCGACGCGCAGCTGGACCTGATCCTGCAGGCCGCCATGCGGGCGCCCGATCATGGCGCGGTGCATCCCTGGCGGTTCGCCCTGGCACAGGGCGCCGACGTGCCGGCCCTGGTGGATGTCGCCGTGCGCATCGCCCAGGCTGAAGGCAAACCCCTGCCGGAACACAAGGTCGCGAATGCACGCAAGTGGCTGGCCCGGGTTCCATTGGTGATTTTGCTGGCCTGCCGGCCGGATCCCAACGGCCGCATCCGCGTGGAAGAAAGCCGCCTGTCCGTGGCGGCGGCCGTGATGAACATGCTCAATGCCGCGCATGCGCTGGGGCTGCATGGCTTCTGGAGCACCGGCATGGGCACCTACCTGGACGGCATGGGCGAGGCCCTGGGATTCGACCCCCTGGACGAACACTTCATGGGTTATCTGGCCATCGGGACTCCCATCGACGCGCCGCACCCCGCGCAGCGTCCGGATCACCGGGCTTTTGTGCGGGCATGGCGCATGGATCAGGCAGCGGTCTGACGCTCAGGGCGGGCCGGCCTGCGTTATCGTCTGCGGCCGGAGGGCGGTCCGGCAGGCGGCTGGGCCTGGGCCGCAAGCCCTTCCAGAATCGGGCATTCGGGGCGTTCATCGCCATGGCAATGGCGCGCCAGGGTCCGCAGGGTTGCGGCCATGCTTTGCAGGACGGCGGCCTTGGTTTCCAGTTCGTCGATATGGGCCATCGCCAGCCGTTTGACTTCCGCGCTGGCGCGGTGGCGGTCGCGCCACAGGTCGGTCAGATCCGCGATCTGGGCCAGCGAGAACCCCAGTTCCCGGGCGCTGCGGATGAATCTCAGGGCGTGCAGGTCGGCTTCGTCGTACAGGCGGTAGCCTGCGTCGCTGCGCCCCTGGGGCGAGAACAGCGCCTGGCTTTCGTAGTAGCGGATCATCTTGGGCGTCAGGCCTGTGCGGGCGGCGGCTTCGCCGATGGTGTGCAGAGTGTTCATCGGCGGTTCTCCCGGCGAATGTTCAAGGATTGCGTTTTCAGCCGCAGCGCATTGGCGACGACGAAGACGCTGGACAAGGCCATCGCCCCCGCGCCCAGCATGGGCGAAAGCTGCAGACCTGTCCAAGGATACAGGGCGCCGGCCGCCACGGGAATCAGGGCCGCATTGTAGGCAAAGGCCCAGAACAGGTTCTGGCTGATGTTGCGCAGCGTCTTGTGGGAGAGCGTGATGGCGCGGGCCACGGACGTCAGATCCTCGTTCATCAGCACCACGTCGGCCGATTCGATGGCCACATCGGTTCCGTGTCCCATGGCGATACCCGCATCGGCGGTGGCCAGGGCCGGGGCGTCGTTGATGCCGTCGCCGACGAAGGCCAGCGGCCCGATGGATCGTTGCAGTTCGCGCAGCCGTTCGGCCTTGTGTTCCGGCAGGGTCTGGGCGTGGACGATGTCGATCCCCAGATCCCGCGCCACGGCCTGGGCTGCGGCCGCATGGTCGCCCGTGATCAGGGCGGTCTTCAGCCCCTGCGCATGCAGTTGCTCGATCAGCGGGCGGGCCGATGGGCGCAGGGTGTCGGCCACGGCGACGATGGCCGCCAGGCGCCCGTCGCGGGCCACCAGGAAGGGGGTCTTGCCCGATTGCGCCAGGGATTGCATCTGTGTCAGCGCGGCGTCGGGGACCGTGACGGCGGCGTCCTGCATCAGGCGCAGGGACCCCATCAGATAATCACGCCCCTCGACCTGCGCTTGCACGCCCGCCCCGGTGATGGCCTTGAATTGCTCGGCGTCAGGGATGCGCAGCGCCTTGTCCCGGGCGGCCGTCCGGATGGCGTGGGCGATGGGATGCTCGGACCCGGTCTGGACCGCGGCCAGGGTGGCCAGCCAGCCTTCCGGGTCGCTGCCGTCCAACGGCAGCAGATCGGTCAGGGCGGGGCGGCCCAGCGTCAGGGTGCCGGTCTTGTCGAAGGCGACGATGCGCACGTCGCGCAGGCGCTGCAGCGCCTCGCCCTGCCGGAACAGGATGCCCAGGCCTGCGGCCCGGCTGGTGGCGACCAGAATCGAGATGGGGGTCGCCAGGCCCATGGCGCAGGGACAGGCGATGATCAGCACGGCGACGCCCGCCACCAGCGCGTGGGCGAGGGCGGGCGCCGGCCCCCAGATCCACCAGGCGGCGAAGGCCAGGGCCGCCAGCGCCATGACGGCCGGCACGAACCAGGCCGTCACCTGGTCGATCCGTTGCTGCACAGGCAGCTTGCCGGATTGCGCCTGCTCGACCAGGCGGATGATCTGGGCGAGCACGGTCTGCGCGCCGACTTCCGTGGCGCGCAGGACCAGGCTGCCCTGGGTGTTCAGGGTGCCGCCTATCAGGCGATCGCCCACGCGCCGGCTGGCGGGCAGGGGTTCGCCGGTGATCATGGATTCGTCCACCCAGGATTCGCCTTCCATCACCACGCCGTCCACCGGGATCTTTTCCCCGGGGCGGACGCGGATATCGTCGCCGCTGGCCAGACTGTCGATAGGCAGTTCGGCCCAGTCCTCGCCCCGGCGCACCCAGGCCGTGCGCGGCTGCAGACCGACCAGTTGGCGGATGGCGGAGCCCGCCCGGCCCTTGGCCCGCGATTCCAGCCAGCGACCCAGCAGGATCAGGGTGGCGACCACGGCGGCGGCCTCGAAATACAGGTGCCTGGATTCCGCAGGGAAGAGGGCGGGCGCCCAGGTGACGCCGGTGGAATACAGCCAGGCGCTGCCGGCGCCCAGCGCCACCAGCGTGTTCATGTCCGGTCCGCCGTGCGCCAGCGCCTTGGCGCCGCGTGTGAAGAAACTGCGTCCGGGGCCGGCCAGCACGGCGGTCGTCAGGGCGAATTCCAGCCAGGCCAGGGCCTGCCCGGGAAACAGATCCTGGATCAGATGGTGCAGTGCGGGAATCAGGTGGCCGCCCATTTCCAGGATGAAGACGGGCAGGGTCAGAACCAGCGCCCAGGCGAAGCGTTGGCCGGCCCGGGCATCCTCCGCGATCACGTCTTCTTCCGAGGCCGGACGGGAAGTGTCGAGCACCTGGGCCGTATAGCCGCGTTTGGCCACGGCGGCAATCAGGGCCTGAGGGTCGGCGCCGACGGGCGCCAGGGTGACGTGGGCCCGGCGCAGCGCCAGATTGACGCTGGCGTCCGCCACGCCGGGGACCGCCTTCAATGCGGTTTCCACGCGGCGCACGCAGGATGCGCAGGTCATGCCTTCGACGTCCAGATCGAGGTCGGCAAGAGAAGGGAGCGTGTTCATATCGGGTTCCTGATCATGAGGATGATTGTATGATCAAGCTTGACCTTATGGTAATGTCAAGGGCCTTGAGCTTACCACCCTGTCAGGGTTTAACATGCCTTTATCCCTTTCCCGGAGTCTTCCATGAAAACCGAATTCATCGTGTCCGACATGACCTGCAACCATTGTGTGCAGACGATTACCCAGGCAGTGCAGGCGATCGCTCCCGGCGCTGCGGTCTCCACGGACCTGGACACGCATCGGGTCGTGATCGAGTCGCCGGCGGATGCGGCCGCATTGCGGGCGGCCATCGCCGACGAAGGCTACGACGCTCAGCTCGCGTGAAGGGGGCGTCATGAGCATACGCATCGATTGTGACGTCGCAATCATCGGCGCGGGTTCGGCGGGCCTGCCGGCCTACCGCGAGGTGGTGAAAGCGGGGCTGAAGCCCTTGTTGATCGAAGGGGGCCCGCACGGCACCATGTGCGCGCGGGTGGGCTGCATGCCGTCCAAGCTGCTGATCGCCGCCGCCGAGGCCGCTGCCGCGATCCGCCATGCGCCGGGTTTCGGCATCACGGCGGCGGGCGCTCCCCGGGTGGATGGCGTGGCCGTCATGGACCGCGTGAGACGTGAACGCGATCGTTTCGTCGGTTTTGTCGTGGACGACGTCCAGGCCATGCCGCCCGAGCACCGGCTGGATGCCCGGGTGGAATTTCTGCGCGATGGCGTGTTGCAGAGCGATCAGGGGCATGAGATCCATGCTTCCCGCATCATCATCGCGACGGGCACCCAGCCCGTGGTGCCCGAGATCTACCAGCCCTTGGGAGAGCTGGCCGTCGTCAACGACGATGTGTTCGATTGGCGGGACCTGCCCCGCAGTGTGCTGCTGATCGGGTCGGGAGTGATCGGGGTTGAATTGGGCCTGGCCCTGGCGCGGCTGGGAGTGCGGGTGCGGCTGTTGAACCGCTCGGGCAGTTTCGCCCGTCTGGCGGACCCGGCGGTGCGCCAGGCGGCGGTGGATGCGTTGGCCCCCGAACTGAATCTGGTGCGCAACGCCCAGGTCAAATCGGTGCGGCGCGAGGGCGATCAGGCGCTGGTGAGCTGGTCGGTCGGCGATGGCCCGGAAACCCGGGAGCATTTCGACCGCGTGCTGCTGACGGCGGGGCGCAGGCCTGTGCTGGACTCCCTGCATCTGGAACGCACCAGCCTGCCTCTGAATGACCGCGGCATGCCCGTCATCGACCCGGCCACGCTGCAGGTGCGCGGACAGCCTGTGTTCCTGGCGGGCGACGTGACCGGCCGGCACGAAATCCAGCACGAATCCTCGGACGACGGCCGCGCGGCCGGTCGCAACGCGGCGGCCTGGCCCGACGTGCAGCCGCAGCCGCGTCGGGCCCCAATGGCCGTGGTCTTCAGCAATCCGCAGATCATGCAGGTGGGCGGCGGTTTCGGCGCGTACGATCCCGACACCATGGCGATCGGCGCGGTCGACTGGACTCGTCAGGGCCGTTCGCGCGTCATGTTGCGCAATCAGGGCCTGCTGCATGTGTACATGCGGCGTGCCGACCAGCGTTTCGTCGGCGCGGAAATGGTCGGCCCGGATGCCGAGCATGTGGCGCATTTGCTGGCCTGGGCTCTGCAGATGGAACTGACGGTGCCGCAGATGCTGAAGCTGCCGTTCTACCATCCCACGATCGAGGAAGGCATCCGCACGGCCTTGCGCGATGTGGCCAAGCAGGGGGGCTGAGAGGTTCCTGCGCTTTCCCTGGGGGGCTGATTGCCCGGGGCGGGCGCCGCGAGGCCCCGGCGACGCTGCCGGGGCTCGTTATTGCAGCATCGGCCGCAGGGCGGCCAGCAGATCTTCCTGGGATTCGCTGTCGGACGCCAGCCAGACCGCCTTGCCTTGCTGGTCGAAGGCGTAGATGCCCCGGCTGTGGGAGACTTCGTAGGGGGCGTTCGGCGCGGCGGAATCGGGGCGCTCGATCTGGTAGGCCACCCGGTAGCGGCGGGCCAGGGCCGCTATGGCGGATTCGTCGCCCGTCAGGCCGATGGCATGGCGGTCGAACTGGTCCACGTAGGTTTGCAGCACGTCGGGGGTGTCCCGGTGCGGGTCCACGCTGACGAACAGGATGCGGACCTGGTCGGCCTTGGGTCCCAGGGACTCCGTCACCTGCGCCAACTGCGCCATGGTGGTCGGACAGATGTCCGGGCAGCTGGCGTAGCCGAAGAACATCAGCACGATCTTGCCGGCAAAGGCCTGCTGGGTGACGGTGACATTGCCCGCGCCCTGCAGCGTGAACTTCAGGTCGGGCAGGAAACCGCGCACCGGATGAACGGCCGCCAGCGCCACGCCCAGGCCGCATGCCCACAGGACCAGCCCGGCCATCAGGCGCCGGCCATGGCCCGCATGGCGTCGGGACGCGCCCGATCGCGGCGCAGCGTCTGCGGACCGGTCCGCATCCGTCGGATCAGAGCGGCGCGCGGCCTGCGAGACGGGCGGCATTTTCACGCCTCCTCGACCAGCCCGCTGTGGCGCAGCAGGGGTTCGAGCGATGGGTCCCGACCCCGGAAAGCCCGGAAGGAATCCGCCGCCGGGCGGGCACCGCCCACGGCGATGATTTCGTCCAGGTAGCGGCGGCAGGTGTCGGGATCGAACACATTGCGGGTGCCATCCGCTTGGGCCTGGGCATGTTCCTCGAAGGCTGCGAAGGCATCGGCGGACAGGACCTCGGCCCATTTGTAGCTGTAATACCCGGCCCCGTAGCCCCCGGCGAACAGGTGCGAGAAGGCATGCGGAAACCGATGCCAGGCCGGTGGGATCAGGAGCGCGACTTCCTGGCGCACCTGATCCAGGGTATCGAGCACGGCGCTGATCGACAGGCCGTGGTCCTGCGTGTGGATCAGCATGTCGAAGAGCGAGAATTCCACCTGGCGCAAGGTCTGCAGGCCGCTCTGGAAATTGCGGGCGGCGGTCAGCTTGTCATATAGGGCGCGGGGCAGCGACTCGCCCGTATCGACGTGACGGGTCAGGGACCTGAGCACTTCCCATTCCCAGCAGAAATTCTCCATGAACTGCGAAGGCAGTTCGATGGCATCCCATTCCACGGCGGCAAATGCCGCCGCGGCGGGCTCATCCACCCGCGAGAGCAGGGTGTGCATGGCATGGCCGCTTTCGTGGAACAGCGTGATGACTTCGTCGTGGGTCAGCAGGGCTTCGCGGCCGTCGTGGGGGGCCGAGAAATTGCAGGTCAGCCAGGCCAGCGGCCGGTGCAGGGCATCGCCATGGCGGCGGCGGCTGCGTTCGCTGTCCACCCAGGCGCCGCCCTGCTTGCCGGGGCGGGCGTACAGGTCCATGCCCAGGCGGCCCAGTTCCTGGCCCTGAGCATCCAGCACCTGATAGATGCGGGCGTCGGGATGCCAGGCCGGGGCGTCGCAGGCTTGCAGGCGCACGCCGAACAGGGTCTGGATCACCTGGAACAGGCCTTTGAGCACCTGGGTTTCGGTGAAGTACGGGCGCAGTTCCTCGTCCGAATAGGCATAGCGTTGTTCACGCAGCCGCTCGGAGGCATAGGCGATGTCCCAGGGTTCCAGCGTGCTCAGTCCCAGGTGCTGCGCGGCGAAGCGGCGCAGTTCTTCCAGGTCGCGCTGGGCGCTGGGGCGGGCTTTGGCGGCCAGTTCGCGCAGAAAGCCCAGCACTTGGGGGGCGCTGTCGGCCATGCGGGTTTCCAGGCGCAGGGCGGCGAAATCGGCTTGCCCCAGCAGGGTGGCTTCTTCGGCTCGCAGCGCCAGCAGCGATTCGATGGATTCGGAATTATCGAAGGCCTGGTCGCCCTGGTCGGAGGCGCGGGTGCCGTAGGCGCGGTACACCGCCAGGCGCAGATCGCGATCCCGGGCATGTTGCATGATCGGCAGATAGCAGGGCATGTGCAGCGTCAGCTTCCAGCCGTCTTCGCCTGCCGCTTGCGCCAGTTGACGGGCGCTGGCGATGACGTTGTCGGGCAGGCCTTTCAGGCGGGTCTCGTCCGTGATCAGCAGGGACCAGCCGTCGGTGGCGTCCATGACGTTTTCGGAGAACTTCTGCGACACCTGGGCCTGCAGGTCGGCATTGCGGGCGTAGGTGTCGCGGGCCGGCCCCTGGAGTTCCACGCCGCTTAGGCGGAAGTCGCGCAGGGCCAGATCGACGATGCGCCGCCGGGTGGGGGACAGGCCGGCGTAGGCCGGGCCGGCCGCCAGCGCCCGATAGCGCTCATACAAGCCCCGGTGCAGGCCCACCCAGGTGGAAAATTCGCTCATCAGCGGCAGGCAGGCGTTGTAGGCCGCCCGCAGTTCCGGCGTGTTGACCACGCCGTTCAGGTGGCCGGCGATCGACCAGGCGCGGTGCAGGCGTTCGGAGGGATCTTCGATGGCCTCGACCAGGTTTTCCCAATCGGGCGCTTCCGGGCAGTCGGCCGCCTCGCTGATGGCGGCGCGAGTGTCGGCGATCAACGCGCTGATGGCCGGCTCGATGTGAGCGGGGCGCACGGCGCTGTAGTCGATGAAAGCCTCGGCCGGTGCGAGGAGGGGATTTTTTGCGGCAATCAGTGCGGATGTCATGGGCGGCACATGGGGGCGCAAGCCCCCGATTTCAAGTCTGTAGCGTGCGTTCGGCGGCTTCGAGGGTATTGACCAGCAGCATGGCGATGGTCATGGGACCCACGCCGCCCGGCACCGGCGTGATCGCGGCGGCCACCTGAGCGGCGGATTCGAAATCCACGTCGCCGGTCAGCTTGCCCGAGGGCAGGCGGTTGATGCCCACGTCGATGACCACGGCGCCGGGCTTGACCATGTCGCCCTGGACGATGCCGGGTTTGCCGGTGGCGACCACCAGCACGTCGGCGCGTCGCGTCTGGGCGGCCAGGTCGCGGGTCTTGGAATTGCATAGGGTCACGGTCGCGCCGGCCGCCAGCAGGAGCATGGCCATGGGCTTGCCGACGATGTTGCTGGCCCCGACGATGACGGCCTCGGCGCCGCGCAGCGGCACGTTTTCGGATTCCAGCATCTTCATGACGCCATAGGGCGTGCACGGCCGGAACAGAGGCCGGCCGGTCATCAGCAGACCGGCGTTGCTGACGTGAAAGCCGTCCACGTCCTTCGCCGCGCTGATGGTTTCGATGACCAGGCCCGTGTCGATGTGGCCGGGCAGCGGCAATTGCACCAGAATGCCGTGGATGGCGGGGTCCGCGTTCAGCGCCTCGATGACGTCCAGCAGTTCGCCTTCGGGGGTGTCCTCGCCCAGCGGGATGACGCGCGACAGCATGCCGGCGGCTTCGCAGGCCGCCGCCTTGTTGCGCACGTAGACTTGCGAGGCGGGGTTTTCGCCCACCAGCACTACGGCCAGTCCCGGCGTGACGCCCCGCTGTCCGAGCGCCTGGACCTGTCGCGTCACATCCGCGCGGACGCGCGCCGACAAGGCCTTGCCGTCGATGATGCGAGCGCTCATGATCCGGCTTCCTCGGTCCGGGTCAGGGCGATTTTCATCAGATCGGCCACGGTGGTGACTTCCAGCTTCTCCATGATGTTGGCGCGGTGGGCCTCGACCGTCTTGATGCTGATGTTGAGGTCGCCGGCGATCTGCTTGTTCAGGCGGCCGGCCACGATGCGCTCCAGCACCTGCTGTTCGCGGGCCGTCAGGCGCCCCAGCACCGCTTGCTGGTCGCGTTGCGCCTGGGCTTCCCGCACACGGTCCGTGGCCTGGGCCAGCATGCCGGCGACGATGCGCCGCAGGTCCGCTTCGTTGAACGGCTTTTCCAGGAAGTCGACGGCGCCCTTTTTCATGGTGGAAACGGCCATGGGCACATCGCCGTGACCGGTGATGAAGACGATGGGCAGGGGGGCCTTGCGCGCGATCAGGGTTTCCTGCAGTTCCAGGCCGCTCATGCCCGGCATGCGCACGTCGGCGATCAGGACGGCGGTCTGGTCCGGGTTGTAGGAGTCCAGGAATTCCTCGGCGCCCGCGAAACTGCGTACGGCGTAACCGTTGGCTTCGAGCAGCCAGCGCAAGGAGTCACGGACAGCCTCGTCGTCATCGACGATATAGATGATGCTGGAGACTTGAGGGTCGGTCATGCGTGCGTTTCCTCCGTGGATTCTGCTTGTGCGCTCGAAGGCGCCTTGGGCAGGGTGAAGCGGAATATGGTACCGCCTTCAGGGTTCGGGCTGGCCCAGAGGCGCCCGTGATGTGATTCGATAATGGTACGGCAGATATTCAGGCCCATGCCAAGGCCTTCTGATTTGGTGCTGTAAAAAGGCTCGAACAGGCGTTCCGGATTGCGCAGGCCATGGCCCCGGTCGATCACGGCGATTTCGATCTGCGGGTCCTGATCGGTGATGTTCACGTGCAGGCTGCGGTATTCGCTGTGCTCCATGGCTTCGACGCCGTTCTTCAGCAGATTCAGCAGCACCTGTTCGATCAGGATGGGATCGGCCAATACCTCGGGCATGGGGTCGGGCAGGCTCTGGACGATGTCGATCTGCCGTTTCCGGGCGTCGATGTCGGCGAAGCCCACGGCATTTTCCACAATGCGGGCGAGCCCCACCGCCTGGCGGCGCGGCTCGCTGCGTTTGACGAATTCACGGATGCGGCTGATGATCTTCCCGGCCCGCTCGGCCTGCTGGGATGCCTTTTCCAGCGCCTGCAGCAGCGATTCCGTGGGCGCTTTGCCGGACTTCACCATGGCCACGGCGGCCATGTTGTAGTTGCTGATGGCCGTCAGGGGCTGATTCAGTTCGTGCGCCAGGGACGAGGCCATCTCTCCCATGGTGGTCAGGCGGCTGGTCAGCTGCGCCTTTTCCTGTTGCACGCGGGATTCTTCCTCGTGCTTGCGTCGTTCGGTGATGTCGCGAGCCACCTGGAGGCGGACGCGCCGGGAATCCGTCCAGGCCAGCATGCGGTGATGAACCTCGAACCAGCGTTCGGCCGTGGGCGAGAACAGTTCCATGGTCTCGTCGGTGAATCGGCCCAGGCGTCCGCCCAGCAACTGCGCGTGGCCGCTGGTCTGGGCGCCGAACAGGCGCCGGTAGGTGCGGTTGGCGAACAGCAGTTCCAGGCCTTCAGGGGTGTCCGCAACCACGGAAATGGCGTCGTCCAGGCCCTCCAGCACGGTCATGAAGCGTTCATGCGCGGCGGTCAGGGCCTCGCGGATGCGTTTGGGTTCGGTGATGTCGGTCATGGACGTCATCCAGCCGATCTGTTCGCCGTTGGGGTCGCGCAGCGGCGACACGTACATGCGGGCGGTGAAGCGGGAACCGTCGCGGCGCTGGGCTTCGATTTCCAGGCCGCTGCTGGGGGTGCGGCCCGACAGCAATTGGGCCAGTGTTTCGCGATGATGGTCGTGGCGTCCGGGCAGCCAGTAGGGAAAGGGGGCGGTGCGGCCGATCAGGTCGGCCTCGTTCCAGCCGATCATCCGGCAGAATGCCGGGTTCACGTAGGCGATGCGGCCCTGCATGTCGAAGACCCGCATCCCGGTGGACATGGAGTTTTCCATGGCGCGGCGAAAGCCGGTCTCCGCGATCAGGGCGGCTTCGGCCTGGGTGCGAAAGCGGGTGTAGCGCCACAGGGCCAGCAAACTGAAGACAATCACCAGCGACAGGGCGAAGACCACCATCATCAGCCGCTGCTGCCGGGTTTCCTGGTCGATGGTGACGAACATCACGCTGTCGCTTTGCAGGCGCTGCAGCCAGATGAACGCCCCCATGACGCACAGGTACAGCACCAGCACGATCGCCGGCGTCAGCCAGTACAGACGACGGCTATGGCGGGCGTGCTCATAGAATGTCGTCGGAATCAGGGACTTGCGGTTCGGGTTTGCCATGGCCATGATGGTCTTGCGATTGCGCCATTTTAGACGCGAAATCACTATTCAATTTTTCACATAATAAAAATTCATACCACGAGGTGAAATTTCGCTTGTGCGGAACCGGGGTCTTTCCTAGAATGGGCACAGGTGCCGGACTCCTGGATGCATTCGTGTGCAGGACACCCTCAACATCCGGCGTAATTTCTGGCAGGCGCGATGTGTGGTCGCGCCCTCGAACCACACAGGAGACACTCCTCATGTCCTCTCTTGAACAAGCTCAGGCCGCCGTGGCGGATCCCGATCGGCAGGAAACCCAGGAATGGCTCGACGCGCTCGAAGCCGTGCTGGATCGGGAAGGCGCTGAACGCGCCCACTTCCTGATCGAAAGCCTGATCGATCTCGCCCGCCGTTCCGGCGCGCATATCCCGTATTCCCTGAATACGGCATATGTGAATACGATTCCTCCGGGGCTGGAGCCTCCGCACCCCGGCAACATGGTGCTGGAAGAGCGCATCCGCTCCTACATCCGCTGGAACGCCATGGCCATGGTGGTCAAGGCCAACAAGGTCGAGCCCGCCGATGGCGGCAGCCTGGGCGGCCACATTGCCTCTTTCGCGTCGCTGGCGACCATGATCGAATGCGGCCAGAATCATTTCTGGCACGCAGAATCCCCCGACCACGGCGGCGACCTGGTGTATTTCCAGGGTCACTCGTCTCCGGGCATGTATTCGCGCGCCTTCCTCGAAGGCCGTCTGACGGAAGAAAACCTGAACTATTTCCGCCAGGAAGTCGGCGGCAAGGGCAAGGGCCTGTCTTCCTACCCGCACCCGAAGCTGATGCCCGGCTTCTGGCAGTTTTCCACGGTGTCCATGGGCCTGGGGCCCATGATGGCCATCTATCAGGCCCGCTTCCTGAAATACCTCCATGCCCGCGGCCTGGCCAATACGGCCGAACGCAAGGTCTGGGTCTTCGTGGGTGACGGCGAAATCGACGAACCCGATACCCTGGCCGCCATCGGCCTGGCCTCGCGCGAAAAACTCGACAACCTGATCTTCATCGTCAACTGCAACCTGCAGCGTCTGGACGGCCCGGTGCGCGGCAACGGCAAGATCATCCAGGAACTGGAAGGCGCCTTCCGCGGTAACGGCTGGAACGTGCTGAAGCTGATCTGGGGCGGTTACTGGGATCCCCTGTTCGCCCGAGACAAGGAAGGCCTGCTGCGCCGCATCATGGAAGAAACCGTGGACGGCGAATACCAGGCCTACAAGGCCAACGACGGCAAGTTCGTGCGCGAGAAATTCTTCGGCAAGCACCCCAAGGTGCTGGAGATGGTCAGCCGCATGAGCGACGAGGACGTCTGGCGTCTGAACCGCGGCGGTCACGATCCGCACAAGGTCTACGCGGCCTTCGCCGCCGCTGCCGGCCACAAGGGCCAGCCGTCCGTGATCCTGGCCAAGACCATCAAGGGCTATGGCATGGGCCACGTCGGTCAGGCGAAGAACCCGACCCACCAGCAAAAGAAACTGGACGTCGATTCGGTGCGCGAATTCCGCGATCGTTTCAATATCCCCATCCCCGATGATCAGGTCGATCAGATTCCGTATTTCAAGCCGGCCGAGGACTCGCCGGAAATGAAATACCTGCACGAACACCGCAAGGCGCTGGGCGGTTATCTGCCGCACCGCCGCGCGAAGGCCGATCAGTCCCTGCCGGTGCCGGCGCTCGAAACCTTCAAGGCCGTGCTCGAACCCACGGCGGAAGGCCGGGAAATCTCCACCACCCAGGCCTTTGTGCGAGTGCTCAACCAGATCCTGCGCGACAAGGACCTCGCTCCTCGAGTGGTGCCCATCCTGGTCGATGAGTCGCGTACCTTCGGGATGGAAGGCCTGTTCCGCCAGATCGGGATCTACGCTCCCGAAGGCCAGAAGTACGTGCCTGTCGACAAGGGCCAGGTGATGTACTACCGCGAGGCGGAAAACGGCCAGCTGCTGCAGGAAGGCATCAACGAAGCGGGCGGTTTCAGCTCCTGGGTTGCGGCGGCGACGTCGTATTCCGTCAGCAACACCATCATGATCCCGTTCTTCATCTATTACTCGATGTTCGGGTTCCAGCGCTTTGGCGACCATGCCTGGGCGGCGGGCGACATGCTGGCGCGCGGTTTCGTGCTGGGCGGCACGGCGGGGCGAACGACCTTGAACGGCGAAGGCCTGCAGCACGAAGACGGCCACAGCCACATCCAGGCGTCCCTGATCCCCAATTGCGTGGCCTACGATCCGGCCTTCGCCCACGAAGTCGCGGTCATCATCCGCAGCGGCCTGCAGCGCATGATGCACGACCAGGAAGACGTGTTCTTCTACATCACTGTGATGAACGAGAACTATCCCCACCCCGGCCTGAAGGCCGGCGACGAGGACGGCATCCTGCGCGGCATGTACAAGCTGCAATCCAGCGCCAAACCGGCCAAGACCCATGTGCAGCTGATGGGTTCGGGCACGATCCTGCGCGAAGTCATGGCGGCCCAGGAACTGCTGGAAAAGGACTGGGGCGTGACTTCCGACGTCTGGAGCGCCACCAGCTTCACCGAATTGCGCCGCAACGGCCTGGATGTCGAGCGTCACAACCTGCTGCATCCGACAGAGCCGGCCCAGGAAGCCTACGTGACCCAGCAGTTGAAGGGCACCCAGGGTCCGATCGTCGTCTCGACCGACTACATCAAGGCCTATGGCGACATGATCCGTCCCTTCATCCCCGATGGACGCCACTTCAAGGTCCTGGGCACCGACGGCTACGGCCGTTCCGACTTCCGCTCCGAGCTGCGCAAGCACTTCGAGATCGACCGTCACTTCATCGTCCTGGCCGCGCTGCGCAGCCTGGCCGACGAGGGCACGATCGACATCAAGAAATGCGCCGAAGCCATTGCCAAATACGGGATTGAGTCCGACAAGGCCAACCCGCACCACGCCTGAGGAGGATGAGGAACATGAGTATCGTGGAAATCAAAGTCCCCGACATCGGCGATTTCGACCATGTCGATGTCATCGAGGTCCTGGTCGCCGTGGGCGATACGATTCAGGCCGAGCAAAGCCTGATCACCGTGGAGTCCGACAAGGCCTCCATGGAAATTCCCGCCTCGCAGGGCGGGGTGGTCAAGACCATCAAAATCAAGGTGGGCGACAAGGTTGCGGAAGGGTCCGTGATCCTGGAAGTGGAGGCCGCCGAAAGCGGCGCCGCAGCCGACAAGCCTGCCGACGACGCCCCCAAGGCGGACAAGGCGCAGGCCCAGCCGGCCTCCGAACCGGCTCCGGCCGCCAAGGCCGAGGCCGCGCCGGCGCCTGCACCTGCACCTGCACCTGCGCCGGCATCCGCGCCGGCCATGGCGTCCAGCGCGCCGGACCGCGCCTCGCCGACAGCCGCGTTCGCGGAGGCCGACGTGCCCTTGCGCAACCTGCCGCACGCGTCGCCGTCGGTGCGGCATTTCGCCCGCGAACTGGGGGTCAACCTGGCTCAGGTCGGTGGCACGGGGCCGAAGAACCGCATCACCGCCGACGATGTGCGGGCCTACGTCAAACAGGCCCTGGCCACGGGCGGCGCCAGTCCGGTGGGCTCGACGCTGCCGGCCGGCGAAGGCTTCAGCGTGCTGGGCTGGCCCAAGGTCGATTTCGCCAAATTCGGCGAGATCGAGTCCAAGCCGCTGTCGCGCATCAAGAAGATCTCCGGCGCCAATCTGCATCGCAACTGGGTCATGATTCCGCACGTCACCAACAACGACGTGGCCGATATCACCGACCTGGAAGCCTTGCGCCAGCAGTTGAACGCGGAAAACAAGAAGGCCGGCGTCAAAGTCACCATGCTGGCCTTCCTGATCAAGGCGGTCGTGGCTGCCTTGAAGAAATTCCCGGAATTCAATGCGTCCCTGGATGGCGACACCCTGGTGCTGAAGCATTACTACCACGTGGGTTTCGCCGCCGACACGCCCAACGGGCTGGTTGTGCCGGTGATTCGCGACGCCGACAAGAAAGGCGTGCTGCAACTGGCCGCCGAGACCGCCGAACTGGCGGCCCAGGCCCGCGACGGCAAATTGTCACCGGCTCAGATGCAAGGCGGCTGCTTCTCGATTTCGTCGCTGGGCGGCATCGGCGGCACCGACTTCACGCCCATCATCAATGCGCCGGAAGTGGCCATCCTGGGGGTGTCGCGCTCTGCCATGCAGCCTGTCTGGGACGGTGCGGCCTTCCAGCCGCGCCTGATGCTGCCGTTGTCGCTGTCCTACGATCACCGCGTGATCGACGGGGCCGCCGCCGCGCGCTTCAACGCCTATCTGGCCGGCCTGCTGGCGGACTTCCGCCGCATCATCCTGTAAGGGGGCACGCATGAGTCTGACTGACATCAACGTTCCGGACATCGGCGACTTCGATCAGGTCGACGTGATCGAAATCCTGGTGGCCGTGGGCGATACCATCGCGCCCGAGCAAAGCCTGATCACGGTGGAGTCCGACAAGGCCTCCATGGAAATCCCGGCCGATCAGGGCGGGGTGGTCAAGGAAATCCTCATCAAGGTCGGCGATAAGGTCGCGCAGGGCACCGCCATCCTGCGTGTCGAATCCCAGGGCGGCGGCGACAAGGCTGCGGCGGATGCCGCATCCGCGCCCGTCGCGCCTGCCGCTGCTGCGGCCGCACCCGCGGCTGCCCCTGCAGCTCCGAGCGCTCCCCTGGCGGGCCCCGCGCCCGCCCAGTACACCGGATCGGCGGACGCCGAGTGCGATGTGCTGGTCCTGGGCGCCGGACCCGGCGGTTATTCGGCCGCCTTCCGCGCCGCCGACCTGGGGCTGAAAGTCCTTCTGGTCGAGCGCTACGCCACGCTGGGCGGGGTCTGCCTGAATGTGGGCTGCATTCCCTCCAAGGCGCTGCTGCATACCGTGGGCGTGCTGGAAGAGGCCAAATCCCTGTCGGAACACGGCATCAGCTTCGGCGAGCCCAAGATCGACCTGGATGCCTTGCGCGGCTACAAGGATAGCGTGGTCGGCAAGCTGACCGGCGGCCTGGCGGGCATGGCCAAGGCCCGCAAGGTCACTGTCATCCAGGGCGTCGGCGCCTTCGCCGATCCGCATCACCTGACGGTGACCAAGGACGACGGCAGCAAGACCACGGTGAAGTTCGCCTCGGCCATCATCGCCGCCGGCAGCCAGTCCGTGAAGCTGCCGTTCCTGCCGGACGATCCGCGCATCGTCGATTCCACCGGGGCGCTGGCGCTCAAGTCCATCCCCCAGCGGATGCTGATCATCGGCGGGGGCATCATCGGCCTGGAAATGGGTACGGTCTATTCCGCGCTGGGCGCCCGCCTGGATGTCGTGGAAATGCTGCCGACGCTGATGACGGGCGCCGACCGCGACCTGGTCAAGGTCTGGGACAAGATGAACGCCCGGCGTTTCGATCACTCCATGCTCAAGACCAAGACGGTAGCCGCCGAGGCCAAGGACGATGGCATCTGGGTCACCTTCGAAGGCGAGGCCGCGCCGAAGGAACCCCAGCGTTACGATCTGGTCCTGCAAGCCGTGGGCCGCGCGCCCAATGGCAAGAAGATCGGCGCGGAAAACGCCGGGGTGTCGGTCAGCGACCGGGGCTTCATCGAAGTCGACAAGCAGATGCGCACCAATGTGCCGCACATCTACGCCATCGGCGACATCGTGGGCCAACCGATGCTGGCCCACAAGGCCGTGCACGAAGCGCACGTCGCCGCTGAAGTCATTGCGGGTGAAAAGGCCTATTTCGACGCCCGCGTGATTCCGTCCGTCGCCTACACGGACCCGGAAGTCGCCTGGGTCGGCTTGACCGAGGAAGAAGCCAAGAAGCAGGGCGTCGCCCTGAAGAAAGGCCTGTTCCCCTGGCAGGCGTCCGGCCGGGCCATTGCCAATGGCCGCGACGAAGGGTTCACCAAGCTGCTGTTCGACGCCGAGACCGGCCGCATCCTGGGTGGCGGCATCGTCGGCACCCACGCGGGCGATCTGATCAGCGAAGTGGCCCTGGCCATCGAAATGGGCGCGGATTCCGTGGATATCGGCAAGACCATCCACCCGCACCCGACCCTGGGCGAGTCCATCGGCATGGCCGCTGAGGTCGCCGACGGTCACTGCACGGATGTGCCGCCGGCGCGGAAGAAGTAAAAGGGCCCCCACGCTGCGCGGCCTGCGGCCGCTTGCTGTCCACCTCGCGGCCAGCATGCCGCTCGGATTCGTCAGGCGCGGGTCAGGCCGCAGGGGCTGTCCTGTGTCCGGGCCCATCCCGGCAGCCGGATCCCTTGGTGGCTGGCAGTACAGGCAGTGGGGGTGTCCGGCGTTCTTCTCAGCGGTAGGTGCTAATATCGGCACCTGCCGTTTTCTTTGTGATTGTCATTCTCATGTCATCGATTGCTCCCGCCCATGGCGCTGCGCTGGCCGACTGGCTGGCCTATCTGGAAACCCTGCATCCCAAAGCCATTGATCTGGGTCTGGATCGCATCCGGACCGTGGCCCAGCGCCTGGAATTGTCGCTGGATTGCGTCAAGATCACCGTGGCGGGCACCAATGGCAAGGGTTCCACCTGCGCCATGCTGGAGGCCATCTTGCTGGATGCGGGTTATCGGGTCGGGCAATACACCTCGCCGCACCTGCTGCGCTTCAACGAACGCATACGCATCAATGGCCAGGAAGCCTCGGATGCCGAGATCGTTGCGCAGATGGAACGCATCGAGGCCGCCCGCGGCGATACCACGCTGACCTATTTCGAGATGACGACGCTGGCTGCCTTGCTGCTGTTCCAGGCTTCGAATCTGGAGGTAGTCGTGCTGGAAGTCGGATTGGGCGGGCGCCTGGATGCCGTCAATCTGATCGACACGGACTGCGCCATCCTGACCAGCGTGGACCTGGACCACATGGCCTATCTGGGCAATACCCGCGAGGCCATCGGTTGGGAAAAGGCGCACATCTTCCGTCCCGGCAAACCGGCGATCTGCGCCGATCCCGTGCCGCCCCAGACCGTCATCGACTACGCCGCTGAAATTGGCGCGAACCTGTGGCGCTTCGGCATCGATTTCAACTATTCCGGCGATCGCCAGCAATGGGCCTATGGGGGACGCAGCCAGCGTCGCAATGCTCTGGGCTATCCTGCCCTGCGCGGCGCCAACCAGCTGCTGAACGCATCGGCCGCTCTGGCCGCTCTGGAAAATCTGCGCGATCGGCTGGTGGTCACGCAGCAGAACGTGCGCCAGGGCCTGCTGCACGTCAGCCTGCCCGGACGCATGCAGATCCTGCCGGGGCTGCCGGCCACGATCCTGGACGTCGGCCACAACCCTCATGCGGCCGCCACCCTGGGGCAGAATCTGGACAGCATGGGGCACTATCCGCATACCTATGCCGTTGTCGGCATGCTGCACGACAAGGATATCGGAACCACGTTGTCGCGCCTGTCGCGACGGGTGGATCGCTGGTTGTGCGCGACGCTGGGCGGGCCGCGCGGGACCACCGGCCAGGAACTGGCGGATATCGTGCATCGCATCACCGGCGATACGGCCCCTGTGGATCCCTTTGTCGCCCAGGCGGCGGAGATCAAGCGCGGCGATCAGAAGCCCGGTGTGCGGGCGACTCCCCGGCAGGCCGTGCCGGCGCAGGATGTACAGGTTTCCACATTTGACAGTCCGGAACAAGCCTTTGCCGAAGCCCGGAAGCTGGCAGGCGACAATGATAGAATTCTCGTGTTCGGGTCATTTGCGACGGTCGGCCCGGTACTTCAGGTCCTGCGCCAGGAAGGCAGGGACGTCCTCTCTTGACCGGGCGGGAACGTCGCCCGCCCTTGCTAACGGGTAAGCTGCACGATGCTTTTTCGTCATGGGACTGACACGGGGAAACGCACGACGCGTTCCGGTGGCACCAGCGAGGTTCAGCTGAAAGAACTGCGCAGCAAGGCGCGCCGTCGCCTGATTGGCGCGCTGGCCTTGGTGCTGGCCGCCTTCATCGTGGTGCCCTGGCTGTTTGACGAGCCCGTGCCGGACGACACGCATGCTCCCGTGGTGGTGCCCGCCACGCCTGCGGGCTTGCCGCCGCCTTCCAGCGCCCCGACGCCTGCGGAAACCACCGCGCCTGCCACGGCTTCACCCGCCGAAGGCGCTCCGGCCCAAGGCAACGGGCAGTCCGGGGGGGCTGTCGAGACCCCCGGAGGAACACTCGCCAATGGCGCCCAAAATGGGCAGCAAGCGGCCGCTGCGCCGCCTGCCACGGTGCCGCCCGCGGCCCCGGAAACACCGGCGACACCCAAACCTCCAGCTCAGCCGGCCGCGCCCCCCGCAGTGTCCAAGGCGCCCGTCGAAGCGGAAAAACCGGCCAAGCCCAGCGCCAAATCCAGCGAACGCACCGATGACGGCTCTGTGGCATTGGCCCTGCTGTCGGGCAAGTCGCCGTCCACTCCGCGCGGCAACGCGGCAGCGGCGTCCGGGCAGGGGCGCTACTACCTGCAAGTGGCGGCCTACACGACCGAACAGGATGCCCAGAACCGCCGCGACAGCCTGCGCCAGTCGGGGGTGACGGATGCCTACGTCGAACGCGGGCAATCCGGCGGACGCACGGTTTACCGCCTGCGCGTGGGGCCGTTCGGATCGCACGAGGCCGCGCAGGCGGCCCAGGCCCGCTTGCGGGCGCTGGGTTATCAGAATGGCCTGATCTCCGACAAGTGACCAGTTTCGACTATATCGTCCTGACGATCGTGGTGGTGTCCAGCCTGATCGGCCTGCTGCGCGGCTTCCTGCGGGAAGTCCTGTCGCTGGTCGCCTATGTGGCGGCTTTCGTCGCCGCCATCTGGTGGGGGCCGACGGCATCGCTGTGGCTCGATACCCTGATCGAAAACGGCCTGCTGCGCACGCTGGCTGCCTATGGGGCGGTGTTCATATTGGCGTTGCTGGCGGTCGGGCTTCTGAATATGGCCCTGGGCGCGCTCGTGGACCGCACCGGCCTGACCCCTGCCGATCATGGCCTGGGGGCCGTGTTCGGCGCGGTGCGCGGCCTGGTGCTGGTGCTGGCGCTGGTCGGCCTGGCCGGCTACACCGAGCTGCCCCGCGAGCCCTGGTGGCAACAGGCCCGCACGTCGGCGGCGCTGACCAGGGGTTTTCAGCAAGTCAAATTTCTGCTGCCCGCCGATGTGGCGCAGCTACTTCCTTATTAGTTCGGAACTCAACCATGTGTGGAATCGTCGGCGTCATGGGCACCAGCCCGGTCAATCAGCTGATTTACGACAGTCTGCTGCTGCTGCAGCACCGGGGCCAGGATGCCGCCGGCATCGCCACGGCGCACGACCAGTTCTTCAGTATGCACAAGGCCCATGGCCTGGTGCGCGACGTCTTCCGTACCCGCAACATGCGAGCCTTGCCCGGCAACAGCGGGGTGGGGCAGGTGCGCTATCCCACGGCCGGGTCCAGCGCCAGCGTGGACGAGGCCCAGCCGTTTTACGTCAATGCGCCGTTCGGCATCACCTTCGTGCACAATGGCAACCTGACCAACTGGCGCGAACTGCGCGAGGCCCTGTTCAAGCATGACCGGCGCCACATCAACACCAATTCGGATTCCGAAGTCCTGTTGAACGTTTTCGCCCATGAGCTGCAGCAGGCGTCCAACGGCGTCACCCTGGATGCCAATGCGGTCTTCCAGGCGGTGAGGGCGGTGCACCGCCGGGCCAAGGGCGCCTACGCCGTCATTGCCCGCATCAGCAGCTTCGGCCTGGTGGCTTTCCGCGATCCGCACGGCATCCGCCCGCTGTGCCTGGGGCGCCACGATACGGATGCGGGCCCCGAGTGGATGCTCGCCTCTGAATCGGTGGCCCTGACGGGCAGCGGCTTCACCCTGGTGCGCGATGTCGCTCCCGGGGAAGCGCTGGTGATCACCGAGGACGGCGACGTCAGCCACGAACTGTGCGGAGATCCCGATGCCGCGCAGACTCCCTGTGTGTTCGAATACGTCTATTTCGCCCGCCCGGACTCGGTCATGGATGGGATCTCCATCTATGACGCCCGCTTGCACATGGGGGAATACCTGGCCGACAAGGTCGCCAAGACCTTGCGGCTGGGCGATGTGGACGTGGTGATGCCGATTCCGGATTCATCCCGGCCTTCAGCCATGCAGCTGGCCTCGCAGCTGGGGCTGAACTACCGCGAGGGCTTCATCAAAAACCGCTATATCGGGCGAACGTTCATCATGCCCGGCCAGGCGGTGCGCAAGAAGTCCGTGCGCCAGAAACTCAGCGCGATCGATCTGGAGTTCCGGGGCAAGAACGTGCTGCTGGTGGACGACTCCATCGTGCGCGGCACGACCAGCCGGGAAATCGTGGACATGGCCCGGGCGGCCGGGGCTAACAAAGTCTATTTTGCGTCGGCCGCCCCGGCCGTGCGGTACCCGAACGTCTATGGCATCGACATGCCGACCCAGGCTGAATTGATCGCCACGGGCCGCGACACGGATCAGATCGCCCATGAAATCGGCGCCGACAGCCTGGTCTACCAGGACCTGGAGGATCTGGAGCAGTCGCTGCGCGACCTGAACCCGGCCCTGCGGGCCTTCGAGTCATCGTGCTTCAGCGGCCGCTATGTGACGGGCGACATCGATGCCGCCTATCTGGAGCGCCTGAGCCAGACGCGAGGCCTGCCGATCCGATCCGGTGCGATGACGCCCGCCCTTTCGGACGATAGCTGAATCCACGTTCACGCGGGCGGGAGGCCGATGGGGGTTCCCCCGATCGGTCGTCCTGGCCCCGCCCGCGGGCGTTCAAGCCCGCCGCGCCCGGACCAAAACCCACACGCACAGTATCGTGCTGATCGCGAACAGCATCAGTCCCCACAGGGCATATTCGATCCCCAGCAGGCTGACGCGGGCATCCGCGCAACTGGCATAAATGCCGAACAGCCAGGGCAAGGCGGCATCCAGGCCGGAGCCGGAGATGAAGCGGTCGGCGAAGGTCTGGGCGCAGGAAAATGCGTTGCTGGCGACGGAATACTGGTACCAGGCGGCGGCCATGCCGCCGACACCCAGCGCGGCTCCCAGCGCGGCGCCTGCCCGCCGGGCCAGGGCCGAGCCCCAGCCGGTGCCGGCCAGGCCGCAGACGGCCGCGATGGCCAGCAGGATCAGGCGCTGCAGCACGCACCAGGCGCAGGGCCGCATGTTGAAGCCATATTGCGAAATCAGGGCGACGCCCACCGCCGCCACGCATAGCAGGGAAACGGCTCTCAGGATGTAATCGGATTGCTGGGTTCTCATGATGGTTCAATGAGTGGAGTGGCCGGAGTGGATCCGGGGACGGATGCCTTGTCGGTTTCGACCGCCAGGGCATCGAAGACATGACGCTCGAACTGCAGCTGGCCGCGCGCCTGTTCCAGGATAGCGCCTTGCAGGATGAAAATATCCTCGACCCGGTCTCCCAGGGTCATGATCTTCGCCATCTTCAGGTTGACGCCGTGGCGGGTGAATACCCGGGCCAGATCGCGCAACAGACCTACGCGGTCCGCAGTGGTGACGGACAGGCGCCAGGTGCCGCCCTGTTCGTCCGCCTGCAAGGCGATGCTGGGTATGATGGGAAAGACCCGCGAGCGCCGCGACCCCAGCCGTACGGCGGCAGCGGGCGATTGGGCGCCTGGAGGCGCCGCCAGGGCCGTTCTCAGTTCGTGTTCGATCAGGCTGGCGTGGGCCCGGTAGTCACGGTCGCCGTCGGGCAGCAGCACGATGAAGCTGTCCAAGGCCCAGCCTTGGCGTGTCGTGTGGATGCGGGCATCCTGGATGCTCAGCCCGTGCCGATCGAAGTAGGTGCAGATGTCCATGAACAGGTCTGCGCGGTCGGGCGCATAGGCCAGGATCTGCAGCGCCTCGCTTTGCCCCAGGACCCGGGCCCGCACCACGGGGTCCGGTCCCTGGAAACAGTGGTACAGGTGGCGCGTGTGCCAGGCGATTTCATTGGCATCGTGGCGCAGGAAGTAGGCCACGTCCAGTTGCGACCAGAAGGCGTCCCGGCTTTCGTCGCGCAGACCGATACGGCGGATCTCGGCGGCTGCGGCATCCTTGCGCAAGGCCAGGATGGTGCCGGTGTCCGGGCGGGCGCCGCCCAGCGCGGCCAGGGTCTGATGGTACAGATCGTCCAGCAGCTTGCCCTTCCAGGCATTCCAGACGCGCGGGCTGGTGCCCCGGATGTCGGCCACGGTCAGCAGGTACAGGGCGGCCAGGCGGCGTTGCGTGCCCACCCGGGTGGCGAATTCGTGGATGACGCGCGGATCGCTCAGGTCGCGTTTCTGCGCCACCTGAGAGAGCGTCAGGTGCTCGCGCACCAGAAATTCCAGCAGGTCGGCCTGCTCTCGCGGCAATTGATGCTGACGGGCGAAGCGGCGGACCTCGGCGGCGCCCAGTTGGGAGTGGTCGCCCCCCCGGCCCTTTGCAATGTCGTGGAACAAGGCGGCCACGTACAGCAGCCAGTGTTCGTCCAGATCGGCGATCAGCTGGCTGGCCAGGGGATATTCCTGGGCGTGTTCCGGCATGGTGAAGCGGCGCAGATTGCGGATCACCATCAGAATGTGCTGGTCCACGGTGTACGCATGAAACAGGTCGTGCTGCATCTGCCCGACGATGCGGCGAAAGACGGGCAGATAGCGCGGCAGGATGTTCCACATCGTCATGTCGCGCAAGGCGTGGACAATGCCGCGCGGCTGTTGCAGGATCTGCAGGAACTGCCGGCGGTTGACCGGGTTGTCGCGGAATTGCAGATCGATGCGCCGGCGCGCATGCCACATGGCGCGCAGCGTGCCCGCCGCCATGCCCTGCAGTTCCGGGTGTTGCTGCATCACCAGGAAGACGCGCAGCAGCAGGGCAGGGTTGCGCTCGAACGCGTCGGGGCGCTGCAGCGCCAGATGATCGCGGCGCACGCAGAAATCGTCGTCCAGCGCCACGGCATGGGTCTGCGGCTGGGGAAACAGATGTTCTTCCAGGCTTTGCATCAATAGGCGGTTCACCTGGCAGACCACTCGCGCGGCCCAGTAGTAGCGTTGCATCAGCAGCTCGCTGGCACGGCGATGGGGCTGATCGGTGAAGCCATAGATGTGCGCCAGGCGAGGCTGCAGGTCGAAGAGCACCCGATCCTCCCGTCGCCCCGCCAGCAGGTGCAGTTCGATGCGAAGGCGCTTGAATGCGCGCTCGGCCCGTCGCAGGGACCGGAATTCGGCCGGTGTCAGCAGGTCCGTCCGGGCGACCGCCTTCCAGCTGGCGCCCAGGCCCGCGGCCCGCGCCAGCCACAGCAGCACCTGGAGATCGCGCAGGCCGCCGGGAGCCTCCTTGCAGTTGGGTTCCAGCGCATAGGGCGTGTCCTGGTGGCGGGCGTGGCGCTGCTGCATCTCGGTCCGCTTGGCCAGATAGAATTCGCGCGGATCCAGGTCTTCTTGCATCCGGGCGCGGAATTGCTGGAACAGCCCCCGGCTGCCCGCCAACCAGCGCGTTTCCAGCAAGGCGGTCTGAACCGTGATGTCGGCGGCGGCTTCGTGGCGGCATTGCGTCACGGTGCGCACGCTGTGGCCGGGCTCCAGCCCGACGTCCCACAGGGCGGCGATCAGCGTCTCGATGCGATTGCGGTCATCGGCATCGGGGCTGTGCTCCAGCAGGATCAGGATGTCCAGGTCGGACCCGGGATAGAGCTCGCCACGCCCGTAGCCCCCCACGGCGGCTACGCAGGCGCCCTGGGGAACGGGGTGGATCTTCAGCAGTTCGCGGACTTGCTCGTCCGCGATCCGGCGCAGGGTCGTCAGCAGAAGTTCCGGGCGCAGATGCCGGCGGTAGGCCGCAATGGCTTCAGCGCGACGCGCCTGCAGGTGGCCGCGCAAAGCCGTGACACCGTCCTGCGACGAGGGGATCATGCAGAGGCGGCGGCTTTCGCAAACGCGGGAGGCGCGGGCATGCCGGGCGAGACGGTCAGCACTTCGTAGCCCTGGTCCGTCACCAGGATGCTGTGCTCCCATTGCGCCGACAGGCTGTGGTCGCGCGTGACGACCGTCCATTGATCGGCCAGGGTGCGGATTTCCCGGCGGCCGGCATTGATCATGGGTTCGATGGTGAAGATCATGCCGGGTTCCAGCCGCAGTCCCGTGCCGGGTTTGCCGTAGTGCAGCACCTGAGGGTCCTGGTGGAAGCGTCGGCCGACTCCGTGGCCGCAGTATTCGCGCACGACCGAAAAGCCCGCTTTTTCAGCGTGCTGCTGGATGGCGTGGCCGACGTCGCCCAGGGTGGCGCCGGGGCGCACCTGCTCGATGCCCAGCCACATGCATTCGTAGGTGGTTTCCGCCAGGCGCCGGCCCAGGATGGTGGGCTCGCCGACGTAATACATGCGGCTGGTGTCGCCGAACCACCCGTCCTTGATGATGGTGATGTCCATGTTCAGGATGTCGCCGTTCTTCAGGACCTTGTCGCCGGGGATGCCATGGCAGATGACATGATTGACCGAGATGCAGATCGAGGCCGGGTAGGGAGGGTAGCCCGGCGGCGCATAGCCCACCGTGGCGGACTTCACCTTCAGCACGTTGGTCAGATAGTCCATGCACAGACGCTCGAGTTCCCCGGTGGTGACGCCGGGGCGCACATGGGGTTCCAGATAGTCCAGGATGCTGGCAGCCGCTTGGCATGCGGCGCGCATCTGGTCGAGTTCCTGGGGGTCTGTGATCAATGGAATCATGGGAGAAGCTTGCTGAAAGTGTAGGAAGAATAGTAGAATTATAGGCTTCGCTGTAAATAGCGTGCATGGCCTACCATGGGTGTTTGGGGAATGCGTTTCGGTTGCGGAACATGTTAGCCCCGGATGCTGGCCATGTACAAGACCAAACCCTTTGGAGATCCTTACCATGAGCCTCATGCGTGAAATGCTGGAAGCTGGTGTGCACTTTGGCCACCAGACCCGTTACTGGAACCCGAAAATGGCCGAATACATTTTCGGCCAGCGCAACAAGATCCACATCGTCAACCTGGAACGCACGGTTGAAAAGTACCTGGAAGCCACGCAGTTCGTGCGCCAGGTGGCCGCGCGCGGCGGCAACGTGCTGTTCGTCGGCACGAAGCGTTCCGCCCGCGAACTGGTGGCTGCCGAAGCCCAGCGCTGCGGCATGCCCTACGTCGACAGCCGCTGGCTGGGCGGCATGATGACCAACTTCAAGACGGTCAAGACGTCCATCAAGCGTCTGAAAGAGATGGAAGCCCAGCAGGCCGAAGGCGCCACCGAACACATGAGCAAAAAAGAAGCGCTCATGTTCGAACGCGAACTGGCCAAGCTGAACAAGTCGATCGGCGGCATCAAGGACATGAACACCCTGCCCGAGGCGTTGTTCGTCATCGACGTGGGCTACCACAAGATCGCCGTGGCCGAAGCCCGCACCTTGGGGATTCCGGTGGTCGGCGTGGTGGATACCAACCACTCGCCCGAAGGCATCGATTACATCATCCCCGGCAACGACGACTCCAGCAAAGCGATCGCGCTGTATGCCCGCGGCATGGCTGACGCTGTCCTGGCCGGCCGTGAGCAAAGCCTCAATGGCCTGGTCGAAGAACTGGCCGAAGGCGAGGAATTCATCGAGGTCGAGCAGGATCAGCACGAGGAATAAATCCTCGCCCCTCGTCCCCCTCTGGCGCGGGTTCGCCCCGCGCCAACCAGTCCGATACCGGCACCAGCCGGTATCTGCATTGATCGAACAGGAGAATCGAATGGCTCAAATCACCGCTGCCATGGTCAAGGAATTGCGCGAAAAGACCGACGCGCCCATGATGGAATGCAAGAAGGCCCTGACGGAAGCCGAGGGCGATCTGGCCCGCGCTGAGGAACTGCTGCGCGTCAAGCTCGGCAGCAAGGCCTCCAAGGCTGCCAACCGCGTCACGGCCGAAGGCCTGATCGGCCTGTACATCGCGGCCGACGGCAAGACCGGCGCCCTGGTCGAGGTCAACTGCGAAACCGACTTCGTCGCCAAGAACGATGATTTCATCGGCTTCGTCAACGATCTGGCCCGCTTGGTCTCCGAGCACAATCCCGCCGATGTCGCCGCGCTTGGTCAATGCGCCATGGGCGAAGGCACCGTCGAAACCACCCGCACGGCCCTGATCGGCAAGATCGGCGAGAACATGTCGGTGCGCCGCTTCCAGCGCTTTGAAACGGTGGACGGCCTGAACAGCTACGTGCACGGCGGTCGCATCGGCGTGCTGGTGGACTTTGCCGGCGCCGACGAAATCGGCAAGGACCTGGCCATGCACATCGCCGCCACCAAGCCCCGCGCCCTGGACGCGGGCGGCGTGGATCCGGCCCTGATCGCCGCCGAACGCTCGGTTGCCGAACAAAAGGCCGCCGAATCCGGCAAGCCGGCCGAGATCGTCACGAAGATGGTCGAAGGCGCCGTGCAGAAGTTCCTCAAGGAAGTCACGCTGCTGTCGCAGCCCTTCGTGAAGAACGACAAGCAGTCCGTCGAGCAGATGCTCAAGGAAAAGAGCGCCCGCATCAATCGCTACGCGCTGTTCGTGGTGGGCGAGGGCATCGAGAAGAAATCCGAAGACTTCGCCGCCGAAGTCGCCGCTGCCGCCAGCGGTTCCTGATTTCTTCCGATTCAGGTACGATGGCATCGCGCTGCGTGCGCGGTGCCGTCGCACGTCTGCTCCACACGTTTTTTCCGTTTCGTCCTTCCAGGAACCTGGTGCATGTCAAATCCAGCCTACAAGCGCGTCCTTCTGAAATTGTCGGGAGAGGCGCTGATGGGGGGTGATGCCTTCGGCATCAACCGCGCGACCATTCTTCGCATGACCGAAGAAATTCACGGCATCGTGTCTCTCGGAGTCCAATTGGCCGTCGTGATCGGCGGCGGCAATATTTTCCGGGGCGTGGCGCCGGGCGCGCAGGGCATGGATCGCGCCACGGCCGATTACATGGGCATGCTGGCCACCGTCATGAACGGCCTGGCTCTGCAGGACGCCTTGAAGAATCATGGCGTGGACGCTCGCGTGCAGTCGGCCCTGAACATCGACCAGGTGGTTGAACGCTACATCCGTCCCAAGGCGCTGCGTTACCTGGAAGAAGGCAAAGTCGTGATTTTTGCGGCCGGTACCGGCAATCCTTTCTTCACGACCGACACCGCGGCCGCCTTGCGGGGCGCGGAAATCGGCGCTGAAATGGTCCTCAAGGCCACCAAGGTCGACGGCATCTACAGCGCCGACCCCAATAAGGACCCGAACGCCACCCGCTATTCACGCATCAGTTTCGACGAGGCCATCGTGCGCCGCCTGGAAGTCATGGATGCGACCGCCTTTGCCTTGTGCCGCGACCAGAAACTGCCAATCAAGGTTTTTTCGATCAACAAACCCGGGGCTTTGCGTCGCGTCGTCTGCGGCGAGGACGAAGGCACCCTGGTTCAGGTATAGGAACCCTCATGAGCCTTTCCGACATTCGACGCTCGACCGACGAGCGCATGGGTAAAACCATCGAATCCCTGAAGACCAGTCTGGGCAAGATCCGTACCGGCCGCGCGCATGCGGGTATCCTGGATCACGTTCAGGTGGAATACTACGGTTCGCCCGTGCCGATCAGCCAGGTGGCCAATGTCTCCGTCATCGACGCCCGCACCCTGAGCGTCCAGGTCTGGGAAAAAACCATGGCCGCGGCCGTGGACAAGGCCATCCGCGAATCCGATCTGGGCCTGAATCCCATCGCCATGGGCGACAACATCCGCGTGCCCATGCCGGCCCTGACCGAAGAGCGCCGCCGCGACCTGACCAAGGTCGTGCGAGGCGAGGGCGAAGACGCCAAGGTCGCCGTGCGCAATCTGCGCCGCGACGCCAACGACGCGCTGAAAAAGCTCCTCAAGGACAAAGACATTTCCGAAGACGACGAACGCCGCGGCCAGGACGATATCCAGAAACTCACCGACCGCTACGTGGCCGACATCGACAAGCTCGTCTCCCAGAAAGAAGCCGAGATCATGACGGTCTGATCGCCGTCCCCAGACCGATCTCAGCGGCATGACCCAGGCCAGCTCCACGCGCAGCATTCCCGCGACCGGACAGATCCCCCGGCACGTGGCCATCATCATGGATGGCAACGGCCGCTGGGCCACGCAGCGCATGCTGCCGCGCACGGCGGGCCACGTGCGCGGCGTGCAGGCCGTGCGCCGCGCCGTCGAGGCCTGCGGGCGCCGGGGCGTCGAGTACTTGACGCTGTTCGCCTTCAGCTCCGAGAACTGGCGCCGGCCGGCCCAGGAAGTGTCGTTGCTGATGAAGCTGTTCGTGCGCACGCTGGAAAAAGAAGTCGACAAGCTGATCGCCCAGGGCGTGCGTCTGCGCATCGTGGGCGACCTGGCGCCCTTCGATCGCAAGCTGAGGGATCTGATCCGCGACGCCGAGGCGCGCACCGCCGATCAGTCTTCCCTGGTGCTGACCATCGCCGCCAACTATGGCGGGCGCTGGGACATTCTGCAGGCCACGCGGGCCTTGCTGGCGGACCGCCCCGATCTGGCCGATCATCCCGAACAATTGGACGAGGACGCCCTCAGCGCCCGGTTGGCCATGGCCTATGCGCCCGAACCCGACCTGTTCATCCGCACTGGCGGCGAACAGCGCATTTCCAACTTCCTGATCTGGCAACTGGCTTATACCGAACTGTATTTCACACCCTGTTATTGGCCCGATTTCGGGGCTGCGGACATCGATCAGGCGTTTGCCTGGTATCGTGACCGTGAACGGCGCTTTGGTCGCACCAGCGAACAACTGCGCACGCAGACCTGAGGGGCTTGCATGCTGCGTCAACGAGTTCTCACCGCGATCGTCCTGCTGTTGATCGTCGCAGGCGCCGTCTCGGCGGCCACGCCCTGGCCCATGCTGGCGCTGTTGACACTGATGGCGGGCTGCGCCCTGTGGGAATGGTGGCGGCTGGTGTGGCCGCATCCCGTGGCGCGCGGCGGGGCCGCCGTGCTGTTCGTCTGTATCCTGGGCGTTGTGTCGCGCCTGCTGGTCGATGGCCAGCCCGATGCCCACCGCGTGTTCCAGACGGTCCTGCTGCCGCTGGCCCTCGTGTTCTGGCTCATTCCAGCGCCCTGGATGGTGGTGCGGGCCCAGGTTCCCGCCCGTTGCCCGTCCGCCGGTTTGGCGCTGGCCGGGGCGTTGACGCTGATCGCCACCTGGTATGCGCTGTCCTGGATATTTCTGCAGCATGGCGCGGCAGCGCTCATCAGCTTGTGGGCACTGATCTGGTGCGCCGACATTGCCGCCTATTTTGCCGGCCGCAGCCTGGGGCGCCATAAACTGGCCCCGCGCGTCAGCCCCGGAAAGACCTGGGAAGGCGCGGCGGGAGGGGTGCTGGCCGCTACGGTCTGGCTGCTGGCCACGGCCCTCTGGTGGCCCGGCAGTTATGGGGCCTTGCTGCTACCGCGCCTGGGCTGGCCGTCCCTGGCGCTGGCCGGCATCGCGCTGGCTGCCTGGTCCATCCTGGGCGATCTGTTCGAGTCCCTGCTGAAGCGCCGCGCGGGCGTCAAGGACTCCAGCCAGCTTCTGCCCGGACACGGCGGGGTGTACGATCGGATCGATGCCGTGCTGCCGGTGGCGCCGGCCGCCATTCTTTTGCTGTTGCTCGGATAAGTCCATGCCTGCTGTTCAACGACTGTGCATTCTGGGTTCCACGGGGTCCATCGGGGTCAGTACCCTGGACGTCGTCGCCCGCCATCCGGACCGCCTGTCGGTCTACGCGCTGAGCGCCCATAGTCGTATCGAATCCCTGGCGGCCCAGGCCGCCGCCCATGATGCGCGGGTCGTGATTGTGCCCGACGATGCCGCGCGCCGGCGTTTTCTGGCCGCCTGGCCCGCGGGGCGCGCCTTGCCCGAAATCCGGCAAGGGGCGCAGGCGTTGGCCGATACGGCGGCCGATCCCGAGGTCACCGCGGTGATGGCCGCCATCGTGGGGGCGGCGGGCCTGCCGGGCGCCCTGGCGGCGGCCCGGGCCGGAAAACGAGTGCTGCTGGCCAACAAAGAGGCCCTGGTCGCGGCCGGCGCTCTGTTCATGCAGGCCGTCAGGGAGGCAGGAGCGGAGCTGCTGCCCATCGACAGCGAGCACAATGCCATCTTTCAGTGCCTGCCGCAGTCAAAGGATCGCGCCCGGGCGCCCAGTCAGGCGGCGCCCGGCGTGCGCCGCCTGTTGCTGACTGCATCGGGCGGCCCCTTTCGCTGCACGGCGCTGGAAGAACTGGATCACGTCACCCCCGAACAGGCCTGCGCGCATCCCAACTGGCGCATGGGACGCAAGATCTCCGTTGATTCCGCCACCATGCTGAACAAGGGCCTCGAGGTCATCGAGGCCCATTGGCTGTTTGCCATGCCGCTGGAACGCATCCAGGTCGTGATCCATCCGCAGAGCGTGGTGCATTCCATGGTCGAATACGCCGACGGGTCCATCCTGGCGCAATTGGGCCAGCCCGACATGCGCACGCCCATCGCGTTCGGCCTGGGTTACCCCGACCGCATCGATAGCGGCGTGGGCTTGCTGGAACTCACCCGCCTGGGGCGCCTGGATTTCGAACCACCAGATCTGCGCCGCTTTCCCTGTCTGCGCTTGTCGCTGGATGCCCTGAAACAGGGGCAGGGCGCCTGCATCACCCTGAACGCGGCCAACGAGGTCGCCGTGGACGGTTTCCTGCACGGACGCATCCGCTACACTCAGATCCCGGCCATCATCGAACGCTGCCTGGGCGATTCCGTCCGTTCGGGCGTCCGCACACCGGCTTCGCTGGACGAAGTCCTGAATCTGGACGCGGATACCCGCCGGCTGGCGACCCGCTACTGCCAGGCCGCTTTGAGCTGATTCCCCATGCTGTTCACCCTGTTTGCGTTCATCCTGGCCTTGGGCCTGCTGGTGACATTCCACGAGCTGGGCCACTATTGGGTGGCTCGCCGGTGCGGCGTGCGCATCCTGCGGTTTTCCGTGGGTTTCGGGCCGATCCTGCTGCGGCGCCATGACCGGCGCGGCACCGAGTGGGCGTTATCGGCCATTCCCCTGGGCGGCTACGTGAAGATGCTGGACGATGCGCCGCCCGGCGCGGACGCGGCCACGCAGCGGGCCGCCTTCAATGCCCAGCCTTTGTCGCGACGGGTGGCGGTCGTGGCCGCCGGGCCGCTGGCCAATCTGCTGCTGGCGGCTTTCATCTATACCTTGCTGAGCCTGTGGGGCGTCCAGGAACCCGCCGCCATCCTGGCGGCTCCGGCGGCTGGCACGCCCGCCGCCCAGGCAGGCGTGCAAGCGGGCGACCACCTGACAGCCGTCAATGGGCAGGCGGTCGATTCCTGGACGCAGGCGCGCTGGCAGTTGCTGGAACCCTTGGCCAAGGGCGGGCAGGTGATGCTGACGGTACAGACACCGCCGCACGGCGCCACCCGGCAGGCCTCGTTGCGGTTGAGCGCCCACGATTTCGGGCCGGATGGCCCCGATCCCCTGGCCCAGGCCGGGCTGGCCTTGCAGGCGCCCCAGGCGGTCATCGGCACGGTGAATGCGGATGGCGTCGCCCGGCAGGCCGGCCTGCAGGCCGGCGACGTCGTGCTGGCCGCGGCGGGGCAGGAACGGCCTTCGGTGCAGGCGTTCGTGCGGATCGTGCGGGAACGCCCCGGCCAGACGCTGGCGCTGCGGGTGGACCGGCAGTCCACTCCGCTGGAGCTCACCCTGACACCGGCGGCCGTGGACGATGCGGGGCAGACCGTGGGCCGGATCGGCGCGCTCATCGAAGCGCGCCAGCCCCTGGTGCTGGTGCGCCTGGGGCCGCTGGACAGCCTGTGGTCAGGGGTGCGCCACACCTGGGACATGAGCCTCTTCACGGTCCGCATGATGGGCCGGATGGTGGTGGGCGCAGTGTCCTGGCGCAACATCAGCGGCCCGGTCACGATCGCTGAGTATGCCGGCCAGACGGCCCGCATCGGCCTGGAGGCCTATCTGCGCTTCCTGGCCCTGATCAGCATCAGCATCGGGGTGCTGAATCTGCTGCCCATACCCATGCTGGACGGCGGCCATCTGCTGTTCTATCTGATCGAGGCGCTGCGCGGCGGGCGCCCGGTATCCGACCGTGTGCGCGACCTGGGATTGCGGGTCGGAATGGGTTTGGTATTCAGTCTGATGTTTCTCGCCTTGTTCAATGATTTTTCGCGGCTTTTCAGGTGATCGGATTGTGACTTACAATCGCGCATCACTTGTCCCATGTCCCTGCCACGGCTGAAAAGGATTGCCAGGATGTCGTCTCTCCGGAACTCTCGTCTCATCAAGCGCGCCATTCCCCTGGTGCTGGCTGCCCTGCTGGCGCCGGCCATGGCGGCTGCCTTCACGCCTTTTGTCGTGCGCGACATCCAGGTTCAAGGCATTGAACGGGTGGATCCTGGCACGATCTTCACCTATCTGCCTGTGAAGATCGGCCAAACTTTCACTGAAGAGGAAGCCGCCACCGCCATCCAGAAGCTGTACGGGACGGGTTTCTTCAGCGACGTCAAGATCGATTCCCGGGGCGACGTGCTGGTCGTCTCCGTCAAGGAACGTCCGACCATCGCCTCGATCAATTTCAACGGCCTGCGCGAATTCGACGTGAAGGCGTTGACGAAATCCCTGTCCCAAGTGGGTTTCGGCCAGGGGCGCATCTTCGACCAGGCCATGCTGGACCGCGCCGTCTTCGAATTGAAGCAGCAATATTTGTCGAAGGGCAAATACGGCGTGCAGATCAGTCCTGTGATCACGCCGCTGCCGCGCAACCGCGTGGGGATCAGCTTCGATATCTTCGAGGGCGGCGTCGCCACCATCGACAAGATCGAATTCATCGGCAACAAGGCCTTTTCTTCCGGCACGCTGGAAGACCAGATGGAACTGACCACGGGCGGGATCATGACTTGGTACACGGGTACCAATAAATATTCGCGCGAAAAGCTGGAAGGCGACGTCGAACGCATCCGTTCCTACTACCTGGATCGCGGCTACCTGGAATTTTCCATGGAGCCGCCGCAGGTCACGATCTCTCCCGATCGCAAGAACATCTACATCACCATGACGGTGCATGAGGGCGATCCCTACAAACTGGGCCAGGTCGACATGGCCGGTGATCTGCTGGGCCTGGACGACAAGCTCAAGCCCCTGGTCACGGTCAAGGAAGGCGAGACCTTCTCGGCCGAAAAGACCAATGCGGTTGCCAAGTCCATCACCGATTACCTGGGATCGTTGGGCTATGCCTTTGCCAACGTCAACCCCAGTCCGGCCCTGGATCATGACACCCATGTCGCCAAGCTGACCTTCTACGTCGATCCGGGGCGCCGCGTCTATGTGCGCCGCATCAACGTCGGCGGCAACACCCGCACCCGCGACGAGGTCGTGCGCCGGGAAATGCGCCAGCAGGAAGCCGCCTGGTACGACGCCTCCAGCATCAAGACCTCGAAGGAACGCGTCGATCGCCTGGGCTATTTCAGCGAGGTCGATGTCAAGACCGATCCGGTGCCGGGCTCCCCCGATGAAGTCGACGTCGATGTGAACGTCAAGGAAAAGCCCACCGGCATGGTCAACCTGGGCGTGGGCTACGGCAGCACCGACAAGCTGATGCTGTCGGCCGGCATCAGCCAGGACAACGTCTTCGGCAGCGGCAATTCCCTGTCGCTGAACGTCAACACCAGCAAGACCAATCGCGCGGCCGTGCTGTCGCACACCAATCCCTACTGGACCCAGGACGGCATCAGCAAGACCACGTCCCTGTACTACCGCCGCACCACGCCGTACGACGTGGCCGACAGCGGTTCCCTGGGCTGGTATACCGTCGAATCCATGGGCCTGGGCCTGAACTTCGGCGTGCCGATTTCGGAAGTCGACCGGATCTTCGCCGGGGTGACCTTCGAGCGCAACTCGCTCCATGATATCCGCCGCAGCGGCACCAACCCGGCCCCGCTGGCCTACCAGAATTTCGCGGACCAGTATGGTGAAACCACCAATGCCGGCATCTTCAGCCTGGGCTGGGCCAAGGACACCCGCGACAGCGCGCTGGCGCCCCACCGGGGCAGCTATACCCGGCTGTCGGCCGATGTTTCCACCCTGGACCTGCGCTACTACAAATTGTCCGGCCAGCAGCAGTATTACCTGCCGCTGGGCCGCGCCTTCACGCTGGCCTTTAACGGTCAGATGGATTGGGCCAAGACCTATGGCAGCAGCGGCAAGGCCTTCCCCGTGATCAAGAACATGTATGCCGGCGGCATCGGCTCGGTGCGCGGCTACGAAGGCGCCTCGCTCGGCCCGCGCGACTCGCTGACCGATACCTATCTGGGCGGATCCAAGCGCATCGTCGGCAATGTCCAGCTGTATCTGCCGTTCCCGGGGGCTTCGCGCGATCGCACCTTGCGCTGGTTCATGTTCTCCGACGTCGGGCAGATTTCCACGACCGACGGCTCACCGTGCTCGCAAGGGCAGTACGGGCAGGTGGCCGACCCCTGCGGCTGGAAGTATTCCGCCGGTCTGGGCCTGTCCTGGGAATCCCCCCTGGGCCCCTTGCAGCTGTCCTTCGGCCGGGCGCTGAACGCCAAAGAAGGCGATCAGAAGCAGGTCTTCCAATTCCAGATCGGTACAGGTTTCTGATTCCGATCGTTTAATGGCACAATAGTTCTTTTTTATCGCAGCCTTCCTGGCAGGTGGTTTTATCATCATGATTCTTTCAGGTTTGAATGTTTCAACGTTGGCGCAGCGCGCCGTATCCAGTCATCGCGCCTTGGCCGTGGCTGCTGCGATCGGCCTGGGGGCGCTGTTCGTCGTCCCGGCCTACGCCCAGAGCACCAAGATCGGTTTCGTCAGCACCGAACGCATCCTGCGCGACTCTAAACCTGCCAAGGCCGCTCAGGCAAAAATCGAGGCCGAATTCAAGAAACGCGACCAGGATCTGCAGAAACTGTCCGACAACCTGCGGGCCCAGGCGCAAAAGCTGGACAAGGACGCTCCCGTGCTGGCCGAGGCCGAACGCGTCAAGCGTCAGCGCCAGCTGCAGGACATGGATTCCGATCTGCAACGCAAGCGTCGTGAATTCCAGGAGGACTTCAATCGTCGCCGCAACGAGGAATTCTCCTCGATCGTGGAAAAGGCCGACGCCGCCATCAAGAAAATTGCCGAACAGCAGAACTACGACCTGATCATCCAGGACGCCGTGACGGTCAGCCCGCGCGTGGACATCACCGATCAGGTCATCAAAGCTCTGGGCGGCTGATTTCCTATGCCGGTGTTGCTTGCGCCCCAGCGGGCCCCTGTGTTGCCACAGCTGTTGCAGGCTGCCGACTCGGTCGGGCTGGGATGCACCATCACCGGCGCAGCGGATGCGAACGCCTTGCCGATCGCGGGGATCGGGTCCCTGAATACGGCCGGCGCGACTGAAATCAGTTTTCTATCCAATCCGCGCCTCCAGGGGCAACTGGATCAGTGCCAGGCGGCCGCGGTGATCCTCCGCGCCGAGGATTGGGCGGCATATCAGGCTGCGCATCCGGAGCCCCCGAGCTGGGTGCCGGTACTGTGCAGCCAGCCGTATCTCATGTACGCGTTGTTGGCGCAATGGTTCGACCGGCACCGGCTGGCGGATCTGCCCAGGGGCATTCATCCCAGCGCCGTGATCGCCGATGATGCCATCCTCGAAGACGGCGTTCACGTCGGGCCTCTCGCGGTCATCGAATCCGGCACGCGTATCGGGGCCGGGACCCGCATCGGGGCAGGCTGCGTGATCGGGCCCGATTGCAGTATCGGGCGCGATGGCCTCTTGCACGCTCGCGTGACGCTCTATCACGGCGTCCACGTGGGGGATCGGGCCATTCTGCATGCCGGCGTGGTGCTGGGCGCCGACGGCTTCGGTTTCGCGCCGGATCCCCGCACCCCGGGCGCCTGGGCCAAAATCGCCCAGTTGGGCGGCGTGCGGATCGGTGACGACGTGGAGATCGGCGCCAATACCACGGTGGACCGGGGCGCGGTGGATGACACCGTGCTGGGTCATGGGGTCAAGCTCGATAACCAGATCATGATCGGTCATAATTGCCGCATCGGGGATCATACGGCCATGGCAGCCTGCGTCGGGGTGGCCGGTTCCACCACCATGGGCCAGCGTTGCGTGATCGGGGGGGCGGCCATGTTCGGCGGGCATCTGACGCTGGGCGACGATGTCCATATTTCCGGCGGCACGGCGGTGACATCCGATATTCTCAAGGCGGGCCGCTATACCGGGGTCTTCCCTGTGGCGGAACACGGCGCGTGGCAGCACAATGCAGCAGTCATCGGCCAGTTGGCCCAGCTGCGCAAACGCATCCGCGCTGCGGAGCGGCAAGCGGCCAGCCCGGCTGGGCCGACGAACAACAAGCAGGACACACAATAATGGAACTCGATATCAAAGACATCATGGAACGGCTGCCGCACCGGCAGCCGATGCTGCTCGTGGACCGCGTCCTGGAAATGGACCCGGGCAAGAGCATCGTCGCCATCAAAAATGTCACGTACAACGAACCGTTTTTCCAGGGGCATTTCGCGCACCACCCGGTGATGCCCGGCGTGCTCATCATCGAAGCATTGGCCCAGGCCGCCGCCTTGTTTTCCTTTGCCGACGCCGGCGCGCCCAACCTGGCCAGCACCAAGATCGCCTATTACCTGGTGGGCGTGGACGGGGCGCGGTTCCGCCGGCCCGTCGTGCCGGGCGATCAGTTGCGCATGGAAGTCTCGGCTGACAAGCTCAGCCGTTCGATCTGCAAATACACGGCCGTGGCCAAGGTCGGCGACCAGATCGCGGCGGAAGCCAAGATCATGTGCGCGGTGCGCATCCTGGAAGAATAATGGCGGTGGCGCAGATCCACCCGACGGCCATCGTCGAGCCCGGAGCCATACTGGATGACGGCGTCAGCGTCGGCCCCTACAGCATCATCGGGGAACACGTCCGCATCGGCGCCGGCACTCGCGTCGGGCCGCATTGCGTGATCGACGGGCACACCACCATCGGGCCGGACAACCATTTCTACCGGTTCTGCTCGATCGGCGGTATCCCGCAGGACAAAAAATATCAGGGCGAGCCCACCACGCTGGAAATCGGCGTCGGCAACACCTTTCGCGAATACGTGACGGTCAATACCGGTACGGTGCAGGATGTGGGCGCCACCCGCCTGGGTAACGACAACTGGATCATGGCCTATGTGCACATCGCCCATGATTGCCAGTTGGGCAGCCACATCGTCATGGCCAACAGCGTCCAGCTGGCCGGACACATCCATATCGACGACTGGGCGATCGTGGGCGGGCTGTCGGCCGTGCACCAGTTCGTCCGCATCGGGGCGCATGCCATGATCGGCGGCACCAGCTCCGTGCGCCAGGACGTCCCGCCCTACATGATCGGCGCCGGGGATTCCTTCCGGCCGATCGGCATCAATTCCGAAGGCCTGAGCCGGCGCGGCTTCACCCCCGCCGACGTGCAGGTGCTGAAAGAAGCCTACAAGATCCTGTATCGGCGCCAACTGGATGTCGAACAGGCGATCCAGGCCCTGGCTGCCCTGCAGGCGGACCACCCGGCCGAGGCCCCCGCCGTGCAGACGCTGCTGGATTTCCTGCGGGCGTCCAATCGGGGCATCGCGCGTCCATGACCGCACTCAGCCGGCCCGGCCCCGCGGGCAATCTGGCGCGGCGGGGTCGCCGGGGCCTGTCATGACGGGCGGCGGGGTTCGCGCCGCCATCGTCGCCGGCGAACCTTCCGGGGATCTGCTGGCCGCCCGTGTGATACGGGGGCTGCGGGCACGGGATCCTTCTGCGACGGCGGCGGGCATCGGCGGGCCGGCGATGGCTCACGCGGGTTTTCATGCCTGGCATCCGATGGATGCCCTGTCGGTCTTTGGCTACGTCGATGCGCTGCGGCAGGCGCCGCGCCTCATCCGCACCTGGCGCGACACGCGGCGACGCGTCCTGACTGAGCGTCCCGATGTGTTCGTCGGGGTCGACGCGCCGGATTTCAATCTGCGGCTGGAAGAAAAACTGCGGGCGGCCGGCATCCCCACCGTCCATTTCGTCGGCCCGTCGATCTGGGCCTGGCGTTTCGAGCGCATCCATCAGATCCGCCGAGCGGTGTCGCACATGCTGGTGCTGTTCCCCTTCGAGGTCGATCTCTATCGCGAACAGGGCGTCCCCGTCACGTATGTGGGGCATCCTCTGGCGGAATTGATCCCCAAGACGCCAGACCGCGCCGCGGCCCGGGCGGCGCTGAATCTGGACCCGGCCCGCCGCGTCCTGGCATTGATGCCGGGCAGCCGGGAATCCGAATTGCGCCTGCTGGCGCCCCGGTTCCTGCAGGCGGCGCAGATCCTGCGCCGCCAGGACCCGGACCTGCAAGTCGTCGTGCCAGTCGTCAATGCCCGGCGCCGGGCCCAGTTCGAGGCCATTCTGGCGCAATACCCGGTATCGGGATGCCGGGTGGTGGCGGGCCTGCCGGACGCGCCTGGCGCCGCGCCACGCCCGGATGGGCTGGATTCGGCGGAATGGCCGGTCGCCTGGCATGCGATGGAAGCCGCCGACGCCGTGCTGGTCGCCAGCGGCACCGCGACGCTGGAAGCCGCCCTGTTCAAGAGACCGTTGGTCATTTCCTATGTCATCAGCCCCTGGATGCGGCGCATCATGGCCTGGAAATCCGGCCAGGATGCGCCCAGCCTGCCCTGGGTGGGCTTGCCCAACATCCTGGAACGGGAGTTCGTCGTGCCCGAACTGCTGCAGGAGGCCGCCACACCCGAAGCGCTGGCGGAACAGACCTGGGTGGCGCTGAGCGACCAGGATCATGGCGCACGGGTCGCGCGGCGCTTTGCCGCCCTGCATGAGACGCTGGACCGGGATACTCCGGGGCTGGCCGCCGAAGCCATTTTGCGGGTCTGCCATGACCGAGCAACCTGATCTGTTTGCAGTCACCCCGCCTTTGCCGGACTGGATCGCGGGGGTGGACGAGGCGGGCAGGGGGCCGCTGGCGGGGCCGGTGTTCGCCGCCGCCGTCATCCTGGATCCGGACCGCCCCATCGCGGGCCTGGCAGATTCGAAGAAACTCAGCGCCCGGCGCCGGGAGATCCTGGCCGCGCAGATCCGGGAACGGGCGCTGGCCTGGGCCGTTGCCCAGGCGGATGTCGAGACGATCGACCGCCTGAATATTCTGCGGGCGACGCTGCTGGCCATGCGCCAGGCGTGCGACGCGCTTGCGCGCCCGCCGCAACTGATTCTCGTGGACGGCAATCGCTTGCCGACCGGACTGCCGTGTCCCGCCCGCGCGGTGATTGGCGGCGATGCCCTGGAACCCGCCATTTCAGCCGCCTCGATTCTGGCCAAGACCGCTCGGGATGCCTGCTGCCTGGCTTTGCACGCGCAGTACCCGCACTATGCTTTTGACCAGCACAAGGGTTACGGCACGGCGCTGCATCTGGAGCGCCTGGTGCAATTCGGTCCCTGCCCGGCGCACCGCCGCAGCTTCGCCCCCGTCCGGCGGCTTCTACAGGATAAGCAGGCATGAGCATCGCGGCGCCCGTGCGGCACATCGCTTCGCGCGACAATCCGGATTACCGGCTCTGGTTGCGCCTGGCCCAGGGGCGCCCCGGCCGCCATGAAAGCCGCGTCATCCTCGAAGGCGAGCACCTGTGCCGCGCCTGGCTGGAACACAATGGCCCGCCTCAGGCCCTGATCGTCAGCGAGGCGATCCAGGCGCAGTCTCCGGGCTGGATCAAGCCGCTGTGGCGGGACTGTGAATCCACGCGCCGTATCGTGCTCGAAGATCATCTCGCCCGGGTGTTATCCCAGGTGGAACACGGCCATGCCGTCTTTTTCCTGGTGGAGCCGCCCCTGGCGGCCTTGCCGGAACAGATCTCGGAAGGCTGCCTGTGGCTGGACCGGGTGCAGGACCCGGGCAATCTGGGGACTTTGCTGCGCACGGCCGCCGCCGCCGGCCTGGGCGCCGCCTATCTGTCCGCAGGCTGCGCGGCGGCCTGGTCGCCAAAGGTGCTGCGCAGCGGGCAGGGCGCCCATTTCGCCCTGCGGATTCATGAGCGCGCGGATTTGCAGGCCCTGCGCGAGCGCCTGCGCATTCCATTGGCCGCCACCACCCTGGAACAGGCGCAGTCCGTGTATCGGCAGGATCTGCGGCAGCCTTGCGCCTGGCTGTTCGGCAACGAGGGACGGGGTGTCGCGGCGGACCTGTTGCAGGTTGCCGATTGGCGCGTGCACATTCCCCAGTCGGCGGGGGTCGAGTCCCTGAACGTCGCGGCCGCCGCGGCCATCTGCCTGTTCGAGCAGCGCCGGCAGCAGGCAGGCTGAATCCGCGGCCTGGTTCAGTAGGTGGTGCGATCCAGCCCGACCTCGTCCAGGATCTTGGTGGAGATTTCCTCGATGGAGCGCGTCGTGGTGGACAGCCATGGAATGTTTTCCATACGCATCAGGCGCTCGGCGTCGGCGACTTCCTGGCGGCATTGCTTCAGGGACGCGTAGGTGCTGTTGGGCCGGCGTTCGTTGCGCACCTCGGCCAGGCGTTCAGGCTGGATCGACAGGCCGAACAGCTTGCGCCGGAACGGCAGCAGCGTGGCGGGCAGGGCGCCGCGGTCGAAGTCCTCCGGGATCAGGGGGTAGTTGGCCGCCTTGACCGCGTACTGCATGGCCAGGTACAGGCTGGTGGGCGTTTTGCCGCAGCGCGACACCCCCACCAGGATGACGTCGGCCTGCTCCAGCCCCTGGATGTACTGGCCATCGTCGTGGGCCAGGCTGAAATTGATGGCCTCGATGCGGTTGTTGTACTGCTTGGACAGCCCGTTGGTGTGCGACCGGCCCACCGAGCGGCTGGATTTCACGCCCAGCACGCCTTCCAGGCGCTGCACGAAGGCGCCGAACAGATCCAGGAAAATGCAGGGGGCCTCGCGGATGCGGTCGGCGATTTCCGGATCGACCAGCGTGCTGAACACCAGCGGCGGCTGTCCGCCCTGATCCGCCCGTTGGCTGATGCGCCGCGCGGCGGCGTCGGCCTTTTCAACCGAGTCGATGAAGGGCAGACGCACCGCCTGGAAGGCGATTTCCTCGAATTGCGACAGAACCGCGTGGCTGAAGGTCTCAGCGGTAATCCCGGTACTGTCCGAGACGATGAACACGGGGCGTTCGATGACGGGATCGATCATGGATTTTGAACCACCAAGCCTTAGAAACGGTACAATCCGCGAAGGTTACCAGTCACCTGATGGTCAGGCAAGGCTGGTTTGCCGGACGCATGCCGGCCGCAGGCGGCGGGGCGCTCTTCCAGGGCAGCCGCTGTCGCGTGGTTCGCGCTCCCGGGGCGCCTTTCCCGGGGGCGGCGTGCGTCCCGCAAACACGCTTTTTCTATCTCAAAGGTGACATCATGTCTTACGTTGTATCGTTCGAGCAGCTCCGCATGTCGGATGTGGACTCGGTAGGGGGTAAGAACGCTTCTCTCGGTGAAATGATCAGCCAGTTGGCCGGCGCCGGGGTCCGTGTGCCGGGCGGCTTCGCGACCACCGCCGATGCCTTCCGTGATTTCCTGAATTCCACCGGGCTGGATGCCCGCATCAAGGCGCGCCTGGACACCTTGAACGCCGACGACGTGCGTGAACTGGCTGCCGCCGGGGCGGAAATCCGCCAGTGGGTGATCGACACGCCGTTCCCGGCCGCCTTCGAAGAGGCCATCCGCAGCGCCTTCGCCCAATTGGATGCCGATGGCAAGGGTTCCTTTGCCGTGCGCTCGTCCGCCACCGCCGAAGACCTGCCCGATGCGTCCTTTGCCGGCCAGCAGGAAACCTACCTGAACGTGGTCGGCATCGACGACGTGCTGGAAAAGATCCGTCACGTGTTCGCGTCCCTGTACAACGACCGCGCGATTTCCTATCGCGTGCACAAAGGCTACGCGCATGCCGAGGTCGCCCTGTCGGCCGGCATTCAGCGCATGGTGCGTTCCGACAAGGGCAGCGCCGGCGTGATGTTCACGCTGGATACGGAGTCCGGCTTCAAGGACGTCGTCTTCGTCACGTCTTCCTATGGCCTGGGTGAAACCGTGGTCCAGGGGGCCGTGAACCCGGATGAATTCTATGTGTTCAAACCCACGCTGGCGGCCGGCCACTATCCCGTCATCAGCCGCCGCATCGGTTCGAAGCTCATCAAGATGGAATTCGACGAGCAGCGCGTCTCGGGCCATGCCGTGCGCACGGTGGAGGTCCCGGCTTCCGAACGCAATCGCTATTCCCTGACCGATGACGAGATCATCGAACTGGCGCAGTACGCGACCATCATTGAAAAGCACTACCAGCGTCCCATGGACATCGAATGGGGGCGTGACGGCATCGACGGCAAGCTCTACATCCTGCAGGCCCGCCCGGAGACCGTGAAGTCCCAGCAAGGACACCATGACGTGCAGGAACGCTATCGCCTGAAAGCCACGGGCGAAGTCCTGGTGCGCGGCCGGGCCATCGGCCAGAAGATCGGTTCGGGCACCGTGCGGGTGGTCGCCGATGCCTCGGAAATGGACAAGGTCCGGGCAGGCGACATCCTGGTTACCGACATGACCGATCCCAACTGGGAACCGGTCATGAAACTGGCCTCGGCCATCGTCACCAATCGGGGCGGGCGCACCTGCCACGCGGCCATCATCGCGCGTGAACTGGGCATTCCCGCGGTCGTCGGCTGCGCCGACGCCACCGACGTGCTGGCCAATGGGCGCGAGGTCACCGTGTCCTGCGCCGAAGGCGACGAAGGCCACATCTACGACGGCCTGATCGAGACCGAGATCGAGGAAGTCCGCTGGGGCGAAATGCCCGACATCGGCCTGAAGGTCATGATGAACGTCGGCAATCCGCAGCTGGCCTTCGATTTCTCCCAGATTCCCAATGGGGGCGTGGGGTTGGCCCGCCTGGAATTCATCATCAACAACAACATCAACGTCCACCCCAAGGCGATCCTGGACTACCCCAATGTCGACGGCGACCTGAAAAAGGCCGTGGAATCGGCTGCCCGGGGCTATGCCAGCCCGCGCGCCTTCTTCGTGGAAAAGCTGGCCGAAGGCATCGCCACCATCGGCGCCGCTTTCTATCCGAAGCCCGTCATCGTGCGCCTGTCGGACTTCAAGTCCAATGAATACCGCAAGCTGGTGGGCGGTTCGCGCTACGAACCCGAGGAAGAAAACCCCATGCTGGGCTTTCGCGGCGCGTCGCGCTACGTCTCGGAGGACTTCGCCGAGTGCTTCCGCATGGAATGCGAGGCCTTGAAGAAGGTCCGCGACGAGATGGGCCTGACCAACGTGGAAATCATGGTGCCGTTCGTGCGCACGCTCGGACAGGCGCAGCGCGTGGTGGAACTGCTGGCGTCGCACGGCCTGAAGCGCGGCGACAATGGCCTGCGCCTGATCATGATGTGCGAGGTCCCCACCAATGCCATCCTGGCCGACGAGTTCCTGCAATTCTTCGACGGGTTTTCCATCGGCTCCAATGACATGACCCAGCTGACCCTGGGGCTGGACCGGGATTCCGGCATGGAACTGCTGGCGGCCGATTTCGACGAACGCGACCCGGCCGTGCAGTTCATGCTGCGCCGCGCCATCCAGGCCTGCCTGAAGGCCGGCAAGTACGTCGGCATCTGCGGCCAGGGCCCCAGCGATCATCCCGACCTGGCCCAGTGGCTGCGCGACGAAGGCATCCTGTCCATGTCCTTGAACCCGGACACGGTGGTCGATACCTGGCAGCGGCTGGCCGATACCAAGGTCGCGGCTTGATCGAGGCTGGCGCCCCTGGCGCCAGCCCGCCGGCCGAACATGGCCGGCGCAGCCGGATCGGCAGGTGAAGCGCACCCCAAAAGCTGGACACCGATCCAGGCTTTTGGGGTGTTTTTCATGCGGGTCGTTAAACTGGAAGCGTCCAGGCGCGCCGGCCCGGCCCAGAGGCTCTCCCATGCCTGGTTTGTTCAGGGCCTGCGGGCCGTTGCGTCATCACCTGCCGAGTTTTCCATCATGCTGTTTCACGCGCTTCTTTCATCCCCGCTGGGCGATATCCTGCTGTCGGCCCACGAGCATTGCCTGACGGGTCTGTATTTCACCGATCAGCGGGATTGTCCGCACCTGCCGGGCCTGGCGGCCGTGTCCGAGTCGGAGATCGTCTCCCGGCCATCCGCAGGCGTCGTGCGGGGCAGGGCGGCGCGTAGCCTGAGAGCCATCCGCGCGGATTCGGCGTCCGCCACGGGTGAACTGTTCCCTGCGGATGCGCTGATAGGGATCGACGCCACGCCAGCCAGTCAGCCGGCGGCGCTGCGGCTGCTGCAGGCCGACACGCCGGCCGGTGCCCTGGTCGTTCTGGAACAGACCCTCCGGGAGCTGGACGAGTATTGGCGCGGCGGTCGCAAGGTGTTTGGCGTGTCCCTGGACCCCCAGGGCACGGCGTTCCAGAAACGGATCTGGCAGGCGCTGCTGGACGTGCCCTGCGGGGCGACCTTGTCCTATGGCGAGCTGGGCGAGCGCGCCGGGCTGGGGGCGGGGCATGGCCGCGCGGTGGGGACCGCCGTGGGCAGCAACCCCATCAGCATCATCATTCCCTGCCACCGCATCCTGGCACGCAACGGCACCCTGAACGGCTACGGCGGCGGCCTGAGCCGCAAGGCGCAGCTGCTGGAGATCGAGGGTTTCACGATCCGCGCCTAGCGCGTGGATCGCCGCGCGGCGGCGGTCGGGACCGGATCCGGCTTGCCGACCGCCTTCGCGTGCCGTTCAAGCGGGCGTCAGCGCATCCGCCTTGCTCATCCGCCGCAGCGCCACCGCGTCGACCTCGGCATGCGTCTGGTCAGAGGATGTCAGCCTGAACACCCGGACGTTGTCCAGCGATGCCCTGGAGTTGAGGCTCATCTTTTCGGACAGCTGCGCGAGCCCATCGGCCATGGACGCATTGCTTTGCGTGATCTGGTCCAGCGTGTGCAGGGCCTGGCTGGCTTCCGCGATTCCCGCGGCCTGCTCCTGAGCCGCCAGGTCGATCTCCGCCAGGATCTGGCCCTGGCGTTCGACGGCCCCCGCCACATCGTTCATGCGCGCCCGGGTCTGTTCCATACCCTGTTTGCCGTGTTCGACCCGGGTGCGGGATTCTTCGATCAACTGCCGCACTTCCCGGGCAGCATCGGTCGTGCGCTGGGAAAGGGCGCGGACCTCTGATGCGACCACCGCGAATCCCCGGCCATGCTCGCCGGCGCGCGCGGCTTCAGTGGCGGCATTGAGAGCCAGGATATTGGTCTGGAAGGCGACCGATTCGATCACCTGGACGAAATCGCTGATGTTCTGAGAGGACTCGCTGATCTGCTGCATCGTTTCCGACAGTGCCTCGACCGCTGCTTGACTGCGTCGCACGGTGTCCACCGTTTCGCCCGCGATCCGCGTGCCGGTCTTCGTCATATCCGACGTCTGCCGGACCGTGCCGCCGATCTGGTCGATCGCTGTGGCGGACTTGGACAGGCCGGCGGCCTGCTGTTCCGTGCGTGCCACCATGTCCTGGCTGTGCTTGGCCACTTCATGAGCATCGTTCGACAGGAATTGCCGGATATCCCAGATGACTGTGCGGATGATCAGGGCCAGTTGGTTGATCGGCAGCATCAGGTGGCGCGCATCCTGGAACCGCTGGACGGAAATGAATTCCGACAGGTCTCCGCTGGCCAGATGACGGGCGACTTCCGCCACTCGGTCGGCCGGCGCGATGAAACATCGGGATATGCCCAGCCAGGCCAATAGGGCAGTCAGCAGCCCGGCAATCGGCAAACTCCAGGTCGGGAGCCCGAGAAATGCAGCCCCCACGGGGCCGGCTGCGGCCAGCAGCCCGAGCAGCAGGGCCGTTCCCTGTCGCCCGGGGCTGAGGCGCTTGATAAACGCGGGGAGCAGCCCGGTCCGATGGACGAGTCCGCCCTGGAAGCGGTGCCGCAGGCGCCCGCGTTCGGCTTCCCTGCGCATGATCGAGAAAAGCTGTTCCGCCGCCTCGATTTCGGAGACCTCCGGCAGCGTTCGCACAGAGAGATAGCCGACGATCCGATCGCCGTTTCGCACCGGTGTGGCATTGGCCCGGACCCAATAAGCGTCCCCGTTCTTGCGGCGGTTCTTGATCAGGGCGCTCCAGGGCTCTCCCGACTGGATCGTTGCCCAGAAGTCCCGGAAAGCCTCCTCCGGCATGTCGGGATGGCGCAGGATATTGTGCGGCTGGCCCAGCAGTTCCTCTTTGGTGTAGCCGCTGACACTGATGAAATCGCTGTTGCAGTAAGTGATCCTGCCCTTGATGTCCGTGATGGAAATCAGGGTGAGGTGAGCGGGGTAATTGTGGATTTCCCCTGTGACCGGCAGATTTTTGCGCATATATCCTTCCACGAACCGATGACTGAGACTGGTTTGTTACAAAGGTGAGACGCGATGATGCGTGTTTTTTTATAAAAGTAATTATTATTTTCTGAATTTATCACGCAGAAGGTGTTCTGAAGAACACGCGAAATCGGTAGATTTCGGTGTAGTTCATTGAATTAACCTGGGGAAAGGGGGATTTTCAGACAGCAGATATTGTCGGCCGGCGCCGTTGCCTTGGCGTCGGGCGCTCGGGATCAATGGCGGGTCAGTCGCTCTGCTTGCCGCGGGTGTCGTGCTTCATCAGGCGTTCTTTCTCACGCGCCCAGTCCTTGTCGCGCTGGGTGTCGCGCTTGTCGTGCAGTTTCTTGCCGCGTCCCAGGCCGAAATCCAGCTTGATGCGCCCGCCCTTGTAGTGCAGGTTCAGCGGCACCAGCGCATAGCCGCGCTGTTCGACCTTGCCGATCAGCTTGCTGATTTCCTGGGCGTGCAGCAGCAGTTTGCGCGTGCGGGTGGCGTTGGGATGGATGTGGGTGGACGCGGTCGGCAGGGGACTGACGTGCATGCCCAGGATCCACAGGGCGCCGTCGCGCACGATGACATAGGCTTCTTTCAATTGGACATGGCCGGCGCGGATCGCCTTGACCTCCCAGCCCTCCAGGACCAGTCCGGCCTCGAAGCGCTCCTCGATGAAGTAATCGTGGGTGGCTTTGCGGTTTTCTACAATACTCATGGATCCGGTCTTTCGCGAAAAGGGCGCTGGCACTGATAAAATCCCTTCATTCTAGCCTAACCGCCCGTCTTGCCGATGCATTCGATTCAACGCTCCGTCCTCGTCCCCTTCAGTTGCGCCCAGATGTTCGATCTGGTGGCCGATGTCGCGCGTTACCCCGAGTTCATGCCCTGGTGCGGCGGGGCCACTGTGCAGTGGCAGAACGAACAGGGCATGCAGGCCACGGTGCAGATTCATTTCGCCGGCATCCGCCAGAGCTTCACCACGCGCAACGACCACGATTATCCGAACAAGATCGTTTTTCACCTGGTGGACGGGCCGTTTTCCAATCTGACGGGGCACTGGGCCTTCCAGCCCCTGGGCGAAGACGGTTGCAAAGTCCTCTACACCATGGAATACGCTTTTTCCAGCCGCGCCCTGTCGGCCGTGGTCGGGCCGGTGTTCAACCGCATCGCCACCAGTTTCATCGATTCATTCACGCAGCGCGCTCACGCGGTCTATGGGGGCTGAGATGCGCGTGTCGCTTGCCTTTGCCGCGTCCACGCGCCTTTGGCGTCAGAGCCTCGATGTCCCCGAAGGCGTCACGGCGGGGCAGGCCGTCGCTCTGAGCGACTTCGCCCGGGAGTTTCCGGAATTCACCGACGTGCCATTGGCGATGGGCGTGTACGGAGAACGCTGCGGCCCGCAGCGCGTGCTGCATGAAAACGACCGCATCGAGCTTTGCCGCCCCCTGGTGTTCGATCCCCTGGAGTCGCGCCGCCGCCGGGCCGTTCATCGGCGGGGCGAGGGCAAGCGGCCCGGATAGCCGGGGACGGTCTGTCCCCGGAAAGCCCCCTCACGGTGCGGCACGCGCTTCTTTGACAGGGCGTTGATCCGGCATCAGCGGCTTGCCGTACAGGCCGGTGTGTTCGTCCCCCCAGGCCTTCAGCGCCTGCAGGATGGGTTCCATGCTGCGCCCCAGGGGGGACAGGCAATAGTCCACCCTGGGCGGCACCTGCGCGTAGACCGTCCGTTCGATGAGGCCGTCTTCCTCCAGTTCCCGCAACTGGCGCGTCAGCATGCGGGGCGAGACATTGGCGATCTGGCGGCGAAGCTCGCTGAAACGCAGCGTCCCGCCCAGCAGATGGAACAGCACGACGGATTTCCATTTGCCCTCGATGAGGCCGATGGCGGCTTCGACCGCGCATCCGGGGCTGCAATCAAAGCGTGAATGTTTGGATTTGGCCACCGTAGTATCCTTTTTGTCACTATGGGCTGAATTTGTGCGTAGAGACAGAATGGTGAATGAAAGTATTCTGCAGGTATGTTCATTTCCAGACAAGCAGGAGTCCTCATGAAAGCCATCGGATATCGCCAGACCGGCCCCATTGACAGGCCGGATGCGCTTGTGGATATCGAGTTGGACCGACCCGGCCTCGCAGGCCATGACCTGCTGGTGGAGATCGCGGCTGTTTCCGTCAACCCGGTGGATACCAAGATCCGGCAGCGCGCGGAACCCGAGGGCGCCGATTGGAAGGTCCTGGGCTGGGATGCCTCCGGTCGCGTGCTTGCGGTCGGTTCCGAGGTCAGCCGCTTCAAGCCAGGAGACGAGGTTTTTTACGCGGGTGCTTTGACACGGCCGGGCACCAACAGCGAATTCCATGCGGTGGATGAGCGGATCGTCGGACGCAAGCCGGCGACGCTGGATCACGCCCAGGCCGCCGCGCTGCCCTTGACGGCGCTGACGGCCTGGGAAATGCTTTTCGACCGCCTGGATGTGCGCCGGCCGGTGCCCGGCGCCGCGCATGCGGTCCTGATCATCGGGGGCGCGGGGGGCGTGGGTTCCATCGCCATCCAGTTGCTCAAGGCGCTGACTGACCTGACGGTCATCGCCACGGCGTCCCGTCCCGAAACCCGGGAGTGGGTGCGGTCCTTGGGGGCCGATCATGTCGTGAACCACCGCCAGCCGTTGGCGGCGCAGTTGCGCGCGCTGGGCCTGGGCGATCCGGCCTTCGTGTTTTCGACGACCGCCACCGGTCAACACCTGGCCGACGTGGCCGAGCTGATCGCTCCGCAGGGACGCTTCGGACTGATCGACGATCCGGACGCTCTGGACATCCGTGGATTCAAGCGCAAGTCCGTATCGGTTCACTGGGAGTTCATGTTCACCCGCTCTTTGTTCGGCACGTCGGACATGAGCGAGCAAGGCCGCGTGCTGGACGAAGTCGCCCGCTTGGCGGATGCCGGCCGCATCCGCAGCACGCTGACGCAGCGCGTGCATCCCATCAATGCCGACAATCTGAAGCAGGCGCACGCCCTGCAGGAAAGCGGCCGGGCGTGCGGCAAGACGGTCCTGGAAGGTTTTTGAAGGCGTGTGTCCGGATGCCGGTCCTGCGGATTGTCGCCCGATTGACAGCCATGCCGGCCGGGCTGATTTAAGGTGAGTCTATTCGAACAGGCGCTGCCGCCAAGTGCTAAAGTAGGCCTGCGACGCGGCGGCCGGCCTTGACCAGGACCGGCCGCGCCGGATGGCGTTACCCGCGCCTTGCGGCAGCGATCACCCTAGATCCGGAGACATACACCATGGATTTTCGCCTCAGCGAAGAACAACAGGCCTTTGCACAGGCTGCCCGCGAATTCGCCCAGGGGGAACTGGCCCCGCACGCAGCCCGGTGGGACGAGGAACACATCTTTCCGCGCGAAGCCTTCGCCAAGGCCGGGGAATTGGGATTCTGCGCCATGTATGCGCCGGAATCCATCGGCGGGCTGGGCCTGCCGCGCCTGGACGCCACCCTGGTGTTCGAGGAAATGTCGGCGGTGGATCCATCCACCACGGCGTTCATCACCATCCACAATATGGCTACCTGGATGATCGGCAGCTGGGCGCAGCCCGCCGTGCGCGATCATTGGGGGCCGCTGCTGGCCAGCGGCGAAAAACTCGCCTCCTACTGCCTGACTGAGCCGGGCTCGGGGTCGGACGCTGCATCGCTCGTCACCAGCGCGCGGCGCGAGGGCGGCCACTATGTGCTGAACGGCGCCAAGGCCTTTATTTCGGGTGCGGGCGACACCGATGTGCTGGTCGTCATGGCCCGCACGGGCGGCGAGGGCGCGCGCGGCATTTCCGCATTGGTCGTGCCGGCCGATGCCGCCGGCATCACCTACGGCCGCAAGGAAAACAAGATGGGCTGGAACAGCCAGTCCACGCGCCCCATCACGTTCGAAAACGTCCGGGTGCCGGTGGAAAACCGCCTGGGCGAAGAGGGCGAGGGCTTTCGTTTCGCCATGAAGGGCCTGGACGGCGGGCGCATCAACATCGCGACGTGCTCGGTGGGCGCCGCCCAGGGGGCTTATGAAGCCGCCCGGCGCTACATGGGCGAACGGCGCCAGTTCGGCCGGCCCCTGGCGGACTTCCAGGCGCTGCAGTTCAAACTGGCGGACCTGCTGGCCAATGTCGTGGCTTCGCGCCAGATGGTGCGGCTGGCCGCCAGCAAGCTGGATGAAGGCGATCCCCAGGCCAGCGCCTATTGCGCCATGGCCAAGCGTTTCGCCACGGATCTGTGCTTCCAGTCCTGCCTGGATGCGCAGCAGATCCACGGCGGCTATGGCTACCTGAAAGACTACCCGCTGGAACGGCTGGTGCGCGACACCCGCGTGCATCAGATCCTGGAAGGCACCAATGAAATCATGCGCGTCATCGTGGCGCGCCACATCCTGACCCAAGAGGCTGATCTGCGATGAGCGCCCCCGATTCCGCCGAGACTGTCCCGGAACTCCAGCCGGACCCCGTTCTTTTCCAGGAAGTGGCCGGCCGCAATGGCCGACGCATCGGCGTGGCGACCTTGAACAGTCCACAGACACTCAATGGCCTGTCCCTGGCCATGAGCCGCCTGCTGGACGACCGCCTGCAGGACTGGGCCGACGACGAACGGATCGCTGCCGTCGTATTGCATGGCGCGGGGGACAAGGCGTTTTGCGCGGGCGGCGACCTGCACGCGCTCTACCACAGCATGCTCGACAGTCCCCCGGCGGACGCCTGGGCCAACGTCCATGCCCGCAGTTTCTTTGAAACCGAATATCGGCTCGATTACCAGATCCACCGATACGCCAAGCCGGTGCTGTGCTGGGGCAACGGCATTGTCATGGGCGGGGGCGTGGGACTGATGCTGGGAGCCAGCCATCGCCTGGTCACGGAAACCACGCGCTTCGCCATGCCGGAGGTCACGATCGGCTTGTATCCCGACGTAGCCGGGACCTGGATGCTCAGCCGCCTGCCACGCGGCATCGGCGAATTCCTGGCGTTCACGGGCGCCCAGCTGGGCGCCTCGGACTGTCTGCATTATGGCCTGGCGGATCGGGTCTGCGCGGCGGATGGCTTCGATGCGCTGATCGACGCCTTGGCCGCGGTCGATTGGTCCGGCGCCGCAGCCCAACACGCGGCGCAGGTCGATACGGTGCTGGATGCCCTGTCGCTGGACACTCCGGAACCGGGCCCCTTGCAGCGACATTCGACTGAAATCCGCCGCGCCTGCGGCCGCTCCGATCTGCTGCAGATCGCTGCCGCCATCGCGGCCTGGAAGCGCCACGCCGATCCCTGGCTGGCGCGCGCCGCCGCGACGTTCCTGGCTGGTTCGCCGGGTTCGGCAAGGCTGAGCCATACCCTGCTGGGCCGGGCCCGCTGCCAGTCTCTGGCGGACACCTTCCGCATGGAATACGTCGCGTCGCTGCACTGCTGCGCCGAACCCGATTTCCGCGAGGGCATCCGCGCGTTGCTGATCGACAAGGACAAGTCCCCCCGCTGGCGGCCCGCCACCCTGGAACAGGCAACGACGGACTGGGTCAGGCGCTTCCTGGCGCAGCCCTGGCCTGCGGGGCAGGCGCATCCGCTGGCGGATCTCAGGGGCTGACACTTCTCACCGAATCCCCACAATAATTTCAAGGAGACACACAATGAGCAGCACGATTGGTTTCATCGGCCTGGGCCACATGGGCGGCCCGATGGCGCAGAACCTGCTGAAGGCGGGCCATGCCCTGAAGGTCTTTGATCTGGTGCCCGCAGCCCTGAAGGCCGCCACTCAGGCCGGGGCCACGGCAGTCGCGACGGCGGCCGAGGCTGTGGCGGGAGTCGACCTGGTCGTCACCATGCTGCCGGCCAGCCGTCACGTCGAAGGGCTGTATCTGGGGGACAAGGGCCTGTTGAAGTCGATCGCCAAAGGGACCCTGGTGCTGGAATGCAGCACGATCGCCCCGGAATCGGCCCGCAAGGTCTCGGCGGCCGCGGCCGCATGCGGCATCCGCATGCTGGATGCGCCGGTGTCGGGCGGCACGGGCGGGGCTGTGGCAGGGACCTTGACCTTCATCGTCGGCGGCGCGGATGCCGATCTGGAATCGGCCAGGCCGTATCTGCAGGTCATGGGCAAGAACATCTTTCATGCCGGCGACGCAGGGGCGGGGCAGGTGGCGAAGATCTGCAACAACATGCTGTTGGGCATCCAGATGGCCGGCACGGCTGAAGCCCTGGCCCTGGGTGTGGCCAATGGCCTGGACCCGAAAACCCTGTCGGACATCATCGCCAAAAGCTCCGGGCGCAACTGGGCGACGGAACTCTACAATCCCTGGCCCGGCGTCATGGACCATGCGCCCGCTTCGCACGATTACGAGGGCGGCTTCGGCGTGGATCTGATGCTCAAGGACCTGGGGCTGGCGGCGGAGGCCTCCATGCAGTCGCGCGCTACGACCCCTCTGGGCGAGCTGGCCCGCAATCTGTACGCCCTGCACAGCACTCAGGGAAATGGAAAGCTGGATTTTTCCAGCATCCTGAAGCTCTACCACCAATCGCGCTGAACGGCGCGCTCCGCCTGGCCTGCGGGTCAGGCGGCCTCGGACGGCGCGCGCAGGTCCAATACCGCGCCGTCCGGCGCGCCCACGGCATAGCGCATGGCCGGCAGGTCCGACAGCGTGATTTCGGCCGCCACGTGCAGCAGGCCCCGGTGGACCGCCGATTCGATCACGCGGCCTGAAGGCCGACCTCCCGCCTCTCCGGCGGGATACAGGTCCGTTGCGGGGCCCGGCGCGGGAGCGCCCGACGTCCAGGCTGCGGTTCCGCACGCCAGGCGGCGCTTGACCGTGCCCCGGTAGTGGCTGCGGGCGATGACTTCCTGACCGGGGTAGCAACCCTTGGTGAAATCGATGGTGCCGTTGAGGTCCATGTCCAGGGATGCCGGCAGGAACAGATCCTGGGATGCCGCCTGGATCCAGGGCCAGCCGCCGGCCAGCCGCTGGGCGGGCCAGGCGCCCGGGGCCGCGCCGGCTTCATCCGGAACGGCGGCATCGGCCAGTCGCCAGGCCACAGGCCGCTGCGCCCGGGACATCGGCGCCATGATCCAGTCGGCGCCCCCGGTCGAGGCCCGCGTCCAGGCCGGCGCCGCGTGCAGCGAGGCCGGGATGGCGCCGGCGCCCCAGGCGCCGGCGATCTGCATGGCTTCGTCCAGGCTGATCGTGACCTTGGTGCGCAGCACGAACATGCGCAAGCGTCGGATCAGGCCGTCGGCCAGATCCCGCGCGACCATCCAGATGACGCAATCATCCTGTGCCCGCCACAGCACGCCATTGGCCAGCAGGCGGCCCTGAGCCGTGCAGTAGGCGGCCGGCGCCGCCCGATCGCCGCTCAGGCCGGTGATGGCATGGGTGAGCTGTCCATGCAGGAACGACAGGGCGTCGGGCCCCTCGATGCGCACGAGAGCGCACTCGGGCAGTGGCTGAAGGCCGTCGGCGGCGAAAATTTCCATGGTGAATCCCACAAAGTCCACATCGAACTGGCGCCCATGATAGCGCGGACGCGTGTCATCCCAGTGTCCGGGCCAGCAGCAGGGCGCCGATGGCGATCAGGCCGAGGTGTACCCAGCGCAGAAAGGCCGGGCCTTTCATGCGGCGGTTCACGGCGCGGCCCAGAAAGCTGGCCAGCACGGCGGGCGGCGCGGCCCAGAGGTAATAGTACGTGACGGAACCGGTCCAGAGGCCCGTCATCCCATATCCGAGCAGGGTCAGGATGCTGGCCGGCAGGAAATATCCCTGCAGCGTGGCCCGGAAGTGCTGGGGCGACCAACGCCGCAAAGTACCGTAGATCACCAGAGGAGGGCCGCTCATGCCGTAGGCGCCCCCCAGGATGCCGGCCAGGAAGCCGAAGCCCCAGGCATAACGGTCGTTTTTCAATTCGGCCTGTGTGCGGCGCAGCAGGCAATACGTGGAAAAGAGGATGATGACGGTCGCCAGCAGCGCGGTGACGATGGCGCCGTCCACGGCGGTCAGCAGCCATAAACCCAGCGGTGTGCCGACCACCGTCGCCAGGAACAGCTTGCCGGCGCTGGCGATGTGAATCTGGCGCCAGTCCTGGGCGATGATGAGCGCCGCGATCGTGATGGAGATCAGCACGACCACCGGCGCGGCTTCTTCGATGGGGATGACGAACGCGAGCAGAGGGACTGCGATCAGCGCTTCGCCGAAACCGAAGGCGGAACGGATGAAGGTTGCGCCGAACAGGATCGCCACGATGGCGGGCAGGTGCGGGTCCATGGATTCTCAGTCGTGAGCGGGCGGGGTTGGCGAGAGGGCGGTATCCGCAAAGACCTTTTCCATGCGCTCGGCGGCGTCCCGCATCCTGGGGATCTGGTTGAGCAGGAACGGCAGCAAGACCCGGGCGGTCGGGCCGTGGCTGGCGATGGCGGCAATCATGCGCCCCTTGCCATCGAACACCGGAACGGCCACGGCCACCATGCCCAGGATGAATTCCTCGTGGTCGATGCCGATGCCCCGCTGGCGGGTGATCGCCAAGTCCTGTTCCAGGACATCGCGCTGCGTCAGCGTCCTGGGCGTGTGGCTGGCCAGCGTGATCCGATCCAGCACGGCTTGACGCGCGGCGTCGTCCATGAAGGCGAGCATGAGCTTGCCTGTGGCGGTGCAGTGCAGCGGAACGTGGGCTCCGACCTCCATGCTCAGGCGCAGGGGATGGTGTGTTTCCACCCGTTCCAGATAGCGCATGCTGTCGCCTTCCAGGGCCGTCAGGTTGCAGCTTTCCCCGGTGGCCCCCACTAGTTGCGACAGGATGGCGCGCGCGGATCGGGAGAAGTACGGGGTGCTCAGGATGGAGACCGCCAACCGTGCTGCCCGTGGCCCGGGCAGGAAACCCTGTTCACCCGGCGCCTTGATGACGAAACCCGCCTCCACCAGCGTTGCCAGGAGGCGCATCAGCGAGGTCTTGGGCAGATCCAGGCGCTGGGCCAGCATGGACAGTGTCTGTGAATGCTGGGTATGGGCCAGTTGCTCCAGCACGCGGAGTTCCCGGAGGTAACGGGTCGGAGCGCCGGTCATCGTGTTCGCCATTGTGGTGTTCACCATTGGGGTGATTTTGGAACTTAATGTTCTGCTGGTGAAACAGGGTATCAGTTTATCCGGAACCTTGAAAAATTGTACCTATGATGGATGCCGGTTTGATTCGCGCATGACTGGAACCCATATGTCCAATACCGTTGACTACATCGTGGTGGGAGCAGGATCAGCAGGCTGTGTCCTGGCCAACCGCTTGAGCGAAAACGGGAAATACTCCGTTTGTCTGTTCGAAGCAGGGCCCAGGGACCGCAATCCTTGGATTCATATCCCCATCGGATATGGCAAGACCATGTTCAATGAGACCCTGAATTGGGGCTTCTACACCGACCCGGACGACAATATGCTGGGCCGACGGATCTACTGGCCGCGTGGGCGCACGCTGGGGGGCTGCAGCTCCATTAACGGCCTGATCTACATCCGCGGACAGCGGCAGGACTACGATCACTGGGGCGCGTTGGGCAATCCGGGCTGGAATTGGGAACAATGCCTGCCGTATTTCCGCAAGCTGGAATCCAATGACCTGGGCGCAGGCCCCACCCGGGGGGCGCAGGGGCCTTTGAGCGCCACCTCCATCAAGACTCCGCATCCGCTGGTCGAGGCGCTGATCGACGCTGGCGGTGAGCTGGGCCTGGAACGGCGGAGCGATTTCAACGAGGGCGACAACGAAGGAATCGGCTACTACCAGCTGACCACCCGCGCAGGCAAGCGCTGCTCGACCGCCGTCGCCTATCTGGATCCGGCGCGCGGGCGAAGCAATCTGCGTATCGAAACCGACGCTCAGGTGACGGGGCTGGTCATGGAGGGCCGGCGAGCGCGAGGCGTGACATACCGCAAAGGCGGCCAGGAACGGGCGTTGCGCGCGGCGCGCGAGGTGATCGTTTCTGCCGGCGCCGTTCAGTCGCCGCAGCTCCTGCAGCTCTCGGGCATCGGCCCGGGGGCGCTGTTGAGCGAGCACGGCATCGGCGTTGTCAAGGATTTGCCCGGGGTAGGCGCCAACCTCCAGGACCATTTGCAGATCCGCCTGATCTATGAGGTCTCCAGGCCCATCACCACCAACGATCAGTTGCGCACATTGTGGGGCAAGGCGGGCATGGGCCTGCAGTGGCTGCTGTTCCGTAGCGGGCCGCTGGCGATCGGCATCAACCAGGGCGCAGCCTTCTATCGTGCTTTGCCGGACAGCCCGACGGCGGACACGCAGCTGCATTTCGGGACATTGTCAGCTGATATGGCGGGCGGCGCGGTGCATGACTTCTCGGGGTGCACCTATTCCATGTGTCAGTTGCGCCCGGAATCGCGCGGGTCGATCCGGATCCAGTCGGCCGACCCCCTGCAGGCGCCCGCCATCCACTCCAACTACCTGGACACCGAGCGGGACAGGCGCTCGGCTGTCGCCGGCGTGAAATATGCCCGCCGCCTGGCAGCCGCGGCGCCGCTCAGCAGCCTGATGAAGCGCGAGTTCAGGCCGGGTGACGAAGTGCGCAGCGATGACGAGATCCTGCACTTCTGCCGCGAACACGGCGCCACGATCTTCCATCCGGTCGGCACCGCCAGGATGGGGCCTGCCACAGACCGTGACGCCGTCGTGGACGCGCGCCTGCGTGTGCATGGCATCGAAGGCTTGCGCGTGGTGGATGCCTCCGTCATGCCGACGATCGTGTCCGGCAACACCAACGTGCCCACCGTGATGGTCGCAGAGCGCGCATCCGACTTCATCCTGGAGGACGCCCGGATCGCCTGACTTGCGAGGCACTGCTTTATCCGGTCCCCAAGGCCGGTTTTCCGACAATCAGAAATCGAGAGCCGTCACCAAGAACGGCTCCATTCCCGGGAGACAAACCATGTCCAATGCTCCACTGTCTGCAATCCGCAAGGTCGTTGCTTCTTCGCTCATCGGCGCAACGATCGAGTGGTATGACTTTTTCCTGTACGGCGTCGTCGCCGGCCTGATTTTCAACAAGCAATACTTCCCGTCCCACGATCCCCTGGTGGGCACCATGCTGGCCTACGCCACTTTTGCCGTGGGCTTCCTGGCTCGGCCTTTCGGAGGCATCATATTCGGCCATTTCGGCGATCGCATCGGGCGGAAAAGCATGCTGGTGTTCACGCTGATCCTGATGGGAGTGTCGACGTTCCTGATCGCCCTCATTCCGAACTACGAGTCCATCGGCATCTGGGCGCCTATCCTGCTGCTGGTCTGTCGGGTGCTGCAGGGCCTGGGCCTGGGTGGGGAGTGGGGCGGCGCGGTGCTGATGACCTTCGAGTATGCGCCGCCGCGCAAGCGTGGGCTGTACGCTTCCTTGCCGCAGATCGGGCTATCGGTGGGCCTGTGCCTGGCCGCCGGCGTGGTGGCGCTGCTGTCAGCCACGCTGAGCGACGAGGCATTTTCCGACTGGGGGTGGCGGGTTGGTTTCGTGCTATCGGCAGGTCTGGTATTCGTGGGCCTGTATATCCGCCTGACCATTCGCGAAACTCCCGAGTTCACCCGGGTGAAGCAAGCCAACGAAGAGTCCAGGATACCCTTCGTCGATATGATGAAACGCTATCCGGGCAACATCATCAAAGGCATGGGGGCGCGGTATATCGATGGCGTGTTCTTCAATATTTTTGCTGTCTTTTCCATCAGCTATTTGACCAATACCCTGAATCTGCACCGTACGGACGCACTCACAGGCGTCATGGTTGCTGCCGTGGTGATGTGTGTCTTCATCCCCATATTCGGTGCCTTGTCAGATCGTATCGGCCGGACGCGCACTTATTTCTGGGGGTCGTTGGTGACGGGTATCTCCGCGCTGCCCGCGTTCTGGCTGATGACGCAATATTCGGATCATGTGCTGGTGGTCTGGTTGTCGATCATCATCCCGTTCGGTATTTTCTACGCCAGCGTTTATGGTCCCGAGGCAGCGCTGTTTTGCGAACTTTTCGATACCCGGGTGCGCTATACAGGCATTTCCTTCGTCTATCAATTTTCCGGGATATTCGCCTCGGGCATCACTCCCATGATCGCCACGGCCCTTTTGGGACTCAACGATGGCCAGCCCTGGCTGATTGTGGCCTATACGATTTTTGCGGGCGTGGTCTCGGCCTTCAGCGCCTGGTTGATCGGCCGGTCGGTCTCGCGCCAGTTGCAGCCCGCTTGATCCGGAGCTCGGAAGGGGCCATAGCCCGGGAGCGGGCCGTGGCCCCTTCCGAGTGCGGCCTCAGGCCAGCACGAAGGGCCGGCCCGATACCGGCGTGGTGGCGACCGCCATGTCCTGTTCCGCCATGATGCCGGCTTCCCAGGCCAGCCGTCCGGCCTGGATGCCCAGTTTGAACGCTTGCGCCATGCGCACCGGATCCAGGGCGCGCGAGACCGCTGAATTCAGCAGCACGGCGTCGAACCCCAGTTCCATGGCGTGGACGGCATCCATGGGCGAACCGATGCCGGCATCGACGATCAAGGGCGTGTCGGGCAGCCGTTCCCGCAAGGTGCGCAAGGCCGACAGGTGAATCAGGCCCTGGCCGGAGCCGATGGGCGCCGCCCAGGGCATCAGCACGGGGCAGCCCGCGTCCAGCAGGCGCTGGCAGACGATCAGGTCGTCGGTGCAATAAGGGAAGACCTGGAAGCCGTCGCGCGTCAGGGTGTCGGCGGCGGAGACCAGCTCGAAGACGTCGGGCTGGAGCGTATGTTCGTCCCCGATCACTTCCAGCTTGATCCAGGACGTGTCGAAGAGTTCCCGCGCCATATGGGCCAGCGAGACGGCCTCGGCCGCTGTGCCGCAGCCCGCCGTATTGGGCAGCAGGTGACAGCCCAGGTCCCTGAGCATCGAAAAGAAGGGCTGCCCGCCGCCGGTCCCAGCGGCCGCCTGGCGCTTGAGACCGACCGTGACGACCTGCGCGCCGGAGGCGCGCACGGCATCCATCATGACCTGGGGGGAAGGGTAGGCGGCCGTGCCGAGAAAGAAACGGCTGTCGAGCACTGTGTCGGCGATGGTCCAGCTCATGAGTTCAGCCTCCGACAATGGGTGCGAATGTGGTGATGTGATCCCCCGCTGCCAGCGAGGTCTGGTCCCGCAGGGCGCGGGCGACGTGGCTGCCGTTCAGCGCGGTGGCGATCGACGCGGGCTGCAAGGCGTCGCGATCCTGTGCCAGCAGCTCCAGGGCCTGTCGCAGGGTCGTGCCGTCGGGGACGGACCGGGACTCGCCATTGAAGTAGATGGAGATGGTGTTCATGCCGCAGAGGCTCCTGAGAGGGAAAGGGAAATGCCGGCCTGGTGGATGGCGCGCGCGGTCATGGCCGGCGCGATCATCCAGCCGTGGCGAAACAGCCCGTTGATGCGGGTCAGCCCCGCCGCGTGTTCGATCAGAGGCAGATTGTCGCGCAGCGCGGGCCGCAGATTGGTGTCGGCGTGCACGAGGCGCGCCTCGGCGAGGCCGGGCAGCACGCTGTGCGCGGCGGCCAGCAGCTCCACCGTGCTGCGCAGCGAAACGGGGGAACGGTCCTCGCTTTCGATTTCGGTGGCGCCGATGACGAAATGATGATCGCGGCGCGGCACGATGTAGACGCGGTGGCGCGGGTGCAGCAGGCGCACGGGCCGGCTCAGCCTGACGTCCGGCGCGCGCACCAGGAAAATTTCGCCGCGCACCCCGCGCACGTCCGCGCACCCCTGCGCCGGACCGTCGGCGGGCCGCTGGCCCAGGCCGCGCGCGTCGAATACGTGATCGAAAGCGTGGCGTTCGCCGCCGACGGCGAGAAATCCCCCGCCGACCTCGTCCACCGGCTGTTGCCAATGCCAGTCCACGCCCAAGGCGCCCGCGTGCAAGGCCGGCATGAGCTGCAAGGGATTGATGGCGCCTTCATGGGGCAGGAACCAGGCCAGCGAAGGGCCGTGGATGTCCGGTTCCAGTCTGGCCAGGGCGGCCGGGGCCAGTGGCTGCGGACGGTGTCCTTCGGGCGCCTTGCGTTCGATCAGGTCCACCAGTCGGCGGGCGGCGCCCCCGTCGCCCCGGTGGGCCAGCAGCAGGCTGCCGTGGCAGTCGAAATCGGGAGCGCCGGGCAGCGCGGCCACGATATCCGACCACTGGCCGATCGAATCCAGCCCATCCTGGAAGACCTGCAGGTCGGCGCATTCCAGTTCGGCCGAAGGCGAGAGCATCCCCGCCGCCGTCCAGCCGGCGGCGCCCCTGGCCAACGGTCCGGCGGCCGGATCGTAGACGGCCACCCGATGGCCCGCGCGACTTAAGCGCCAGGCCAGCAGCCGCCCGAGTACGCCCGCGCCCGCAATTCCGATATGCATGATAAACCTAGCTAAAAATATTAAAATCGGTACAATAAGTTCCTGTTATTGAAATATAAAGCGTGACGCCTCATGAGTCCAGTCGAACTTGTTCCAGTGTCCAACAAACTGGATGGCGATACTCCTGCCATCCGTCTGTTTGCGCTCCTGGAAGTGATTGCGGAAAAAAACCAGTATTTTTCACTCCAGAGCCTGGTTGAGGAACTGGGGCTGCCCAAGCCTACGCTGCATCGCATGCTGCAGCAGCTCGATAGCGCCGGGATGATCCAGCGCGACGGCGACGGTCGTCATTACAGCACCGCCGCGCGGTTGCGGCGGATCGCGGAAAACCTGCTGCTGAACAATACTGTGCACGGCGCCCGGCGCAACGTGCTGCGCGCGCTGGTGGCCGAAGTCGGCGAAAGCTGCAATATCACCAGTTGCGCCGGCAGCGAGGTCCTGTACCTGGATCGGGTGGAAACGCCGGCCCCTTTGCGCTTCTATCTGCATCCGGGGTCGCGGGTGCCGGTGCATTGCTCGGCCAGCGGAAAGCTTTTCCTGGCGCAAATGACGCCTTCCCAGCGCAAGCGCCTGCTGGTGCCGGGCACGCTTGAAAAGTACACGGAGATGACGATCACGGATCCGCGCGCACTGGAAACCGAATTGCAGCAGGCCGCCGCGGATGGCTATGCCATGGACAACGAGGAGTTCCTGCCCGGCCTGACCTGCATCGCCGTGCGGGTGCCGGTGCCGTCCGGAAAATCGAACCTGGCTGTCGCCATCCAGGCGCCGACGCTGCGATTCCAGGGGCAGCGCATCAGCGCCAGTCTGCCCGCCCTGCGTCGCGCGGCCGATGCGCTCGCGGGCATCGAAGCCTGCAGCTATCCGGAACGGTCCGCGCCGGCGCTGCGCCAAGAGAAAGCGTCATGAAACGCGTGGTGGACACCGACCGGGAGACGAAGCATCTGTCCGTGCGCGAATGCTTTGGCCTGGACAGCGATCTGGAGGTCATGGCATTCACCGAATCCAGTGATTACGTGCCCGCCGTCGACCCGAACTACCGCTTCGATCCCGATACGACACTGGCCATCCTGGCGGGGTTCTCCTGCAATCGCCGGGTACTGATCCAGGGCATGCACGGGACGGGCAAGTCCACGCACATCGAGCAAGTGGCCGCCCGCCTGAACTGGCCTTGCATCCGGGTCAATCTGGACGGCCACATCAGCCGCCTGGATCTGGTCGGCCGCGATGCGATCGTGCTGCGGGACGGCCAGCAGATCACCGAATTCAAAGAAGGCATCCTGCCCTGGGCGCTGCAGCGGCCCATGGCGCTGGTGCTGGACGAATACGATGCCGGCCGACCCGAGGTCATGTTCGTCCTGCAGCGCATTCTGGAGCGCGATGGGCATTTCACGCTGCTGGATCAGAACCGGGTCATCGCGCCGCATTCGGGCTTTCGCCTGTTCGCCACCGCCAACAGCGTGGGGCTGGGGGACACCAGCGGCCTGTATTACGGTGTCCAGCGCCTGAACCATGCGCAGCTGGACCGCTGGAATATCGTGGCGGCCTTGAATTATCTGAGCCCCGAGGCGGAGACCGAGATCGTAGCCGTGCAGGTGCCTGCGCTGAACAACCCCGAAGGGCGCCGCCTGATCGCCGCCATGGTTGAAGTCGCGACCCTGACCCGGGCAGGCTTCCAGAGCGGCGATCTGTCCACGCTGATGTCGCCGCGAACCTTGATTTCCTGGGCGGAAAACCTGCAGATCTTCTCGTCGACCGCCCGGGCTTTCCGCTACGCGTTCCTGAACAAGTGCGATCCATCGGAGCAGGACATCGTGGCGGAATACTATCAGCGCTGTTTCGACGAGGAACTGGCCGTCGCCGCCAGCGCGTCCGCGCCTCATGGCAGCGCCTGACGCACGCGATTGGGTCCGCCGCCATGCGCTGGAAGCCCGTGCCGCGGCCCTGGTGCGGGCGCTGGCCTGCCAGCCGCAGGTCCATTTCGAGGCGGGCCGACCCTGGAACGGCGATCATCCCCTGCCGGATGGAGCGCCGCATCTGCAGATGCAGCCAGGCCTGGACGATCCTCCGGCCTATCGGGCGCTGGCCGATGCCCTGGCCCTGCGCCTGCTGCATTCCGACGCGTGCTTGCACCGAGACCTGAGCCCCGGGCAGGATCCCGTCGCCGAACTGATCTTCGAATGGCTGGAACAGTGGCGTGTAGAGGCGCTGGCTCCCGATCGCTGGCCTGGCATGCGCTGCAATCTGCGCTGGCGCTTCGAACGCTGGCTGTTCCTGTTCCAGGGGGCTGGCCTGGTCGAAACCCGCCCGGGCCAGCATCTGCTGTGCCTCGCCCTGATGGCCAGGAGCCGGTTGTTCGATGAACCGATCCCGGAACGCCTGGAAGACCTGACAGAATCCGCCCGTTACCGGATGGGCCCCGTGCTGGCCGGGCCGCTGTCCCGCTTGCGCCGGCTGCGCGCGGACCAGGCCGCCTATGCCCCCGTCGCGGCAGCCCTGGCGGTGGATCTGGCGAGGTGGTTCCAGGACCTGATCGGGCGGGAAAAGAGGCGCCCTCCGAAACGGCACCTGGATTTTTCCGTGGCGCTGCTGCCCCCGGACGCGGACGAGAACGAGACGGGCGGCCGGGCTTCGGGCAGCCTGGCCGCCGTTGCGGCCGATGATGCTGCGTATGCGATCTGGAGCCGGCGCCATGACCGTGTCCGGCAGGCCGTCGATCTGGTGCGTCCGGCGTTGTTGCAGGAATACCGCCAGCGCCTGGACCGGCAGATCGCCCGGCTGCCGTGGTCTTTGCCCCGCCTGGCCCAGGCCCTGCAGCGGGCCCTGTTCAGGCCCCAGCCGGAAGGCCGCCTGTTCGGCCAGGATGAGGGCTTGATCGACGGCCGCCGGCTGGCGCGTCTGATCAGTTCGCCCCACGACCACCAGATATTCTTTCGCGAGCAAGATGTGCCTGTGGCGCAGGCCCGGATTTCGCTGCTCCTCGATTGTTCGGGGTCGATGCGGCATCACGGCCCGCAACTGGCCTTGCTGATGGACTTGCTGGGACGCGTCTTCGAGCGCGCCGGCGTGCCGTTCGAGTTGCTGGGCTTCACCACCGGCGCCTGGAACGGCGGCCGGCCGGCGCGTGAATGGCAGGCCGGCGGGCGGCGGCCCGCGCACCCGGGCCGCCTGAATGAAGTGCAGCACTTGGTTTTCTGGTCTCGGACCATGCCGCGCCGGGAAGGCCGGCTCGGCCTGACGGCCGTCATGAAACCCGATCTGTTTCGCGAAGGCATCGATGGCGAGGCCGTGCAGTGGGCCTGCGAGCGCTTGCTGGCGCAGCCGGACAGCCAGCGCAGGATTCTCTGGGTGGTGTCCGATGGCGGCCCGATGGACAGCGCCAGCATCCTGGTCAATCCGCCCGGCTTCCTGGACGCCCACTTGCGCCGGATGGTCCGCCATTACACGCGTGAACGCGGCATCGAGATCCTGGGCATCGGCGTCAATCAGGATCTGAGCGGCTACTACCCGCATTCGATCGGACTGGACCTGGAAAGCGGCGTGAGCATGCAGGCGCTGCTGTCCCTGATCCGGACGCTGGCCGGACGCGGGGCGGGGCGGCCCGGCGCCGCCGGGCGATCTGGTGCCAGAGAAACGTAGCCACTGGCCCTAGACCAGTTCCCGGCGTTCTCCTACTGTATGGACATCGACGCTGCGGCCCCGATCATCGGGCCGGCGCGACATCAACAGGAGACTTTCCCCATGACGCAGGATCAACTGCTTTCCATCCTCGAGGCTTTCGGTGAGGCCTGGAACCGCCATGACATCGACGCCCTGATGTCCTTCATGCACGAAGACTGTGTCTTCGAGGGCGTGGCGGGCCCCCAGGTCTGCGGCGCGCGGCACGAGGGCCCGGTGGCGGTGCGCAAGGCCTTTGAATCCGCTTGGCAGACGATTCCGGATGCCGCCTGGCGCGATGCCCGCTGCTGGGTGTCCGGGGATCGCGGCGTCATGGAATCCACGTTTACCGGGACGGCGGCCGATGGGTCCAGGATCGAAGCCAATATGGTGGACCTGCTGGTCTTCAAGGACGGCAAGATCCTGGTCAAGAACGCGTTTCGCAAACAGCGCCCCAATCTGCCTGCACAAGCCTGAACCGCTCGCGCTGGGCCTTTATTGTCCGGAGACATCATGGCTACTTTGACTTCAGCTTCACTGGGCGGCGCGCAAGAGCGCTCGTCGGCAGCGGCACCGCGGGCCTCCAGCCCCTACGATCCGCGCTACGACCCGCTGGTCTCGCCCTCGGGCCGCAACCAGCAATACGCACCCACGTATTGGGTGGGGACGGCGGGGGACCCGCCGCCCGACGACGGCCCGGTCACCCAGGATATGGATGCGGATGTCGTGATCATCGGCTCGGGCTTCACCGGACTGGTGACGGCTTTGAACCTGGCCGAAGAGCACGGCGTCATCCCCATCATCCTGGAAGCCAATCAGGAATCGTGGGGGTGCACCAGCCGCAATGGCGGCCAGGGGCAGAACGCATCGGGGCGCCTGTACCGAACGCAGTGGATCGAGCGCTGGGGCCTGGAAACCGCCAAACGCCTGGATGCGGAAATCCATGAAGGCTTCGACTACTGGAAGAGCCTGGTGGCGCGGTTTCCCTGCGACGCCCAGCCCGGCGGCCACCTGTACACGGCGCATCGTCCCAAGAAGATGGCGTTCCTTGAAAACCTGTGTCGCGTCATGCGCGAGCAGTTCGGCTACGACACCCGGATGCTGAGCCGCGAAGAGCTGTGGGAACGCTATGCCATGGACCGCGAAGCGGCCGGTGCGCTGCACGAACCCGAAGGCGTCGGCATCCATCCGCTGAAGCTGGCCTTCGGCTATCTGAAGCGCCTGCGTGAACTGGGCGTCAAGATCTATACCGGCAGTCCGGTCCATGGCTGGGAGACCATCGGCGGCGTCCACCACCTGCGCACGCCGGGCGGCACGGTGCGCGCGCGCCGCGTTGCCGTGGCGACGGGCGGCTACACGCCCCAGGGCCTGCACCCGCTGCTCAGCAACAAGATCATGCCGATCCTGTCGAATTCGATGGTGACGCGCCCGCTGACACAGCAGGAACGGGATGAGGCCGGCCTGAAAAGCACGACGTTCATCACGGACACCCGCACGCTGCGCTTTTACTATCGCCTGCTGCCCGACGGCTCGATGCAGATTGGCAGCCGCAGCGCGCTCAAGGGCGCGGACGCGGAAAACCCCAGGCACCTGGATCTGCTCAAACAGGGCCTTGCGCGCAAGTTCCCGACGCTGAAGGACGTGCCGATCGCGTATTCCTGGTGGGGCTGGGTGGATGTCAGCCACGACATGATGCCGCGGATCACGCAGCCGGACCCCGGCCAGCAGATCTACTATGCCATCGGCTATGGCGGCAACGGTGTGTCGTTTTCCGCCCAGGCGGGTCGGCGCCTGGCCGAGCGCGTCGTCGGCAAGAACGGTCCGCAATGGGATCTGCCGATCTACAACTCGCCCCTGCAAGGCCATCTCTTCGCGCCGTTCCGCCGCCTGGGGCAGGCGATGTTCTACAAGTACTACTACCTGAGAGACGAGGTGCTCTGATCGAGTCTCGGAAGGCGCGTGAGCGCCGTGGCCGAAAAGGACTGCCCCGGGGGGCAGTCCTTTTTCGTAGAAGGCTCCGCTTTCGCCCGCCGCGCGTCTGGTTCCTACGATAGCCCGGCGGTGGTCCTACGCGCTTCATGGGAAATCCCATAGACTGAGCTTTGAATTTCTATTATTGAAACCACAATAATAAAAAAATGATATTTCCAGGAGACAATCGTGTCGGGTAGAGTCACCCTCGAGAAAACTTTCAAGCCCCATTGGGTCTGGGCCATCGCCTTCGGCTCGGCCATCGGCTGGGGCAGTTTCGTGCTGCCGGTGGAATGGATGAACATGGCAGGCCCCCTGGGGGTCATCATCGGACTGTGGATCGGTGGCCTGATCCTCAGCCTGGTCGGCCTGAGCACCGGCTTTCTGGTGAAGGCGTACCCGATCACCGGCGGCGCGTTCACCTATGCCTACCTGGCGTTCGGCCGCAAGCATGCTTTCCTGTGCGGCTGGTTCCTGATCCTGGGCTATGCCGCCATCGTGGCGCTCAATGCCTCGGCCTTCGGGCTGATGATCAAGTTCCTGGTGCCGGACACCGTCAAAGTGGGCCTGCTCTACAACATGGCCGGCTGGGACGTGTATTTCGTCGAGGTCTTGATCGCCAGCGCCGTTCTGGTGCTGTTTGCCTGGTTGAATGTCCGGGGGGCGGACGCCACGGCGCAGACGCAATTCTATTTCTGCATCCTGCTGATCGTCGCCGCGACCGGGGTGACGGTCGCCATGTCGGCCGCGCCCTCGACCTCCTTCAGCAACCTGCTGCCGCTCTATAAGCCGGGCCTGCCGTCGTGGTCCGCGATCGCGGCCATCGTGGCCATCTCGCCCTGGGCCTATGTCGGGTTCGACACGGTCCCTCAGGCCGCCGAAGAATTCAATTTCTCGCCCGCCAAAGCGACCTTCCTGATCCTGGCCGCGCTGGCCGTGGCGGCCGCTCATTATTCCATCATGATCGTCGCGACGGGCCTGGCCATGCCGTGGATGGATCTGGTGGGCCGCCATGACGTGTGGGGCACGGGGCAGGCGGTTCAGGATGTCCTGGGCGCCGCGGGCCTGACCGCTCTGGTGGTGGCGTTGTGCATGGGCATCTTCACGGGCCTGATCGGCTTCTATATCTCGTGCAGCCGGCTGATGTTCGCCATGAGCCGCGCCAAGGCGCTGCCTGCCGTGTTCTGCCGCCTTCACGACAAGCACGGCACGCCGTATGCCAGCATCGTGTTCATCTGCTCGATCTGCCTGCTGGCGCCCTGGTTCGGCCGCTCGGTGCTGCTGTGGGTCGTGGACATGTCCGCCGTGGGCATTTCGATCGCCTTCATCTACTACTGCGCGGTCGCCTACCGGCTGTTCAAATGGACGGATGCGCAGCGGGCGCCGGCCTTCTGCAAGGAAGTCGCCCCCGGCAAGAAGCTGATCACCCTGGCGGGGATGCTCTGCAGCATCGGCCTGCTGGGCCTGCTGCTCGTGCCGGGTTCGCCCGCCTTCCTGGAAACACCCGCCTGGATCGCCCTGGGATGCTGGGTGCTGATCGGGCTGGCGTTCTACCTGATGCTGGCGCGGGAATATTGCAACACGCCCAAGGCGGAGATGGATCGTCTGATCCTCGGCGAGAGCGCGGCCTGAAGCGCTGCGAAAAGTAACATCCCTTCCGGCGCTTCCGGTGGCGTTCCAGTTAAACTGGCGTCCATGAGAAAGCTATTGCGACTGTCCATCTGGCTGCTGATCGTATGCTTGGCGCTGATCGGCGCCGGCATCGGCGGCGCGGCCTGGTGGGGCTGGAAGCGGCCGGTCCCCATGCAGACGCCGGTCGTCGACTACATCATCGACATGGGCAGCACGCCGCGGCAGATCGCCCAGGCCATGCAGGCGGCCGGCATCGAGGTCAACCCCCATGCCTTCGTCTGGCTGGCACGGCTCAGCGGCCGCGACAAACTGCTCAAGGCCGGCGCCTACGAGGCCCGCGCCGGGGATACGCCCTGGCTGTTGCTGGAACGCATGGCCAACGGCGATATGACCCAGGCGCGGCTGACCTTTCCCGAAGGCTGGACATTCGCCCAGATGCGCACGGCCCTGGATGCGGACCCGCAGGTGCGGCACGACACGCAGGGCATGGATGACGCCGCCATCGCGCGCAAGCTCGGGCTGGACGAGGCGTCCCTGGAAGGCCTGTTCTATCCGGATACCTATGTCTTCGCGCCGGGAACGTCCGATCTGGATATCCTGCGCCGCGCCGCCCAGGCGGGCCGCCAGACGCTGGATCGCCTGTGGGCTGAACGCGACCAGGGCCTGCCGCTGGAAACGCCCTACCAGGCGCTGATTCTGGCCTCCATCGTGGAAAAGGAAACCGGCCACGGCAGCGACCGGGCCCGCATCGCCGGCGTCTTCATCAACCGCTTGCGCATCGGCATGCCGCTGCAGACCGATCCCACGGTGATCTACGGCATGGGCGATCGCTACCAGGGCCGCCTGCGCAAGAAAGACCTGGAGCAGGATACGCCCTGGAACACCTATACGCGGGCGGGCTTGCCGCCCACCCCGATCGCCAACCCCGGCAAGGCGGCCCTGATGGCCGCCACCCACCCGGAACGGCACGATTTTCTGTATTTCGTTTCCCGGGGCGACGGCACCAGCGAATTTTCCAAGAACCTGTCGGCGCACAACCAGGCGGTCGGCAAATACATCCTGAAGCGGAACTGATCTTATGGCGCGGCGCGGCTGCTTCATCACCCTGGAAGGCCTGGACGGGGCCGGCAAAAGCACGCATGCGGGCTGGATGGCCGACTGGCTGCGCGGCGCCGGCGTCGACTTGCTGGAAACCCGCGAACCCGGCGGCACGCCGCTGGGCGAACAATTGCGCGAGCTGGTGCTGCATCAGGCCATGGAATTGCGCACCGAAACCTTGCTGATGTTCGCGGCCCGCAACGAGCATTGGCGCACCCGTATCCTGCCGGCGCTGGAACGCGGCCAGTGGGTGCTGTGCGATCGCTATACGGATGCCTCCTTCGCCTATCAGGGCGGCGGGCGCGAGCTGGGGGCGCCGGCCATTCGCGTGCTGGAAGACTGGGTGCAGCAAGGGCAGGGGCCGGATTGCACGTTTCTGTTCGACGTGCCGCTGGAAACAGCGCGCGCGCGCCTGATGCAGGGCAGGGCGGCGGCGGATCGCTTCGAGCAGGAAGGCGCGGCGTTTTTCGAACGGACCCGCCAAGCCTATCACGCCCGGGCGGCCGAGGACCCGACGCGGTTTCGCCTCATTGATGCCCGTCGCAGCATTCCGGACATCCGCACCGGTCTGGAGGCGGCCTTGCGGGACTTGCTGCGGGCCTATGGCACTGCCGCCGTTTCCGGCGAAACAAGAGGCCGCGCATGACGGCATTCGAGTTCCTGCCCTGGCAGCAGGCGCTGGCCCGCGACTGGCTGGCGACCCGGGATCGTTTTGCGCATGCCTGGCTGATTCATGGCCTGCCGGGCATCGGCCAGCAGGCTTTCGCGGCTGCAGGCGCCGCCAGCCTGCTGTGCGAATCTCCGCAATCGGGCCTGGCCTGCGGTCAATGCCAGGCCTGCCGCTGGGTGCAGGCCGGCAATCATCCGGATTTGCGCCGCATCCGCCCCGACGCGGTGGCGGCTCACGAAGGCGCGGCCCTCGAGGACGGCGACGAATCGGGCGCCAAGAAGCAGCCGTCGAAGGACATCCGCATCGAGCAGATCCGCAGCCTGCTGCCCTGGTTCAATACCGCCACGCACCGTGGCGGCTGGAGAGTGGCGCTGCTGTATCCCGCGGAATCGCTGAATACCATCGCCGCCAATGCCTTGCTGAAGATCCTGGAAGAGCCTCCGGCGCACACGGTTTTCCTGCTGGTGGCCCAGGCGCCGGATCGGCTGCTGCCCACGCTGGTGTCCCGCTGCCGGCGTCTGCCGCTGCCGGTCCCCGACGCGGGGCAGGCGCTGGCCTGGCTGCAGCAGCACAAGGTGGATCACGCCGCCACGCGCCTGGCGGCGGCGGGCGGCGCCCCTCTGTCGGCCCTGGAACAGGCTCAGGCGCAGCAGCCGTCCGTTCCGGCCTGGCTCAGCCTGTTTCTGGATCTGGCGGGCAGCGGCGGGGCATCCGCCCCTTTGGCCGACGCTCTGGTGGCGCTGGAGCCCGTCGTCTGGATGGATGGTTTTCAGCGGCTCTGGCTGGACCTGAGCATGGCCACCCACAAGCTGCCCGCGCGGTATTATCCTGAACAGGACGGGGACATACAGCGGATTGCCCGCGCCCTGGATGCCAGGGTCCTGGCCCAGGCCGGCCAATGGCTGCAGGAGCAGCGCCGCCTGGCCCAGCATCCCCTGAACCCTAAACTGTTGGGCGATTATGCCGCCCAGCGTCTGCTGCAGGCCGTGCGTCCTGCGCCAGGCCGCCAACCTTGATGTTGCCACCGTATGTACGTCGATTCCCACTGCCACTTGAATTTCCCCGACCTGACCGCCCAGCTGCCCGATGTGTTGGCGCGCATGCGCGCCAACCAGGTCGAGCATGCGCTGGTGGTGAGCGTCAACCTGCGCGACTGGCCGGGCCTGATGACCCTGGTGGAGGCGCACCCCCACCTGCATGCCTCGGTCGGCGTGCATCCGGATAATGATGCGGAAGACGCCGATACCGTGGAGCCCACGCTGGACGATCTGCTGACCCGGGCGGCTCACCCCAAGGTCGTGGCCATCGGTGAAACCGGCCTGGACTATTATCGACTGCCCGAACCGCTGGACTGGCAGCGGGACCGCTTTCGCGTGCACATCCGGGCCGCTCGCCGGACGGGCCTGCCGCTGATCATCCATACCCGCTCGGCGGCCGACGACACCATCCGCCTGATGCGCGAGGAGCAGGCCGACTGCGGCGTGATGCATTGCTTCACGGAATCGTGGGACGTAGCCCGGGCCGCCATGGATCTGGGGTTCTATATTTCCTTTTCCGGCATCGTGACCTTCAAGAACGCCGCATCCCTGCAGGACGTTGCGCGCAAGGTTCCGCTGGATCGCATGCTGATCGAAACCGATTCCCCTTATCTGGCGCCGGTGCCGTACCGCGGCAAGCTGAACGACCCGTCCAAAGTCATACACGTGGCGGAAAAGATCGCTGAATTGCGCGGCGTGCCGGTGTCCGTCATCGAACAGAGCACGACGGACAACTACTTCGCGTTGTTCAACAAAATCAAGCGATAGAGCCTGGCGCGCGCCCGAGGCAAGAGTCCGGGCGGCCAGCGGATCTTTGTCCGGCACACCGATATTTTCTGACGGAGGTTTCCGCCATGCGGTCCCATTGCAAGATAGCGCCTTTCAGAGAGACCAGCCCGGCCGGGCGGGTCTGTTCGTTTTCAGGCCGCCGGTTGTCGGGGCTGTGGCTGGCCGCGTTCCTGCTGAGCGGCCTGCTGTGCGCCTTCGCGGCCCAGGCCCGCCAGGCGCCGACGGCGGACTGGTGGTCCGCCATCCGCCGCGATGATGTGTCCACCGTCCAGAGCATGCTGTTGCGCGGCGTGGATCCCAATGCGGTGAATTCCCTGGGCAACCCGGCGCTGACGCAGGCGGCCCGGGAACAATCCTGGCGTGTCTTCGATGTGTTGCGGATCGCCCCGGGTGTGAAAGTCGATCAACCCAACGCCCATGACGAAACCGCTCTGATGTATTTGTGCATCCTGGGGCAGAACGAGCGGGCCGCCGGGCTGATCCAGGCCGGCGCCCAGGTCAACCGCCTGGGGTGGACGCCGCTGCACTATGCGGCGTCCAAGGGCCAGGTCGATACGGCCCGGCTGCTGATCGACTGGGGCGCGATCGTCAATGCCCCGGGGCCGGACGGCACCACGCCCCTGATGATGGCCGCCCTGTCGGGCAAGCCCGACATCGTGCAGCTTCTATTGTCGCAGGGCGCGGACCCGACCATGTTCAATGAGGCGCGTGAAACGGCAGCCGACTGGGCGCTCAAGCGCAACCACACGCGGCTGGCCGCGCAGTTGACGGCGGTGGCGAAGCAGGTGGAGCAGCGCCGCCGGCAGGGTCAGACCACCGGCCCGCAGGACGTGCAGGCGTCGCCCGTCGCGCCCGATGCCGCCGGGCAGGGTGCCGCGCCCGCAACTGCGCCCGCTCCGGGCGGGTCCGGCCAGGCCGGGACCGGAGGCGACAAATCCTCTTTTTCACGCTATTTCGACCTGGGGCGCTTCGAGGATACCCCGCAGGGACGTTAACTCAGGAAAACCCGCGCGTGACGGGGCCGGGCGATGAAGCGCCGATGGCCTTGCGCGCGGATCCGGTCGAATTCCTGGCTGGGCATGACGACCTCGATGATTTCCTGTGTGTCTTCACGCCGCAGCTCCAACTGGGCCAGCGGCCCGAATGCATGGGCCCGCTGCAGATCGACCAGCAGCCCCTTCCGGTGCGCGGGCGGCTGGCCGGCGGGCGGCCAAGGCTCGATCTGGATGTCATGCGGCCGGACATAGGCGGTGCCGGGCGCATCGGCTGCGCCGTCCAGCCCCGGCATGTCCAGAGCCGCGCCGCCGGTGTGCAGCCGGCCGTCGCGCACACGTCCTTGAAACAGATTCACATGTCCCAGGAAACCATAGACGAAGGCGGTTTCCGGCTGGTCATAGACCGTTTGCGGAGTCCCGGCCTGTTCCACCCGGCCCTGATTCATGATGACGACTTCATCGGCGACTTCCAGCGCTTCTTCCTGATCGTGCGTGACGAACAGACTGGTCATCTGCAGTTCGTCATGCAGGCGGCGCAACCAGCGCCGCAGTTCCTTGCGGACCTTGGCATCCAGGGCGCCAAAGGGTTCGTCGAGAAGCAGCACGCGCGGCTCCACCGCCAGGGCGCGAGCCAGAGCGATGCGCTGGCGCTGTCCCCCCGACAAGGCGGCGGGCCGGCGGTCGGCCAGCCATGCCAGTTGCACCAGCTCCAGCAGCCCCATGACCTTGTCGCGGATCTGGCGTTCGCTCGGGCGCTCCCGGCGCGGCTTGACCCGCAGGCCGAAGGCCACGTTCTCGAACACCGTCATATGCTTGAACAATGCATAGTGTTGAAAGACGAATCCGACCTGGCGTTGGCGCACGTGCGTGCGGGAGGCATCCTGGCCCTCCAGCAGGACTTGGCCCCGGTCCGGGTGCTCGAGCCCGGCGATGATGCGCAGCAACGTGGTCTTGCCGCAGCCTGAAGGCCCCAGCAGGGCGGTCAGCCGGCCGTCCGGGAAGGCCAGGGATACATCGTCCAGCGCCGTGAACGCGCCGAATTGCTTGTGGATGTGACGGACTTCGATGCTCATGAGAGAGACTCCGATGCGACGCGGGCGGTCTGGGCGCGCAGTCGCCATTGAACGAGGGATTGCAGGGCCAGCGTCAGCAGCGCCAGCAACGCCAGCAGGGACGCCACCGAGAAGGCGGCGGCGAAGTTGTATTCGTTGTAGAGGATCTCGACGTGCAGGGGCAGGGTGTTGGTCAGCCCCCGGATATGGCCGGAGACGACCGACACCGCGCCGAATTCACCCATGGCGCGGGCATTGCACAGGATCACGCCATAAAAAAGCCCCCATCGGATATTGGGCAGCGTGACGTGCCAGAACACCTGCCAGCCCGATGCCCCCAGGACGATGGCGGCTTCTTCCTCGTCGCTGCCCTGGGTCTGCATCAATGGAATCAGTTCACGGGCCACGAACGGCACGGTGACGAAGATGGTGGCCAGCACGATGCCCGGCACGGCGAACAGGATCTGGATGTCATGCGCCTGCAGCCAGGGTCCGAACCAGCCCTGAGCGCCGAACAACAGCACGTAGATCAGTCCGGCAATGACGGGGGACACCGAAAAGGGCAGGTCGATCAAGGTGATCAGCAGTTGCTTGCCGCGAAATTCAAAGCGGGTGACCGCCCAGGCCGCGCACACGCCGAACACCAGATTCAAGGGGACGGCGATGGCGGCCGCCGTCAGCGTGAGTCGGATGGCCGCCAGCGCATCGGGATCGGCAATGGCGGCCACACACGCCGCCCATCCCTTGGCCAGCGCCTCATGAAAGACGGCCAGCAGCGGAATGAACAGGAACAAGGTCAGAAAAACGCAGGCGACACCCATCAGGATGCCGCGCACGAGCCGGCCTTCGGCGTTCAGTTGCGCGGTCGCGCCGAGACCGGTCGGATGGGGAAGGGCAATGGCAGTCATGGGGACGAGTATCCTGTCAGGCGGTGCGTCCGGTCGAGCGCTTGCGCACCCAGGCTTGCAGCAGGTTGATGGCCAGCAGCAGGACGAAGGAAATGCTCAGCATGACCAGGGCAATGGCGGTGGCGCCCGCGTAGTCGTACTGTTCCAGCTTGGTGACGATCAGCAGGGGGGTGATTTCGGACACCATGGGCATGTTGCCGGCAATGAAAATGACCGAGCCGTACTCCCCGGCCGCCCGGGCGAACGCCAGGGCAAATCCGGTCAGCAGGGCCGGCAGGATGGTCGGGAACACGACACGGGTGAAAACCTGCCAGCGCGAGGCGCCCAGGCTGCTGGCCGCTTCTTCGTATTCGGCGGCCATGTCCTCCAGCACCGGCTGGACCGTGCGCACGACAAAAGGCAGGCCGATGAAGACCAGCGCGACCACGACACCCAGGGGCTTGAAGGCCACCTGGATGCCCAGGGGCGCCAGCAGGCCGCCCAGCCAGCCATTGGGCGCATACAGCGCGGTCAGGGCGATGCCGGCCACGGCGGTGGGCAGTGCGAAGGGCAGGTCCACCAGCGCGTCGATCAGGCGCTTGCCGGGAAAACGGTAGCGCACCAGCACCCAGGCGACGATGCCGCCGAAGATCACGTTGACGGCCGCCGCAGCCAGGGCGGCGCCGAAGCTGAGCCGGTACGAGGCCACGACCCGGGGCGCGGTGACGGCCCGCCAGAATGCCTCGGCCCCCAGCGTCGAGGCATTGAGCAGGATGGCCGACAAAGGCAGCAGCACGATCAGGCCCAGATAGCTCAGGGTCAGGCCCAGCGTCAGGTTGCGGCCGGGCAGGACCGGGCGGCCCGGACCGGGCAGGGCGAATGGAGCAGCAGCCATGATCCTACTGTCCGCCCGGCAGATAAATCTGGTCGAACAGACCGCCATCGGCAAAATGCGTTTTCTGCGCCTCGGCCCAGTTGGAGGCCACGTCGGTCAGCCTGAAAAGCGATACCGGCGGGAATTCCCGCGCATGCCGCTCGGCGACCGCCTGCGAGGTGGGCCGGTAGCCATGGCGCGCGGCGATCTCCTGGCCCGTTTCGGAATACAGGTATTCCAGATAGGCTTGCGCCACCGCGCGGGTGCCCCGAGCGTCGACGATCTTGTCCACCACCGCGACGGGCGGTTCGGCCAGGATGCTGATGGAAGGCACGACGATGTCGACCTTGTCCGGCCCGAGTTCCTGAATCGCCAGCAGCGCCTCGTTTTCCCAGGCCAGCAGGACATCGCCGATGCCCCGTTCGACAAAGGTCGTGGTCGCCCCTCGGGCGCCGGAATCCAGCACCGGCACATGGCGGTAGAGCTGGCTGACGAATGCCCGTGCCGTGGCTTCGCTGCCTCCCGGCTGGCGCAGCGCATAGCCCCAGGCGGCCAGGTAGTTCCAGCGGGCGCCGCCCGATGTCTTGGGGTTGGGCGTGATGACCTGAACGCCGGGCCGGATCAGGTCGTTCCAGTCGTGGATGCCTTTCGGATTGCCTTTGCGCACCAGGAATACGATGGTGGACGTGTAGGGGGCGCTGCCTCCGGGCAGGCGCGATTGCCAATCCGGGCGGATGGCGCCATGCGCCGCGATCGCGTCGATGTCCGGCGCCAGCGCCAGCGTCACGACGTCGGCCTGCAGACCGTCGATGACGGACCGCGCCTGTTTGCCGGACCCGCCGTGCGATTGGCGGATCGTGACCTGATCGCCGGTCTTGTCCTGCCAGTAGCGGGCGAACGCCTGGTTGTAGGCCTGATACAGTTCGCGCGTGGGGTCGTAGGAGACATTCAGCAGCGTGAGGGCGGCGGCGTGGGCCACGCCCGTCAGGCTCAAGGTGACTGCCAGGGAAAGCAGCAATCGGAATCGCATGGAAAGCGCCTCGTCGTCAGGTGAATCGAGACCTCAGCTTAAAGAGTTCTTTCCCGGGACCGAACGAATCGTTTCGTCAAACGATATGAAGGATGCGCATAATGCAGCGTTGATATATGCGTATGCCTTGCGGGGGCGCCCCCGCAAGGCGGGACATCAGGGCTGGGGCGGCAGGAAGGCCGGGCGCAGGATGCCTTGCAATTGCGGGTAGGGGATCAGGAGTTCGGGCTGTCCCCAGGCATAGGGGGCGATTTCGTACGGCTGGTATTTGACGACGACGCCCTGATCCGTCAGGCCGATGTTGTCGCTGGATACGAACGGCCACATGCGGGAAAAATTGTCCAGGCTCTGGACGGCGTCGCCGTGGTCCCGCAGCCAGCGGTCATGGGCCTTTTTCAGGGCCTCATCAAAGGCCGGACGAGCTCCTGATGCCAGCAGGTTATCGATGGTCAGCGCCTTTTCGGTCTGATTGTCCCAGTTCAGGAACTGCGACCCCGACATGCCATGCGCCATGCCCGTGCGGTATTGGCCCACATCCAGTTCGACGACTGTCAGGCGGTTGTTGCGATAGCGGGCGCGGGCCGTCAAATCCGTTTCGTCCCGCGGACCGGCCGTCTTCCAGAAGTAATCCTGATAACTGCGGATCGTGTCGTAAGGGGCGGGGCGCTGGGTGTCGAGCCAGGTCATGGCGGCCAGGGCATGGTCCACCAAGTCCGTCAGGCGCGGATGCCCTGGGAACGCCAGGGAATCCACGACCAGCTTCGGGCATTCCCCCGAACACCCCGGACGCTGCGCAGTCCATTTCACGGGCTGGGCGAACAGGCCGCTCTGTTGCGTCTGCTGGTCCAGCTGGGCGGGTATCAACGACAGGTTGTCCTGCGGGCCGCTGGCGCAGGCGGCCAGCGCCAGCGTGCCGGCCAGGATCGTCCAGCGGGATCGGGTGCGCAGAGTAGGCTTTATCGGCATGGTGTCGTCCATCGGCAAACTTCGGGGACAGCCCCTGGGGGAGCGGCCTGAATTCGGTGATAATGTGGCCTGCCCTCGCGCGAGGCCGCATGAACAGAATCTACCATACGCACCAGGACAAGGGGCCGGGATGTTTGATTTCATGTATGACCTGCAGGACTGGTCGCTTTTCATTGCCTGTATCTTCATTGTCGGCCTGACGGCAGCCGCCGCCGCGGTATGCATGGTGGCGGTACGCATCGCCTGGCCGAACCGCCAGAAGACCAATATGGTCAACACCATGCTGTCGGGCATCCTGCTGCCCACCGGCCTGGTGATCGCCTTCGTCGCGTCCGACGTCTGGCGGCAGGAAACCAAGGGGCGCACGGCGGTGGAAGAAGAGGCCATCGCGGTGGCCGACGTGTTGCGCACCGCCGCGCACTTGCCGGCCGAACTCAGAGAGCAGGTGACCGGCCTGACGAACGATTACATCCGCGAGGTGGTTGAAGAGGAATGGCCGTTGATGGCTCGCGGGGAAGCCAGCGGCAAGGCCGAGAGCCTGCTGGACGCGCTGGAACAGACGTCGGTCCAGATCGACGTGCAGGCCAGGGATGCCGGCGCGGACCAGATCGGCATGGGGCAGGCCGCCAAGGACCTGCGCCGCTATGCCCAACAGGTCGAATCCGCCCGCAACCAGCGTTTGCTGGTCGCCAATACCCGGGTCATGCCGACCAAATGGACCGCCGTGCTGGTGCTGTTGTTCGTGGCTGCTTGCGTCATCTATGAACTGCATGCTACCCAGCGCCGCCCCATGATCCTGGCCATGGCCTTGTTTTCGTTGGGCTTCGGCGCAACCCTGTATCTGGTCGCGTCCTACGATCGCCCCTTCACCGGGGCGACGGTCATCGAACCCGAGTCGATGACGCTGATGCTGCTGCGAGGGTAGGGGGCGGGATCACGCGGCTTGATGTTGGGCCTGAACGGCCGTGACCGCGATCACCTGATAAATGTCATCGGCCGAACAGCCGCGCGACAAGTCGTTGGCCGGCCTGCTCAGGCCTTGCAACAGCGGCCCCAGGGCGGTGACGCGGCCCAGGCGTTCGCTGAGCTTGTAGCCGATGTTGCCGGCGGCCAGATTGGGGAAGATCAGCACGTTCGCCTGTCCGGCCACGGACGATCCGGGCCATTTGCGGGCGGCGATGTCGGGCACGATGGCCGTGTCGAGCTGCATTTCGCCTTCGACCGCCAGATCGGGCGCGCGGTCCCGCACGATTTCGGTCGCCCGCCGGACTTTGTCCACTTCGGCATGGTGGGCGCTGCCGCGTGTGGAAAACGACAGCATGGCCACGCGCGGCTCGATGTCCAGCAAGACGCGGGCGCTATGGGCGGACGCCAGCGCGATTTCCGCCAGCTCTTCGGATGACGGTTCGATGACCAGCCCGCAATCGGAAAAGATCATGGCCTGGCTTCCGGACGGAAACGGTTCATCGCGCATCATGATGAAAAAGCTGGATACCGTCTCCACGCCGGGGCGTTTGCCCAGCACCTGCATGGCGGTGCGCACGACGTCCGCCGTGGTATGCACCGCGCCGGCGACGGATCCGTCGGCCTGGCCCGCCTGGACCATCAGGGCGGCAAAGACCAGCGGCTGGCACGCGGCCTCCCGGGCCTGATCCTGCGTCATGCCGCGATGGCGACGCAGCTGGAACAGCGTGTCGGCGAACGCCTCCAGCCATCCCGAAGCCTGCGGATCGATGCATCGCACCGCGCCGCCCGCCTGGGCCGGATCGGCCCCCACGAGCAGAACTTGCGCAATGCCGTCGTCGGCCGCCCGCCGGGCGGCCTGCAGCACCCGGGGGTCGTCTCCTTCGCACAGAACGATCCGCATGGGTTGGCGCCGCGCGGCGTCCAGCAGGGCATTCAGTGTTTGCATGAGTCGGCTCCCGGGGCGGCGATCAGGTGTAGTCCCGATACTTTTCCAGCAGGCGGACCGGCTTGGACAAGGCATCGCGGCGGAACGGGTCGCCCAGTTCACGGGTGCACATGATCTCGATGACCGTGGTCTTGCCGTCGTTCATCTGCGCGTCGATGGCCTTTTTCAGGGCCGGGCCGACATCTTCCAGGCGATCCACGGTGACACCCTCGGCGCCCATGGCGCGGGCGATTTCCGCGAAGCTGGGGTTGTCCAGCTCGCCGGCCACGAAACGGCGGTTGTAGAAGTCCACCTGGTTCTTCTTTTCCGCGCCCCACTGGCGGTTGTGGAAGACCACGGCCGTCACGGGGATGTTGTGGCGCACGCAGGTCAGGAGTTCCGACATGCTCATGCCCCAGGCGCCGTCGCCCGCGTAGGAAATGGCCGGACGATGGGGGGCGGCGACCTTGGCGCCGATGATCGTCGGGAAGGCGTAGCCGCAATTGCCCCAGCTCATGGCCGCGAAGAAGCTGCGCGGTTTTTCAAAGCGCAGGTAGCTGTTGGCCACCGAGTTGATGTTGCCGATGTCGGTGGACACCATCACGTCTTCCGGCATGGCTTTTTCCAGTTCGCGCAGCACTTGGCGCGGGTGCAGGTAGGTGCCGCCGGAGAAGGGGGTTTCGCCCTTGGCTTCGTCGATCATGTCCAGGCTGAAGGGATCCTTTTCATTGGCCCAGGAATCCAGTTCCTGTTCCCAGGCGTCCTTTTCCGCCTGGATGCGCGCCGACCGCTCGGCCTTGGTCGCGTCGCAGGCCAGCGTCATCGCCTTCAGGCGTCGGGTCAGGTCCTCGGCGGCGGCCTTGGCGTCGCCGCAGATGCCCACCGTGATTTTCTTGACCAGGCCCAGCATCTTGCTGTCCGCGTCGATCTGGATGATCTTGGCTTCCTTGGGCCAGTAGTCCATGCCGTGCTGGGGCAGGGTGCCAAAGGGTCCGAGTCGCGTGCCCAGCGCCAGCACCACGTCGGCGTCCTGGATCAATTTCATGGCCGCCTTCGAACCCTGGTAACCCAGAGGGCCGCACCACAGCGGGTGGCTGGCGGGGAACGAGTCATTGTGCAGGTAGCTGTTGACCACCGGCGCGCCCAGGCGTTCGGCCAAGGCCTTGCAGGCCTCGACGCCATCGGCCATCACCACGCCGCCGCCGGAAATGATCACGGGGAAACGGGCTTCGGACAGCAGCTTGGCGGCTTCGGACAAGGAACGTTCGCCGCCGGGGCCGCGATCCAGTTCCTGGGGCTGGGGAATTTCGGCCTTGATCTGGCCGTAGAAATAGTCACGCGGAATGTTCAACTGCGTGGGACCCATTTCGGATTTGGCGCGGTCGAAGCAGCGGGCCGTGTATTCGGCCATGCGGGCCGGATGGGTCACGTGTCCCTGGTATTTGGTGAATTCCTGGAACATCGGCAGTTGCTTGGCTTCCTGGAAGCCGCCCAGGCCGATGCCGGTCGTGCCGGCTTCCGGCGTCACGATGACGACGGGGGTGTGGGCCCAGTAGGCGGCGGCGATCGAGGTCACGCAGTTGCTGATGCCGGGGCCGTTCTGGCCGATCACGACACCATGGCGGCCGCTGACGCGGGCGTAGCCGTCGGCCATGTGGCCCGCGCCCTGTTCATGCACCACCGGGATCAGCTTGATGCCGGCGGGAGCGAAGATATCCATGGCATCCATGAAAGCGGAGCCCATGATGCCAAAAATTTCGGTGACGCCGTTGGCCACCATGGTTTCGACGAAAGCTTCGGACGGGGTCATGGCCTGCAGGCCTTGAACGGCTTTGCGCGTATCGGTCGTCATTGTGTTGTCTCCTGGTATGCGGATGCAAAAAGGGGGGCGAAGAATCTCTTGATTCCAAATATCGAGATGACAGATCTCGTTATTGCGTAATTGAGATTCTACTGATGGATTTTTAAAAGTCAAATTAAATTTCTGAAATCGGAACGTAGCGTTTCATGTCTAGGCAGACATAGAAACATCCGGAGGCCGATCTGGTGCCATGAAAACGTCTCTTCTGGTCCTAGACCTCCAGAGCATCCTCTCCTACCGTATGGGTATCAGACAGGGGCGCGCGCGTGGCGCAATCCCGATGCACACAGGAGACCCGGACATGACCCAGCAAGACCTGCAAAGCACCATCGAGGCCTTCGGCGATGCGTGGAACCGCCACGACATCGAGGCCCTGATGTCATTCATGCATGAAGAGTGCGTCTTCGAGGGCGTGGCGGGCCCCCTGGCCTGCGGCGCCCGCCATGAAGGCATGGTCGCCGTGCGCAAGGCCTTCGAAGCGGCCTGGCAGACAATTCCGGATGCCGCATGGCGCAACGCCCGGTGCTGGGCCAGCGGCGATCAGGGCATCATGGAATCGACTTTCACGGGCACCACCACAGACGGCTCGCGCATCGAAGCCAATATGGTGGATCTGCTGGTCTTCAAGGACGGCAAGATCATCCTCAAGAACGCCTTTCGCAAGCAGCGCCCTCATTTGCCGGCATAGGCATGAGTCCCTGGCCGGGAGGCGTCATGGGCGACGCTCCCGGTAGGCGGGAGCTGGATCGCCCGATCTCTTCGGCGGCAAGGCCCGCCGGCTTTTCAGCGTTATTTCATCGCTTTCAGGACGTCCGCCAAGGCGCGGATCCCTTCGGGGATGGTGTCCTTGTCGATGCATGAAAAGCCCAGCCGGATATGGCTGCGGTCGCTGGAATGCGCATGGTGATGAAATACGTGGCCGGGTTCGATGACGATGCCCGCCTGCAACGCAGCCTGGGCCAGGCGTTCCGTATCGACATCGTCCGGGCCTTGAACCCACCAGGAAGAGCCGCCATGAATGGGCTTGCCGTGGAATTGCGGCAGGAATTCGCGCATGGCGGCCTGCAGCGCCTGGGCGCGCTCGGCATAGACCAGCGATAAGCGGCGCAGCAGGGCGTGATAGTGTCCCAGGGAGATGAAGAGGGCGAAGGCCCGCTGCAGATAGGCTGGCGGGTGGCGCAGCATCAACCGGCGCAAGGCGCGCAATTCCACCACCAGTTCGCGGGGCGCCACGATATAGCCCAGGCGCAGGCCGGGCGCGAAGCTTTTGGACAAGCTGCCGATGTACAGGACCCGGCCATGCTTGTCGAGGCTTTTGAGAGCGGGCGAGTGGTGGCCGTCATAACTGTTTTCGGTCTCGTAGTCGTCTTCGATCAGGATGCTGTCGGTGCGCCGGGCCAGTTCCAGCAGGGCGACTCGGCGCTCCATGGACAGCGTCGCATTGGTGGGGCACTGATGACTGGGCGTGACGAACAGATAGTCGCAGTGCTGCAGCATGGGCGACAGGCACAGGCCGTCGTCGTCGACGGGCAACGGCACCAGGCGTTCCGTGCGATGAGCGAAAATATTGCGGGCGTCAGGGTAGCCCGGGTCTTCGATGCCGACCACGGTGTGGCTGTGAATCAGGAGATTGGCCACCAGGTACAGGGCGTGCTGGGCTCCCACGGTGACGACGATTTCATCGGCTTCGGCCCAGATGCCCCGCCGCGGCAGGACCTGGTTGCGGATCGCGTCGACCAGGGTCTGGTCGTCGTGGGTGATCAGATCCGGCGCCCAGACGCGGATGTCGAGCACGGAGAGCGCACGCATGCAGCATTCGCGCCATTCCGCCGTGGGGAATTGCTTGGCGTCGAATTGCGCGTAGATGAACGGGTAGCGCATGCTCTGCCAATTGGCGGGCTTGATGATGTTGCGCTGGCGGGATGGGTGAAAGACCAGGCGCCTGTCCCAGTCCGTCTGGCTGCGCGAGGGAGCGCCGGCAGGCTGTTCGGGCGGTGGCGGCTGGTTCGTGGGCAGGTCCTGGGCAATGAAATGGCCGCTGCGTTCCCGGGATTCCAGGTAGCCCTCGACCACCAGTTGCTGGTAGGCGAAAACGACGGTGTTGCGCGCCACGCCCAGGGCGCGGCCAAGTTCCCGGCTGGACGGCACCGCGGCGCCGGGCGGCAAGTGTCCGCCCAGGATGGCGGACACCAGCATCTGCCGGATGCGGCCCTGCAAGCTGAGGTTGTAATCGTTGACGCGTTCGAATAACGCCGACCATTGAACCGAACTGACGGGGCCGATCTCTGACATGCGTGCGAACCTTTAGACTTTTCCTTTCCAGGGGATCATAACGCGCTCCAGGTAGCGCAACAGCATATCGAAGACCAGGGCGAAAAAGCCGATGACGATAATGCCCATGATGACCGTATCGCTGGCCAGGTACTGGGCGGCATTGAGCACCATGAAACCCAGGCCGCGCGCGGAGGCCACCATTTCGGCCGCCACCAGCGTCGTCCAGCCCACCCCGATGCCGATGCGCATGCCGGTGAAGATCTCGGGCAAAGCGGCTCTCAGGATGACGTGATAGATGATCTGCCGGCTGCTGCCGCCCATGGCGTAGGCTGCGTGGATCTGTTCGATCGATACGGATTTGACCCCGGCGCGCGCGGCGATCGCCATCGGTGCGAAGATGGCCAGGAAGATCAGGAAGATCTTGGGAAATTCGCCGATGCCGAACCAGATGATGACCAACGGCAGGTAGGCCAGCGGGGGCAGGGGGCGGTAGAACTCGATGATCGGGTCGAAGAGCCCGCGCATCACCCGGTTCACGCCCATCAGGATCCCGATGGGAACCGCCGTGACCAGCGCCAGGAAGAAAGCGCCCATGACGCGGCCCAGGCTGGCCATCGTGTGTTGAGCCAGCGTGGAATTGGCCACGCCGATGGTGACGGCCTCGACGAACTTGTCGTAGACGGCGACGGGCGAGGGCAGGAAGATCGGTTTGATCCAGCCCATGCCGGTGACCAGGAACCAGAGTCCGATCAGAAACAGCGCCGTCATCGTGCTGATGTGGCCGCTGTAGCCGGCGCCGGGCGCGCCGTAGACCTTGCCGGGCTGCGCCGAGCGCCGCTTTTTTGTTCTGGATGAAAACATGATGGGGCTCCGTTGGGTGAGCTTCAGGGTGGTTTCAGGCACGTTGATACTCCGCCGGCTCACCCGCCTCGCGTTCGTCGCCGTAAATGATGTCCAGCACGGTTTCGCGCATCTTGATGAAATCCGGGCTGGACTTGATGGCCCGCGCATTCCGGGTTTCCAGGAAGCGCTTGTTGAAATCCAGATCGTACGTATTGGTGATCCGCCCGGGGCGCGGGGACATGACGACCAGCTTGGAGCCCAGGAACAGAGCCTCTTCCACGCTGTGCGTGATGAAGAAGAACATCTTGTGCGTATGGTCCCAGACATCCAGCAGCAGTTCCTGGATGGTTTCGCGCGACAGCGCGTCCAGAGCCGCCATGGGTTCGTCCATCAGCAGCATGGCGGGGTTGCAGGTCAGCGCCCGGGCGATGCCCACGCGCTGCTGCATGCCGCCCGACAACTGGTAGATCATGTGTTTGTGGAAATCCGCCAGACCGACCAGTTCCAGGTTGCGGGCGGCGATTTCGTGGCGCTTGGCCTTGGACACGCCTTGCAGCTTGAGGCCGAATTCCGTGTTGTCGATGACGTTGAGCCATGGCAAAAGCGCGTGCTTCTGGAAGACGACGCCACGGTCCGAACCGGGGCCCAGCACCGGTTGGCCGCCCAGCAGAATCTCGCCCTCGGTGGGGGTCAGGAAACCCGCCAGCACGCTCAGCAAGGTGGTCTTGCCGCAGCCGGATGCGCCCAGGGCGACGACGAAGTCGCCGGGCGCGATTTCCAGATTGACGTTTTTCAAGGCAGTGACGGCGCCGCCGAATCTCTGGGACGGGTAGGTGACACTGGCGTTGCGGATACTGAGATTGCCCATTGGCGCAGTCATGATGATGTCTCCTTGTACTGCCCGGAAGGCGCCGCCGGACACGGCGGGCCTTCCGGATGAGGGCGGATGCGAATGCCGGCCCTCATGGGTGATCAGGCCGCCGCTGCGGGCGGCCCGCCGTTTACTGGCTGGCCTTGGCGGCAGCTTCGGCGTAGGTGGCGTTCACGAACGGGGCATAATCGCCCAAAGGCGCGTTGATCTGACGCTGCGCTTTCAGGAATGCGGCGCTGGCGGTCAGCGCCTTGACGGCGCCGGCATCCTTGCCGCCCCCCAGCCACATGGACGAGGACTGTTCCTTGGCATCCGGGAACAGCAGCAGGTTCATGGCGCTGGCGATGTCGGCCGGTGCGCCGCCGATCATCTTGACGATGCCCTTGATTTCAGGCGAATCGGCCGTCAGAGAGCCTTTGCGGGCGTCGAATCCCTGGTAGGCCTGGGCCAGGACCTTGGTGAATGCCGCCATGAACTTCGGGTTCTTGGCGGCCCAGTCCTTGTCGGCCACGATGCCGTCGAACGTCGGTACGCTCTGCTTGCCGATTTCCTCGGAATCGGTGATCTTGTGGCCGGTCTTTTCGATTTCGGTCAGTGCGGGGGGCCAGACATAGGCGGCGTCGATGTCGCCACGCTGCCAGGCGGCCACGATCTGAGGCGGCTGCATGTTCAGTATCTGGACGTCACCGGCCTTGATGCGCCAGATGTCGTTCATCGCCACCAGCAGGTGGAAGTGGGACGTCGAGACGAACGGCACGCCGACTTTCTTGCCCACCAGGTCCTTGGGCTTTTCAATCCCCGACCCGTTGCGGGCGATCAGCGCCTCCGACTTGCCGATATTGTCCAGAATCCAGAACAGCTCCATATTGACGCCGCGCGTGACGGCGGCCGTGATGCCGGTCGATCCCAGCACCCCGATGGGGACGTCACGGGATGCGAAAGCGCTGGAAATGTCGCCGGCCGAGCTGAACTGGCGCCAGTCGATCTCGTACCCGACTTCCTTCAATGCCTTGTCGAAACTGCCGTCGGCGATGGCGCTGACGAAGGGGCCGACGATCTGTTGATAGCCGACGACCACTTTGGTGGCGGCCAGCGCGTTGCCGCTCAGGCCCAGCGCGCCCGCCAGGATACTGAGTGCCGCTAGTTTGCGGATGGGGCGAAACAATGGGTTCACAGTAGTCTCCTTGATTTTTGAAGGGCAGGGCGCCGGGCTGGTGGCTAGATCCGGCATGCCGTGCGTTCATTCATGGTGCCCATAGTTGCCCAGGGAGACTAGGTCCAGATGCAGTGAAGTTTTAGGACCAGCGGACTGTCCATAAAGCAGCGAAATGGTTCAAGAGCCGCATATCCATTGCTTGAGCCCTGAAACGATCCCAATAGGCCAGACGCCCTTAAGGGTAAATGCTGATGCCTGTTGAACAGTCTGGCCTGGGTCCAGATCGATCTCAGGACGTCCGGTGCAGCCGGGTGCCGACGAGGCTTTGCGCAACCGGCATGATTTCGATGATGTTGATATTGACCCGGGCGGGTTGATTGGCGGCCCAGACGACCGCTTCCGCGATGTCCTCGGGCTGGAGGGCCTCGACGTTTTCGTACACAGCCGCTGCGCGGGCCTGATCCCCATGCAGGCGGACCCTGGAAAATTCGGTCCCCCCGACCAGGCCGGGTTCGATATTCGTGACCCGCACGCGCGTGCCGTGCAGGTCGGCCCTCAGGCCCAGGCTGAGCTGTTTGACGAATGCTTTGGTGGCGCCGTAGACGTTGCCGCCCGGATAGGCGTAGTTGCCGGCGACGGAGCCGATATTCACCACATGGCCCCGGTCGCGAGCCACCATGTCCGGCAGGAAGCGATGGACCATGCGGCTCAGGCCCATGACGTTGGTCTGGATCATGGATTCCCAGTCCTGCACGTCGGCCTGCTGGGCCGGTTTGACCCCCAGCGCAAGCCCTGCGTTGTTGACCAGCAGGTCCAGGCCGGACGGAAATTCCTTTTCCACCTGGAGCGCCGCGCGTTCGACGCTGGCCGGCGAGGTGACGTCCAGTTCCAGGGGATGGAAGCTTGCGCCCAGTTCCTGTCGCACATCCCGCAGGCGGTCTTCACGGCGGGCCGCCCCGATGACCGTCCAGCCGTCTCTGCACAGGGCTGCGGCGATGGCTCGCCCGAATCCGGCGGAGGCGCCGGTCACCAAGGCCAGACGAGGGGAGGATGCGGACATGGGGTCTCCGTTTCTGAGTTGAGGACGTGTGAATGAGGCCCAGGCCTGGAGGCCTGGGGCAGCTTCTGGAAACGATACCATTAACGCCGCGCGAAAAGGGCGGCCGCCATGCCGCGGCCGGTATCCTGTCCGCCGTGCATCAGGGCTGGACCGATGGCGCGCCGGCCGGGAACGCCCGGGATTTATGCGTGACCGGCAAGCCCCGGCCCTTGATCAGGATGTTCCAGTAGAACCAGGGCAGGAACGACCGCTTCAGCCACCAGTAGAAGCGCCGGGGCACGCGCGGGTCCAGCGGCAGGCTGGGCGTGATCGTGCCGCCGTACGTGAATTCCGCCAGCAGGACCTTGCCCCGCGACGTGGTCAGGGGGCAGGCGGCATAGCCGTCGTAGGATTCCACATTGCCGGCGCCGCGCAGGGCGCCGAGCAGATTGCTGGCCAGCACCGGCGCCTGGCTCTTGATGGCGGCGGCCGTCTTGCTGTTGGGCGTCGAGGTGCAGTCTCCCAGGCCGAAGACATTCGGATAGCGGGGGTGGCGCAGGGTGTGTTTGTCGACTTCCAGCCAGCCGTTGGCGTCGGCCAGAGGACTTTGACGGATGAAGTCGGGGGCGCTTTGCGGCGGCACCACGTGCAAAATATCGTAGGGAACCTCCTCGCGCACGGCCTGGCCATCGACCAGCGACTCGAAGACGGCGATGCGATCCTGGCCGCGCACCTGCACCAGTGTCTGGCCGTAATGCGGATCGGCCCCATAGGACGCCATGACTTTGTCGAGAGCCTGGGCATAGAACGGAATGCCGAACACGGAGGCGCCGCCGGAGCGGAATTGCAGGCTGGCTGGTTTGATCCCGTGGCGGCGGAAATGGTCGGCTGCCAGATACAGCGCCTTTTGCGGCGCGCCCGGGCATTTCACCGCGCCGGCGGGTTGCGTGAAAATGGCCGCCCCCCCCTGGAACTGACGCACCAGCTCCCAGGTGTAGGGAGCCAGGTCGTAGCGGTAGTTGCTGGTCACGCCATTCTTGCCCAGGGATTCCTCCAGTCCGTCGATGGCGTTCCAGTTGACCTGGATGCCGGCGGCCACCACCAGATAGTCGTAAGCCACCCGGCTGTCGTCGTCCAGCTCGACCTGGCGCTCGTCGGGCAGCAGGCGGGTCACGCGCTGGGCGATGTGGGGCACGCCGTCGGGCAGGCAATCGTGCAGATTGCGGCGTGTGTCTTCTGCCCGATAGGCGCCGCCTCCCACCAGGGTCCAGGCCGGCTGGTAATCATGGTGGCGGGAAGGTTCGATCACCGCGATATCCAGATCGGGCTGGTTGCGGCGCAGGCGGGCGGCTACGGCGGCGCCGCCTGTGCCGGCGCCGATGATCACCACGGCATGTTTGCGGATGGACGGCTGGGGGTTGCTCATGAGGGCCTCGAATGGGTCAGTGGCGCCGCCGGACAGGCGGTGGACAATGACGTCATTCTAGGTAGCGGGCCTATGAAACAGAACGATGGATGGGCTATGTCGATATGACCGATTTCGGCAAAAACCCATCCGGAAAAAGGGGGATCGCGCCTATTGCCGTGGCGCCGGCAGGGCTGGCCGGCCGGCTGTTCCCTGGACCACGGCATGGGTATCGGCATCCAGCTTGAACCCCGCCACCGCCCGCGCCAGCGTCTGCGCCTGGTCCCGCAGGCTGTCGGCAGCCGCCGCCGATTCCTGCACCAGCGCGGCGTTTTGCTGTGTGGACCCGTCCAGCTGCTGGACGGCGATTTCGATCTGGCTGATGCCCAGGCTTTGTTCGCTGGTGGCGACCTTGATCTCGTTGATGATGTCCGTGACGCGCTGGACCTCCGCCACGATCTTGTCCATTGCGTCGCCCGCCTGGCGGACCTGTTCGCCGCCGTGGGATACCTGGGTGACATTGGTGCCGATCAGCGCCTTGATTTCACGGGCTGACTGGGCGCTGCGCTGGGCCAGGGCGCGCACTTCGGACGCCACCACAGCGAACCCCTTGCCGTGCTCGCCGGCGCGGGCGGCTTCGACGGCGGCGTTCAAGGCCAGGATATTGGTCTGGAAGGCAATGCTGTCGATCACGCCGATGATATCGCCGATCTTGCTGGCGTTGTCGTTGATGGCCTGCATGGTTTCGACCACCTGTCCCATCAGGGCACCCCCCTGATTGGCCGCGTCTCGGGCGCTGTTGGCCAGAGCGACGGCCGCATTGCCGGCATCGGCCGTCTGCTTGACCGTGCTGGACAGTTCCTCCATGGAACTGGAGGTCTCCTGCAGGCTGGCCGCCGCGCCTTCCGTGCGCCGGGCCAGGTCGGTATTGCCCGCCGCAATTTCGTCGGATGCGATGTGCACGGAATCCGTGGTCTGGCGGATGCTGCGCAAGGTGCCGGCAATTTTGTCCACGAACTGGTTGAAGGACGCCCCGACCTGGGCGAGCTCATCGTGCCCGGATTGATCCAGGCGTCGCGTCAGGTCGCCTTCGCCCGATGCGATATCCTGGAGCGCGTCTTTCAAGCTGCCCAGCCGGCGCAGCAGGGCGCGCATCAGGGCCGCCAGCACTGCCGCCGCCACCAGGATCATCAACACCCCGGTGACCACGGCCTGCAAACGCATCTGGCGCACCCCGGCCAGCACATCGTCCTGACTGAGCGCCACTACGAGTGTCCAATCGGTGCCCTGGATGCGGGTGGCCGACAGCCAGTAGGCGGGGCCGGCTTTGATGGTGTCGCCCAATTCCCCCGGATGCTCGGCGAGCCCCTGCAGGCGCTGGACGTCGTAGCGCGGGAAAACATCGGTGGCCGGCTTGAGGGTCAGCTGCGGGTCGGGGTGGGCGATGATCTTGCCGTCGCCCGCTACCAGGTAGGCGAAGCTGTTTTCGGTGGGGCGCAAGGCCCGTGTGCTGGCGATGATGTCGTCCAGGCCGATGTCGCCCGCGATGACCGCCTGGGTCTTGCCGTCTTTTTGCAGCGGCACCGCCACGCTGAGCACCAGGGAGCCCGATGCCGCATCCTGATAGGGCGCGGTCAGGATGGGCGTGCCGGCCTTGGCGGCATCGGCATACCAGGGACGGGTGGTCGGGTCGTAGTCCTTGGGCAGGTTCAGCGGCACATTCGTGACCATCCGCTTGTCCTGCCGCCCCACGTAAGTCTGCACGAAGCGGCCGGATTTCTGAGCCTGCTGGAGATAGGGTTCGGGCTGGTCCGACAATGCGACCGGCGCCAGGGACGACAGGATGTCGGTCTTGTCGCGGGCCCAGCTTTCGATTTCCCGCGCATTGCTTTTGATCAGGCTGTTGGTCTGAGACCCGACCAGATCCTTGACGGTCCGCTGAGCCGACAGGACGTTGGCTGTCGCCAGCAGGACCATGGCCACGGCGACTGTCAGGGCGGAAGCCAGAACGACCTTGGCGCGGATGGATAAGGAACGGATGCCCATGGCGGTACCTTTGCTGTGAGGAAACCCGGGATAGGACGCCCCGGCAGGGTTGGCCCGGCAGACCGCGGCGCGAAGCAGGTTGCCCGCCCGGCACGATGAACAGTTACATTCTAGGAGCCGGCGTCCTCGGGCTTTCAGGAGATCAACATGCTTTCCCCGCCCCAGCTTTCACGATCCGCTGACTGTCAAGCGCGCGTCGGCCTGCCGCCGATGCCGGATATGGGATACTGGCATGTTCCGAACCTGTCCCTGCCATTCATGAAACCGTTGCATCCTACAGATACCGTCGAAACCCTGTCAGTTTTCATTCAAGGCAAGGTGCAGGGGGTCGGGTTCCGAGCCGCCACCGTGCGTCAGGCGCACGGACTGAAACTGGGCGGCTGGGTCCGCAATCTGCCGGATGGCCGCGTCGAGATATTGCTGCAAGGGTCCCATGGCGCCGTGGATCAGATGCTGTCCTGGCTGCTGCAGGGGCCGCCTGCCGCCCACGTGACGGGCGTGCAGCATGAAGAAATCCGCACCGAGCGCCGCTACGACCGCTTCGAGCAGACCTGAGTCCGGGCGTTGGGAACCAAATCCATCCTGCCCGCGTCCAAGCAGGCACTATTCATCACACACGGAATCATGCGCATGAAATCACTCGTATTGGCCGGGCTGCTGGCCGCCGGCACCCTGTCGAGCCTGAATGCCACGGCGGGCGAGGCCATCACCGTCTACCAGGATCCGAACTGCGGCTGCTGCCATGGCTGGGCCGAACATATGCGCGCCGAGGGATTCGAGGTGCGCGAGGTCCCGTCGGCCGACATGGCGGCCGTCAAGTCCCGTCTGGGCGTGCCCATGGCCCTGGCTTCCTGCCATACGGCCCGGGTCGAATCCAGCGGCCAGATCGTGGAAGGCCATGTCCCGGCATCCGTCGTCCGCAAGCTGTTGGCCGACACCTCCGTGCCGGGGGTCGCCGCTCCCGGCATGCCCCTGAACGCGCCGGGGATGGGGGCCCTGGATGGCAATCTGATCACGGTCGATTTCCAGGGCCGGGCTTTTTCCAGGGATTAGCCCCTGTGTCTTTCCCGAGGGGTGCGGCAGCCCGTACCCGGGTTGGCCAAACGGTGACTTAAGGCCTTGGAGCCGCAGGCGGCGCGTCCGTCTGCGCGGCTTTTTTCGTCCCCCCGGCGGCTACGGGCTCGGGCTTCTCGATCACCAGTTCCACACGGCGATTGCGGGCGCGGCCTTCGGCGTCCCGGTTGCTGGCGATCGGCCGGGTATCGGCATAGCCGACCGCCTTCAGGTGCGCCTTGTCGATGCCATTGGCCTGGAAATAACGCACCACGCTGCCCGCCCGGGCGCTGGACAACTCCCAATTGGACGGGTAGCGGCCATTATTGCGCACGGGGACGGAATCCGTATGGCCTTCGACCATGATGTCGTAGCCTCCCTTGCCCAGGACTTCCGCCATGCGCTTGAGCACGGCCAGGCCGTGCGGGCTCAGGTCGGCCTGGCCTGTGCCAAAGAGAATCTCGCTATTGATCCGCAAGCTGACCGACCGTTTGTTGACGATGACTTCGACCTCGCTGCCCAGTTCGTCCAGAGGCAGGGCGGCTGCCAGCGACTGGCCTTCCGATTGCGCATTGGCAGGCTTGTCGGCCGGAGCCGGGGGCGGCTCCGCCGGATGCGTGGCTGCCGCGGGAGCGACCGCCGGGCCTGGCGCTGCCGCCGGCGTGGCGGTGACGACAGGCGCGACGAGCGGGCTTGCCGGTGCCGGAGGGGTGGGGGGAACCGTTGCGCCGGCGTCCGCTTGCGGCGGTGCCGCGGCGGCTGCGGGAGCAGGAGCCGCTTCGACAGGGCGCTTGGGGGCCAGATCCATCGGCGTCGGATAGGCGGAGGCTAGGGCGGCCACGGCCTTGGACGGATAGGCGGACTGTTCGAATGCATCCGCCGGGGCCGCCGGGTAGGGGAATGCGGCCTCCGGCGCCGGAATGTCGTCCGGGCGGTCCTCGACTCCCGGAGGCGTCGCCGGAGCGGGGGGCGCGGGAGCGCCCGCGTCCGGCGCCGGATGCGCGGCCAGCGGCGGATGAAGCGCCAGCTTTGCCGCGGCTTCCCCGCCGTGCCGCATCATGCCCCCGGAAAACGCCAGCATGACGATCATGGCGACCAGCAACAGGGTCATCATGTCCAGGTAGGTCAGGAACCAGCCTTCCTCCTGCTGAGCGGGGGCGCGGCTTTCCAGCCCCCAGCGCGAGGGGGCGTCCGGATCGGCTTTCAGCCGGCGCTGGGCCCGGCGGGCCCGTTGCAGCTCGGCTTCCAGTTCGTGCATGCGCTGCGCGAACTCGCGGGCAGGCTGCAGTTCAAGCGGGCCGGATCTCATGAAGCCTGTTCCGCGCGAGGCGCGGCTTCGCTGTCCTTGATTTCATCGCGCACGTCGGCCACGAAGGCCTTGAGCGTTTCGCGCATCAGGGCGGGACTGCGCTTCTGGCTCATCATGGAAATGCCCTGCATGATGGTGTTCATCAGCACCAGCCGTTGTTCCGTGCGGCGCTCGAGCTTGACGGCAATGGGCTTGAACAGCAGGTTGGCCAGCAGCACCCCGTAGAACGTGGTCATCAGGGCCAGCGCCATCTGGCGACCGATGGCCGTGATGTCGCCGTCTCCCAGCAGGAACAGCAGATTGACCAGGCCTACCAGCGTGCCGACCATGCCGAACGCCGGGGCGAAGCCCGCCATGACGCGAAACAACTGCGCTTCGGCGTGTTCCTTCGCTTTCATGCGGGCGATGCGCCATTGCAGCAGGTCCATGATGTCCGGTTCCGGGACATTGTCGATGACCAGTTGGACGCCGCTGCGCAGAAAGGGGTTGGAGACTTTTTCCAGCGCCTGCTCGACGGCCCGGATATCGCTTTGCATCCAGATCTTGGAAACCTGGACCAGGTCTTCGAGGTCGCGCTCGACATGGAGCTGTTCGTGATGCACGACGCTGCGGATCAGGCCGAAGACGCGCATGACCTCGCGCAGCGGATAAGCGATGAAGGTGGCCGCGGCCGTGCCCAGCAGCACGATGCCCAGCCCAGGCAAATCGATGAACAGTTGCGGATCTTCGGCGGAAAACACCAGCACCACGGCCAGCAGCAGGATGCTGGCGACAATGCCGATCAGGGTCGAGGGATTCATGCGCATGACGATGGACGGTGTTGGCGGAAGGACGGGGAGACTTAGCATCTTACCTTGATCCGTTCGGAGGTCGTGGTCGATCAATGGGAGATTCCGGGAGCTGTTCCCGGGCTGGGAAATGGTCAGAGTCCCGCCGCCTCCGTCCACTCTTTAATTCGCATAATGTGTATTATGTAAAGTCTAAAATGCATCAACGCTACCCGGACGAAACCAGGCTCAGGAAGCGCTTCCGGTATCCGGCGTTGTGCGGGCGGTGCTTTCGCCCGTTTCGATCACCCAGCGGATGCAGTCCAGCGCCTGCTCCACGGATTTCGGCAATCGTTCGTTTTTGCGCCAGTACAGCGAGACCGAACCGGTCCCTTGCGGCCTGAGCGGCAGAATCCGCAACATGTTCATGTCGGACAGGATCAATGCGGACCGATGCGAGGCTGTGCCAATCACATCGCTGTTGTTCAACAGGGTCACATTGGCGATCACGGAATTGGATTCGATATAGTTCGACGGCAGCCTGCGGTCCGCAGCCGCCAGCGCGTCTTCGAGCGCCTTGCGGATCGGCGAACCTTTGGGCCAGACGATCCATTGGTATTGCTGGACGTCGCCCCAGCCGATCTCGGCTTGTCGCAGCAGAGGGTGGTCGCACCGCGTCACCAGATCGACGGGCTCCGTGTAAAGAACTTCCGTATTGAAGGCAGGAAGGTCTTCGGGCACCTCGACCGTGCGGCCAAGGACAATATCCAGATCTCCCTGCGCCAACTGCCCCAGGAGCAGGTCCATGGAGCCTTCCACCAGATCGATGCGCAATTCCGGCATGCGGGCGGCCATCTCAAGAACCGACAACGGCCCGGCTTCCGTGGCGGCCACCCCCGAAGCTCCCAGTGCGACGTGCCCCGCCCCGCCTTCGCTGAGGATCTTCATGTCGGCGGCGGCGCGATCCAGCTGCGCCTCGATGCGCCGGGCGTGATCGATCAGGGTCTGGCCGTGCGGCGTGGGCGTGAGGCCGCGGGCGTGTCTGTCGAACAGCGTCAGGCCGATATCGGCTTCCAGGTCCTTGAGCCATTTGGACAGGGCTGGCTGCGTGGTGTGCAGGGCCGAGGCCGAATGGCTCAGGTTGCGCGTCTGCGCCAGGCTCAGCAGGAACCTCAGGTGGCGCAGGCGGACGCGGTCGGTCCAGTCAGATCCCATGGCTCGTCGCGACCGTATCCATGCGCGTTCCCGGATGGAGCGCCAGTGCTGTCATCAGCCCTGCTTTCCCGGGTCTTTCACCGCTTTGAAGGTGTCGAATTCGACGTTCTGCAGCGTGCCGTCGACGCGTTCCAGCTTGCGGATGTATTCGTTCTGGATGATGTCGCGGGTATTGGGATCGATCTCCACCGGACCACGCGGGCTTTCCCATTTCATGCCTTTGACCGCTGCCATGAAGGCATCGCCGCCGGCGTCCCCGTTGGTCTTTTCCAGGGCCTTGTAGATCAGCTGCATGCCGTCGTAGCCGCCGATGGACATGAAATTCGGGGCGTCGCCCGGGAAGCTCTTGGCGTAGGCGGCCACGAACGCCTTGTTTTGCGGCGAATCGTGGGCGGCCGAATAATGAAAGGCCGTGATCATGCCCAGGGCTGCGTCGCCCAGCGCCGGCAGGGAATTTTCATCCGTCATGTCGCCCGGCCCCATGGCTTTGATGCCCAGTTTGTCCAGCCCCAGTTCCCGGAAGTTCTTGATCAGCGAGACCATGGAGCTGCCCGGCGGCACGAAGAAGAAGAGCGCCGCCGGCTTGATGTCTTTCACGCGCTGCAGAAAGGGCGAGTAATCCGCCGTGCTGACGGGCGTGCGGACTTCGCCCATGATCTTGCCGCCCAGCGCCGTGAACGTCTTCTTGAATTGTTCCTGCGCATCGTGGCCGGGGCCGTAATCCGCCACCAGGATGTAGGCCGAATGAATGCCGTTCTTGTAGGCCCACTGGGCCATGGCCCAGGAGCTTTGCGGCAAGGTCATCGACACGCGGGCGATGTAGGGCGACTTTTCGGTGATGGACGAGGTGGCCGCGTTCATGACGATCATCGGCACCTTGGCCTCGGTCGCCAGCGGGGCGACGGAAAAAGCATTCGGCGTCAGATCGAATCCCGCCAGGATGTCGACTTTGTCCTTGATCAGCAGTTCCTGCGCCTGGCGCTTGGCCACCGCCGGCGCGATGCCGGTATCGTCCTTGACGATCAATTTGATCTTGCGGCCCGCCACCGTGTCGCCGTGTTCCGCCATATACAGGTGGATGCCGTTCTGGATCTGCCTGCCGTAGTCGGCGAACGGCCCCGACACCGACAGGACCAGGCCCACCGTAAGGTCTTTCGCCTGGGCAGCGCCGACGCTCAGCGCCGCGCTCATGGATAGTGCGACGGCTCCCAGCTTCATGCCGAATTTCATGATTTGTCTCCTGTTTTCTGGTTTTAACGTTGGGGTAAAGCAATGGCCCGGATGAATGCCGCCAGGCGCTCCGTCGCGCCCAAGGGAAGCACGTTGGCGACGTACTGGTCAGGGCGCACGATGATCAGCGCGCCGCGCCGGTCGATTCCGCGCAGATCAAAGATATCAGTCTCCGGCAGAGCCGCGTAGATATTTTCATAATCCGCCAGGCGATAGGGGCCCATGCGAGGTGTGAAAACGGCCGGAACTTGACCGATGTCGATCTGCGTGTGGTTCTGCTGATAGATGATCTTGATGTCGAACCTGGCGTTTTCGTCCGCCCCCGCCGGCGTGAACCGGAGAATCGGCGATTCGGGGGACTGCGCCAGCCAACGCCCCAGCGCAGCTGCCGGCGAGTCCTCTCCCGGCGATGCGCCGTCGGCGAAGACGTACAGACGCCAGCGTCCATCGGCCTTGGCTTCGTGGCCCAGATGGCGGCGATTGGCATCCGCGACCCGCATCACCTCGGCCGACCAGAAGCGCTTGCCGATGGGGAATCCCGTGGCCAGGGCCTGGTCTTGCGCCGTCGCGGTGATCATGGAGGATTCGTATCGGGTCATGAAACCCTGCGCGAACTCGTTGATCCGCAAATAGGCTTCCTCGAACTCGGCCTGGCTGGCGAAATCCTCCGGAGCCTTGGCCATCTGGGCGGCCCAGTGCTTGTCCTGATCGATCAGGTCCCGGCCGATTTTCTGCCGCTCGGCCGAATAGGTCGCCAGCAGCGTCTCCGGGCTTCTGCCTTCCAGGACGTGACCCAGCTTCCAGCCCAGGTTGAAGCCGTCCTGCATGGAGGCATTGGTCCCCTGCCCGGCCTTGGCGCTATGGGTGTGGGCTGCGTCGCCGGCGATGAACACCCGGGGCATCCGGCGTCCGACCTGATCCTGCGGCACATCGTCGAAACGCTCGCACAGCCTGTGTCCGACTTCGTAGACGCTGTACCAGGCCACATGGCGGACGTCCAGGCGATAGGGGTGGAAGATCTGTTGCGCCCGGGCGATGGTCTGCTCGACGGGCGTGCGGCGGATTGCGCCCTGGTCGCCGGCCCCCACATCCCCGAGATCGACATACAGGCGGAACAGAAACCCGCCCTCGCGCGGAATGAGCAGAATATTGCCGTGGGATTCGGACTGGATGGCGCATTTCACGCGGATGTCCGGAAAGTTCGTGTCGGCGAGGATATCCATCACGCCCCAGGCATGATTGGCGGATTCTCCCTGCAGCCGCCATCCCAGAGCCTTGCGCACGCCGCTGTGGGCGCCGTCCGAGCCGATCACGTATTTGGCGCGGATCGTGCGCTCCTGCCCTGCTTTCGGACCTGCGCTGTATGCCAGCTTGACCTCGACCGGGTGATCGCCCGACGGCGCGATGGTCAGTCCCTGGAATTCCAGGCCGTAATCCGGTTTCATCCGAGTAGGCGAATGCGCCATGAATTCGGCGAAATAATCCAGCACGCGGGCGTGATTGACCGTCAGGTGCGGATATTCGCTGACCTTGTTGGGGTCCTCGTCCAGGCGGGAGACGCGGTGTATGTGCTCAGGAGACGCCGGGTCCGGTTTCCAGAAGGCCGTTTCCGTCACATGGCAGGCTTCCGCCATCAGCGGTTCGGCGAAGCCGAAGGCATCGAAGGTCTCCAGACTGCGCTTCTGCATGCCATCGGCCAGCCCCACTTCCAGTCGGGAAGCCCTGCGATCGACGATGCGCGTGTTGACGCCGGAGAACTGCGACAGCTGGGCGGCGGCGATCATGCCGGCCGGTCCCGCTCCGACAATCAGCACATCGACCTCGTCGGGCGGATCGTCCGGCCGGTTGATGCCGGTCCCTGCCGGGTCCTGTATCCGCGGGTCGCGGGACACGTATTCATGGTGATGGTATTTCATGCAGTCTCCTGGCTCGTTATCGAGCAGCGGGGGTGGGGAGCGCGAGGGGCCGGAGCCCTTGGCGTGCCGCTGCCATGCGATATCGGACTGCTGAATAGTTTAGGGATAAAAAGACGGGAAAGTATGCTTTTATCGATGAAATATTCTTATTATTGATATGCAAAGCAATATACCTTCGGGGGGCATGGCGCATGAACCATGCGCCCCTTTCAACCGCGTGCCTGGACGACGGCGTTCAGGCCTGCTGCCGTTCATGGAAGCCGACCCAGCGCTGGACGGAAGACCGGCCCCATTGCTCGTGGACGTAATCCTCCAGGACCCGGGGGACGGGGTCGCCGCCCGAAACCAGGCGATTCAGCATGAAGGCCAGCTCGAAATCGGCGATGCACCAGGCGCCGAACAAGTGCTTGCCGGCCTGCGGCACCAGCCGCCCGGCCACCGACAGGAGTTTTTCCGCCGCTTGCGACGCGGCCGGAGTCAGGGCCGGCAACGGCTGGGCCGGCCGGCTGAACAGGATCTCGGATGAGCGTTCCTGGCGCAGCGCGGCCAAATCCGTGCGCACCCAGGCCTGGATCTGGCGGGCGCGAGCCCGTTGGCGCGCATCGCGCGGGTACAGCGCGGGGCCCTGGAAGGCCTCGTCGACGTACTCGACGATGGCTGATGACTCGGCCAGGGCGAAATCCCCCTGAACCAATGCAGGCACTTTGCCGGTCAGGGAAAGCTCGACATACCCGGGCGCGCGCTGATCGCCCCGCCCCAGGTCGACCGGCGTCATTTCAAACAGCACCCCCTTTTCCGCCAGCGCGACGAATACCGACATGGCATAGGGGCTGATGAAGCGGGAATCGGTATACAGCATCAGGGAATCAGACATGAAACGTGCTCCTGGTCAGTGAGGGCGAAGGATTTGGCGGAATCTTCATCAGCGGTTCCGGTCGGTCAAGAATACCCGATCCCAGAATGACGTCGTCACCCCGTACCAGCCGTGGGCGCCGGGCCGGTGATGGAGCGCATGATCGCGTTTGCGCGCGTGCATCCAGGAACCGGGCTCGGCTTTCCAATGGTGCGTGGCGTGATGAACCAGGACGTAGAGCAGGTACCCCGTCCCGACTCCCAGAGTCGCCGACAGACCGATCCAGGGGCCCAGGAGCCGCGACAGCGGCAAGAAGCCCAGCAGGCCCAGCAAGGACAGGCTGACCAGCGTGGATGTGCCGATCAGGGCGAAGGGGCGCTGGTGATGCTCTTCGTGCCAGCGCTTGAACGGTTGCAGGCCATGCAGCACGAACCGATGCAGCCCGTACTCGATCAGGCTCCAGGCCAGAAAGCCGAGGACCGCCGCCAGCAGCAGGGCCCAGGCGGGGCCCGCGCCCCGCCACAGCAGCACCCCCACCCCGCTGATGATCGCAGCCGGATACAGGACGAAGTCCGCGAAATACAAGACAGGAGACTGTTCCAGCTTGAAGAGTGTCATGGCGAACCCGCATTCGGTTGACTATCACCAGTATAGACACTCCCCTGGGGAAATCCCTAATCCTTGATATGCGCAAGAGGATATGGCGTGCGGGGCCGGTGCGAGTCATAAGGACATTACCGGCATGTACCATCGCTTTGTCGTATGATTCCTAGCTTTACCCCGTCTTTTCAAGCTCTCATTCATCATGTCTTCAGGTACACGAATCGTTGAATTCGATCAGCCGGACATGGTCGGGGGAACCCTCAGCCCGGCGCAAGCCTGGGCCCGGGTCAACCCGCCCGTTTCCACCGAAGAACGCGAATTCCAGAAAGCCCGCATCCGCGCCCTGCTGGCGTCGCGCAACGCCGTGCTGGTGGCGCACTACTACGTGGATGCCGACATCCAGGATCTGGCCGAGGAAACCGGCGGCTGCGTATCGGACTCCCTTGAAATGGCCCGCTTCGGGCGCGATCATGCCGCTCGGACCCTGGTGGTGTCGGGGGTGCGCTTCATGGGCGAAACCGCCAAGATCCTCAGCCCTGAAAAACGCATTCTGATGCCGGATCTGGACGCCACCTGTTCGCTGGACCTGGGCTGCGACCCGATCGCCTTCGCCCAGTTCCGGGCGCGGCATCCCGATCGCACCGTCGTCGTGTATGCAAACACCAGCGCGGCGGTCAAGGCTCAGGCCGACTGGATGGTGACTTCCTCGATCGGCCTGGACATCGTCGCCGAACTGCACCGCCAGGGGAAAAAGATCCTTTGGGCGCCGGACCGCCACCTGGGGTCGTACATCCAGCGCCAGACCGGCGCAGACATGGTGCTGTGGCAGGGCTCGTGCACCGTGCACGACGAATTCAAGGGCATCGAGCTGGATCTCATGCGCAAGGAGCATCCCGGCGCCCTGATCCTGGCGCATCCGGAATCGCCTGCGCCGGTGGTCGCCCTGGCCGACGTCGTCGGCTCCACCTCGCGCCTGCTGGCCGCCGTCACGGAATTTCCCGCCACGACCTTCATCGTCGCCACCGACCAGGGGTTGTTGCACAAAATGCGGCTGGCCGCCCCCGGAAAAACCTTCATCGCCGCGCCCACCGCGGGCGAATCAGCGACCTGCAAAAGCTGCGCCCACTGTCCCTGGATGGCCATGAATTCCCTGAAAGGCATTGCCGACGCGCTGGAATTCAGCCACAACGAAGTCCATCTGGATGCCGCCCTGGGCCTTCGGGCCAAGGTCTGCATCGACCGGATGCTCGATTTCGCCGCCGAGCGCCGCCGCCAGGTGCGCCCCGGCCCCGATCTGGCCGGGGAACAGGCGCTGTTCGCCAAGGTCGGCCCCGCATGAGCAGCCGCCCGCCCTCGACCCTGCGCAATCCCCATGCGCCGTTCTCCCCCGCCCTGCAGGCCGCGTTCGACGCTCACATCGATCAGGCCCTGGCCGAAGACATCGGCACAGGCGACGTCACGGGCCTGCTCATCCCCGACCAGCAGGTCGAGGCCGCCCGCGTCATCGTGCGCCAATCCGCCGTGTTGTGCGGCGCCCCCTGGTTCGAAGCCGTCATGCATCGGGTCGACGACCGGATCCTGCTGGATTGGGCGTATGCGGAAGGCGACTGGATGGAACCGGGCTCCGTCGTCTGCCGGCTGCACGGCCCCGCGCGCGCGCTGCTGACGGCGGAGCGCACGGCCTTGAATTTCCTGCAGCTTTTTTCCGGCGTGGCGACGGCCACCCGCCGCTATGCGGACCTGACCAGCGGCACCCGCGCCGCCATCCTGGATACCCGCAAGACCCTGCCCGGCCTGCGCCTGGGGCAGAAGTACGCGGTCCGGGTGGGAGGCGGCCAGAATCAGAGGCTGGCGCTGTACGACGGTGTCCTCATCAAGGAAAACCACATTGCCGCGGCCGGCGGCATCCAGCCCGCGCTGAAGGCGGCGCAAGCCCTGCCCTACGACGTGCCGGTGCAGATCGAAGTCGAAAACCTGGATGAGCTGCGTCAGGCCCTGGACGCCGGAGCCGCTTCGGTCCTGCTGGATAATTTCACCCTGGACGATCTGCGCGCCGCGGTCGCCTTGACCGGGGGGCGGGCCTTGCTGGAAGCTTCCGGCGGCATCACGCACGACTCCGTGCGGGCCATCGCCCTGACCGGAGTGGATCGGATTTCCGTCGGCAGCCTGACCAAGGACATCCAGGCCGTGGATTATTCGATGCGAATCGTCTAAGGCGACGCTGTCTCCGGACAGCGGACGCGCCGCGACTCTTGCCGCCCATGCATCCAGGCCCGCTCATCCCAGCGGGCCTGGCCGTTTTCATCGGAACCCTTCTTCCGGCGTCATGACGGTAGGCAGCGCGCGCGGCAGCGTCCAGGGGAAATCCTGGCAATAGTGCAGCCCCCGGCTTTCCTTGCGCGACAAGGCGGCCCTCACGACGAGGGCGGCAACCTGGATCAGGTTGCGGCATTCCAGAAGATCGCTGGTGACGCGGTATTCCTGGTAGTACGCCTCGATTTCCTGCTCCAGCAGGCTGATGCGCTGGCGGGCGCGATTCAGGCGCTTTTGCGTGCGCACGATCCCCACGTAATTGGACATGAGGCGTCGGACTTCGTCCCAGGCGTGCGTGACCAGGACGGCTTCCGACCCGTCGCGGGCCCGGCTGTCGTCCCAGTCGGGCACCTGCTCGGTCATGGCGTCGGGCGCAAGGGGTTGATCATCGATATCGTGCGCCGCATTCCGGCCGATCACGAGACATTCCAGCAGGGAATTGCTGGCCAGGCGGTTGGCGCCGTGCAGACCGGTATAGGCGGTTTCGCCGACGGCGTACAGGCCCGGGATGTCGGTGCGGCCGTTCAGGTCGATCACCACGCCGCCACAGGTGAAGTGCATGGCCGGCACGACCGGGATCGGTTCGCGCGTCATGTCGATGCCGAACTCCAGGCAGCGGGCATGAATCGTGGGGAAGTGCTCGCGGATGAATTCAGGCGGCCGGTGACTGATGTCCAGTTCCACATGGGTCAGCCCGCGCTTCTTGATTTCAAAATCGATGGCGCGGGCGACCACGTCGCGCGGAGCCAGTTCCAGGCGCTCGTCGTGCCACTGCATGAAGCGTTCGCCGGCCTGGGCGCCGGCGCTGGACGGCAGGCGCAATACCCCGCCCTCGCCGCGCACGGCCTCGGAAATCAGGAAGGACTTGGCCTGGGGGTGATACATGCATGTGGGATGGAACTGCATGAATTCCATATTGGCCACCCGGCAACCCGCGCGCCAGGCCATGGCGATGCCGTCGCCCGTCGAAGTATCGGGGTTGCTGGTGTGCAGATAGACCTTGCCCGCGCCCCCCGTGGCCAGCACCACCTGCCCGGCCAGGATCGTGCGCACCTGGTCGCTGCGCTCGTCGTAGACGTAGGCGCCCAGGCAGCGGGCGGGCGCATCCGGCAGGGCCGGCGCATGGGGTTCGAGGATGCGGCTGGTGATGAGTTCCACCCCGGAGTGGTATTCCAGCAGCGTGATGTTGCGGTGCGCCCGCACCTGCTGCTCCAGCGTCAGTTGCACCAGGTGGCCGGTCTCGTCGGCGGCATGGATGATGCGCCGCTGGCTGTGGCCGCCCTCTCGGGTCAGGTGAAAGCCCAGTTCGGCGCCCTGGTCGGGGGTGAACGGCACGCCCAGTTTGATGAGCCAATCGATCGCGGATGGCCCTTGTTCGACAATGTGCCGCGTCGCCTGCGCGTCGCACAGGCCGGCTCCGGCCACCTGGGTGTCGGCCATGTGCTTGTCATGGCTGTCCTGGGAATCCAGCACGGCGGCGATTCCGCCCTGCGCCCAATTGCTGGCGCCATCCAGCAAGGCCTTCTTCGACAGGACGGCGACCTTTTTATCGGCGGCCAGATGCAGTGCGACGGTCAGGCCGGCCAGGCCGCTGCCGATGATCAGTACATCGTAGTGTGGGTTCACCCATGTGCTCCAGTGCTGATCAGTGAGGTGCGCCGGCGACCAGCCATTCGACCACGGTCCGGATGTCCGCGTCGGAAATGCCGGCGTTCGGCGGCATCGGGATCGGACCGTAGTTGCCGGTGCTGCCTTCCTTGATGTGCTTGGTCAGGATGGCGGCGGCGTCCGCCTGGCCCTTGTGCCTGGCGGCCACTTCATCGTAGCCCGGCCCGATGACTTTTTTGTCGACGGCATGGCATGCCAGACAGGCGTTCTTCGTGAGAATGTCTTTGACCTGAGCGAAGTCGGGAGCAGCCTGGGCGGCCTGGCCCAGGGCCAGCAAAGGAATGCACAGCATCAGTGCGGACAGTTTCATGAGTCGGTGTCTCCAGTATGCGAAAAAGAGATTCGAATATCCACGCCGGACTGCCGGCGCCGGCCAGCCGCGCAGCGACGGCCGGGCCTCTTCCGGGGCGGGGCTTCATTACATCATGGCTTTGGGTGGAACGCGGGAATATCGCCACACATTGTAGGTCTTCCCTTGTCCCGGCGGGCAGGCCTATCATGAAGGCTGGAGAACGGAAGGAAACGGCGATGATCACGGGCGATACGGCCCCCGAGTGGGATGTGGCCAGCTGGCTGAACACCGACAATCCCCTGTCCCTGGAGGAACTGCGGGGGTCTGTCGTCGTCGTGCATGCTTTCCAGATGCTGTGCCCGGGCTGCGTGTCGCACGGCATCCCCCAGGCGAAAGCCATCCACCAGGCATTCCCCCCGGGCCGGGTGCAGGTCGTCGGGCTGCACACGGTCTTCGAGCATCACGCCGCCATGGGCGAAATCGCCCTGCGCGCCTTTCTGCATGAATACCGCATTCATTTTCCCGTGGGAATCGACCGCCCGGACCCTCGCGGCAACCCCATTCCGATGACCATGCAAGCCTGGCACATGCAGGGCACCCCCACCCTGTTCATTCTGGATGAACAGGGCCGGATCCGCCTGCACCACTTTGGTCAACTGGATGATCTGCGGGTGGGCGCTGTGATTGGCCAGCTGCTGGCGGAAGCGGACGCGGCTGCCCCATGAACCCTGCCAGCAGGTCGATCGGAACCGGGAACACCAACGTGGATGACTTGTCCCCGGCCACCTGGGTCAGGGTTTCCAGATATCGCAGCTGCATGGAAGAAGGTTCCTGGGCCAGTGTGCGGGCGGCTTCAGCCAGCGCTTGCGCGGCTTGGCGTTCGCCTTCCGCGTGAATGACCTTGGCGCGCCGGTCGCGCTCGGCCTCGGCTTGACGCGCCATGGCCCGCACCATGGTTTCGTTCAGATCGATGTGCTTGATCTCGACGTTGGTGACTTTGATGCCCCAGCCGTCGGTCTGGGCATCCAGGATCGTCTGCACGTCCAGGTTCAGTTTTTCGCGTTCGGTCAGCATCTCGTCGAGTTCATGCTTGCCCAGCACCGCCCGCAGCGTAGTCTGCGCCAGCTGGCTAGTGGCCTCCAGGAAATGTTCGACCTGAATGATCGCCTTGCCGGGGTCCACCACCCGGAAATACACTACGGCATTGACCTGCACCGAGACGTTGTCGCGGGAAATCACATCCTGGGGCGGGATGTCCAACGTGATCACGCGCATGTCCACCCGCACGATCTGCTGCAGGAACGGAATGACGATGATCAGGCCCGGACCTTTCGCCCCTGTGAAGCGGCCCAGCGTGAAGATGACGGCCCGTTCGTATTCGCGCAGAATATGAAAGAGCTTGAACAGCATCAGCAGCAAAAAAATCAGTACGAGCAGGCTGACGCCCGAGCCCAGATCCAGAAACATCATGTGGATTCTCCTAAGGAAACGTCGCGGTCCGCCACCAATTCCACCTGCAGCGTCAGGCCCCGGACCCGCACGACACGCACGGTCTGCCCCGGGTGCAACGGGACGTCGCACTGGACTTGCCAGATTTCACCCCGCACCAGCGCCCAGGACTTCCCTCGGGCGTCGGACGACTCGGTGACTTCGCCCAGCATGCCGGGCAGTTCTTCATTGCCGCCCTGCGCCCGGCTGCGATGGGCCTGGATGGCGATGAGCGCGGCCAGCAGCAGCACCAGGCCCAGCAAGCCCAGCGCCCAGGCCGATTGCGCCCCGAAATAAACCAGCAGCATGTGTTCTCCTGCCCTGCCCGCTTCGCCCGCGCGGCAGTCGATGATGAGAGGCGGCCGCGCCGCAGCGGCGCGAGCCCTTGCCCTAATGGCGCCGGGCGTGATCCGCCAGCACCCGGGCCAGCACGACCGCCTGATTATGTTCGGTATCCCGGGCGCCGTACAGCAACGTGACGGTCCGCCCCTGGGCCGCCGACAGGATGTCATCCATCAAGCGCCCGGCGGCATCGGCCTGCAGTTCCGCCGTGTAATCGCGGCGGAACTGTTCCCAGCGTTCGGGCTTGTGCCCGAACCAAGTGCGCAGATCCGTGCTGGGGGCCAGGTCCTTGCACCACAAATCGTGCTGAAACGACGCTTTGGACAAACCCCTGGGCCACAAACGATCCACCAGCACACGCAGGCCGTCGCTCTCGGCCGGCGATTCGTAGGCGCGTTTGATCTGCACAGGGATGGTCATGGTTCAGCCTTTGCTGGGATGGGTCATATCCAGAGGGACGATCCATTCATCGTACTGCGCATCCGTCAGGAAGCCCAGCGCCAAGGCCGCCTGGCGCAAGGTGCTGTGTTCCTTGTGGGCCTTTTTGGCGATGGCGGCCGCCTTGTCGTAGCCGATGTGGCGATTCAAGGCCGTGACCAGCATCAGGTTCTTTTCCAGATTCTGTTCGATGCGCTCGGCGTTGGGTTCGATGCCGGCCGCGCAGTGCTCGTCGAAAGACAGGCAGGCATCGGCCAGCAGGCCGATGCTTTCCAGCACGTTGTGCACCATGACGGGTTTGTAGACGTTCAACTGGAAATTGCCCTGGGAACCTGCGAAGGCCACCGCGGCATCGTTGCCGTAGACCTGGACGCAGACCATGGTCATGGCCTCGCATTGGGTCGGATTGACTTTGCCCGGCATGATGGACGATCCGGGTTCGTTTTCCGGAATGACCAGCTCGCCGATGCCGCAGCGCGGGCCGCTGGCCAGCCAGCGCACGTCGTTGGCGATCTTCATCAGAGCGCCGGCCAGCGTGCGCAGCGCCGCCGACAGGCTGACCAGGGCGTCGTGGGCCGACAGGGCGAAGAATTTATTGTCGGCGCTGCGGAATGGCAGCCCCGTGATATCGGCGATGCGGGCGGCGGCCAGCTCGCCAAAGCGCGGGTGGGCATTGAGGCCGGTGCCGACGGCGGTGCCGCCGATCGCCAGATCGTACACGCCGGGCAAGGCTGCCTGCACCGCATCCAGACCGAAGTCCAGCTGAGCCACCCAGGCGCTGATTTCCTGCCCCAGCGTGATGGGCGTGGCATCCTGCAGGTGGGTGCGGCCGGTCTTGACGATGTTCTGGTAGGCCTTGGCCTTGGCATCGAGCGTCGCGCGCAGCTTGCCGACCGCCGGAAAGAAGTGCCGGGCCAGCTCGGTGGCCACGGCGATGTGCATGGCGGTCGGGAACGTGTCGTTGGACGACTGGCCGCGATTGACGTGGTCGTTGGGATGCACGGGGGCTTTGCTGCCGATGGCTCCGCCCGCCAGTTCGATCGCGCGATTGGCGATGACCTCGTTGGCGTTCATGTTGGACTGCGTGCCCGAGCCGGTCTGGAAGACCACCAGGGGGAATTCCGCATTCAGTTTGCCTTCGATGACTTCATCGGCGGCTCGCACGACCAGATTGCCGATGTCGGCCGGCAGTTCGCCCAGCTCGGCGTTGGCCTGGGCCGCTGCCTTTTTGAGCACGCCCAGTGCGTGGATGATGGGGGCCTGCCAGCGGAAGCGCTCCACTCCGATCGGGAAGTTCTGAATGGACCGCTGCGTCTGGGCGCCCCAGTAATGCGCGGCGGGGACTTCGATCGCCCCCATGGAATCGGTTTCGGTGCGGCTGTCAGCCATGATGTCGAACTCCTGTATCGTTTCGATGAAAAAAGCTGGAAATGCCCCCACGCTACGCGGGTGACGCCTGCTTGCTGCCCACATTGTCGCGGCCTGCTTGCAGGGGCGGTCGTTCAATTCTGATGCACGGGTCTGAAGAGGTCCGCCCAGCCCCGGGCAATGTCCAGCATCCGGTTGGCAAAGCCCCATTCATTGTCGAACCAGACCAGCAGATTGGCAAAATGCCCATTGTTCACGCGTGTCTGCCCCAGGTCCAGGATGGCGGAATGCGGGTCGTGGTTGAAGTCGATGGAGGCATGCGGCTGGCGGGTGCAGGCCAGCAGATGGGGGCAGGCCCGGGCTGCTTGCGTCAGCAAGGCATTCAAGGCATCCACGGACGTCGCCTGCGCCAGATTGACGCTCAGGTCGATGGCCGAAACATTCAGAATCGGCACCCGGACCGCCTTGGCCTGGATGCGGCCGGCCAGCTGCGGCAAGAGGCGCTCCACGCCCTGGGCCAGGCCGGTCGTGACCGGGACGATGGATTGCATGGCCGAACGGGTGCGCCGCAGATCGGAATGATGGTAGCCGTCGATCATCGGCTGGTCGTTCATGACCGAATGCAATGTGGTCAAAAAGGCGCTTTGCACCCCCAGGTCACGGTCCAGCAGGTCCAGCACCGGCACAATGGCGTTGGTCGTGCAGGATGCCGCCGAGACGATCCGCTGGTCGGCGCGCAGGTCGGCGTCATTGATGCCATGGACGATGGTGGCGTCCACGTCGCCGGCGCTATGGCCCGGGTTGGATACCAGCAGGCGCGGACAGCCCGCATCCAGGAAACCCTGCAGGCGCTCGCGCGTGCCGTATGTGCCGGAACATTCCAGCAGCAGATCCAGGCCCAGGGTATCCCAGGGGACGTCGGCAGGCTCCCGGGCATGAAAGACCGGGATGTCGCGCCCTTGCACGCGCAAACCGCCATCCAGCGCCCGCACCTCGCCCGGAAATACTCCATGCGTGGAATCGAAGCGGGTCAGGTAGGCCATGGATTCGAGGTCGGCCGGCTCGTTGATGCCGACGACCTGGATCGCGTGGGGGTCGGCCGATTCCATCCAGGCCCGCAGGACGCAGCGCCCGATGCGGCCATAACCGTTGATGGCCAGTCGTAGAGGCAAAGACATGGATTTCGATTCAATCTTGGAAACAAACGGGGCGAGCGCCTGGGCGCAGCCCCCCATTGAGCGCTTCAGCCATGGAAACCGGCCACCACGTTACGCGGCGCATCGCGGCAAAAGGCCTCGATGTTGTCGCGCACCTGATGGGCCATGGCGCGGATGGCCTCTTCGCTGGCCCAGGCCACGTGCGGCGTCAGGATGAAGTTCGGGAAGCGCAGCAATTGCATGATCGGGTGGTCCGGGGCGGGAGGCTCCTGTGTTGCGACGTCGAACCCCGCGCCGCTGATCTGGCCGGTCTGCAAAGCGTGTTCCAGCGCCCGTTCGTCGACCAGGCCGCCCCGGGCCGTATTGATCAGCAGGGGTTTGCGGTCCATCAGGGCGAATTCGGCCGCGCCGATCATGCCGCGGGTCTGGGCATTCAGCGGGCAATGCAGGCTGATGACGTCGCTGGTGCGCAGCACGTGGGTGAACGATGTGTAGTCTTCGGCCGGCGACCCGGCGTCGCGCCGCGCGGCAAACTGCACCCGCATGTCGAACGCCCGGGCGATTTCCGCCACGGCCTCGCCCAAGGCGCCTCGGCCGATGATGCCCAGCGTGGATCCGGCCAGGTCTCGCACGGGGAAATCGAAATAGCAGAACTGGCCGCTCTCGTGCCAGCGCCCATCGGCCACCGATTGGCGGTAAGCCAGCAAGTTGCGCCGCAGAGCCAGCATCAGGGCGAACGCATGTTCAGGCACGGTATGGACGGCATAATCGCGCACATTGGACACGATGATGCGGCGCTGGTTGCAGAAATCCAGATCCACGTTGTCCGTGCCGGTGGCGGTCAGCGCCACCATGCGCAGCCGGGGCGCCTGCTGCAGCACGGCCGCGTTCAGGACGACCTTGTTGGCGACGACGATATCTGCATCCCGGATGCGTTCCGCCACCTGTTCCGGGCCCGTCCGCCCATGGACCACCCATTCGTGCGGAACTGCCGGCGCCGGGATATCGATGGAGGCAGGCAGGGTGTCTCGATCCAGGAAAACGATGCGCAGAGGGTCCATGGGGGCCTTTGAATGAATGTTCCGTACTGAGAGAACCCTAGTCTACTCTAAGCCAGCCCCCCAAGCCGGGACGGCGGTGGTATAACAGCCCTGACATCCTGAACCCTATTTCTACTCGGAAGTGCCATGAAACTCTATTATTTTCCGGGTGCCTGCCCGCTGGTGACGCATATTGCGCTGGAATGGATCGGCAAGCCCTACGAGACCGAACGCCTGACCCGCGAGCAGACCAAGGAACCCGCCTACCTGAAACTGAATCCGGCAGGCGCCGTGCCGACCCTGGTGGACGGCGACTTCGTGCTCACGCAAAGCGCCGCCATCCTGGACTATCTGGCCGAGCTGCATCCCGAAGCCAAACTGCTGGGCGACACGCCGCGCGACCGCGCGGAAACCCGCCGCTGGCTCAGCCTGTGCAATTCCGATATCCATCGCACCTTCAACCTGGTGTTCAACGCCCCCTACTACAGCGGCGGAGATGAAACCATGGGCAAGACCCTGGCCGCCAAGGCCGGCGAAAAGCTGAAGAGCTTGTTCGCCATCGCCAACGACCGCCTGAAAGGCCGCGATTGGCTGACCGGCCAACGCTCGGTGGCCGACCCGTATCTGTTCGTCATGCTGATGTGGGCCGATGCGAAGCAGATCACCCTGCCCGGCATGGAAGAGCTACGTAAATTCCAGCAACGCCTGCAGGCCGACCCCGGCGTCCAGGCCGCCCTGAAGGCACAGGGATTGATCTGATTCAAAATCAGTCCCTGCGGACTGATTTTGTATACAGATCAATCTGAGCGGCCTGCAGGCCGCGAGGTGGGGGGATCTCTCGCCTGAATCAGTCCTTGCGAACCATTGCATGCCTGCCGAATCGGAGCGCCTTGCAAGCCGCAACGCGAGGAAGCGTTCCCATCCCTCGCCGCCCAAAAAATTGCCCGGCCAAGCCGGGCAATTTCCCATCCTGATGCGCACGGCGATCAAGCCCCCAGATACGCCTTGCGGACCTCGTCGTTGCTGAGCAGGTTCGCCCCGGTGTCGGCCAGCACGACCTTGCCGGTTTCCAGCACATAGCCCCGATCGGCCACTTGCAGCGCCTTGTTGGCGTTCTGTTCGACCAGAAACACCGTGACGCCCTCTTCCCGGATCGTGCGGATGATGTCGAAGATCTGCGCGATGATCAGCGGCGCCAGGCCCAGGGTGGGTTCGTCGAGCAGCAGCAGCTTCGGGCGCGTCATCAGCGCCCGGCCGATGGCCAGCATCTGCTGTTCGCCGCCGGACATGGTGCCCGCCCGTTGGCTGGCGCGTTCCTTCAGGCGCGGGAACAGATCGAAGACGTGGTCCATGCTCTCTTCCGTCTGGGTCTTGTCCAGGAAGAAGGCCCCCATGTTCAGGTTCTCCGCGACCGTCAGGTCGGGAAACACGCGGCGGCCTTCCGGGGAGATGGCGATGCCGCGCTGCATGACGGTATGCGTGGGCTGCTCGGTGATGTCGTCGCCCAGGAAGCTGATGCGCCCGGACCGCGCCCGGGGATTGCCGCACACCGTCATCAACAAGGTGGTCTTGCCCGCGCCATTGGCGCCGATCAGTGTGACGATTTCGCCTTGATTGACTTCGACGGAGACGTCGTCCAGCGCCTGGATGGCGCCATAAAACGTGCTGACATTTTCCAGTTTGAGCACGGTCATTCCCCCAGATAAGCTTTGATGACGCGGGGATCCGTGCGGACCTCCTGAGGCAGGCCGGTGGTGATGGGCTTGCCGTGTTCCATGACCAGGATGCGATCCGAGACCCCCATGATCAGGCTCATGTCGTGCTCGATCAACAGCACCGCCACGCCGTATTCGCGGCGCAACTGATCGATCAGCGCCGACAGATCGCGCTTTTCCTGGGGATTCAGGCCGGCTGCGGGCTCATCCAGCATCAGCAGACGCGGCTGGGTGATCATGCAGCGGGCGATTTCCAGGCGCCGTTGGTGCCCATAGGCCAGGTTGCCGGCCTCCCGGTTGGCATACTGGCGGATGTCCATGAAATCCAGCCACTGGACGGCGCGTTTCTTGGCGTCGGCTTCAGAGTGCCGGAAAGAAGGCAATTTCAGCAAGCCGTGGATCAACCCGGTCTGCATCAAGGTGTGCTGAGCCACCAGCAGGTTTTCCAGCACCGTCAGGTTCTTGAAGAGACGCACGTTCTGGAACGTGCGCACCAGCCCGTGGCGGGCAACCTTGTGGCTGGGCAGACCCGTGATGGGCTTGCCGTCCATCGTGATGCTTCCGGTGGTGGGCTTGTAGAACCCCCCCACGCAGTTGAACACCGTGGTCTTGCCGGCGCCGTTGGGGCCGATGATGGCAAAGACTTCGTTTTTCCGGACCTCGAATGCCACCTGGTCGACGGCCAGCAGGCCGCCGAAGCGCATGGTCAGTCCGCTGACTTCCAGCAAAGATTCACTCATGATTCCAATTCCACTTGCGGACGTTTCACCGGCAGCAGGCCCTGCGGGCGCCACACCATCATGACCACCATCACCAGGCCGAAGATCAGCATGCGATACTCGGCGAATTCGCGGGCGATCTCAGGCACGACCGTCAACAGCACGGCCGCCAGGATGACCCCCAGCTGGGAGCCCATGCCGCCCAGCACCACGATCGCCAGGATCAGGGCCGATTCGATGAAGGTGAAGGATTCGGGATTGACCAGACCTTGGCGGGCGGCGAAAAACGCCCCGCCGAACCCCGCGAACATCGCGCCCATGGTGAAGGCGGACAGTTTGATGTTGCGCGGGTTCAGGCCCAGCGAACGGCAGGCGATCTCGTCTTCACGCAAGGCTTCCCAGGCGCGGCCGATCGGCATGCGGATCAGGCGGCTGGTGAAATACAGCGTGAACAGCACCAGCACCAAGGCCATCAGGTACAGATAGGTCACCACGTCCTGGCTGTTGAAGGACCAGCCCATCAGTTCATGGAAGGTGGGAGACCCATCCAGCGAACGGCGCACCATCTGATAACCGAAGAAAGACGGCTTGGGGATGCCGGAAATACCGTCCGGGCCGCCTGTGAAGGTATACAGGTTGATCAGCATCAGCCGGATGATTTCACCGAACCCCAACGTGACGATCGCCAGGTAATCGCCGCGCAGGCGCAGCACGGGAAAGCCCAGGATGAAGCCGAACAGCGCCGAGACCATGCCGGCGAACGGCAAGGCTTCCCAGAAGCCCCAGCCCGCCCAGTGATACAGCAGCGCATAGGTATACGCCCCGGTCGCGTAAAAGCCCACGAAACCCAGATCCAGCAGACCGGCGAAGCCGACCACGATGTTCAGCCCCAGGCCCAGCATCACGTAGATCAGCACCAGCGTGGCGATGTCCACCTGGGCGCGGCCGGTGAAGAAAGGCCAGACCACGGCGAAAAGGACCAGCACGATGATGGCCTTGTGCCGCGATTTATCGGAAAACGTGGGCAGCGTGAAACGCGGCGTGCCGCTGGATTTCTTGAATTTGACCAGGGGGCGCAGCATCTGGACCAGAAAGACCAGCAGCATGCCGCCGATGATCATTTTCCAGTCGGGCTGCAGGTAGGTTTCCTGGCCGCGGCGCAGGATCTGCAGGCCATAGACCGGCGCGATGATGACGCCGGCCATGATGGCGGCGATCAACGAGTTCTTGAGGTTGTGCTTCATCAGACTTTTTCCACCTCGGGTTTACCCAACAGCCCCGTCGGACGGAACATCAGGATGAAGACCAGCAGCAGGAAGGCGACAATGTCCTTGTACTGCGAGGAAATGAACGCGGCGGCAAAGGTTTCCGCCAATCCCAGCAGGACACCGCCCAGCATGGCGCCGGGAATGCTGCCGATACCGCCGAGCACGGCGGCGGTAAAGGCCTTGATGCCGGCGATGAACCCGATGAAGGGGTTCAGCTTGCCGATGGCCAGGGCGATCAGCACCCCGCCCACCGCCGCCATCATGGCGCCGATCATGAAGGTATAGGAAATGATCCGGCTGGTGTCGATCCCCAGCAGGTTGGCCATATGCAGGTCCTGGGAGCAGGCGCGCGAGGCCTGGCCGGTGCGCGAATACTTGATGAAGAGGGTCAGGCCCAGCATCATCAGGATGGTCACGACGATGATCAGGATGCGGGAATACGGCGCGGTCACCGTGAAATCACTGAGGCCGATCGTGAAATCGACCGATCCGTTGATCAGGGCCGGGACGGCCATGTCGCGGGCGCCCTGCCCTGTGGCCACCCAGTTCTGCAGGAAGATCGACATCCCGATGGCGGAAATCAGAGGCACCAGCCGGGGGCTGTTGCGCAAGGGAGCATAAGCGATCTTTTCGACCGCGTAGCCGTATACGGCAGTGACCAGGATGGCCATGATCAGCATGATCAGAATCATGATGGGCAGCGGCAAGCCGCTGTTGACACCGATGGCCGAGAGAGTCACCAGGCCGACGTAGGCGCCGATCATGTAGATTTCGCCGTGGGCGAAATTGATCATGCCGATGATGCCGTAGACCATGGTGTAGCCAATCGCGATCAGCGCGTAGATAGCGCCCAGCGACAAGCCGTTGAACAGCTGTTGTGTCAGTAAGGGGAGCAAGTCGGACATAATGGGCAGGGGATGTGCAGGATGACGGCCAGGCCTGACGGCCTGGCCAGGAAAACAGCCCCGGCAATCGCCGGGGCCTGCCGAGCCCTTAGGGCTGGATCTGGGTCAGATTGCCGTTGGCGTCCCAGCGGAAGACGGCAAACTCGAAATGCTTCAGGTCGCCCTTGGCATCGTAATCGACCTTGCCGATACCGGTGTCGAAGCTGTGGCTGTGCATGTAGTCGGCCACCTTGGTCGGATCGGCGCCCACGGCGTTGATGCTGTCGGCCAACACCTGCATGGCGGCATAGGCCGTCATGGTAAAGGCGCCATCGGGGCTGCGCTTGTAGGTCTTGAAGTTCTCCAGGATCTGCTCGTTGCCCTTGCGTTTGGTGAAGTCGGCGGGCAGCGTCACCAGCAGCTTGTCGACGGCCGGGCCGGCGATGGCGGCCAGGTCCTTGTTGGCTACGCCTTCAGGACCCATGAACTGCGTGTCCAGACCCTGTTCGCGGGCCTGGCGCAGCAGCAGACCCAGTTCGGGGTGGTAGCCGCCGAAGTAGATCAGATCGGGCCCCAGAGCCTTCAGTTTGGAGATGACGGCGGAATAATCGCTGTCACCCACGTTGATGCCCTCGAACATGGCGATGTTCACGCCGTTCTTTTCCAGGGTCTTCTGCACCTGGGTGGCCACGCCCGAACCATAGGTCTGTTTGTCGTGCAGGATGGCGACTTTCTTGGGCTTGAGTTCTTTGGTGATGTATTCGGCGGCGAACGGGCCTTGCTGGTCGTCGCGCCCGATCGTGCGGAAGAAGAAATGCGGCTTGATCGTGTCCGTCACCAGCGGCGAGGTGGCGCCCGGGGTGATGGCGACGATGCCTTCCTGTTCGTAGACGTTGACGGCAGGCACCGTCGTGCCCGAGCAGGCGTGGGCAATGGCGAACTTGGCGCCGGAATTGACCACCCGGTTGGCCGCGGGCACTGCCTGCTTGGGTTCGCAGCCGTCGTCGATCAGCAGGGGTTCGATTTTCATGCCCTTGATGCCGCCTGCGGCATTGAGCGCATCGATGGCGGTGAGCGCACCAGCCTGGATCTGATCGCCATATTGGGTGTTGGGGCCGGTCATTGGCTGGGGAATGCCGATCTTCAGCGTATCGGCATGGGCGCCAGCAGCCAGCGACAAAGCGCCGAATGCCAGAATGGCGGGGGTGATGCGCAACATGAACTTCATTGAGAATGTCTCCGGTAGAGGCGCCACTGGCTACGATAATGCCGGATCCGGCATTTGGGCCAGGGACGCCAAGCTTTGGTTTTTGCTTCCGCCCTGAGCGGCACGCGTATTCTGCCGATTTGGTCCGGAGGTGTCACTACGGTTAATCCCTGATGACCAGGTGTAATTGACCGTACGCGGCAGACCGCATGCCGTTTTGATCCATCGGCGGGCGGCGCGAACGCTCAGTCTGAAAATTCGCGGGCCAGTTCACCCGCCCGCCGGGCGGCGGCGGCGACGGCGTCGCGCAGAATGTCGGTCTGCCCGCGCTGTTGAAACACGGCCAGGGCGGCTGCCGTCGTGCCGCCTTTCGAGGTCACCCGTTCGCGCAGCACGGCGGGCGAATCGGGTGAAAGCGTAGCCAGCTGGGTCGCCCCGTGAAAGGTCGCCAGCGCCAGTCGACGCGCTTGTTCGGGCGTGAGCCCCTGGTCGACGCCGGCGGCCATCAAAGCTTCAAGAAACAGGAATACGTAGGCCGGCCCGCTGCCCGATACCGCTGTGACCGCGTCGATCGCGGCGTCATCGGCCACCCACAGGACGTCGCCCACCGCCCGCAGCAGCTCTTCGGCCAGAGCGCGATCCTGGGCATCGACGCCGGACAGGGCCGCCATGCCGGTCATGCCGCAGGCAATCAGCGCCGGGGTATTGGGCATGCAGCGCACCACCCGCGTATAGGGACCGGCGTCATCGCCCAGCCAGCGGGCAATCGCTTCCCCGGGGATGCCGGCCGCGATGCTGATGATCAGGGTGCCGGGCTGCAGCCAGGGCCGGCACTGCCGGACGACCTGAGCCATGACCTGGGGCTTGACGGCGAAGAACCAGACCCGGCACCCCGAAAGCCTGGCATCCGGCGCCGTGGCGGTCGTCGTGCCCAGGGCCTCCCAGCGCGCGCGCGTGTCGTCGCCCGGATCGATGACGTGGACATCGGCCGCCGCGCAACGCCGGCCGATCAGGCCGCTGGCCAGGGCGTTGGCCATATTGCCGCCGCCGATCAATGCAAGTGAGAGTCCTTTTTCCATAGCGGACCATTGTACGATCATGTTTCCAGAAATTGAATCCGGCGTGAACGTGTCCTGAAATCCATGACGAGAGCCGGCAACCGATCGGCCGGACGCGGCTTTCGGGCGAGGCTTATTGTGGCAAACAAGGATTGTCAAAGCCGACACGAAGTCGTCACAATACCTGCCTACAATCCTCCCGCCGCCACCTCGGCAGGTTTCGGGGAGGCATTCACAGGAGACTCTGATGGCATTTTCTCTTTCCCGCATGACCGTGCTGGCCGCCATGCTGGCCAGCGCCGGCGCCGCCCAGGCAGCCACCGACATCACCTTCTGGCATTCCATGGAAGGCCCGTTGGGCGAACGCGTGGACGCTATCGCCCAGGCCTTCAACGCCAGCCAGTCTGACTATGTGGTGCACCCGGTCTACAAAGGCGCGTACGGCGAATCCATGAACGCCGGCATCGCGGCGTTCCGGGCGGGAAACGCCCCCGACATCCTTCAGGTCTTCGAAGTCGGCACCGCCACCATGATGTACGCCAAGGGCGCCATCAAGCCGGTGCAGGAACTCTCCGAAAAGGTCGGCGATCCGATCGATCCCAAGGATTTTCTGGGCGCCGTCGCGGGCTACTACTCGTCACCGCAAGGCAAGCTGGTGTCCATGCCCTTCAATAGTTCCACGCCCGTGCTGTACTACAACAAGGACGCCTTCAAGAAAGCCGGCCTGAACCCCGATGCGCCGCCCAAGACCTGGCCCGAAGTCGCCGACGCCGCCAAGAAACTGCGCGCCGCCGGCATGGAATGCGGCTATTCCACCGCCTGGCCGTCCTGGGTCCTGCTGGAAAACTTCGCCGCCTGGCATAACGTGCCCTACGCCTCCAAGGACAACGGCTTCGGCGGCCTGGATGCCCGGCTGCTGCTCGACAGCCCGCTATTCAAGAAACACATCACCTTCCTGGCCGACATGGCCAAGGCCGGCGAATTCACGTATGGCGGCCGCGGCGACGCAGGCAACGCCCTGTTCACGTCGGGCAAATGCGGCATGTACACCGGTTCCAGCGGCATGCGCGCATCGGTCATCAAGACCGGCCAGTTCGCCTTCGGGACGTCTACCCTGCCCTACTATCCCGACGTCAAGGGCGCTCCGCAGAACTCCATCATCGGCGGGGCCTCGCTGTGGGTCTTCTCGGGCAAATCCGACGCCACCTACAAAGGCGTGATCAAGTTCTTCAAATACCTGTCCAACCCGGAACAATCGGCCGCCTGGCATCAAGGCACGGGCTATGTGCCTGTGACCAAGGCGGGCTACGAGCTGACCAAGAAGTCCGGTTTCTACGACAAGAATCCGGGCACCGAGGTCGCCGTCCAGCAGCTCAATGCCGACACCACGGCCAACTCTCGCGGGATTCGTCTCGGTTATCTGCCGCAGATCCGCGACATCGAGGACGCCACGATGGAACAGATCTTCGCCGGCAAGATGGCGCCGGAAGCCGGCCTGAAGAAAATGACCACCGAGGGCAACGCCTTGCTGCAACGCTTTGAAAAGAGCGTGAAATAAGCAATGGAAAAACGCGTCGTCTTCCACCACCGGACCCTGCCCTGGCTGCTGCTGGCCCCCCAGCTGATCATCACGCTGGTGTTTTTCTTCTGGCCGGCCGGCCAGGCCATGTGGCAGGCGTTCCGGATCGAAGACCCCTTTGGCCTGTCCTCGCAGTTCGTGGGGCTGGCCAATTTCGCCGACCTGTTCTCCAGCGCGGACTATCTGGCCTCGTTTCGCACGACGGCCGGATTTTCCGCCATGGTGGCGGTCGGCGGCCTGGCCATTTCACTGTTGCTGGCAGTCATGGCCGACCGGGTGGTGCGAGGCGCCGCGATCTATAAAACCTTATTGATCTGGCCCTACGCCGTGGCGGCCGCCGTGGCGGGGGTGCTGTGGCTGTTCCTGTTTTCGCCGTCCGTCGGCATCCTGGCCGTGGCCTTGGTGCAGATGGGGTTGCACTGGAATCCCCGCCTGGACGGCGAGGACGCCATGATCCTGATCGTCTTCGCTTCGATCTGGAAGCAGGTGTCCTACAACTTCCTGTTCTTCCTGGCCGGGCTGCAGTCCATCCCCCGATCCCTCATCGAGGCCGCCGCCATCGACGGCGCTGGGCCGGCGCGCCGGTTCTGGTCCATCGTGTTTCCCTTGTTGTCACCCACCAGTTTCTTTCTGTTGGTGATCAATTTCATCTATGCCTTCTTCGACACCTTCGCGGTGATCGACGTCGTCACCCAGGGAGGGCCCGGCCACGCGACCGACATCCTGGTCTACAAGGTCTACAACGCGGGTTTCAAGGGGTTGGACCTGGGATCTTCGGCCGCCCAGTCCGTGATCCTGATGCTGATCGTGATCGCGTTGACCGCCATCCAGTTCCGCTACGTGGACCGCAAGGTCAACTACTGACAAGGACGAATATCATGGTCGAACGTCGTCCCCTGCTGGACCTGGTCTCTCATGCCGTACTGATCCTGGGCGTGGCCGTCATCGCCTTTCCGCTCTATGTGGCGTTCGTCGCCTCGACCCAGACCGCTCAGGAAGTCGCCCAGGCGCCCATGTCATTGATCCCCGGCAGCCATTTTTTCAGCAATTACTGGGCTGTCCTGACCGGCGGCGCCGTCAATACGCCGCCGGTGGGCCGCATGCTGTGGATCAGCACTTTCATGGCGCTGGCCATCGCCATCGGCAAGATCGTCATTTCCATGCTGTCGGCCTTTGCCGTCGTGTATTTCCGCTTTCCGCTGCGCATGCTGTGCTTCTGGATGATTTTCGTCACCCTGATGCTGCCCGTGGAGGTGCGCATCGCCCCCACCTATGCCGTGGTGGCCAACCTGGGCATGCTCAACAGCTACGCAGGCCTCACACTGCCGCTGATCGCATCGGCCACGGCCACCTTCCTGTTCCGGCAATTCTTTTTGACCGTGCCCGACGAACTGGTCGAGGCGGCCCGCATCGATGGCGCCGGCCCCATGCGGTTTTTCAAGGACATTCTGTTCCCTTTGTCGCGCACCAGCATCGCCGCCTTGTTCGTCATCCAGTTCATCTACGGCTGGAACCAGTATCTGTGGCCGCTGATCATCACCACCCAGGAAAACATGTATCCGGTGGTCGTCGGCATCCGCCGCATGATCGCCGGCGGCGACAGCGTGACGGAATGGAATCTGGTCATGGCCACGGCGCTGCTGGCCATGATCCCGCCCGCGGCGGTGGTCATCCTGATGCAGAAATGGTTCGTCAAGGGCCTGGTCGATACAGAAAAATAGGATAAACGTTTACATGGCAACCTTGAGTTTTCGCAATGTGCGCAAGACCTATCCAGGCGGAGTCGCGGTCATCCACGGCATCGACATGGAAGTCCAGGATGGGGAATTCGTGGTCATCGTCGGTCCGTCGGGCTGCGGCAAATCCACCCTGATGCGCATGGTCGCCGGACTGGAGTCCGTCACGGACGGGGACATCGCCATCGGCGACCGGGTCGTGAATACGCTGGAGCCCGCCGAACGCAATATCGCCATGGTGTTCCAGAATTACGCGCTCTACCCCCACATGAGCGTCTTCGACAACATGGCCTATGGCCTGAAGATCCGCCGCATGGACAAGGCCGAGATCCAGCGCCGGGTCCAGGATGCGGCCCGCATCCTGGAACTGGAGCACCTGCTGGACCGCCGGCCCCGCCAATTGTCCGGCGGTCAGCGCCAGCGCGTCGCCATGGGTCGCGCCATCGTGCGCGAGCCTTCCGTCTTCCTGTTCGACGAACCCTTGTCGAATCTGGATGCGAAGCTGCGCGTGCAGATGCGGCTGGAAATCCAGAAGCTGCACCAGCGGCTGAAAACCACCAGCCTGTACGTGACCCACGACCAGGTCGAAGCCATGACCTTGGCCCACCGCATGATCGTCATGAACCAGGGCATTCCCGAACAGATCGGCACGCCCGCCGAGGTCTTCGAGCGCCCTGCCACGACCTTTGTCGCCAGCTTCATCGGTTCGCCTCCCATGAACCTGCTGCGGGTGGACGCGGATGCCCAGGGCTGCGTGCGGGGACCGGACGGTCAGGCGCTGCCCGTGCAGGCCCCCGGCTCCGCCAACGGGTCCCAATTGATCCTGGGCTTGCGCCCAGAACACCTGCGCCTGGGCGCTCCGGGCCTGCAGGGGCAGGTGGAAACGGTCGAAATCCTGGGGTCGGAGCAGTTGATTCACGCCCGCTGGGGGGACCAGCCCCTGATCCTGCGCTGCGCCGTGACGGAAACCCGCGATCACCCCCTGACCCATGGCGACGCCATCACCCTGGGGCCCGACGGCCGGCATCCGGCCCATTGGTTCGACGCGGACACCGGCCGGCGGATCGAGGCCTAGCGCGCCGTTCGGTGAATCCGGACGGCGCATGACGGTCGGCGCTCATTGCCACGAGCGGATTTCTGCTTCGATTGCGCCTCAGGGCAGGCTCGGTCATCACCGACACCGAAAGCCACCGGGCGCGCGCTTCGGCAAAGAAAAACGGGATCCCGATCGGGATCCCGTTTGCCGTGCGGTCAGACAGGTTTATTTGAAGACCGTCTTGGAGCCGTCCGCGTGCCACGTGAACACGTCGAACTTGAAGGACTTCAGGTCGCCCTGCTTGTTCCAGGCGATGTTGCCGATCGGGGTCTTGACCGAATTGGCATGCAGCCAGGCGGCGACCTTGGTCGGATCATCCTTGCCCACGCCCTTGATGCCTGCGGCAATGGCTTCCAGAGCGGAATAGGCGGTCAGCTGGAACGCGCCGCCTGCGTTGCGGCCCTTGTCCTTGAAGGCCTTGACCACCGATGCGTTGGCGGGATCGGTCGTGAAGTCGGCCGGCAGCGTCACCAGCATGCCTTCGACGGCCGGGCCGGCGATGGCGTTGATGTCAGGATTGCCCACGCCTTCCGGGCCCATGAACTTGGCCTGCAGGCCCTGTTCGGCGCCCTGGCGCAGCAGCAGGCCCATTTCGGGGTGGTAGCCGCCGTAATAGACGAAGTCGGCGCCCGAGGATTTCAGTTTGGTGATCACGGCGGAGTAATCGCTGTCACCGGCATTGATGCCTTCGAACAGCACGACCTTGACACCGGCCTTTTCCAGGTCGTTCTTCACGGCAGTGGCGATGCCCTGACCGTACGACTGTTTGTCGTGCAGCACGGCAACGGCCTTCGGCTTGATCTTTTGCACGATGAATTCGGCGGCGGCGGGACCTTGCTGGTCATCGCGGCCGATGGTGCGGAAGATCATGTCGTAGTTCTTGCCGTCGGTCACGGCGGGCGAAGTCGCGGACGGGGACACCATCACGACGCCTTCGTTGTTGTAGACCGGAGCCGCGGCAATCGTGGCGCCCGAGCAGACGTGCCCGACCACATAGTGGATCTTTTCATTGACGACGCGATTGGCGACGACCGGACCCTGTTTGGGTTCGCAGGCATCGTCCATCACCACGGCTTCGAGTTTTTTGCCCAGCACGCCGCCATTGGCGTTGATGGTTTCGATTGCCGTGTCCACGCCTTCTTTGACCATATCGCCGTACTGCGTCAGCGCCCCGGTATAGGGCCCCGCAATGGCGATCTTGATCGTGTCAGCGTTCGCCGCGGAAGACATCATTATGCCGGCAGCCAGCCCCAGAGCAGCGACCATCGGCGTCAAGCGAATGTTCATACAACCTCCTGTAAAAGACCCAGAAAGAATACACGAAACCCCCGCAGGGCGGATCATGCCGCATACGGGGGTTTTCCCGATATTCCAGTGCCGGCGGGCCTGCCGGCACGTGCGCGCCGGCAGGATCGAGGCCATCAGGCCAGCAGACTGCGCAACATCCAGGCGTTCTTTTCGTGGATATCCAGGCGCTGGGTCAGCAGATCGGCGGTCGGCTGATCGTTGACCGCATCGGCGCGCTTGAAAGCCTTGCGGGCGGTCTTGGCGACGGCTTCGTTGCCGGCCACCAGCAGGCGCAGCATGTCTTCCGCCGAGGGCACCGAAGCGGGCTCCTGGATGGAGCTGAGACGGGCGTATTCGGCGTAGGTGCCGGGCGCATAGTGACCCAGGGCGCGGATGCGTTCGGCAATGGCATCCAGGGCCTGCCAGGTTTCCGTGTACTGCGTCATGAACAGCTGATGCAGGGTGCTGAACATGGGGCCGGTCACATTCCAGTGGAAGTTGTGCGTCATCAGGTACAGCGTGTACGTATCAGCCAGGGTATGTGCGAGCTCGGCCGCAACGCTGGCGCGGTCCTTGTCGGAAATGCCGATATCGATCGGCAGACCGGAAGAGATCGTCTGGGCTTTGGGGGAAGAGGTCTTTTTGACGGCTTTTGCCATGAAATGCTCCGTTAAGACAAGACCGTTCCAGCATAGCACGGCCGACAGGCCGTCAGACACCTCGGGCTCCCTCAGGGAACCCGGGTCTTGCGCAGTGTCAATCGGCGGTCATGGCGGCGGCGATGGGCTCCTCCAGCATCGTGACGCCGGGCATGCCGCTGCCCCGCACGGCCTGCGCCAATGCCTCGATGGCGGCCAGCCTGGGAAAGCTCTTGCGCCAGACCAGGACGACTCGCCGGTCCGGCGCGGGCGGGGCAAAAGGAATGAAGCGCAGCAATTTGCTTTCGGCCCCCTGCATGCCCAGGGCGCTGGCGGGCATCACGGTGATGCCGATGCCGGCAGCCACCATATGCCGGATGGTTTCCAGGGACGAGCCCTCGAACGTGCGCTGGATGCCTTCGCTGGACGCCGAGTAGCGGGACAGCTCCGGACAGACCTCCAGCACCTGATCGCGAAAACAGTGCCCGGCCCCCAGCAGCAACATGGTTTCTTCTTTCAGGCGTTGCGAGGCGATGTGTTTTTCGCGCGCCCAGAGGTGATCGTGCGGCAGAGCCACATAGAAAGGCTCGTCGTACAGGGCGCACTGCGCCAGGCCCGTTTCCGGCAAGGGCAAGGCGACAATGGCGCAATCGATCTCGCCCTGGCGCAGCAGCTCCAGCAGGCGCGTCGTGTAGTTTTCCTGCAGCAGCAGCGGCATCTGGGGCGTTCGACGGATCTGTTCGGGCACCAGGTGCGGCAGCAGATACGGGCCGATCGTATAGATGACGCCGACTCTCAGCGGCCCCTCCAGCGGGTCATGGCCCTGTCGGGCGATCTCGCGCAGGTTGGCGCCCTCTTCCAGCACTTTCTGCGCCTGCGTCACCACCCGCAATCCGATGGGCGTGATGCCGACTTCGGCCCCGCCCCGCTCGAACAGCACCACCCCCAGCTCTTCTTCCAGCTTGCGGATCGCCACGGACAGCGTAGGCTGGCTGACGAAGCAGGCTTCGGCGGCCCGGCCGAAATGGCGTTCCCGCGCCACCGCGACGATGTACTTCAATTCGGTCAAAGTCATCAGATCCCCTTGGTATTCTTGGTCTAACTGCGCAGATATTGAATGGCGCCGGCCATCCAGCGCTGCTGGTGCGCCCGGGCGTGATCCGGGAAATCCGCGGACAGCCAGTTGGCCGCCGCCCGCGCCTGTTCCAGCAGGTCTTCGTCCGCGTTCAGATCCGCGAAGCGCAGCAGCGCCTGGCCGGATTGACGCACGCCCAGCAACTCGCCCGGCCCGCGCTGGGCCAGATCCCGCTGCGCGATCTCGAAGCCGTCCGTGGTTTCGTACAAGGCCCGCAGGCGCTCGCGGGCCAGGGCCGACAGCGGCGGCTGGTACAGCAGCACGCAGGTGGATTCGCGGGCGCCGCGCCCCACCCGGCCGCGCAGCTGATGCAGCTGCGCCAGCCCGAAGCGCTCGGCATGCTCGATGATCATCAGGCTGGCATTGGGCACGTCCACCCCGACTTCGATGACGGTGGTGCTGACCAGCAGGTCCAGCTCGTTGCGGCGAAAGGCCGCCATGGTGTCGGTTTTCTCCTGGGCGGCCAACCGTCCGTGCATCAAGCCGATGCGCAGATCCGGCAGTTCGGCCCGCAGGTGCTCCCAGGTGTCGACGGCCGTCTGCAGCTGCAGGGCCTCGCTTTCCTCGACCAGCGGGCAGACCCAGTAGGCCTGCTGCCCTTCGCGCACGGCGGCGGCCGCGCGCATCAGCACTTCATCGCGGCGCTGATCGGAGAACAGGCGGGTGCGCACGGGGGTGCGCCCCGGCGGCAGCTCATCCAGCACGGAGACGTCCATGTCGGCGAAAAAGGCCATGGCCAGCGTGCGCGGGATCGGTGTGGCGCTCATGCTGAGCTGATGAGGGACGTGCGTCGCCTGGTCTCCCTTGCGGCTCAGGGCCAGCCGCTGGCCGACGCCGAAGCGGTGCTGTTCATCGCTGATCACCAGCCCCAGGGCCTGGAACTGGACCTTGTCCTGGATCAGCGCCTGGGTGCCCACGGCCAGCCGCGCCTGGCCCGAAGCGATGTCCTGCAGCGCCTGGCGACGCCGGGCGGCCGGCAACGCCCCCGTCAACCAGGCGATCGACACCCCCAGGGGTTCGAACCACTCGGAAAATTTGCGCCAGAGCTGTTCCGCCAGGATTTCCGTCGGCGCCATGACGGCCACCTGAGCGCCGGCATCGATCGCCTGCGCGGCGGCCCAGGCCGCGACCAGGGTCTTGCCGCTGCCTACGTCGCCTTGCAGCAGGCGATGCATGGGATGGGCGCAGCGCAGATCCGCCTGGATGTCGGCCATGGCGCGGTTCTGGGCGGCGGTGGGGCTGAAGGGCAAGGCCGCGAGCAGCAGCCGACCCAGCTGCCCGTCCCCGCGCAGGGGCAGGCTGTGCTGCGCGCGGCGGCTGGCCCGGGCGTCGGCCAGGGCCAGCTGCTGGGCCAGCAATTCGTCGAATTTGATGCGCCGCCAGGCCGGATGTTCATGTTCGGCCAAGGAGTCCAGGGAAATGTCCGGGCCGGGGTGGTGCAGCAGCCGCAGCGACGTTTCGAAATCCGCCAGGCCATAGGACTGGCGCACGGCATCGGGCAGAGTATCGCGCAAATCGGCCTGATCCAGCGCCTGGGCGATCGCCTTGCGCAGGCTGGCCTGCGACAGGCCCTGGGTCGTGGGATAGACCGGCGTCAGGGTATCCGGCAGCGGCATGCCGGGCTCGGATACCAGGGGGTGGACCATTTCCAGGCCTTGATAGCCCATGCGGACTTCCCCCCGGATGCGCACCCGGCGCCCCGGCTTCAGGCGTGCCTGCTGGCCGGGATAGACGTGCAGCCAGCGCAGTTGCATGCGCCCTGTGTCGTCCGACAGCGTGGCCTGAAGCTCGCGGCGCGGACGCAGCCGGATGTCGCTGTCGATGATGTCGCCTTCGAACAGGGCATGCGCCCCCGGCCGGGCCTGCGCCACGGGCGTGACGCGGGTTTCGTCTTCGTAGCGCAGCGGCAGATGCACGATGAAATCCGCCGGAGTGCGCAAACCCAGGCGCTCGAACAGACGCGCCTGCTGGCTGCCGGCGGCCGGCTTGCCTGGACGTCCGGACGCGCGAGCGGCGCCCGCCGAGGGTCTTGGGGCCATCGGAGGCGGCGCGATCAGAGCGCCAGGACGGCTTCGACCTCGAACTGGGCGCCCTTGGGCAGGCTGGCGACGCCGATGGTGGAACGGGCCGGATAAGGTTGGGGAATGATTTCCGCCATGATGGCGTTGGCGCTGGCGAACTTGCTGAGGTCCGTCAGGAACAGCGTCAATTTGACGATATTGTCCAATGAGCCGCCGGCCGCCTCGATGACAGCCTGCATATTGGCGAAGGACTGGCGCACCTGCCCTTCGAAATTTTCCGATACCAGTTCGCCCGTGCCGGGTTCCAGGCCGATCTGCCCCGACAGGAAGACCAGCCGGTTCGACGTCGTGGCTACGGCCTGGGAATAAGGACCCACGGCGGCCGGAGCCGAGTCGGAGTGAACGATTTCCTTGCTCATGATGGACTTCCCTGAATGAATTTCACAACTATCAGAGTTTACCGATCAATAGCAAAAAATAAAAGGCGGTTTATTTTTCGGCGAAGGCGCGTTCAAAGACGTAGTCGCCCGCCTCGCCCACTCCGGGGGACACGACAAAGCCCCGGGCATCCAGCATGGCGCGGATGTCCGTCAGCATGGCCGGGCTGCCGCAGATCATGGCGCGGTCGACGGCCGGGTCCAGGGGCGGCAGGCCGATGTCCTGGAAGATCCGGCCGTTCTCCACCAGCGTCGTCAGGCGCCCCTGATGGGCAAAGGGCTCGCGCGTGACGGTCGGGTAATAGATCAGCTTGTCGCGCACCAGTTCGCCCAGGAATTCATCCTGAGGCAGATCGCGGGCAAGGTAATCCGCATAGGCCAGTTCGCTGATGAAGCGCACCCCGTGCATCAGGATGATCTTGTCGAAGCGATCATAGACGTCCGGGTCCTTGACGATGCTCATGAACGGGGCCAGGCCGGTGCCCGTGGCGAACAGGTACAGATGGCGTCCCGGTTTCAAGTCATCGACGACCAGGGTGCCGACCGGTTTTTTGCTGACCAGCACCGCATCGCCCGGCTGCAGATGCTGCAAGCGGGAAGTCAGGGGGCCGTTGGGGACCTTGATGCTGAAGAATTCCAGGTTTTCTTCGTGATTGGCGCTGGCGATGCTGTAGGCGCGCATCAGGGGTTTGCCTTCGACTTCGAGGCCGATCATCACGAAATGGCCATTGTGGAAACGCAGGCCCGGGTCGCGCGTGGTCTTGAAGGAAAACAAGGTGTCGTTCCAGTGATGCACGCTGAGGACTTGTTCGGAAATGAAGGCGGCCATGACGAAGGTCGATTGAAATTCGGTGATCAGATGAAGGAAATAGTACGGCGCGCGCCGTGAAAAGCAAAGACGCCCCCCGGCGGGTTCAAGAGTTTTCTTGATGTGGCGCAAGATCATGCGCCGCCCGCGGGCGATAGGGGCCGATCAGGCCCGTATTGTAACGCGTCCCGCTTGCTTAAAATTAGCTGACATGCTAATTTTCCGTGCTAATTTTGATAATCATTATCATTCATTCGCAAATTTTCTCTCATCTACGGAATCCAGCGACCATGAAACCTCGTTCCAGCTCTTTTTCCCTGGCCCGCCGGCTGGGCCTGTGGGCCGCCGCTCTCCCCTTGCTGGTCGGGGGCGCCGCCCTGGCGTCTGAAGTCAACCTCTACACGACGCGCGAGCCCAAGCTGGTCGAGCCGCTGTTGGCCGCCTTCTCCAAGGATACGGGCATCAAGGTCAATACGGTCTTCATCAAGGACGGCCTGCTGGAGCGGGTGCGCACCGAAGGCGCCCAGTCGCCCGCCGACGTCCTCATGACCGTGGATATCGGCAATCTGCTGGATCTGGTCGACGGCGGCGTGACCCAAGCCGTCCGGTCCGCTCCCCTGGAAGCCGCCATCCCCGCCAATCTGCGGGGCGAGGACGGCCAGTGGTTCACCTTGTCGCTGCGCGACCGGGTCGCCTACGTCGCCAAGGATCTGGATGTCCGGACGCTGAACTATGAAGACCTGGCCGATCCGCGGTGGAAGGGCAAGGTCTGCATCCGTTCCGGCCAGCATCCGTACAACACGGCGCTGATCGCCGCCATGATAGCTCACGACGGCGCGGCAGCGACCGAGCAGTGGCTGCGGGGCGTGAAGGCCAATCTGGGCCGCGCCGCGACCGGCGGCGACCGGGATGTGGCGCGCGACATCCTCGGCGGGATCTGCGACATCGGCATTGCCAACGCCTACTACGCCGGCCACATGAAAAACGCCGCCCCGGATACCGACGCCCGCCGCTGGGGCGATGCGATCCGCGTCATCCGGCCGACGTTCAAGGGCTCCCAAGGCACCCACGTCAATATCTCCGGCGCATCGGTGGCGCGGCATGCGCCGCATCGCGAGCAAGCCGTCCAGTTGCTGGAATACCTGGTGTCCGACAAGGCCCAGAGTCTGTATGCGCAGGCCAACTACGAATATCCGGTCAAGGCCGGCGTGAAACTGGACCCGACTGTCGAAAGCTTCGGGCCGTTGCGGATCGATGCCCTGCCGCTGACGGAAATCGCCCGCCACCGCAAGCAGGCCAGCGAACTGGTCGATCGCGCTGGCCTGAGCCAGTAGGCGCACGCGGTGTCGGCGCCGGATTTCCGGGCCTGGCCGTGGCACGCCGGCATGACGGCGGCCGCGCTGGCGGTTCTGGCCCCGATTCTGGCGCTGGTCGGCCAGGCAGCCCAGGGCAGCGGCGACCACTGGAGCCATCTGCTGCAGTTCGTGCTCCCGGGTGCGCTGGGACAGACCTTGCTGCTGCTGGCCGGCGTGGGCCTGCTGGCCGCCGCGCTGGGCGTGGGGGCGGCATGGCTGGTGACGGCCCATGATTTTCCAGGGCGCGCCGTCCTGTCCTGGGGCTTGCTGCTGCCGCTGGCCGTGCCGACCTACATCGTCGCCTACGCCTACCTGGACATCCTGCACCCGATCGGGCCGATCCAGGAGCTCATCCGCGCCCTGCTGGGCTACTCGAGCCCCCGGGAATTCCGCCTGCCCGACGCGCGCGGGCTGCCCGGGGCCATCGTCCTGCTGGCCTTCGTGCTGTACCCCTACGTCTACCTGACGACTCGCAGCATGTTCGCCAGCCAGGCCGCCCACCTGATGGAAGCCGCCCGACTGCTCGGCCACGGACCCTGGGCCGCCTTCCGGCGCGTGGCCCTGCCGATGGCAAGGCCCGCCATCGCCGTCGGCCTGTGCCTGGTCTTGCTGGAAACCCTGAACGACATCGGCGCCTCTGAATTCCTGGGCGTCCAGACGCTGACGGTGGCCATCTACACCACCTGGGTCACTCGTTCGGACTTGGCGGGCGCCGCGCAGATCGCCCTGGTGGCGCTGGCGCTGGTGACGGCCCTGATCGCCATCGAACGCCACGGGCGCCGCCGCCTGCGCTACACGGACAGCCGGCGCAGCGTTCCCATCCACCCCCGCCGCCTGCGGGGCGCGGCCGGATGGCTGGCGACCGTACTGTGCCTGGCGCCGATCCTGATCGGCTTCGTCGCACCGGCCGGCTACCTGCTGGCCCTGACGCTGGAGCGCCTGGGATCCGGGCTATGGCCTTCATCCGCCCTGCTGCGCGCCGCCTGGCAGACGCTGAGCGTCTCCGCCGCAGCTACCGTCGCAGCCTTGGCCATCGGGCTGATCGTGGTCTGGAGCAGCCGCGTCATGCGCCGCGCGCCATCGTGGTTGCGGGCCGTGCCCCGGCTGGCGACCCTGGGCTACGCCCTGCCCGGCACCGTCCTGGCCATCGGCCTGCTGTTTCCGGTCATGGCGGCCGAACACGGTCTGGCCTGGCTGCGCGCCGCTGCCGGCCTGGACCCCGCCGGCCTGATCCTGCTGGGCACGCCGGCCGCATTGGCGCTAGCCTACGTTATCCGGTTCCTGACCATTCCGGTGGGCACGCTGGAATCGGGACTCGAGCGGATTCCGGCCTCTTTCGAGCAGGCCGCCCGACTGCTCGGGGAAAACGTCCACGGGACGCTGCGACGCGTCCACCTGCCGCTGTTGCGGCCCGCCCTGATCGCCTCGGCGCTGCTGGTGTTCGTCGACGCCATGAAAGAGCTGCCCGCCACCTTGTTGCTGCGGCCCCTGAATTTCGACACGCTGGCAACGTGGCTGTATGGCGAAGCGGCCCGCGGCACCTATGAAGAAGGCGCCATCGCCGCCCTGGGCATCGTCGCCGCAGGCCTGATCCCCGTGCTCATTCTGGCCCGGCTGCTTGACCGCCCGACTTCCTGAGACCCCACGATATGCTGGAACTCAATCACATTTCCCTCAGCTACGCCGCCGATCATGGCCGGAACACGATTCTGCGAGACCTGGATCTCTCGCTGGAGACCGGCCAGATCGCCTGTCTGCTGGGCGCCTCCGGCTGCGGCAAGACCAGCGTGCTGCGGGCCATCGCCGGTTTCGAGCCGCTGGACCGCGGAACGATCCGCCTGGATGGCTGCCTGTTGTCCGACAGGAACACCTGCGTCGCACCCGAGCGCCGCCGCGTGGGCATGATGTTCCAGGACTATGCACTGTTCCCGCACCTGGACATTGCCGCCAATGTGGGCTTCGGCCTGCGCCGGCAGCCGCCTGCCCGGCGCCGTCAGCGGGTGCTCGAAATGCTGGCGCTGGTCGGCATGAGCGGCCTGGACGAGCGCTACCCCCACGAGCTGTCAGGCGGCCAGCAACAACGCGTCGCCCTGGCCAGGGCGCTGGCCCCGGAACCTGCCCTGCTCCTGCTGGATGAGCCTTTTTCGAATCTGGACGTGGACGCGCGGGAGCGGCTGGCGTTCGAACTGCGCGATTTGCTGAAGGCTGCCGGACACACGGCTCTGGTCGTGACCCACAACCAGGCGGAGGCTTTCGCCGTGGCCGACAGAATCGGCATCCTGCAGGAAGGCCGGCTCATCCAATGGGCCACCCCCTACGAAACGTACCATCACCCGGCGACGCCCGAGATCTCGTCCTTCATCCGTCGCGAGGCATTGCTGGCCCAACGCAACCAGGCTTGCCTGCGCGGCGCGCCCGCCGCCGCGGCCTGAGTATCCGCAGGCCCGCCTCAGGCGTCCCCCGCCTTGTGCTGAGGGTCATCCAGGTCCAGTTCCTGGCACTTGCGCGTCAGGGTATTGCGGCCGATGCCCAGCATCAGCGCGGCACGCCCCCGCTGGCCGCCCGCCTGCGCCAGGGCTTGGCGCAACAGCACACGCTCGAAATCCTTGCGCAAGGATTCCATCAGGTCGGGATCGCGTTGCCGCAAGCCGCGCGACACGCGCTCGGCCAGCGCCGCGCGCCAGTCAGCCGGCGCGTCCGCCAGGGGCGCCGTGGCGGCGCCCCCGCCGTCCGCCATGATTTCGGGAGGCAGGTCCTGGGCTTGCACCTGAGGACTGGCAGTCATGACCGTCAGCCATTGGCAGATGTTTTCCAACTGCCGGATATTGCCGGGGTAGCTGAACTGTCGCAGGGCCAGCAAGGCATCCGGTCCCAGGGATCGGACCTGCACGCCCAGTTGGGAGGCGCTGCGGGCCAGGAAGTGATGCGCCAGGCGTTCGATGTCCTCGCGCCGCGCCCGCAAGGGCGGCAAACGCAGGCGGATCACATTCAGCCGGTGAAACAGGTCGGCGCGAAACAGGCCTGCCTGCACGCGATCTTCAAGGGGCTGATGGGTCGCCGCCACGATCCGCACGTCGACCTGCACGGCGCGGCTGCCGCCCACCCGGTAAAAACTGTTCTCGGCCAGCACGCGCAGCAACCGCGTCTGCAACTCAGCCGGCATGTCGCCGATCTCGTCCAGAAACAGCGTGCCGCCGTCGGCCTCCTCGAAACGCCCTCGGCGCATCTGCACGGCGCCGGTGAAGGCGCCGCGCTCGTGTCCGAACAACTCGGCTTCCAGCAGGTCGCGAGGGATGGCGGCGGCGTTGACGGCCACGAACGGCCCCGCCGCCCGGCGGCTATGCTGGTGCAGCGCCCGCGCCACCAGTTCCTTGCCGGTGCCCGATTCACCCGTGATGAGCACGGTGGCGCTGGATTGGGCCAGACGCCCGATGGCGCGAAAGACCTCCTGCATGGCGGGCGAGCGGGAAGGCAGCATGGTGCCTTCATCCGTCCAGGCGGGATCCGTCGGCGCCGGCGCAACGGCCGCCGGCTGCCCGGCCTGTGCCGGGACGGAGCCGGCGGACGGGTCCGGCGCGGCTTGCGCCGATTTGGCTGCGCGGGCGACCAGCGCCACCGCGGCCTGGATATCGAAGGGTTTGGTCAGATAATCGAAGGCGCCCTGTGAGAAGGCCGCCACCGTGGTTTCCAGGTCGGTATAGGCTGTCATCAGGATGACGGGCAGATCGGGCAAGATCACGCGGACCCGCGCCAGGACGCCGAAGCCATCCACGCCGGGCATGCGCACATCGGAGACCAGCACCGCCGGAGTTCGCGGGTCGCCGGCGCCTTCCAGTTCGTCCAGGGCCGCCAGCAAAGCCACGCCATCGGCGAAACAGCGGACTGCCCAGCCCGCCTTGTCCAGGGCGCGTTCCAGCACCCAGCGCATGCCGGGCTCGTCGTCCAGGATCCAGATGGGTTTCATGCGGCCTCCAGAGGCAGCAGCAAGCGGAATTCGGTATGCCCCGGCTCGGAGTCGAATTCAAGCACGCCGCCATGCAGTTGCAGGCACGCCTGCGCCAGATTCAGACCCAGCCCCGTGCCTTGAGCGCGCCCCGTGACCAGCGGATGGAAGAGCTTGTCCTGCAGGGCGGCCGGTACGCCGGGGCCGTTGTCGGCCACCGTGATCATCAGCCCCATGCGGTGCCGGGTTCGCAGGAATACCGGTTGGTGGACGATGCGCGTGCGCAGCCGCAGCGTGGGCGACGCGATGTCCGACGCCTCGGTCAGGGCCTGGGCCCCATTGCGCACCACGTTCAGCAAGGCTTGCAGCAGGCGATCCCGATCGGCGGTGATATCGGGCACCGAAGTATCGTAGTCGCGCACCAGAGACAGCCGATCGCCGAATTCCAGCCCCACCAGGGCCAGCGCCCGCTCGCAGATCTCGTGGATGTTGAAGCGCTGCGGCTCGATATCCTGGCGTTGCGGCGAGACCAGCCGATCGACCAGATCCGCCAGGCGGTCGGCTTCTTCGATGATGACCCGGGTGTAATCGCGCAGGTCGTCGCGCGGCAGTTCCATATCCAGCAACTGGGCGGCCGCCCGCAGGCCGGCCAGCGGGTTGCGGACTTCGTGGGCCAGATTGCGCAGGGTTTCACGCTGCGCGGCCTGGCCCGCCAGGGCCTGCTGCTGATCATCGAGACGAGCCCCCTGGTGCACGGGGATTTCAATCAGGCAGGCCCAGGGCTGCCCGGACAGCGGCGTCTTGAGCACGCTGGTCAGGCCGCCGAGATACGGATCCAGCGCCTGGCCGGTCAGTTGCCGCCGGGATGACCGCAGCAGTTCTTCCGCCGCGCCGTTGGCGTAGGCGATCCGTCCGGACTCGTCGAGCAGCAGGACCGCAGTCTGCAGCAGTTCGAAACCGGACGAATCCATCGCCAAAGCCCCTTACGCAAAACCCCTTACAGGGTGTAGTACATGTCGAATTCGACCGGGTGCGGCGTCACGCGCAAGCGGTTGAGTTCGTTTTCCTTCAGGTTCAGATAAGCGTCCAGCAAGTCGTTGCTGAACACGCCGCCGCGCGTCAGGAATTCGCGGTCGCGATCCAGGGCTTCCAGAGCCTGTTCCAGCGAAGAGCAGACGGTGGGGATCTTGGCGTCTTCTTCCGGCGGCAGGTCGTACAGGTTCTTGTCGGCGGGATCGCCCGGATGGATCTTGTTCTGCACGCCATCCAGGCCCGCCATCATCAGCGCCGAAAACGCCAGGTAGGGGTTGGCCAGAGGGTCGGGAAAGCGGGATTCCACCCGACGGGCCTTCGGGTTGCTGACATAGGGGATGCGGATCGACGCCGAGCGGTTGCGGGCGGAATATGCCAGTTTCACCGGGGCCTCGTAGTGCGGCACCAGGCGCTTGTAGGAGTTCGTGCCGGGGTTGGTGATGGCGTTCAGGGCGCGGGCGTGATGAATGATGCCGCCGATGTAATACAGCGCGAATTCCGACAGCCCGCCGTAGCCGTTGCCGGCGAACAGGTTCTGGCCATCCTTCCAGATCGACTGGTGCACGTGCATGCCCGAACCGTTGTCGCCCACGACCGGTTTCGGCATGAAGGTGGCGGTCTTGCCATAGACATGGGCGACGTTGCGGATCACGTATTTCATGATCTGAGTCCAGTCGGCGCGCTGCACCAGCGTGGAAAAGCGTGTGCCGATCTCCAGCTGGCCGCAGTTCGCGACCTCGTGGTGGTGGACTTCGACGGGCACGCCCATCTGTTCCATCAACAGGCACATTTCGGAGCGCATGTCGGCGAAGGAATCGATCGGCGGAACCGGCACGTAGCCGCCCTTGACGGCCGGGCGGTAGCCCTGGTTGGTGCCGTTCGCATCATCGGCATTGGACCAGGCGCCTTCGTTGGAACGGATCTTGACGAAGCTGCCCGCCATGTCCGAATTCCAGCTGACGCCGTCGAAGACGAAAAACTCGGGTTCCGGACCGAAATACGCGGTATCGCCCAGGCCGCTGGATTTCAGATAGGCCTCGGCGCGGCGCGCCAGGGATCGCGGATCGCGGTCATAGCCTTTCAGGTCGGACGGCTCAACCACGTCGCAGGTCAGGATCAACGTGCTTTCCTCGCGGAAGGGATCCATCCGCGCCGTGGCGGCATCCGGAACCAGGATCATGTCCGAGGCCTCGATGCCCTTCCAGCCGGGCAAGGAAGAACCGTCGAAGGCCACGCCTGATTCCATGCGGTCTTCATCCACCTGGCTGGCGGGGACCGTCAGATGGTGTTCCCGACCCAGGGTGTCGGTAAAGCGGAAATCCACGAACGCCACTTCGCGTTCGGCAATCATCTGGACGACGTGTTCAGGGGTGGACATACAGGCTCCTGCGCCAAAAGGATAAGAAGAAAATCAAGCCTGAGGCTTTGTCATATGCGACGGCATCCATGCCGCCGATTACTGTTAAGCAAATGCCGTGCCAGGTTTTGAGATCCTGGTGAATCCGCGCAATGGGACGGCACTGAGCCCCGCCGCATTGGCAGAGCACCGGCACAGCCGCAGCGAACGCACCAAACAGGTGCACATTTTAGAGCACGATGCACCAGTTCAGGGCAAAAATTCCATTTGCAGATCGTTCAGGAAGCGCCAGCCCTGCGGGGTCGCCTGGACCCGTTCCAGGCCGGGCAGCAACAGGCCGCGATCGACGGCCCGGCGCATGGCCGGCAGAATGGACATGAGCGACAGACCGGTGCGTTCGATGAACAGGCCGCCTTCGACCCCGTCCTTCAGGCGCAAGGCATTGAGCATGAATTCGAAGCCCAGGTCGGCATGGCCCAGTTCGCGCTGTTCGACAATGTGTTTGCCCGAGCGTTCCCGGGCAAGCCGCATCCAGGCATCGGGCATGCGGGCGCGCGCCTGGCGGATGATGCGGTTCTGAAAGGAGATCTTGGAATGCGCTCCCGGACCGATGCCCAGATAATCGCCGAACTGCCAGTAGTTCAGATTGTGCAGGCAGGCCTGGCCGGGCTGCGCGTAGGCGGATACCTCGTAGCGGTCGAAGCCGGCGGATTGCGCCAATTCCGCCACGCGATCCTGCATGACGGCGCTCTGTTCGTCATCCGGCAAGCGGGGCGGATACTTGGCGAACACCGTATTGGGTTCCATCGTCAGGTGGTACAGCGACAGATGGCCGGTCTGGAAAGCCAGGGCTTCGCGCAGGTCCTGCTCGCATTGGGCCAGGGTCTGCTCCGGCAAGGCGAACATCAGGTCCAGGTTCACGCGATCGACGGCGTGCTGGGCCATGCCAATGGCCGCCCGGGCCTGGGCGGCGTCATGGATGCGGCCCAGGCGCTTGAGCTTGTCGTCATCGAAGCTCTGGATCCCCAGCGAAATCCGGTTGACGCCCGCCTGCGCGTAGCCCTGGAAACGGGCCGCCTCGGCGGTGCCTGGATTGGCTTCCAGGGTGATTTCCGCGTCCGGCGCCAAACTGAGCGTGGCCCGCAGCAGACTGATGATCTGATCGACGGCGTCGGCTGACAGCAGGCTGGGGGTGCCCCCGCCAAAAAACACGGTGGACACCGGCCGCCCCCAGACATCCGGCAGGGCCTGTTCCAGATCCGCCTGCAGGGCTTGCAGGTAATCCTGTTCGGGAATTTCGCCGCTGCGCTCGTGGGAATTGAAGTCGCAGTATGGGCACTTGTGCACACACCAGGGCACGTGCACGTAGACGGATAGCGGCGGCAGAGCCGCCAAGCCGGGACGGCCGCGCACCCCGGGGCGGCCATCGTTTTCCGGTTCGGCTTGGGGCACACGCACCAGTTTCTTCATGGCTAGACCTTCAGGATTGCCGCGGGCCGGCGTATTCGCCGCGCAGCGCCTGCAGCAACTGGCGCAAGGCACGCGCGCGGTGGCTGAGCTGGTTCTTCTGTTCCAGCGGCAGCTCGGCGGCGCTCATGCCCAGGTCCGGCAGGTAGAAATAAGGATCATAGCCAAAGCCATTGGCGCCTCGGGGCTCCGCCAGGACTTCACCCTCCCAGCTGCCCTCGACCACGATGGGGCGCGGGTCATCGGCGCTGCGAATGTACACCAGGACCGCCACGTAGCAGCCCCGTCGATCCGTCCGTCCCTGCATGTCGGCCACCAGCCGGGCATTGTTGGCCGCGTCCGAGCGCGCGCCATCGGCCATCACGGCATAACGGGCGGAATGCACGCCCGGGGCGCCACCCAGGGCGCGGACGCACAGCCCGGAATCGTCCGCCAGGGCGGGCAGACCGGTGATCCGGCTGGCATGCCGCGCCTTGGTCAGCGCGTTCTCGACGAAGGTGCCAAAGGGCTCTTCGGCCTCGGGCACCCCAAGGGTTCCCTGGGGCACCATCTCGATGCCCGCCGCCGCCAGGCTGGCGGAGAACTCCTTGAGTTTGCCGGAGTTGTTGGAGGCAAGCACCACCTGGTTCATCGGGCGGCCTCCAGGGCGGCGGATTGAGCCTGGATCAGCTGGCGGATGCCGCCGTCGGCCAGGTCCAGCAAGGCGTCGAGCTGCCGACGCCGGAAACTGCCGCCCTCACCCGTGCCCTGGACCTCGACAAAATCCCCCGCATCGGTCATGACGACGTTCATGTCGGTATCGCAGCCGGAGTCTTCGGCGTAATCCAGATCCAGGACGGCCGCGCCCCCGACCAAGCCCACGGACACGGCCGCCACCTGGCCGCGCAAGGGATCGGCCTTCAACAAGCCCCGGGCCTGCAGGCCGCGCACGGCCAGGGCCGCGGCCACCCAGGCGCCGGTGATGCTGGCGCAGCGTGTGCCGCCATCGGCTTGCAGCACGTCGCAATCCAGTTGCAGGGTGCGTTCGCCCAGGGCGGCCATGTCGAAGACCGCCCGCAGACTGCGGCCGATCAGGCGCTGGATTTCCTGGGTGCGGCCGCTTTGCTTGCCCCGGGCGGCCTCGCGGTCGCCGCGGGTATGCGTGGCACGCGGCAGCATGCCATATTCCGCCGTCACCCAGCCTTGCCCCTTGCCCTTCAGGAAGGGTGGAACTTTTTCCAGCACGCTGGCTGTGCACAGGACACGGGTGTCGCCCATGCAGGCCAGCACGGACCCTTCGGCGTGGCGCGTGTAGCCGGTCAATAATTGAACGGGGCGCAGCGCATCGACGGCGCGCCCGGACGGCCGGGCGGCCGCAAGGGACAGGGAAGATTCGGACATGAATGAGGTTCCAGACTGGGGAGCAGACTACAATGACGCCCTTATTGTAGAGAATCCCGAGGGCTCCCGATGATCCGTAGCATGACTGCCTATGGCGCAAGCCGCCTGGAAGCCGAGCAGGGCGCCCTGGCCGTCGAAGTGCGCAGCGTCAACAACCGTTTCCTGGACCTGAGCCTGCGCGTCCCTGAGGACCTGCGCTTCGCGGAAGGGGCGATCCGGGATCTGGTCGGCCGCCATGCGCTGCGCGGCAAGGTCGAAGTCAAGCTCAGCTACGGGCTGACGGAACAGAATGCGCCGCGCCCTTTTGACGAAGCGGCCGTCCGGGCGCTGGCTGAGCAACTGGCCTGGGCGCGTCGCCACATCCCCGATCTGCCCGCTCCCGCGCTGGCCGAGCTGCCGCGCGAAGGGCTGGCCCGCAACGGACTGGATGCGGACATCTGGCTGCCTTTATGCGAACAGGCCTGCGTCCAGGCCTTGCAGGAATTCCAGGCCGCCCGCGAACGCGAAGGCGCCCGGCTGGCCCAGGCCATGCTGCAGATGGCCGACGACATCGTCCGCATTGTCGATCTGGTCGAGGCCGAGCTGCCCGACCTGGTCCGCCAGCATCAGGACCGTATCGCCCAGCGGCTGCGCGAAGCGCTGCTGGCCGCCAGCCCGGAAGGCTTTTCCGCCATCAGCGGCGCCGAACTGACCGCCCGCATCGCCCAGGAAGCGAGCCTGTTCGGGCTGCGCGTGGACGTGGCCGAGGAGCTCACCCGCCTGCGCTCCCACCTGCAGGAATTGCGCGACATCCTGAGCGGCGACCATCCATCGGCCCGGCGTGGCAGCGGCAAGCGGCTGGACTTCCTGTTCCAGGAAATGAATCGCGAGGCCAACACGCTGGGTTCCAAGGCGGCGGCCCTGACCGTCACCCAGGCTGCCATCGATCTGAAGTTGCTGATCGAGCAGATGCGCGAACAGGCGCAGAACATCGAGTGATGTAAACAGAGATCAATGAAACTCAATTATCTCAATAAAATCAACGTTTTTACAGGAATTCCACTCCACACAGCTCAACTGATACCCACCACTATCTACTAAAAATCGGTGGGTATAATGGTGGGTATGTGACTGCCCCTGCTGAGATACCTGGTGGGTGCATTTGGAGTATGTGATGACAGAACTGACAAGCAAAGCAGTCAGCGCCAAGATCAGGGGGGAACCTGGGCGCTTCGCCGACGGCAACGGGCTGTACCTGGTCGTGCCGAAAAGAGGTCGTGCGTACTGGATGCTGCGCTACACGTCCAATGCACGGCGCAAGGAAATGACGCTCGGCAAGGTGAACGACCTCTCGCTTGCCGATGCCCGGATAGAAGCTGCTCTGAAGATGAAGCAGCTTCGCGAAGGTCTAGACCCTTTGATCGCAAAAAAAAGAGCCGATTATGGCTCCATCAACTGCGTAGACGACCTTTTTACCGACTGGCATGAAGGCAACAAAAAGCGCCTGAAACACCACCACATCCCCTTTCGGGTTTACACCAAAGACATTTCACCCGTCATAGGACAGATGCCGCCCACAACGGTCACGGGGCGCGACATCAGGCAGATTTTGCGAAACATCACGGAAAGCAATAGGCCGACCATTGCCAATGATGCTTTGCTGTACTGCAAGCAGTTGTTCAACCATGGCATCAAACTAGACATCATTTCTTATAACCCCGCTTTTGCCTTCTCGGTAGATGATGCCGGCGGCATAGAAAAAAGCAGGGACAGAGCGCTGACTGTCGAAGAGCTTGCGTTCGTCTTCAAGAAATTTAGAGAAGAAGCCGATAGCTTCACCCGCGACAACTACTTGGCTTGTGCCCTTTTGGTCTTACTGGGAGTCAGGAAAGGCGAACTCACTGAAGCCATGTGGAGTGAATTCGATTTGGACAAAAAAATTTGGTACCTACCTCAGGAACGCAGCAAGTCCGGCGTGGCCATCGACATCCCATTACCAGACTTGGCGATCGAGTGGCTAAACGAACTGAAGGTGCGCGCCTTCGGTTCCGCCTATGTTTTCCCAAACAGGAGATCGAGCAAAATGCCTCACATGGGCAAGGACACGTTGAACCGAGCCATCTCTAAACTGTTTGGCAGGGAGCCTGGAAAAGCAGTGCAGCCTGAAAACAAGATGGGGGACTTTGAACATTTCACTGTCCATGACCTCCGGCGCACTTGCCGAAGTTTATTGGCTTCGCTAGGCGTTCCTGGGCATGTGGCTGAACGCTGCCTCAACCATAAGCTCAAAGGCGTAGAGGGTATCTATAACCGCCATGACTACTTCGACGAAAGAAGAGATGCCTTTGAGTTGCTTGCTCAAAGGCTGGCATCATTGATATAAGGCTTTTGGAAGCAGATTGCATCATACCTGGGCCGAAGACCCATCAGCACCATCTGGATTACGACTATGCGAAGGAGAAGGCGACGGAGGCTTGGAGGCGACGCTCGGCCAACGGCGACCAGTGACTAAAACCGACGCAGGTCATCGATGCGGACTTACGTGCATCGACCACAGTGCGGCAAATGCACTGATGGCGAGCAGGGAAGACAGCCACAGAGCTTGGCTTCCCCAATTTGCGACCGCCAAACCAAATAGAAACGGGGAACCTGCTTGCACGATACGGGCTGGGACCATGAGCCAGCCCTGGCGTTGCCCATATCCTTGAGACCCGAACACTTTGAGCGGTAGCGTGCCTATGGCAATGGTCAAAATGCCATTACCCAGACCGTGCAGGATGGCAAAAATGCTGGCTGCTGGTGCACCGGCGAGGCCTAGGCAGATAGCGGCCAGTGGATGGGCCAGAATTGCCAGACGCGCAGAGAGCAATGGATGTGCCTTTTTGAGGAAGCTGTATTCCATCACCCGACCAGCGACTTGAGCTGGGCCTACCAATGCAGCGGCAGCAATAGAGGCTGCTAGAGTCGCGCCACTAGCCTGAAAAATCTGTGGCAGGTGTGATGCCATGGCGGTGCTGATGAACCAAGACGCCGCAAAAACGTAGGCCATCAGGTAGGCGGTTCGCGGGAGGTTCATACTTCCGCGCCTCCCATCTTGAGACACAGATTCAAGCGGCTCTTGCTCGTCGGTCGCACCTCCGATGTCTTGCCTGGCACGCGATAGCAAGGCGTTGAGCGGAAGGCCCAGCACCAGATGCAATGCGGCCCAGAACATGCATACGACCCGCCAGTCATACAGGCCCTCCAGATAGCTGGAAAGTGGCCAACCCACTGTGCTGGCAAAGCCAGCAAAAAGCGTGATTCCGGTAATGGCAGGCCTCGAACTCTGGCCATATAAGTGGACCACGCTGGCAAATGCGGCCTCGTAGAGCCCGCTTCCCATGGCCAGTCCTATGACCACCCATGCTGCAAAGATATGCATGGTTTGCGTTGCCTGGCTCAAGATCAGCAGGCCAAAGGAAAAAGCCAGGTTGCTTGCGATGAGCACTGGCCTTCCACCGAAGCGATCAATAAAGTACCCAGCCACAGGCCCTGCTGCCGCAGCCACCAGCAGGGCAGCAGAAAAAGCTCCGAACACTAGCGAGTATGAAGTGCTTGTTGACTGACCGATGGGCTTGGCCAACACCGCAAGCAAGTAGTACGAAGAGGCCCAGGACAATGTCTGGGCGATTCCAAGCATGACTGTGACTTGTGTGCGGTTCAGTGCCATGTGTGTCGCTTAGATGCTGCGCTGATTGACCCGTTTGGACAGTTCTTCGGCGCTTTCGCGGCGCTCGCTGTAGCGGTCTACTAGGTAGTCCGAACAGTCTCGAGTGAGCAGAGTGAACTTGACCAGCTCTTCCATCACATCCACTACCCGTTCGAAATACGAAGAGGGTTTCATTCGGCCTGCATCGTCAAACTCCAAGAATGCCTTGGCAACGGATGACTGATTGGGGATAGTGATCATACGCATCCAGCGGCCCAGCACTCGCATCTGATTGACGGCATTGAAGGATTGGGAGCCGCCCGAGACCTGCATTACCGCCAGTGTCTTGCCCTGTGTCGGTCGCACAGCTCCGACGGACAAAGGAATCCAGTCGATCTGCGCTTTGAGGATACCGGTCATCGCACCGTGGCGCTCTGGGGATGTCCAGACCATGCCCTCGGCCCATTGGGTAAGCTCGCGCAGTTCCTTGACCTTCGGATGATCATCAGGCGCACCATCCGGCAGCGGCAGACCTCTCGGGTCGAAGATCCGGGTCTCAGCCCCCATCTTGCGCAACAGTCGTGCTGCTTCTTCAGTCAACAGACGGCTGTAGGAGCGATCACGAACCGACCCATACAACAGCAAAATACGTGGTGCATGTGTCGCACGTTGGGCTGGTAACAGGCCCTCTAAGCTGGGTTTTTCAAATACTTGTTCGTCCAGGCTCGGTAGATCAGTGCTTGCCAATTCGATTTCCTTGCGAATCAATGACGGGTTCCCCGTCTTCCTTGGAGAATGCGGCCTGTTGAGGTTGCGGCAGGATGTCCAACACGGCCTCCGAAGGACGGCACAAGCGAGTTCCCCGGTGGGTGACCACTATCGGTCGGTTGATCAGGACGGGGTGTTGAAGCATGAAGTCAACCAACTGTGCGTCTGTCCATTTGGGGTCACCCAGGCCAAGCTCGTCATATGGCGTACCTTTTTGGCGCAACACATCGCGCACTGGTATGCCCATCGTTTCGATCAAGCCCACCAACGTGGCGTGATCAGGAGGGGTTTTGAGATATTCGATGATTGTGGGCTCTTCTCCGCTATTGCGGATCAAAGCCAGAACGTTGCGAGACGTGCCGCAATCAGGGTTGTGGTAAATCGTGATGTTGCTCATAGCGCTAGATTTTCATAACGAAGATTTAAGACACCACGCTGAGCCGCAAGGCCAGGGCGGCAAGAGTGACAAGTAGCACGGGCGCGGTCAGTACGGTGCCGACTTTGAAGTAATAGCCCCAGCCAATCGTTGTGCCTTTCTTGCTGAGCACATGCAGCCAGAGGAGCGTGGCCAGACTGCCAATAGGTGTGATCTTGGGCCCCAGGTCGCAGCCAATCACATTGGCGTACACCATGGCCTCCTTGATTGCCCCACTGGCCGTGGAAGCATCGATGGATAAAGCTCCAATCAACACTGTGGGCATGTTGTTCATGATCGAGGACAACACAGCAAAAAGAACACCTGTGCCGAGTGATGCGGTCCACACACCGCCAGCTGCAAATTGATTCAGCAGGACAGCGATGTAGTCCGTCAACCCCGCGTTGCGCAGCCCATAGACCACCAGGTACATCCCCAGTGAGAACACCACAATTTGCCATGGGGCACCGTGCAACACCTTCTTGGTGCTGATGACATGGCCACGTGCAGCAACAGCCAGTAGGATTGCGGCCCCTACGGCAGCCACAGCGCTGACGGGTACGCCCAGGGGCTCCAGAGCGAAGAATCCGACCAGAAGCAAAGCCAGCACGACCCAACCGGCTCGGAAGGTGGCTAGGTCTTTGATCGCGACTGAGGGATGTTTGAGCTGAGTGATGTTGTATGAAGCAGGAATATCGCGTCGGTAAAACAGCAGCAGTACGCAGAGACTGGCCAAGACCGAGGCAATGTTGACTGGCACCATCACAGACGCATATTCGTTGAAACCGATCTTGAAAAAATCGGCAGACACGATATTTACCAGATTGGAGACGATCAGGGGCAAGCTTGCCGTGTCAGCAATAAAGCCAGCAGCCATGATAAATGCTAGTGTTGCAGCAGGAGAGAAGCCCAGTGCAACCAGCATGGCCATCACGATGGGCGTGAGTATCAGGGCCGCTCCGTCATTGGCGAACAGGGCCGATACAGCGGCACCCAGCAGCACGATGAAAGCAAACAGCTTGATCCCGCTACCGCCTCCCCTGCGGGCGAAGTGCAGGGCGGCCCATTCAAAGAATCCGGCCTCGTCCAACAAAAGGCTGATGATGATGACGGCGACAAAGGTCGCTGTGGCATTCCAGACAATATTCCAGACGACTGGGATGTCAGCCCAGTGCACGACTCCCAGCAACAGCGCGATAGCAGCACCGATCATGGCGCTCCAGCCAATGCCAAGTCCGCGCGGTTGCCAAATGACCAGCGTCAGTGTGAAGATAAAAATCAGGATGGCCGTCAACATGCCGCATAAGTCCTAGGAAATATTTTGATACGATGTCAGGGCTGCACGCAGCAAGCGGGCGTCGCTGAAGTCTGGCGCAACAAACCAGGCTTGGGCTCTGAGCCCTGGCAGGTGTTGCAAATGGGGGATTGGGGTTCAGTGCGACGAGAGTTCGCGTGCCGTGGACTGGAGCACGGTCTGCTCAAGCTTTTGTGCAGGAAGGTTCACCAACAACTCCAGGCGGCGCCGGATCATGTGCATGGTTTGGCGGAAGGCTTCTAGCTTTGTTTCGTCAGGTGCATCGCCTACTGAGGGGTCTGGATAGCCCCAATGTGCTGTAGCAGGATGGCCAGGCCAAAATGGGCAAACCTCTCCTGCAGCGTTATCGCAGACAGTGATGATGAGGTCCATGAGTGGTGCGTCAGGCACGGCAAACTCATCCCAGCTCTTGCTGCGCAGACCTTCCACCGAGACTCCTGCTTCTTGAAGCACTTGCAGTCCCAGCGGGTTAGGCTGCTGGCTCTCTCGCGGGCTACTGCCTGCCGAATAGGCCTTGAAACGGCCTTGTCCCATATCGTTGAGCAAGGCCTCGGCCAAGATGCTACGAGCTGAGTTGTGGGTGCACAGGAACAAAACGTTCAGCGGAGCTTTGTTGTCAGACATGGTGTTTAGCAGCAGGATTTAGAGGATGAAGCAGTGGCGCAGCAGGCTACGCTTTGAGAGACTGAAGCTGGCATCGCTTCGTTGAAAACAGGTATGTTTTTCAGGGAGTGGAAGTGCTCCCAGGCAATGCCTTGAGGATCAGTAATCCAGTGCTTTTCGCTGCGAGCGTAGCAGCATGTGGTTTCGCCTTCGTCAAGCAGTGTCATGTCAGCCGCTTGAGCTCGCTGTTTCAACTCAGACAGTTCGTCCGCCTCATCCACCTGGAAACCGAGGTGATCCAGCCCGGCTGCCTGGTGGCCGCGCGTAGAAATTGCGAAATTGACGCGTGGGTCGTCCAGCATCCACTTTGCGTAGTCGCTTTCCACCCGAGAAGGTGCGGTTCCGAACAGCTTGGAATAGAAAGTGATGTTCTTGTCCAAATCCTCAACGTGCACGTGTACATGAAAGCGTTTCATGATGCTGTTCCTATTAACAATGACATGAAATAGCTGTGTCAGCAGCGCAGACTGCGCCTTGGCAACAGTTCTCAGTGAGATACGTCAGCAGATCGTTCATGACGGGAAATGCCGCGCGATAGACTACGTTGCGCCCTTGCCGCTCTTGGCTCACCAAGTTGGCATGAAAAAGCTCCTTCAGATGAAAAGACAGTGCGTTCGGAGCAATGCTCAGTTGCTCAGCTAATGCACTGGGTGTCAGACCCTCGGGACCAGCCACGACGAGGGCGCGAAATACACGCAAACGGGATTCGTTAGCCAGAGCGGAGAGCGAGCGGACGGCGTTTTCTTCTTTCATTGTTCAATAATACATCAATTGTTGAAGTAATTTGCAAAAAAAAGACAAAGCACTGGGCGTCTGTTGCGCAGGCAGCTTACCAACGGCGACCTATAGAAACCGATATCAAGTGACTGCGTCTGGTCGACTTCAGTCCACCATAAACCACTATTCTAAATTTTTTCGTCCACATATCACTCTCAGGAGCTTCCCCACGGATGCTCCAGGCAGCCCCACCTGCCTGCCTCTCCCCATCCCGAGGCTGACATGTCCCCTTCCCTTTCCTGCCCTCGCTGCAAATCCGAACACATCACCACCCGCGACTACGGCAGCAAAACCGGCAGCATCATAGGCGCTATCGCGGGCGCCGCAGGCGGTGCCGCAGCGGTAATCACCAGTGCCGAAACCGGCACAACCCAGAGCTTGGCGGCTGGGCCTATCGGTTCCCTCATCAGCGGCCTAGCTGACGGCCTCATGGGCATGCTGCTGGGCGGCGCCACTGGTTGCGCAACCGGCTACACCCTTGGTCGCCAACTCGATGACTTGGTGCTCGACAACCGCGAGTGCCAGAACTGTGGTCATACGTTCCACGTATCTGTCGCTCAGTAGTCCTATCCCCTTATTTCCCGCATAACGCCCATGCCATCAGCTTTAACGGCTGTCGGCATGGGCGTTTTTGCGCTTTCGCTCAAGGATCAAAATATGCATCTCGTTGAATCCATGGCCTACATCGGCCACACGCCCTGGCATGGCCTGGGCAATGAACTGGCCCGCCGCCAACCGCTCGAAGTCTGGGCGCAGCAGGCGGGCATGCACTGGCACATCGAAGCCGGTGACGTGCGCTACATCGCCCAAGGCGAACACCTCGGCTCCATTCACGCCTTCCCCGGCCAGAAGGTGCTGTACCGCTCGGACACCAAGGCCCCGCTGTCGGTGGTGTCTGACCGCTTCCAGGTCGTGCAGCCCGAGGAAATCCTGTCCTTCTACAAGGATCTCACCGAAGCGGGCGGCTACGAGCTGGAAACCGCTGGTGTGCTCAAGGGCGGACGCAAACTCTGGGCGCTGGCCCGCACTGGCCAGAAGGCTGTTCTCAAGGGTCGGGATGAGGTCAACGGCTATCTGCTGCTGGCTACCGCCTGCGACGGCACGCTCTCGACCACGGCCCAATTCACGTCCGTGCGGGTCGTCTGCAACAACACCCTGGCGATCGCTCTTGGTGATGGGGCAGGCGCGGTGCGCGTCTCACATCGCAGCGTTTTTGACCCCGACAGTGTGAAGCGTCAGTTGGGCATTGCGGTCTCCAGTTGGGACAGCTTCATGGTCCGTATGAAGGCCCTGGCCGACTGCAAGGTCACGGACACCGCCGCCGAAGCGTTCCTGCGCCGTGTGCTGACCTATCCGGCCAATGCCGATACCAGTCAACCCGCCATCAACAATCGGGCGCTCAAGAGTGTTCAGGGCCTCTATAACGGGCACGGTATGGGGGCGGAGTTCGGATCGTCCGCTGGCACCGCCTGGGGCCTGCTGGGTGCCGTGACCGAGTTCGTGGATCACCACCGCCGTTCCCGCAGCGCAGATCACCGGCTGGACGCTGCGTGGTTCGGCCAGGGGGCCAGCATCAAGCAGAAAGCCTGGGATGAAGCCCTCAAATTGGTGGCATAGCACTCCCCTCTTTTTCACGGCATAAATGCCCGGCTGACGCTCATGCGCTGCCGGGCATTGTTCTTTCTGGAGGTTTTCATCATGGTATTACCCAATCGTCAGCCGGACAGCCGCCCGGCGCTACGTCTGGTCGATACGCGCAAGATCAAGCGGGCCGAATGGCTGGAAGTGCGCAAGACGGGCATCGGCGGCTCGGACGCTGCGGCAGCCGTGGGACTTTCACCCTACAAAAGCCCGCTAGAACTTTGGCTGGAGAAGACAGGACGAGATGCGACGCTCTCTAAGCCTGATCCCCAGGACACGACTGAACCCGTGTATTGGGGCACGCTCCTGGAGCCGATTGTCGCCGCCAGCTACACCCAGCAGACCGGACGCAAGGTGCGCAAGGTCAATGCGGTTCTTCAGCATCCGCAGCACCCCTGGATGCTGGCGAACCTGGACCGGGAGGTCATCGGCGGCGTCGGTGTGCAAATCCTGGAATGCAAGACCGTCGGGGAATTCGGCGCACGGCTCTGGCGCGATGGCGTCCCAGAATACGTCCAGCTTCAAGTCCAGCACCAATTGGCCGTCACCGGCAAGCGGGCCGCCGACGTGGCCGTGCTGCTGTGCGGCCAACGGCTTGACGTGCATCGCATTGAGCGCGACGACGAGCTGATCGCCCGCCTGATCCAGCTTGAAGCCCAGTTCTGGGATCACGTCGTGCGGGACACGCCGCCCCCAGCGGATGGCTCGGAATCGGCGGATCGTGCCTTGCGCTGCCTGTATCCCGGCCACGGTGGCACGGTGGACTTCAGCGACGACCGCACGCTGTCCGCGACCTTCGCTGATTTCGTCCTGTTGCAGGCCGACATCAAGGACCGAGCAGCACACGCCGAAAAGCTGAAGCAGATCCTGCTGCAAGCCATGGGCAATGCTGAATCGGCTCAATTCGAGACAGGGCGGATCAGCTTCAAACGCAGCAAGGACACGACATCCCTGGACGTGGACCGGCTGCGACTCGCCCACCCCGAACTGGCGGCGCAGTACGCCGGCACACGGCCCGGCTCGCGGCGCTTTCGGGTACTGGCCTGACCGCCCCCCTCTCCCGCCTTGGCAGGCTCCCCACGCGACATGCCGCCCTCGTTGGCGGCATTTTCTATTCCACTTTCAGAAGGAGGTGGCCCTATGCGCTACCCGAAGTTCAGAGCCAGCGACATCCCCGGCCTGTACATCCTCGATTCCACCGTGATGAGCGAAGGCGACATCCTGGCGATGGCGCGGCAGCTTTCACATGACAGCCTGAGCAAGGGCCGGTTTCTGACTATGCCAGGCCCCACCAAAGACTATCTGCAAAACCTGATGCAGGACTACGAGCACGAAGTCTTTGCCGTGATCCTGCTCGATACCCTGCAACGGGTTATTGGCTTTCATGAACTGTTCCGAGGCACGGTCAATACCTCGACCGTCTATCCGCGAGAAGTCGTCAAACTTGCTCTGACACACAACGCAGTGGCAGCGGTCTTCGCCCACAACCACCCGTCTGGTGTCTCCATTCCCAGCCAAGCAGACATTGACACCACCAAACGGCTGAAGGATGCCCTGGCCCTGGTCGATGTACGGGTGCTGGATCACATCGTCGTCGGGCGCGACGGCTGCACGTCTCTGGCAGAAACTGGCCGGATGTAGGCCTGTCAGCCAAGCTCCACCCACTCCCCCTGCATGCCCGCCCCTGGCGGGCGTTTTCGTTTACAGGAGCCTCATTATGCTCAAAGGCTTTGCCATCACCCCGCCCATCGTTGGGCGCATCTCCATAGGCCGTGTCGTCGAAAAGAACGGCAAGCGCCTGCCGGAGAAGGACGATCAGTTCACCCTCACCACCCAGGTCCAGAACCACGATGGCTGGATGCTGCACCCAGCCCACGAGGCCGAGTTGAAACGCACTCAGGCGGCCAAGCTGCGCGCCATCCAAATCATGCTGCCTTTCAACGACCCGGACCTGAACCTGCGGGCCGAATACGTCCAGTTCGACCGCGAGACGGGCAGGCCCATGGCGATCAGCGACGGCACGACCTGCCAGCGCCGCACCACGCAAGGGATGGAAACCATCACCTGCGCGGCCACCCAGGACTGCTGCCGCCGACAGGCCAACACCAAGCCCTACGGACGGCTGTACGTGAAGATCGGTGGTGAGGACGATCTGGGCGTGTTCATCTTCCGCACGACCTCCTATAACTCGATCCGAACCCTGGCCGCCCGCCTACGCTACTACGCAGCGGTTTCAGGCGGACGGCTGGCAACCCTACCACTGGACTTGAAGCTGCGCGGCAAGTCCACCACGCAAAGCTATCGCACACCGATCTACTACGTCGATCTGGTCATCCGCGACGGCATGACGCTGCACGAGGCGATCCAGGAAACACGACGGGCTGACGCGGAGCGCCAGGCGCAAGGCTTCGACCAGGCGGCCTTGGATGAAGCGGCCCGGCTGGGCTTTGGCAACGGATCGTTCGAGGAAACCGAGGATGATCTGCCGACAGTCGCGGAGGAGTTCTTTCCTGGCTCCCCTGGCGATGAGCCGGCCTCCATCCCCCATGACAAACAGCCCCAACCCCGCTCACTGGCGGACAAACTCAAGGACAGGACTGAGAAAGCCGCCGCTTAGAACATCTCCCAATCACCCGACTATCAGCCCAGCGCCTAAACCCGCTGGGCTTTATTTTTGGAGCATCACCATGTCACACCACGCGGCTCCCGCTATCCTGACGCCTCGACTCACGCTGGGCAAAGTACGGATCACCACCGCAGCCATCGCGGCCTTGGAGGCGACGACAACCGAAGGTGTTCTTCTGCTGCACCGGCACCTTCATGGAGACTGGGGGGACATCCCAGCCCAAGACGCCCTACAAAACGACATCGCGCTGCTTCTGGGCATGCGGGTCTGTTCACGCCATACGTTGGCTCAAGACATCGAAATTTGGATCATCACGGAGGCCGACCGGACCATGACGACCATCATGGCACTCGATACTGGTTTCGCCCGGAACTCGGGCAGCGACCGTGCTACCCCAGGCGAGTAGCCAGGCGTTCCACAATCTCCAGGATCATGGCACGGTCCTCATGCCCCAACCCGGACAATAGACGTTCGATATGCCGAGCCTGATCCGTAGGCCGCGAACTGGTCTCCGTAACCAAATCAGCTACACCGCATTGGAAGATTTGAGCAAACTCCCCTAAACGGATCACGGTCGGCAGGACAACGCCACGTTCAATCCGCGACACCGCTTCAACCCCAATCTTCAGGTGCTCTGCGACCTGCTCCTGGGTCAGTTCGCAGGCCACACGCCGCTTTGCAATCGCACGGCCAACCAATCCAGCCAAATTTTTCATCTCAGCCTCAGGCATACCACCTCCACCTCCGACTGGAATGGTCTGGTATCACCCTTTCAAGATGAAGGGCTTTATAGGTTGTTAATCAACCTTTTAAGATGTATAAAGCTGTGGTTACATTGACTCACAACCGCTTTTCAGCATCACTCATCACACCTAAGGACCTGATGTGGCTATGGCTACTCAATACATTTCCTACGACCAAGTTCCCTGGTACCGAAAATGGTGGTTTGCCGCTCTCGGCACCATCATCTTCATGCCCGCCATCATTTTGATGTCCTTTTTTGGAAATTTTTATTTCATAAAAAAAGGGGAACTCAAGCCATTTCCAAAATGGTACAAATTTGTCCTCCTGGGGATTTTCATCTTGGCCGTTTTGGGTTCAATCCAAGAGCAAAGAGAAACGCATCGGAAGCAAGCACATGCGGACGGGGTGGCTCTAGGATTGTCTAAAGAAGATTTGAATTCGATGTTTCAAGATGCTTTAGACGAGGCGAATAAAACCGTGGAGCTTCAGGCCGCGCAAGAGAGCCTTGCCGCTACTCCTGCTTCAGAGGCTCCAACGGCTTGCCTCAATAGCAAACTCGTCTTTGCCTGCACAACCACCAAGGGTAAAGCGGTCGAGATCTGCGACTCTGATGACATCCTGCAATACAGCTTCGGCACAAAAGGTCATTACCCTGAACTCTCTCTGTCAGTACCTCGCTCCGAAGCGAGCACCTTCCAGTGGGACGGACGAGGGAGTGAGATTACCTACAGCGTGCAAATTCCAAATGGAGATACCGTCTATGAGGTGTTCACATCTATGAGCAGAATGAGTAATGAGCATGAGATTGTCTCAGGAATCAATGTCGAAGTTGCAGGCAAGCATGTTGCTACGCTCACATGCTTGGATGACACCGTACAGCAAGACATGGAGGATATCCCGCTCAAACCTGCTTCATGGCAATAGTTGAGGCTTATTTTCTTAATTTTTTAAACACATGGATTTTTCCAGAAAGCTATATCAGGAGTAATTAAACTATGAACTCATACATAAAGGCGATCATTTTTTTAGCAACTTTATCGCTTTTAGGGTGCTCCTCCAAACCCAATGTGGAGGTCTCAATCCAACCCAACAGATCCTGGGGAAATCTAGCTTTCTTCATTCAGGCCACGAGCGATGATGTTGTTGTTAAAAATGTAATCATCAATCGTGGAAATTGCAATTTGCCTCCGGGAACAGCTAAAGACATAGAGCGAACCGTGAAGCTTAAATTTGGACAGAGCTACCAGGGATTTAGCATCAACTGTAAAGTTGATGATGTAAAGGAAATCGAAGTGGAAACAGACGTAGGGGAATTTGTCTTCTCATTTTAAAAACAAAACCTACCGAAGCAATTTATATTATTAATCCTATTCCTAAGCTGTTTTTTGATCAAATATGTTATAAATCTCTGACAGCAATAGCTTAGGCATTATCAAAGTCAAAAAAACCTGTAAAAAAGGTAGAAAAACCAGACCGAGGGAAGTTTTTATAAGAACCTGGCAAGGTAGTAGGCGTCCAGCTATCGCCTACGCAGCTCGGGAAGCCTGGATACGCGCCAGTATCCAGGCTTCCAGTTCGCTTTTCAGCCATCGAGAACGGCGTCCAAACTTTACTGGCGGAGGGAACTTACCCTCTTGAATCAGTTTGTAGAACCATTTGTCTGTTAGGCCTGTGTATTTGGTTACGAAGCCCATACTGACAAACTGGTCTTCGATAAGTGGCTTTCTGTTGGATGTGGGCGTGATGCAATCATAATTGCCCATAGCGGGTGTAGACATGTTGTTTTCCTGTCTCGTTGAAAGGCAGGAAGTCGATGCAAGCCGAACGCGGCGGACATCTCTTCCACAACATGAATCAGTTCCATAAAAATTAAAAACTACTTCCGATAGAACGTTCACCATCGCCATATCGCTTAGTTATATTTTTCGCTAGATAGCTGGCGTGAGTCATCACCTCTTTAGTTTTTTGTGTGATGTCGGCGTTGTTTTTGTTTAGATAAAAAACCCTTCCAAAATTAACCAGTGAAAGAAAGTCAGGATGAGTGAGCCGAGTTGCACTGCACCAAGCTTGCTTAATTATGGCGCTCAAGGTGTCTTTGGTGGAGCTATAGGGGCCGAGCAGATGGTAGGCGTCCTTGTTCAATAGTAGAAGGACATGGTAGTGTTTCCGGCCATTGATAGTTCCATATTCTCGTGCCCATACATAGCGCACGTTGCAAGACACTCTCCTTCCCCAGGATTTTTCTTTTCTCTTTAGATCAGCCTTGATCTTGGCTTTTATTGAGGCGAAGAATCTGGTAATCACGTCGGACTCTGTTTCAGCTTGAGTCTCTATCATTGGAAAACGCAGATCAATGCGTACTGCCATCACTCTCGGGTGAACCTCAAGGGCTTTCTGGATGGTTTTGAAAATAATGTCTTGGTACTCTAAATTGTAAGTGTTCTGAAGCATCTCTCACTCCTATATGGTTTTAGATCACATAGGAGGATGGGTTTTGATTATTTTTTACTAAAATTAATGTACTTGGGTTTTTATTATTTATCCTTGCTTCACTCCTTTATTACTAAGCCAACACGAAGTGGTTTGATTAATATTAATCTTGCACCTTATTTAGTTGGCGCTTTGGTTTGCATTATTAATTGAGAATGAAAAATATCGCTCTTAATTTAAACGGAAATTTGTTATTATTTACTTGATCTGAAGTGGAAATGATGATCAACATAATTATGTCCAACCATTACCTTATGCACGCACAATGAAATAAGATGCTGTTTTTAAACGTTATTTGTATGAAATTCGCAGAAATATTCATAATAATTTCATATAGTTCCTATATAGTTTCTGTATAGTTATTTTATATATCATACATAGTTCTTATATAAATTCATATATATTTGAGCATAGTTCCTATTTTTATGATATTCTAATGAGTGATTTTTTCTTTGGTCTTCTAAGAACCAAATCAGATTTTACCTAATTTCACACATTGACATTTGGATAGCTTTCTACTTGTAGCTTCGAAACTATGGAATTTAAAGACCTAAAAAAATCCGATAGTTTGGATTTTGTTTTTCCAGATTGGGGTGTAGATAACCGCACGGCGATATGGCTTTGGGCAATGGCTTTTTACCATCCCGGGACCACTCTGCGGTCATCCGATTTCCATATGTCGAACATACGACACGATATAAAACAGGCAATAGATAGCCTTAAGGGCGCTGGCTTCTTGATCGATTTAAAACGCCCTATTTTTATACCAGAATCCGGATTTGATTGGGTTGAGAAAAAAGGCCGCCAGCCGAATTGGTTGATACGGCTTTTTGGCCACCAAGTCCCTAATGTTCCACTGCTTTACCCTGAAAGCATAACGCCAAAGGAAACACTAATCTTATTATTTGATAAATGGGACGAGAGCTTGCCGCGTAAGGCAGAGATGTTGGATATTTTGAGAAAGAGGTGGGTTCAGCATCAGCGTGAAGATAAAAAATTCAGTTGGTATGCCGATCCTGGAAAAGAAAAGCAAAAATGCCAGCTTGCTTGGCAGTGGTATCAAGAAAACCATGAGGAGCTGTGCAGAAGCACCCTAGAGTTTTCCAAGTTGATGGATGTCTTGGTATTTCTTGACGGTACTAACCTTCAGCCAGATGCAAAGCTTCATCACCTAAATCAAATCAAGAAAAAGTACAAAGCTCAACAGACCTATGCAAACCGCCAAGGAAAGAAGCAAACTAATATTTCTTTATCTGACGAAGCCCGGCTTCAACTTGATGAACTGGCAAGAGCACAAGGAAGAACCAAAACCGGTGTGATTGAGCAATTAATTTTCCAAGCTCACAGCAAGGACTCAACCGAGTCTCCCTAATGAGCCTTCGAGCAAACCAGGCAGAATGTGGGCGCTGTCGCTCGGGATGGAACGCAAGGGCAAGCCCGCACCGATAGCTGTAACTATCGCGAGAACGATCAACGCCACAGGCCGCCCGAATCTCCTGACGCATGCGGCACGAGGGCTTGTCCAAGGATGCCCCTAAGAGACTAGCCAATGGGACATCTCATTGAAGTGACAAGCAGCCATGGCCGTTCCTCACCTATACTCAGAAGTTGACTCTGAGCGCGTTCAATGCTGTTCAGTTGGCGCTACTGGCTAGTCACTGACACACATCGAAGCCAAACGGTGGGCATATCGGTGGGCAATGACAGAAATAAAGTGATAAATTATTTATAATTTATTGATTTTAATGGATTTTTATTTTTTACTCTCCATTCAGGCGCAGAATATCGAATAAGGCGTTACTTGGAGACGCGGCGTCGACGCGCCCGCATGTGCCGCCAGGTGCGCAGGCTGATCTGGCGGCGCAGGCGGCCGTTTTCCCGGATGCGGCGCGTATGCGCGGCGATCACGTCGCCGCGGGTCAGCATGCCCAACAGCCGGGACGGGTCGGCGGGGGCCACTACCAGAAGCCGGCCCACGTTCTCGATCGCCATGTGGTCCGCGGCCTGCCGCAGGGTGTGGGCCGGGGAAATCACGATGGGCGGGCGCACGATCAGATCCCCCAGCCGCGCCTGATCCGACCACTGGGCATCGAAAAAGGCCCGCCGGGTCAGAACCCCAAGCGGCCGGCCTCGCGCATCCAGCACAGGATAGCCCTGATGCTGGGCCTCGATGCCGCCCAGGGCGATCCAGCGCCGGATCTCGCCGATGGTCTGATCGGCCCGCAAAGTGACCATGTCCCGCGTACAGGCGGCCCCCACCAGAATCTGTTCCAGATAATCCGCCTTGTATTCGGACGGCACCCGCACGCCCCGGCGGGCGATCTTTTCCGTCATGATGGTATTGCGCATCATCAGGGCGGAAATCAGGTAGGCGGCCGTGCAGGCGCCCAGCAGCGGCAGCAGGCCGGCGGGCTGGCCCGTGGTTTCGAGCGCGAAGATCACGGTCGTCAACAACGCGCGCGACGCCCCCGCGAACAGCGCCGCCATGCCGATCAGAGCGGCGATGCGCGGGTCCACGCCCAGCCAGGGCATGGTATGCGCCAGCGCCAGACCGAACATCGCCCCCAGAGACCCGCCGATGGTGAACAAAGGCGCCAGGGTGCCGCCCGACGTGCCGCTGCCCAGACAGATCGACCAGGAAATGAACTTCATCAGGCACAGCCAGGCCAGCGCCCCCATGGCCAGGTGGCCGTTGAGGATATCTTCGATATTGGTATAGCCGACCCCCAGCGTCAGCGGCGCGACCCAACCCACCAGGCCCACCACCACGGCCCCCAGCGCGGGCCACCACATCCAGTGGATCGGCAGGCGCTCGAAGCCATCCTCGATGGCATACACCAGATGCGTCACGGCCACGCTGACGATCCCGATCAAGGCGCCCATCAGGACATAGGCCGTCAACGCGCCCCCGCCCGGGGTCGTCACCGTATCCATCAAAAAGACCGGGGTGGAGCCCATCAGCAGGTCCCGCATGCCGGTGGCCGTGACACAGGCCAGCGCCACGGGGATCAGGGAGCGGCCTCGCAATTCGAACAGCAGCAGCTCGACCGCCAGAGCCACTGCGGAAATCGGCGCCGCGAACACCGCCGCCATGCCCGCCGCCGCGCCTGCCGCCAACAGCACCTTGCGTTCGCTGGCCGTGACTTTCATCAACTGGCCGATTAACGAGCCCAGGGCGCCCCCCGTGGCGATGATGGGGCCTTCGGCGCCGAACGGTCCGCCGGTCCCGATCACGACGGCGGAAGACAGTGGCTTGAGCCAGGTGATGCGGGACGGAATCCGGGATTCATTCAACAGAACCTGCTCCATGGCTTCCGGAATGCCATGACCCCGGATCGCCTTGGACCCCCAGCGCGCCATGATGCCGGCGACCAGGCCGCCGGCGACCGGCACGAGGATCACCCAGGCCCCCAGATGCGGGACGGCGCCCGCCGGAGAGGAAAAGGCCGTGGACCATGTGCCGTAGAAACTGAGATTCGTGATCAAGCCGATCAGTTTCATCAGGCCCCATGCCACCAGCGCCGCGATGAAACCCAGGCCGATCGACACCGCGATCATGCGCAGCAAGCGCCAATCCATGCGCGTCACGTCGCGCGGCATCCGCGCCTGGGCCAGGCTGGGAGCCAGATCAGGCGCCAGCGGCAACCCGCCGGACTGGCTCTGCTCCTGAAGCCGGGGCGTGACGGGATCGGGTGTGAGGGGGGATGGTTCGGACATCAAACGGTGGGATTCTGCTGAAAATCAGGGGAACCCAACATTATGACGATTCAAGCTTTAAATAAGCTGAGCGCCCGGCGTCCGACGGGTCCTGGCCGGATCGGGCACCAGGTAGGGTCTGATGGAGGCCGCCGCAGATGGCCGAGGTTCGCGGCAGTGGGCGAAAGCGCGGTCGAGCTTGCGCAACAGATCGACCAGCGTGTGGTCCACGCTGCTGATCACGATGCCGAGCTCGTCAAGCGGCATCACGGCCGTGTGGGGGATGGCGTCACTGACGGCTGCACCGCCCCGGCGGATGAGGGTCTGTTCCGGGTCGATGACCACGAGCGAGCCCAGCGTGCGATAGCCGCCCATGACGGCGCCGCTTGCCCAGCCCGGCGCGGCATCGCCCACGGCCAGGGTCTGGTCGTAAATCGCCCGGCCCGCGACAGTGATGCGCAGGCGCTGACGGTAGTCGCCCGGCTCCTCCGCGTGGCGCCCCAGCACGACATCGTCCCGCAGATACAAGCGCGCGCCCTGCTCCAGCATCACATGAATGAAGCCCTGGTGCCGGCAGCCCGCGGCCGCGATCTGCACCCCGGGTTCCCAGATCAGCGTGCCGCCGCCGGCCACGCGCACGTTCACGACGCTGCTCGACGTTTCGCCGCGCGGTCCGGGCAGCACCAGCGTGCCGCCGGCCGCGCCCAACAGGAAAGCGGCATCGGAGCCGACGTCGATATCCCAGCGCCAGCCGTCCCCCCCCACCGGGCCGGCGGCTCCGGCCACCAGGCGCGCGGCGACGGCGCCCTGGAGTCCCCAGGGCGATGCCCACGCCGGCGCCGTCTCGGTGGTAGCGCGCATCACCAGGGCTTGATGGGAATGAAGTTTTTCGATGAAGCTGCGGCGTGTGCCGTCGGTCAGCGTCCGCGCGCGGACGCTGACCCATGCATGCGACTGCATCAGGCGGCGTGGCTTGCCGTGCGCCGATGCGCCACGACTTTGTCGCGCACCCAGTTGACCAGGGGATCGATACCGGTCTGTTCCCGCAGGGAAGTGAAGATGAATGGCAGATCCCCGCGCTTGGCGCGGGCATCGCGTTCCATGACGGCCAGGTCGGCGCCCACGTGGGGCGCAAGATCCGTCTTGTTGATCACCAGAAGATCCGAAGTGGCCGTGCCCGGGCCGCCTTTGCGCGGCACTTTGTCGCCGCCGGCCACATCGATGAGGAAGATCTGCTGATGCACCAGGCCGCGGCTGAAGGTGGCCGTCAGGTTGTCGCCGCCGCTCTCGATCAGGATGAGGTCGAGCTTGGGGAATTTCGCTTCCAGCGTCTCGACAGCTTCCAGATTGCTTGAAATATCATCGCGTATCGCCGTGTGCGGGCAGCCTCCGGTCTCGACCGCGATGATGCGGTCCTTGCTCACCACGCCGTTCCTGAGCAGAAAATCGGCATCCTCGGTGGTGTAGATGTCGTTGGTGATGACCGCCAGTTCCAGCTCTCGCCCGAGCGCCCTGGCCAGGGCCGCCACGGTCGCCGTCTTGCCGGCCCCCACGGGACCGGCAATGCCGATGCGCAGCGCGCCGGCGCCCATGCCCAGCGGCGCATGTTCGTCGTAGTGGATATGCGAGGGATTGGCGACGATGGTGTTGGCGCCCTCCTGGCTGCTTTCGAGCCAGTAGGCGTGCTCACGGTCGTTGTGATGATGCGCATGTTCGTGCGGATGGCCATGCGCGTGGTCATGGGCATGCCCGTGGGCATGATCGTGATCGTGGACATGTTCGTTCATGAGATTCTCCTTGAGCTGAAAATCAGCTGGCAAACAATCGAGAGGTCCAAGTGGCATGAAACTCGGCTTCAATATCAAGCAAATACCCCGCAGCCGAGGGTAGCGCGGCAAAATCGGCAGGATCGCAACGCGCGGCCTCGTGCGCCAATGGCATCACCACGTCGCAACCGAGACGCGCGATGACCGCATTGACCTGAAAGACGTCCAGGCCCAACAGCCGCACGGCGGCGATCGCCGGACCATTCAGGTTTTCGGTCAACGAGATGAGCGCGGCATGGACCGGCTGCTGATGCGTGACCGCCGCGATCGCGCCCAGCGCCAGCGGCTGATGCAGCCCCTGCGCCAGGCGGCCCAGTCCGGCCAGCAGCGGGTCGGGCCAGACTTCCGCCCCGACGCGCAACAACTGGCGACCCAGACGCCGCGAGACGGTCCGCAGCGTCGGCGATGGCGTGCGCGCCGAAAATTCATCGTCCAAGGGCTGGACGAATGCTGGAGAATCCGGCCGCGGCCATGCCGCGCGAGCCTGCAAGTGCCGCCCGAAGTGCGCGCAGGCAGTCGCGGCGAAACAGGCCGAGACCCAGCCGACCGAGTGCAATCGGCCTTCGAGAAAACGTTCCAGCGAAGAAATGTCGTCCACGCCCTGGTACTTCGCCGCTGCTTCGAAGCCGCCCGAATGGGAATGGGCGCCAGTGGGAAAGCGGCCATCGACAAGCTGCAGCAACGCCGGCAGCGCCTGCGTCGCAATGTATTCGTGGCTGCCGATCGCACTCATGCCGCCGCCCCTAGAACAGGAAGTAGCGCTGCCCCATCGGCACGGTACTGGTGGGCCCGTGGTCGATGAGTTCGCCGTCCACGCGCACGGCGTAGGTATCGGGATCCACCTCGATTTTCGGCAACGCCGTGTTTTCCGGCAGATCCTGTTTGCGCCGGCCACGGCAGTTGTCGATCGGCACCAGGCGGCGCTTGATGTCGAGTCTGTCCTGCAAGCCGTCGTCGATGGCCGCCTGCGCGACGAAAGCCACCGCGGTCGATGCCGTGGCGCGCGAGGCATAGTTGAACCCGAGCCGCTCCAGCACCGGCTGCGGCGTCGGGATGGACGCGTTCGGATCCCCCAGCGCGGCCATGGCCGCCATGCCGCCCTTGAATACGGCGGCGGGGCGGACCCCGAACAGCGACGGCTGCCAGAGCACGAAATCGGCCATTTTGCCGACGGCGATGGAGCCCACGTACCGGTCGATGCCGTGCGTGACCGCCGGGCAGATCGAATATTTGGCGACGTAGCGGCGGGCGCGGTGGTTGTCGGCGCGGTCATCGTCGCCGGGCAGGCTGCCCCGGATTTCCTTCATGCGATGCGCGGTCTGCCAGGTGCGCATGACGACTTCGCCGATGCGGCCCATGGCGCGGGCATCGGAAGACATGATCGACAGCGCGCCCATATCCTGCAGCACGTCCTCGGCCGCGATGGTGCCGGCCCGGATGCGGCTTTCCGCGAAGGCCAGGTCGTTGGGCACCCGCGGATTCAGGTGATGCGCCACCATCACCATGTCCAGGTGCTCGTCCACGGTATTGCGGGTGAAAGGCCGGGTCGGGTTGGTCGAGGCCGGCAGCACGTAGGATTCGCCGGCAATCTTGATGATGTCGGGCGCGTGGCCGCCTCCGGCGCCTTCTGTGTGGTAGGCGTGGAAACAGCGGCCCCTGACGGCTTTCAGCAGATCTTCCACGAAGCCCGCCTCATTCAGCGTATCCGAGTGGATGGCTACCTGCGTGCCGGATTCCTCGGCTACCGTCAGCGCCATGTCGATGACGGCCGGGGTCGCCCCCCAGTCTTCATGCACCTTGAAGCCGCCGGCGCCGGCGCGCAACTGCTCCCAGAGAGATTCCTTGTTCATGGAATTGCCGCGTCCCAGGAAGAGCACATTGACCGGCCAGGGTTCCATGCCTTCGAGCATGCGCGCAAGCCACCAGGCGCCCGGCGTGGCCAACGTGGCCTTGGAGCCTTCCGACGGCCCCGAACCGCCGCCGATGACGGTGGTGATGCCGGTCTGGAGCGCGGTTTCGAACATATCCGGCCCGACGAAATGCACGTGGGAATCGATGGCGCCGGGCGTCATGATGAGGCCGTTGCCGGACATGATTTCCGTCGACGGGCCGATCACGAGGTCCGGATGCACGCCATCCATGGTTTCCGGATTGCCTGCCTTGCCGATGGCGACGAACTTGCCGTCGCGCACACCGATGTCGGCCTTGATGATGCCCCAATGATCGAGGATGATGGCGCCGGTGATGACCAGGTCCGGCGTGCCGGCCGAACGCGGCCGGTGCGATTGGCCCATCGATTCGCGCGCTGCCTTGCCCCCGCCGAAGACGATTTCGTCGCCGCCGAAAGTGAGATCTTTTTCCACCTCGATGACCAGGTTGGTGTCGGCCAGCCGGATGCGATCGCCCGTGGTGGGGCCATAGGAAGCAACGTATTCCGCGCGTGAGATTTTAGGCATCCAGCTTCCCCTTGCACAGGCCGCGCAAGCCGCGGACGATGCGTTCGCCCGTGATGGGCACCAATTCCACCTCGATGTCGGCCCCGGGCTCGAACCGGACGGAGCCGCCGGACAGAATATTCAAGTGCTTGCCCCAGGCAGCCTTGCGGTTGAATTCAAGCGCGGCATTGACTTCCGCGAAATGAAAATGCGAACCGACCTGGATGGGTCGATCGCCGGTATTGACCACGCGCATCGTCGTCACCGCCCTGCCGGCGTTGATCTGGAGGTCTTCCGGACCGTACAGGATTTCGCCCGGGATGAGCGGATCGTGCCGCGTGAGCGGATCTTCGCTTTCGCGCCGCAAGGGTTGGCGCATGCCGGTGCCGGGCTGGCGCGGCACCGACGGGCCGCTCACGCCGGACGAAGGATGGCTCTCCGCGTCCGGATCGGGCATCGGGTAATCCTTGCCCGGGTCGTCGGTCTGGTGCTGCGCGGGGTGGCGGTCGCCGCCGGGGCCCAGATCCGGATTCTCGAACGGGTTTTCGCCGATCGGATCGTCGCTCCCGGTTCCGCCGCTCTTGGGTTCGTCGCGCTTGGGGTCGTCATCGGTGCTCATTGCAGGGGCTCCGTCACAGTGACCAGCTTGGTGCCATCGGGAAAGGTCGCCTCGACCTGCACCTGCGCCAGCATTTCCGGCACGCCTTCCATGACGTCGTCGCGCGAGAGCACGTGGCGTCCGGCCTCCATCAGGTCGGCCACGCTCTGCCCGGCGCGCGCGCCTTCCAGCAGGTAGGCCGTGATGAATGCGGTCGCTTCGGGCAGATTGAGCTTCAAGCCGCGTTCCTTGCGTTCCAGCGCCAGTTTGCCGGCCATGTAGATCATCAGCTTTTCCTGTTCATGTCGACTCAGAAACACGCTTTTCTCCTTTGTGTGCGCACCGGCACCCGGCCCATTCAGAGCGATTCTTCATGTTATACAGCGGAATCGAAGCGCATGGCTCAGCCGGCCCGGTCCCCGTCGGACGAAAGCGGGTGCGGATGTTCGCGCCCGTGGATGTGCGGATGCGCGTGCACGCTGCCGTCGGCGTGGATGTGACGATGCGCATGCACGAGCCGGGCAAGCGTCAGCAGCGGCATGTCGGCCAGGACGTCCGCTGGCGCGGCGCGGGCCAGGAGCGTGCCTTGATGCAGCACATAGGCCTCATCGGCGATGTCGGTGATGAGGCCCAGTTCATGCGTGGCGGTGATCACGGTCTTGCCGCCGCCGCGCCAACCGACCAGCAGGTCGATGATCTGGCTCTGGCTTTTCGGATCGAGCCCGCCCAACGGTTCGTCCAGCAGCAATACGTCCGGATCGGTAATGAGCACGGATGCCAGCGCGACACGTTTTTTCTCGCCGCCCGACAGATGATGCGGCGAGCGGTCGCGCAAGGGTTCGAGTTCCATGACCTGCAGGGTCTGCGCCACGGCATCGCGCACCCGCTGCTTTTCCCAGCCCAGCTGCAGCGGCCCGAATGCCAGTTCATCGAATACCGTGGGATTGAACAGCTGCACTTCCGGATTCTGGAAGACCAGGCCGACCCGGCGCCGGAAGGCCAGGGCCTGCGCATCGTCGGCAAACGCCGCCTCCGTCAGCGGCTGGCCAAACGCCCTCGCTTCGCCGCGCTCGGCAAAATACAGCGCGGCCAGCACGCGCAGCAACGTCGACTTGCCCGAGCCGTTGGCGCCCAGCAGCACGCTGCGACGGCCTTCCGGGATGGTCAGGCTGATGCCATCCAGCGCGGTCACGCCACGATACGCATAATGCACGTCAGTCAGGGAAAAGAGATCCGCAGCAGGCATTCAGCGTCCCCAGTAGAAAGCGGCCGCAACGATGGCGATGCCGGTCAGCAGAGCCCACCAGTCGAGCGGCCGGGTGCGGAAATCCGTCAGTATGCGATCCTCGCCACGGTAGCCGCGCGCCAGCATGGCCAGGTAGACTTCGTTGCTGAGCCGCGCGCTGCGGTCAAAGAGCACCGCCATGGTCATGATCGCCGAATGCCGCGCCTGGCGCCTGTCCAGCGGCGCCAGTTGACGGCTGCGACGCGCCACGAAGAGTTCCTGGGCGCTCTGCAACAAGAGAAACAGATAGCGGTAGGCCATGCCCAGCATCATCACGGCCACGGCGGGCACGCGAAAGCTGCGCAGCGCTTTCAGAATCAGCGGCCAGGGCGTGGTCAGCACCAGCAGGCTCATGCAGCTGCTGGCGGTGAGCGCTCGCCCCATCACGAACAGGGCATTCGAGACCCCCTGCCGGGTGACGGTCAGGTGCCCGACCGGCAGGGTCCAGAGCGGCTCGCCGGGCACCAGCACCAGAGCGGGCAGGACGATGAAACCGGTGAACAGGCAGACGCCGAGCCAGACGCGCAACAGCGTCCGCGGCACGCTCACGCGCGAGGCGATGGCAAGCAGCACCGTCAGGCCCAGCAGCGCATAGATCGGCAGCAGACGATGCGCGACGAGCGCTGCCAGCATGATGAGGGTCAGTGTCAGCAGCTTGATGCGCGCATCGAGCGCCTGCAGCAAGCCGCGGCGCGCCGTCGTCCGATCCGCGCGCCGGGCATGGTCCATCGCGGCCAGCAGGCCTGCGGCGAGCTGCTCCAGCCGGCCGCGCCGATACCGCGTGCCGCCGCCGCGACCGGCATTAATCACGAGCGGGCCGGCGTTGCCGCCCCAGCAGGGCCGCCAGCAGCAGCCACACAAGAACGATCAGGCCGGTGCCGACAACGGCCGACAGCATATAACCGAACATCTCGCTGCGCATGAAGGCGGGTGCGTAATCCGGTATCGGCGAAGTCCACACCGAGGCCAGCCGCGCCATGCCGGCCGGGGCGACCGTCGGGGCCGCATGGTTCAGCGACTGCGCCGTGATCAGGGCATGCTCCGTCGCGAAATCCCCGGGGGCCCATTCGCCCCAGGCGGTCGCCGTCGCCAATAAACCGAGCGGGGTCAGGATCATCATGACGGCAAGGCCAAGCCACAACCGACGCACCGTGACGCGGCGCGGCGCCCGAGGCGCCCGCAGGCCAAGTTCCAGCCATTCCGGATTGGATTTCTGCAGCCATGCCAGGATGCCGGCCGTGGCCACCAGTTCCGCGACGCCGGCCAGCGTCAGATGGGCGATGGCCATCGCGGGGATGGCCACATGCAGCGGATATGGCGCATACAACGGCGTGCCGTCGGCGGTGTGGAACAGCAAGGGCTGCAGACCCAGTTCGACAGCGGTTGCAAGGCCGGCGGCATTGATGGCCAGATAGCCCGCGACTGCGGCGGCGGCGACACGGCGCGCATTCGAAGCCGCGCCGCGCGTGCCCAACCGGTAGGCGGCCCAGGCGACACCCGCGCCGATCACGGCCATGTTGAGGCTGTTGAAGGCAAACGTGGTGATGCCGCCATCTCCGAAAAACAGCGCCTGGATCAGCAGCGCCATGGAAACCGCCAGCATGGCCGCCCACGGCCCGAGCACGATGGTTGCGATGCCGATGCCGATCGCATGCGCCGTCGTGCCGCCCGGAATCGGCAGATTGAACATCATGACGACAAAGGAAAAAGCGGTGAAGACCGCCATGGTCGGCACCAGGCGCGTCGTCAGGCGTCGCTGTACCTTCCTGAGCGCCAGCCACCAGAACGGTATGACCGCCGCGTAGCCCACGACACACGTCAGCGGACTCAGATATCCATCGGGAATATGCATATTGAAACCCATGATCGATGCCAGCGGCAGTCACCGTGATTCTACAATGGCGGGCCGCGCCGGCCAGCCGCTGCATCGCGTGTGCGCCTTCCATGCCGCGCGCGCCGGCCCTACGCAGGCATCCTCGCGGCAACGCTCTCCGGGCGTACAATCAGGCAGGTGCGCCCTCGCCCGGTCGCTCGGACCCTTTCATGAAAAACACGCTTGCTCCCGCCTCCGCGCCCCTGATTCGCCCCGAACCCCCGGCAGCCCAACCGGGGGTTGCCTTTCCGGTTCTGGGCGCCATCAGCCTGACCCATCTGCTCAACGACATGATGCAGTCAGTGCTGCTGGCCATCTATCCGGTGCTGCAGGGGCGCTTCGACCTCAGTTTCGCGCAGGTCGGCGTCATCACGCTGGCCTTCCAGTTCTCCTCTTCCCTGCTGCAACCCCTGATCGGGCGCTTCACGGATCGGCGCCCGCTGCCGTATTCCCTGCCGATCGGCATGGGCTTCACCTGCTGCGGCTTGTTGTTGCTGTCGCAGGCCTGGAGCTTCCCGCTGGTGGTCCTGGCGGCCACGCTGGTGGGTGCGGGTTCCTCGGTCTTCCATCCGGAATCCTCGCGCGTGGCCCGCATGGCATCGGCCGGGCATCACGGCCTGGCCCAATCGATCTTCCAGGTTGGCGGCAATATCGGCTCGTCCATCGGACCGTTGCTGGCTGCGTTGCTGATCGTGCCTCACGGCCAGGGCAGCGTGGCCTGGGTCTCTCTGGCCGCCCTGCTGGGCATCTGCATCCTGCTGGGCGTCAGCCGCTGGTATGCCGCCAATCTGACCAGCAACCGGGGGCGCAAGTCCCTGGGCAAGACCGACAACGGTCTTTCGGACCGGCAGGTGCGCGCGGCGCTGATTGTCCTGATGCTGCTGATCTTCAGCAAGTATTTCTATCTGGCCGGCCTCAACAGCTATTTCACCTTCTTCCTGATAGACCGCTTCGGCCTGGGCATCCAGCAGGCGCAGTATTCCCTGTTCATCTTCCTGGTGGGCGTGGCCACCGGCACGCTGGTGGGCGGCCCGGTGGGCGATCGCATCGGCAGAAAGCGCGTGATCTGGGGCTCCATCCTGGGCACGGCGCCCTTTTCCCTGGCCCTGCCCTATGTCAACCTGCAATGGACGCTGATCCTGGTGTTCTGCGCCGGGGTCATGATCGCATCCGCCTTCCCGGCCATCGTCGTCTACGCCCAGGAACTCATGCCGGGCAAGACCGGAACCGTCTCGGGCCTGTTCTTCGGCCTGGCCTTCGGCATGGCGGGCATCGGCGCCGCCGTGCTGGGCAGACTGGCCGATGCCACCAGCATCGCATTCGTCTATCACTTGTGCGCTTTCCTGCCCCTGCTGGGCATCGCCGCTTTCTTCCTGCCCGATATGCGGCGCCGACCCGCATGAGTCCCGGCAACGCAGCCTCCCCGGGGCGCTGGCTGGTGGCCGCCAGCCTGCTGTTGCTGGCCGCCAATCTGCGTCCGCTATTTCCCAGCACGGCCGTGCTGTTGCCCGACATCCAGCTGGGTCTCGGGTTGTCGGCCGCTGCCGCGGGCTACCTGACCACGCTGCCCGTGCTCTGCATGGGCCTCTTCGCCCCGTTGGCGCCGCGCTGCGCCCAGCGCATCGGGGTGGAGCGCACACTGCTGCTGGTGCTGCTGCTGATCACGATCGGCACCGCCCTGCGCGGCGTGCTGGACACGACGGGCCTGTTTCTGGGAACGGCCTTGGGCGGGGCGGGCATCGCCCTGGGCAATGTGCTGCTGCCCAGCCTGGTCAAGCGGGATTTTTCCGATCGCGCCGCCCTGATGACCGGCCTTTACACCATGAGCCTGGTGGGCGGGGCCGCCCTGGCGGCGGCCAGCACGCTGCCGCTGGCCCACCTGCTGCCCGGACGCTGGGCTGGCGGCTTGGCCGTCTGGGCCATTCCCGCCCTGCTGGCGCTGCTGGCCTGGACGCCCGTCGCCTGGAAAGCCGGCGCCCGTCAGGCGGGCAGGCCTCACATCCTTCCTGTGCAGGGCCTGCGCCGCGATCGCCTAGCCTGGGCCGTGACGCTATTCATGGGCCTGCAGTCCGCCCTGGCTTATTGCGTGCTGGGCTGGATGGCGCCCATGTTGCGTGATCGGGGCCTGAGCGGCACCGAGGCCGGCCTGATCACGTCGGTATCGATTCTGCTGCAGGTGGTGTCCTGCCTGCTGGCGCCGTTGCTGGCCGCGCGCGGCCGCGACCAGCGCGGCCTGGCAGTCTGGCTGACGGCTATCGCCACGCTGGCCCTGATCGGCATGGTGCTCGGGCCGTCATGGGCAATCTGGCCTCTGGCCGTGGTCCAGGGAATCGGCCAGGGAGGCTTGTTCGCCCTGGCCCTGATGCTGATCGTGCTGCGCTCGCGCGATGCGCACGTCGCCGCCCACCTGTCCAGCATGGCGCAGACCACGGGTTATGTCCTGGCGGCCAGCGGGCCCTTATTGATCGGGATCCTGTTTGCCTGGACAGGCAGCTTCCGGGCGGCCACCGGGCTGATCGGAGCCCTGGGGCTGGCAACCGCCCTGGCCGGCTGGTGCGCCGGGCGCAACGCCCTGGTGCAGGCCCACGCAGTCACCAGCGACCCCTCGCCCAACACGGCGTCCGCCGGATAAGGCTCGCCAAACGCGCAAAAAAGGCCTGTGATAGCATCATCACAGGCCTTTTTTGCGCGGAAGGCACAGCCCCCCGCGAAAAGAACAGCGTAGCGGCGCTACAGCCCAGCGCGTGAAAACACCAAGGTAGCGTTGGTGCCGCCAAAGCCGAAGCTGTTGGACAGCGCCGTCTGGATGTCGGCCTGGGCAACGGTCTCGCGCAGGATGTTCATGCCTTGCGCGGCGGGATCCAAGGTGTCGATATTCGCGGAGGCCGCCACAAAGCCGTGCTTCATCATCAGCAGGGTGTAGACGGCTTCATTCACGCCGGCCGCCCCCAGCGCATGGCCGGACAGCGATTTGGTCGAGGCGATCCAGGGCTGATCGTCGCCGAACACGGCGCGAATGGCTTCGAGTTCTTTGACATCGCCCACCGGCGTGCTGGTGCCGTGGGTGTTGATGTAATCGACCTTGCCCTGAACGCCCGCCAGGGCCTGGCGCATGCAGCGTTCGGCGCCCTCGCCGGACGGCGCCACCATGTCGTAGCCATCGGACGTCGCGCCATAGCCGACGATTTCAGCCAGGATCGTGGCGCCACGGGATTTGGCGTGTTCGTATTCCTCGACCACCACGATACCGCCGCCGCCCGAGATCACGAAACCATCGCGGTCGGCGTCGTAGGTGCGCGACGCGCGTTCGGGCGTGTCGTTATAGCGCGTGGACAAGGCCCCCATGGCATCGAACATGAATGACAGCGACCAGTGTTCTTCTTCCGCGCCGCCGGCAAACACGATGTCCTGCTTGCCCAGCTGGATCTGTTCCACGGCATTGCCGATGCAATGCGCGCTGGTGGAGCACGCCGAACTGATCGAATAATTCACACCCTTGATCTGGGCGCCCGTCGCCAGGCAAGCCGACACGCCGCTGGCCATGGCCTTGGTGACCATGTAGGGCCCTACGCGGCGTACGCCTTTTTCATGCAGCGTCCGGATGCCGTCGTTGATGGCGGAATGCGACGCCCCGCCCGCGCCGACGATCAGGCCGGTGCGAGGGTTGGACACCTGTTCAGGGGTCAGGCCGGCGTCCTGGATGGCTTCCTGCATGGCCAGCCAGGCATAGGCATGGCCGTCGGCCATGAAGCGGCTGAGCTTGCGATCGATCTTGTCGAGCGCATCCAGGCGCACCGAGCCCGCCACATGAGAACGCAGTCCCTGCTCGGCGTATTCGGGTTGATACGTGATGCCCGAACGGCCCGCGCGCAGGCTCTCGAGGACTTCGGACTGGTTGTTGCCCAGGCTGGATACGATGCCCATGCCGGTGACGACCACACGACGCATAATCGGGCCTCCTAGAAATTGTCCGTGCGGGTGAAGAGTCCCACCCGCAGATCATGGGCCACATAGATTTCGTGGCCGTCGACTTCCATGCGCGCGTCGGCAATACCCATGACGAGCTTGCGCATCATGACGCGTTTCATGTCGATGTGATAGCGCACCTTGTGCGCCGTCGGCAGGACCTGGCCGGTGAATTTGACTTCGCCCACACCCAGGGCGCGGCCGCGTCCCTGGCCGCCGCAGCAGCCGAGGAAGAAACCCACCAGCTGCCACATGGCGTCCAGCCCCAGGCAACCCGGCATGACCGGGTCCCCCTGGAAATGGCAACCGAAAAACCAGAGATCGGGACGGATGTCGAGTTCAGCGATGATTTCGCCTTTGCCGTGGGGGCCGCCGTGGTCGTCGATATGCACGATGCGATCACACATCAACATGGGCGGCAGCGGCAACTGGGCGTTGCCGGGTCCAAAGAGTTCCCCGCGCCCGCACGCCAGCAATTCCTCGTAACTATAGCTGTTTTTTTCCATGATGCCCCGTGTCAAAACCGGTCTGCCGGCAGCTGCGCCCCATATCCGGGCGCAAGCCTTCAAAGTAAGTAAGCCTAGCAGTATAACCCGAGGTATCCGGATATCCAGGCTAAGGCTGCCCCACTGCATACCAGACCGTGACCGTCCCGCGCACGAACAGCGGCGGGCCGGCCGCCGGCCCCCAATTCACGACGCGATGCACCAACAGCAGCGGGCCCTGCGCCGGCAAGCCGTCAAAAGCGCGCGTATTCACATGAGAACCGTTCAGCGGCACGCAAGGCCCCTGCGGCGACCCCCAGCACAGGTCCGTGACGACCTGGGCGGGGCTCTCGTAGCTGCGGGCGGCATAGACCCGTGTGATCCGCGCCCCAGCCGGCAACGGCGCATCTATTTTCCCGGGCTGGAACGGCACGACCACAGCCCGGCCCACCGCCTGCAGCCCCTGGCTGACCTGGTCACGCGTCCAGGCCCGATCCGCCGCCGGCGCCAAACCGGGCCACGCCGCCGCCATCCCCAGAATCAGCAGCCGGACGAGTATATTGTGCGTCATGTGCATCGCCTACCTATCGCTGGGCCATCCGGACTGGCCCGTTCTGATCGCCGCCAACCGGGACGAATTCCACGCCCGCCCCGCCCGGGCGGCCGGCCCCTGGCCCGGACGCCCGGACGTCATCGCGGGCCAGGACCTGAGCGCGGGCGGCACCTGGCTGGGCTGGGCGGCCGGCGGGCGCTTCGCCCTGCTGACCAACTACCGGGAACCGGGCCGCCCGGCACCGCCCCATGCGCCTTCGCGCGGCGCGCTGGTGCGCGACTACCTGCTGGGCCCAGCCTCCGCCGCCGATTATAGTCAGGCGGTCGCGGCCCGCGCGGAAGAATGGGCCGGCTTCAACCTGATCGCGGGCGATGCGCGGCAGGTCTGGTACCTGGGCAACCGCGATCCTTCGGGCCGCCCCCGCCTTCTGCCGCCCGGCCGCTACGTGCTGTCCAACCATCTGCTGGACACCCCCTGGCCCAAGGCCAGGCGCCTGCGTGAAGCGCTCGACGCCCTGCCCCCCGACCGCTGGGCGCAAGCGCCCGAGCAGGTTTTCGATCTGTTGCACGACACCACGCCGGCGCCGGCGGCGGAACTGCCCGATACCGGCCTACCTTCGGCTCACGAGCAGCTGCTGAGCAGTCCGTTCATCGTCAGCCCGGACTACGGCACGCGGTGTTCCACCCTGATTGCCCTCCGCGCGGATGGCGCGGCGCTGTTCAGCGAACAGACCTACGATGCGGCCGGGCAGCCCACCGAGCGGCACGACTGGCGGCCCTGCGCTTAGATCCCCCCCACGCTGCGCCTAAAATACGGTTTTTCCCTCTTTACAGGACATTTTCCATGAGTACAGGCCTTGCCAGTCAGATTGCCGACGCCGTCAAATCCGCCATGCGGGCGCACGACAGCCTGCGCCTGGGAACGCTGCGCCTGCTGCAGGCGGCAATCAAGCAGAAAGAAGTGGATGAACGCATCCAGCCCGACGATGCCATGATCATCGCCATCATCGAGAAACAGGCCAAGCAACGCCGCGAGTCGATTGCGGCCTTCGAGTCCGCAGGCCGCACCGAGAGCGCCGATCAGGAACGCGCCGAGATGGATATCTTGAAGGAATTCCTGCCCCAGGGAGCCAGCCCGGAAGAAATTGCCGCCGCCATTGAAGCCGCCCTTTCGCAGGCCCAAGCCAAAGGGCTGCACGGAGGCGCTGCCATGGGGGCCATCATGGGGCAACTGAAAACCACGCTGGCGGGACGCGCCGACATGGCCGCCATATCCGCGCAGGTCAAGGCCCGGCTGGCCGGATGATGCGCTGCGGGGGCGGCAAGTCGCCGTGCCCCGCAATCAAAGCGCGCCGATCAGACTGTGGACGCGGCCTCGGCGCAAGGCCGCAGCGCGATTCCATCGGCCAGGCGCTGCACCAGATCGGGGTTCGACACGAACGCCCGGCCGAAGGCCACCGCATCGCCTTCGTGCGTTTCGACGGCCTGCTGAGCCAGCCCCAGGTCGTACCCCTCGTTCAGGATCAAGGCCCCGCTGAAGGCCTGGCGGATCACCGGCGTCAGGGCGTCGGCTCCCGGGTATTCGCGCACGCAGATGAAAGCCAGGCGCCGTTTGCCCAGCTCGCGAGCCACGTGGCGGTACAGCGACACCGGATCGGAATCCCGCATGTCGTGCCGGTCGCCCCGGGGCGACAGATGCACGCCGACACGCCCGGCGCTCCAGACGCCGATACAGGTATCGATGACGTCCAGCAGGAACCGGCTGCGATTGCCGACCGAACCACCGTATTCGTCCTGCCGACAATTCGACCCGTCATGCAAAAACTGATCGATCAGGTAGCCGTCGCCCGCATGGATTTCCACCCCGTCGAATTCCGCCTGCCGCGCATAGCGTGCGGCCTGGTCGAAGTCGGCCACGATGCGGCGGATCTCATCGGGATGCAGGCTGCGCGGCACCACATAGCCTGCGGCATCGATCAGGCTGCTGGCGCCCGCCTTTCGGCAAGGAATGGCGCTGGGTGCCACCGGCATCTCGCCGGACAGGAATTCAGGGTCGGACACCCGGCCCGCATGCCAGAGGCGCAGGAAAATGCGCCCGCCCCGGGCATGCACGGCCTCGGTCACACGCCGCCAGCCCTGGACCTGGGCTGAATTCCAGATGCCCGGCATATCGGGATAGCCGACCCCCAATGGGGATACCGATGCTGCTTCGGTGACGATCAGCCCCGCCGCCGCCCGCTGGGCGTAGTACGCCCGCAATGCATCGCTGGGCACGCGCCCCTGCGCAGGCCGGATGCCTGCGGATGGCGCCATGACGATGCGGTTGCGCAGCAACACATCGCCCAACTGCAGCGGATCAAGCAAACTTGTCATATCATGCGATCAAAACAGGGAACGCCGGAACTGCGACACAGTTTGCTGCAACGCACAATCCAGACACCAAAAATCTTTGAAAATCCATCAGGGTTTTTACCAGATTTTTCACCGTCTGACTATCGGAGGAGTCGCCCAGCACATGGGACAATTTGCCGTCATCGGGCTGGGGCGCTTCGGCTCCGCCACTTCGCTGGAACTGATGCGCCTGGGCCATTCCGTGCTGGGCGTGGATGCTGACAACCGCGTCGTCGACCAGCACGCCGAGCAATTGACACGCGCCGCCATTGCCGACGTCACCGACCGCAATGCCCTGGCGGAGCTGGGGCTGGACGAATACGACGTGGTGCTGGTCGCCATCGGCGAGGACCTGCAGGCCAGCCTGGTCTGCACAGTGCATCTGAAATCCATGGGGGTGGGGGAACTATGGGTCAAGGCCTCGTCCCGCGCCCATCACCTGATCCTGACCAAGCTGGGCGTCAGCCGGGTCATCCATCCCGAAGAAGAAATGGGCATCCGCATCGCGCAGGTGCTCAGCTACCCGATGGTCAATGACTACATCGCCCTGGGCAATGGGGATTTCGTCGTTGAAATCGAAGCCAGCGATCAGCTCGATGGCCGCACGCTGGGAGACGCCCTGACCACCGAGCCTCCGGGGCTGATCCAGGCCCTTCTGGTCAAGCGCAAAGGCGCGGCGACTCCCCATCCGCCGGCGCAATTCGTGTTGCGGGCCAAGGACACGCTGATCCTGTTCGGCCCCTTGCAGCAGCTGAAGATGGCTGCGCCGAAATTGCGTTAGCGACACGCCATGGCCAGGCTGACCGTCCACCCCTTGCGCGCCTACCGCCGTGCCCGGCACACGGGGCAGCTGCAGGCCAGCCCGCCCGCCGTCCTGGCCGGCAGCTTTCTGTTCCTGATCCTGCTGGGGACGCTGCTCCTGCTGCTGCCCGCCGCCCAGCAGCGCCCTCTCAGCCTGTTCGAAGCCCTGTTCACGGCGGCCTCCTCGGTCACGGTCACCGGACTGATGGTGATCGACCCCGCGCGGGACCTGAGCGTCCTGGGACAGGCCATCGTGCTGGGTCTGGTCCAGGTGGGCGGCATCGGCTTCGTCACCTTCGCGATCATCGCCTCGCTGACCCTGGGCAAGCGGCTCAGCCTGAAATACCAGGCTCTGGCCCTGGAAGCCTTCAACCAGACCAGCGTCACGCGCATCCGCCAGACCGCGCTGACCGTCCTGAAATTCTCTCTGGCCATCGAGGGGGCGGCCATTCTGATCCTGACCCTCTGGTGGTGGCGCAACGATTCCCTGGAACATGCCTTTCTGATGGCCGGTTTCCATGCGGTTTCGGCGTTCAACAATGCCGGCATCTCGCTGTTCCCCGATAGCCTTGCCGGTTTTACCAACGATCCCGTGACCACCTTCGTCATGACGGGCTGCATCATCCTGGGCGGCCTGGGCTTCGGCGTCCTGGCCGACATCTATCACAAACGGGCCTGGCAGACGCTGGCGTACTACACCCGCCTGATGCTGATCGGCACGCTGATCCTGAACCTGGCGGCGCTGGCCCTGTTCTGGCTGATCGAATCCCGCAACCCGGCCACCCTGGCGCACCTGTCCCTGCCCAGCCAGGGCCTGGCGGCCTGGACCCAGGTGGTCGGCGCCCGCACGGCCGGCTTCGCCAGCATGGACGTGGACCAACTGCGCGACAGTTCCCGCCTGCTGCTGATGGCCCTGATGTTCATTGGCGGCGGGTCCTTGTCCACGGCCAGCGGCATCAAGCTGGGCACCTTCATCATCTTGCTGGCCGTCGTGCGCACCTACGTCCTGCAGCGCAAGGAGGTCGTGCTGATGCATCGCACGATCGCGCCGGAAACCATCCACAAGGCGCTGGCGCTGTTGATGGTGTCGGGTCTGCTGGTGTGCGTGGGCGTGTTTCTGATCAGCCTCTTCGAATCCCAGCCTTTCATCGCCATCGCGATGGAAGTGATGGCGGCCTTCAGCACCACGGGACTGAGCCCCGATCTGACGCGCACCCTGAGCCTGCCCAGCCAGGCCCTGCTGATGCTGCTGATGTTCATCGGCCGCCTGGGCCCGTTGACCCTGGTCTACAGCCTGGGCACCCAACGCTACAGCAGGGTTCGCTATCCGGAAGCCTCCATGCAGATTGGCTGAACCGCGCCATGATGTACTACTATTGCTTCTTTCCCGACCCTCAACATAAAGGATCCCGTCCATGGTGACATCCATTGCACGACAGGCGGTGCTGTGCGCCGCACTGGGCCTTGCGGGCCTGGCCACTGCCGCCTCGGCAGCCACGCTGAAGATCGGCACCGAAGGCGGCTACCCGCCCTGGAGCATGGTGGACGCCCAAGGCAAGGTAACCGGTTTCGATGCCGACGTCGGCCACGCCCTGTGCCAGAAACTCGACATGAAATGCCGCTTCGTCGTGCAGGCCTTCGACAGCCTGATCCCGGCGCTGGAAGCCGAACGCTTCGACCTGGTCATTTCGGGCATGTCGGTCACCGCTGAACGCGCCAAGGTCATTTCCTTCAGCATCCCCTACGCCACTGAAGATTCCTCCTTCGTGCTGCCCGCGGGCAGCCCGCTGCTGAAGGCGGCCGACCAGAAAGCCCTGCTGCAGGGTCTGGCCGGCAAGACCGTCGGCGTGCAAAGCGGCACCACCCAGGGCGCATTCCTGCAGAAGTACGCGCCGGACATGAAGCTGAAGACCTACGAAACCCAGGACCAGATGCAAATGGACCTGTCGGCAGGCCGCCTGGATGCCACGTTCTCCGAAGTCACGCCGCAAAGCCAGTTCCTGGACACCGCGGGCAAGGGCAAATTCGCCATGGCCGACTATGTGGTGAAGAGCAGCGCCGACCCCGACATCCTGGGCCTGGGCATCGGCGCGGGGATCAACAAGAAGAACACGCAGCTCAAGGCCAAGGTCGACAAGGCGTTGTGCGAACTGATCCAGGACGGCACCGTCAAGAAGTCCAGCCAGAAGTGGTTTGGCGTGGATCTGTCCAACTACGCCGCCTGCAAGTAAAATCCGGCTCTGAGACCAGCCTTGGCCGTGCTCCGCCTGATCCACAGCAGGCGGGCGCCCAAGGCTGATTCGTCTCGATCCCGATTCCCCCCTGTCCTCCGGGCAACGCACCGGGTCCGCTGATTCCATGAACGCATCCCTGCACGACATCCTGAGCGCCGGCTGGGGCACCCTGCTATTGCGCGGCGCCGGCATGACGGTGTTCATCAGTCTGTGCGGCATTGCGCTGGGCATGGCGATCGGCATCGCGGGCGCGGCCTTGAAATCCAACGGCAACTGGCTGGCGCGCGGGCTGATCAGCCTGTACACGTTGCTGGTGCGCAGCGTCCCCGAACTGCTGATCATCTATCTCCTGTTCTTCGGCACGGTCCAGCCGGCCGCCGACCTGGCCGACTGGCTGGAATGGGACGACCTGATGAGCCGTATCTTCCCCGTGCTGGTGGGCATCGTGGCCATCGGCCTGATTTCGGGCTCGTACAGCGTCGAGGTCTTCCGCGGCGCCTTCAAGGCCATCGATCCGGGCCAGATCGAAGCCGCGCGCGCCATCGGCATGAGCCGGCGCCGGATTTTGCGTCGCATCACCTTGCCGCAACTCTTCTGGTACGCCCTGCCGGGCGCCAACAACGTCTGGCAGAACGCCCTGAAGGACACGGCGCTGATTTCACTGGTCGGTCTCGTGGAATTGATGCGCGCGGCCGTGCTGGGCTCGGCCGCCACCCGGGCGCCGCTGACGCTCTACCTGATGGCCGGCATCCTGTATTTCCTGATCGGCGTCTGCAGCCAGGCCCTGTTCGTCTGGGCCGAGCGCCGCTTCGGACGCGGCATGCAGGGGGCGGCCCGATGATCGAACTCTTTGAAAAAGCCATGCCGGTGCTGATCGAAGGGTTCTGGATCACCCTGCGCATCGGTCTGTTCGCGATTCTGTGCGCCTCGCTGCTGGGCCTGGCGGCCGCCCTGATGAGGACATCCGAACACCGCGCCGTCGCCGGCCTGTCCTTTCTGTACAGCACCGCGTTTCGCGGCACGCCTTTGCTGATCCAGCTGTTCCTGCTGTATTACGGCATCGGCACCCTGGAATTCGTGCGCAACCAACCCGTCTTGTGGTGGCTGTTTTCGGATGGCGCCCGCTGCGCCATCCTGGCCATCAGTCTGAACAGCGGCGCCTACATGAGCGAAGCCATCCGGGGCGGGCTGCAATCCGTGCCCGCGGGGCAGATCGACGCGGCGCTGTCCTGCGGCATGACCCGGCTGCAGGTGTTCCGCCGCATCCGCTTCCCGCTGGCCATCCGCCAGGCCTTTCCCGCCTACAGCAACGAACTGGTCCTGGCCATCAAGGGCACCAGCCTGGCATCCACCATCGCCGTCATGGAGCTGACCGGCTTCGCCCGCCGCCTGATGAGCCAGAGCTACCTGATCGTGGAAACCTTCATCATCGCAGGCCTGCTGTACCTGGCGATCAACGTGACGCTGCTGGGCTGCGCCTGGCTGGTCGAACGCAGCCTGGGAATCCGGGCGCAACGCTGAGCGCGGGCGCCGCCGCCATTCCCGCCCGCGCGGATCCCGCGTTACCCTTCCATACAGCCGCCCGGCGCGGCTTGCCGGACAATAGTCGCGGCCTTTGGCCTTCCCGGCAACAGAGCGCGGCGGCTGAAGGGCCTCTTTCACCCAGGAGAATCCCATGCGCGCCCCGTTTCTGCTTCGCCCCCTGACCCGCGTTACCATCCTGCTGGCGGCCCTGCTGCCCCTGGCTGCCCAGGCGGGCGGCACAGCTCAGGTGCGGGCGGGCGGGCAGACCACGCAACTGGCGTGGCAGACCGGCGGCGCCGTGCGCCTGAGCCAGGAGCAAAAGCCCGATTACCTGATCGTGCGCGACGGCAAGGCCTATTCCGTTTCCATGCGGGGGCCGACGCCGGTGGTCATGGAGGTCGGCGGCCTGCTCCAGGGGCTGGGGGCGCTGGCCCAATCCCGCCCCAACCAGTACCTGCCCGATCGCGTCGATCAGGTGCAGGATACCGGCAGGACGGAAACCGTGGCCGGCATCACCGGACACGTCTACCGCCTGACCGTGACGGACACCCAGGGCAGATCCCACCCCACCGACGCCGTGCTGACCGACGACCGCCGCGTCGTGGACATGACCTCCAGCTATCTGGCCAGCATGCAGATGCTGCTGGGCCAGGCCAAGACGCAGCAGCTGACCGGGGCGCTGCCCGCCAACCGGCGCGGCATCCTGCGTCTGGGACAGGACTTCGTCGTGCAATCGATTTCCGGACAGGAACCCGCCCCAAGCGAATTCACCCTGCCCGCGCAGCCCACCAGCCTGCAGAACCTGCTGCAGGGCTTGCAAGGCCTGCAAAAGCAGTAGACTGCGGCATGCCTTCCCCAAATCAGCTCGCCATTCGCCGCATTCCCGCCTTTACGACCATTGCCCTGGCCTTGCTGATGATGTCCGTGGATTCCACCATCGTGGCCACGGTGCTGCATGACCTGCAGCGCGGCCTGGACACTTCGATCAACTGGGCGGGCTGGACCATCACGGCGTTTGCCTTCGGCTTCGTCCTGATGCTGCCGGTCAGCGGCAAACTCAGCGAGCGCATCGGCCGGCGCCGCGTGTTCCTGGCTTCCGTCGCAATCTTCACCCTGGCCTCGCTGCTATGCGGGCTCGCCGACAGCATCGCCATGCTGATCGTGCTGCGCGCCTTGCAGGCGGCGGGCGGCGCCGGCATCACGCCCTCGGCCACCGGCATCGTCGTGGATTATTTCGGAGACAGCCGCGACCGGGCCGTCAGCCTGTTCGGCAGCATCTTCCCCATCGGGGCCATGATCGGCCCGATCTTCGGCGGCCTGTTCGTCACCTACTGGAACTGGCGCGGCGTCTTCTTCGTCAATGTCCCCATCGGCCTGGCCATCCTGTGGATGGCGCTGCGCTACATCCCGCCCGATACCCCCAAAGCGCGAAAACCCGGGACGGGGATGGACTACCTGGGCCTGGGTTACCTGGGCATCTGCCTGCTGGCCGGCATGCTGGCCACCAGCTTCCTGGGGGAAAAGGACCTGCCCTTCGCGTCCCCCCGGATCCTGCTGCCCGCCGGGGTGGCGCTGGCGGCGGGCTGCCTGTTCTTCCGCCACATCCACCGCAGCAGCCAGCCATTCATCGCGCCGCGCCTGATCCACGGGCCCGGCTTCGGCATCGTCAATCTGATCAACATGCTGTTTGGCGGCATCACGATCGGCGCGGTGGCGCTGATCCCCCTGTACGCCACCAACCGTTACGGCCTGGGAGCGCTGGGTTCAGGTACGCTGCTGGCGTTCCAGGGCATTGCCGCCATCCTGCTGTCGCTGGCCTGCACCCTGACCATCCGGCGTACCGGCTACCGCCGGCCGCTGTACGTCGGCGGCGTGCTGATCGCCCTGGGCATGGTCCTGCTGGCGCTGCCGCCCACCCCGGGCGTGCCGCCGTTCGCCTGGCTGGCGGCCACCGCCTTTCTGCTGGGCATGGGCACCGGCACGGTCAATCCGGCCAGCCGCAATGCCGGTCTGCAGCTGGCCCCGCAATCCGCTTCGACGCTGGCTGCCTTGCGCACCCTGGCGATCCAGATCGGCACCATCACCTTCATCTCGGTCGTGACCATGGTGCTGTCCTCATCCACCGATCCTGGCCGCAGCCAGGCCTGGATCTATGGCACCTGGAGTCTGCTGGTCCTGGCCGCGCTGCCTTTGATCGCCCACGTTCCCGAGCATCGGGGCGCCTGGTAAACCCGGCGCAGACCCCGACGCCGGCAGGCATATTGACTTGCCGGCCCAGCCGCCATGGCATCATGCTCTTCGTCTCCAAGGAGTTCGCATGAATATCCGCAACGCCCGCTTCGGGGCCGGCCTGGCGCTGGCCCTGAGCGCCCTATCGGCCGCCGCCGGTCCGATTTCCAATGACGTCATCCGCATCGGCTTCATCACCGACATGTCGGGTGTCTATGCCGATGGCGACGGCCCCGGCGGCGCGCATGCCATCCGCATGGCGATCGCCGATGCCGGCGGCGTCGTCGATGGCAGGAAGATCGAATTGCTGGTGGCCGACAGCCGCAACAAGGCTGACGTATCCTCGGCCCTGGCGCGGGACTGGTTCGACAATCAGCACCTGGACCTGCTGATCGGCGGGACCAATTCGGCCGCCAGCCTGGCCATGTCCGCGGTCGCCGCGGAAAAGAAGAAGCCGTTCATCACCTCGGGCGCAGGGGCATCGGCATTCACCAATGCCCAGTGCACTCCCTATACCATCCAATACACCTACTCCACCCGGGGGCTGGCGCGCGGCACGGGCGCCGCGGTGGTCCGGCACGGCGGCGCTTCGTGGTTCTTCCTGACCACGGACTACACCTTCGGTCACGAACTGGAGCGCGACACCAGCGCCGTGGTGCAGGCCGCAGGCGGCCAGGTGCTGGGGTCCGTGCGCACCCCGCTGGGCACAGCGGATTTCTCATCATTCCTCTTGCAGGCGCAAGGCTCTGGCGCCAAGGTGCTGGCCTTGGCCAATGCCACGGCCGACTTCGTCAATTCCCTGAAAACAGCCGTGGAATTCGGCCTGACCCGGACCATGATGCCGGTGGGCTTGACCGCCACGCTCCTGGACATTCACGCCCTGGGGCTGGACGTCACCCAAGGCATGTATTTCACCGTGCCCTGGTACTGGAACAAGAATCCGGATTCCGAAGCCTGGTCGCGCCGCTATTTCGACACCATCGGGCGCATGCCCACCTACGGCCAGGCCGGCGATTATTCCGCCGCCGCCACCTATCTGAATGCTGTGCGCCAGACCGGCACGGATGATGCCGACACTGTCATGGCCTGGCTCAAATCACATCCTGTGAACGATTTCTTCGTGCACAACGGCGTCATCCGCGCCGATGGCCGCATGATGAACGATCTGACCCTGCTGCAGGTCAAGACCCCCGCCGAGAGCACGGGTCCCTGGGATCTGCACAAGGTCGTGGCCGTCATCCCGGCCGAAACCGCCTATGGCCCCCTGAGCGAATCCACCTGCCCTTACTTGAAAACGCAAAAGGGTTCACAATCGTAAGGAATCCGGATGCCCGCGCGGCTGCGCCCCGCCATGTCGCATGGCCCGGTCGAACCCTTTGTGTCAATCTGCCTACGGATACCGCCATGGATGCCACGCTGCTCATCGATCGCCGCACTCACGACCTGGGAGGCGGGTTCATCGTCGGCCGCGTGCTGCCGTTTCGCAAGCGCCGGATGGTCGGCCCCTTCATCTTCTTCGACCACATGGGGCCGCTGGACATCGCGCCGGGCGCGCCCCGCGAACTCGACGTCCGTCCGCACCCCCACATCGGCCTGTCCACCGTGACCTACCTGCACAGCGGCGCCATCACGCATCGCGACAGCGTGGGGTCGCTGCAGGAAATCCGCCCTGGGGAAGTCAACTGGATGACCGCCGGCAGCGGCATCACGCACAGCGAGCGGCTGGAATACGCGCGGGCCCACGGGGCCACCATGCACGGCATCCAGGCCTGGGTGGCGCTGCCGCAAAAGGACGAGGAAACACCGCCGTCCTTTCATCATCATCAGGGCGCGGCGGATCTGCCTGAAATCCACGAAGACGGCGTCTCCGGCAGGCTGATCGCCGGTTCGATCGACGGCGCCACATCCCGGGTTCCCACGCATTCCCCGCTGTTCTATCTGCACTGGGACATGCAGGCCGGAGCCCGGCGCACACTCGGCGCTCAATACCCGGAGCGCGCGGTCTACGTCGCATGCGGCGAAATCGAACTCGACGGCCACATCGTGCCCGAAGGCCGCATGATCGTCCTGGAAGCCGGGCACGACGTGACGGTTCTGGCGCGACAGGCATCCACCGTCATGCTGCTGGGTGGCGAACCCATCGGTGAACGCTTCATCTACTGGAATTTCGTGTCTTCGTCCAAGGACCGGCTCGAGCAGGCCCGCGAAGACTGGCGCCAGCAACGTATGACCCTGCCTGCGGGCGACGACCGGGAATTCATCCCCCTGCCCGAGGGCGCCGCCTGATTTTTCAAGCTCCGGCCCCTGCGTGGCCGACCCGCATGTCGGGATCCGACGTCCGCGCCGCCCGTACGACGCCGCACGCCGCGCAGGCCGCGCCGCGCCCAGCAACAAACCCATTCCTTCCGGAGACACCATGCATCAGTATCAGGCCCAGATCCTGAGCGGACAGATCGCCATCACCCGACAAGACGCCGCCCTGCCCTTGCCCGGCCCGCGGCAGCTGCTAGTGCGTGTTCAGGCGGCCGGCCTGAATCGGGGGGAAATCCTGGCGCTGCGCCAATCCGGGGCGGACACGCCCGTCCCCCTGGGCATCGAGGCGGCTGGAGAGGTCGTGGCGGCAGGCGCGAACAGCGCTCCGTTCCAGGTCGGCCAGCGCGTCATGGGTCGGTGCAGGGGCGCATTCGCCGAGCACGCGCTGCTGGACGCGCGCGATGCCATGCCGATACCGGATGCCCTGTCCTGGGATCAGGCGGCCGCCGTTCCGATCGCCACCATGGTGGTCTATGACATGCTGGTCGCCCAGGGCCGCCTGACGGCCGGGGAATGGCTGTTGATCACAGGGGTCTCATCGGGCGTGGGGGTCGCGGCCCTGCAACTAGCCAAAGCCCTGGGCGCCCGGGTGATCGGCACCTCGGGCTCGGCGGACAAGCTGGCCGCCTTGCAAAAGGAAGGACTGGATCTGGGCATCCCCACGCGCCATCCGGATTTCCGCGATGCCGTCATGAACGCGACCGGGGGCCGCGGCACGGACCTGATCGTCAATATCGTGGGCGGGTCCGTGCTGGCGGAATGCGTGCGGTCCCTGGCCTTCCAGGGACGCCTGGCCACCGTGGGCTACCTGGACGGCATCACCAGCGGCCCACTGGACCTGGCCGCGCTGCACAGCCAGCGCCTGCGCCTGTTCGGCGTGTCCAGCAAGGGGTTGGACGCCACCCAACGACAGGACATCGTCCAGGGCGTCATCCGGGACGTGCTGCCCCTGATCGCAGGCGGCCGGATCCGGCCCCTCATCGACCGGATCTATCCGCTTGCGCAGCTGGACCAGGCGATCGCGCACCTGGAATCCAACGCGCAATTGGGCAAGATCGTCGTATCCGCGTCTCAGGCCGGCTGAACGACCCCCTGGGCATTCGGGTAGTCGACATAGCCTTCGGCGCCCCCGCCATAAAAAGTCGCGCGGTCCGCATCGGCCAGGGGCAGCCCCTGGTGCAGGCGCCGCACCAGATCGGGGTTGCTGATATAGGGCCGCCCGAACGCAATCAGATCGGCCCGGCCGGATGCCAGCGCCTGCTGCGCCGAAGCCAGGTCGTAACCGTTATTGACCATCCAGGCGCCCCGCCCGCCGGCATCCCGGTAGGCAGCCCGCAGGGCATCATAATCAAAGGCCTGCTGGCCCTGCCTGTAATCCCGTTCGCCTCCAGTCGCGCCTTCGATGACATGGATGTAGGACATGTCATGCCGAGCCAGGCCCCGCGCCACATACTCGAACAAAGGTTGCGGTTCCGGATCGGACAGATCATTGGACGGGGTCACCGGCGACAGCCGGATGCCGGTGCGTCCCGGACCGGTTTCCGCCACGACGGCATCGACGACTTCCAGCAGCAGGCGCGCGCGATGGGGAATCGGCCCGCCATAGGCATCATCGCGCTGATTGGCGCCACGACGCAGGAACTGATCCAGCAGATAGCCATTCGCGCCGTGAATCTCCACTCCGTCAAACCCGACATCCAGGGCCGCCCGCGCCGCGCGGCGGTAATCCTGCACAATGCCCGGCAATTCGCCGGCATCCAGGGCCCGGGGCATGGACGTGGGCACGAAACCGCCCTGCCCGTCAGCTCCGATCACGTAAGTCTTGCCATTGGCCTGAACGGCCGACGGGGCCACCGGCGCCTGGCCGCCGGCTTGCAGGCTGACGTGCGACACCCGGCCGACATGCCACAGTTGGACGACGATCCTGCCGCCCTGCGCATGCACCGCATCGGTCACGGACCGCCAGCCGGCCAGGGCTTCGTCGCTATACAGGCCCGGCACGTCGGCATACCCCTGCCCCTGCTGGGTGATGGCCGTGCCTTCAGTGACGATCAGGCCCGCGGTCGCCCGCTGGGCGTAATACTGGGCCGTCATGGCCGGGGGGACCGCTCGGGGGGAACGGTTGCGCGTCAGGGGAGCCATCACGATCCGGTTGGCAAGTTCCAGGCCGGACAGGTCAAAGGCGTCAAACAGAGAAGTCATGCGGATTTACCTTGATTGAAACGCAAAAGCCTTACTGTACTGTACCGCGCTCGCGGGTCAGCCCGCCTTGCGGAAGGTGAGATTGATCCGCCGGCTGCCCAGCTGCGCATAGGGGGCGTCTTCCAAGGGCATGACACCGTGATACCGCAGGCGATCCGCCCCGCCCCAGACCGCCACGTCGCCATGATGCAGGTTCACCTTGAACGCGCGGTCGGCGCGCTCATGGCCGCCGAACAGGAAAACCGCCGCCATGCCCAGCGACACGGACACGATGGGAGCGCCGAAATCGCGCTCGTTCTTGTCCTGGTGCAGCGACAGCCGCGTGCCCGGCAGATATTGATTGACCAGACAGGCATCCGGTTCGAACCCGGGAAACCCAGCATCGGCGGCGGCTTGCCGCGCCAGTTGCGCGAAGCACGCAGGCATGGCCGGCCAACGCCGCCCTGTCACGGGATCCTCCCGGCTGTAGCGGTAGCCGCGCCGGTCGGAAGTCCAGCCCAGCACGCCGCAGTTGGTCGAGGCCACCGCGATGGTCAAGCCGCCGGGCGTCACCATCTGGCGCAGCGGCGCCTGCGCGATCACGGCGGCGACGGCATCCAGCAATTCATCGGCGCAGGACAAGGCCCGCCCCCGCAGGACGACGGCCTGCGGAGCCAGCCAGTCGCGGGCGCCTTCAGCGGGGCTGCCAAACAGGTCCAGCGTCGCCATCCCCGCAGCCTCGAATCCGCAGCCCTGGGAAGAATCCGCGATCGGCGGAACAGCGCTTCATCTCACGATTCCCCCAGCCACGCCTGGAACATCAGCACGCCCCACAGGTGGTATTGCCAATTGCGCTGTCCGGACACGTGCTCCGCCCATTTCCGGCGGATGGGGGCCGGATCGAAGAAACCGTCCCGGCGCAGGCGCGATTCGTCCAGCAGGCTGTCCGCCCAATCCCGCAGCGGGCCGCGCAGCCAACGGTCGACCGGCACGCCGAAACCCATCTTGGGCCGCTCGATCAAGGCCCTGGGGACATGTCGGTACAGCACTTGGCGCAAAATCCATTTGGCGGCGCCGTCACGCACTTTCAGCGACTGCGGAAGACGCCAGGCGAATTCCACCACCCGATGGTCCAGGAAGGGCACCCGGCTTTCCAGGGACACGCCCATGGCCGCCCGATCGACCTTGACCAGGATGTCGTCCGGCAAATACACGAGGGCATCCAGGGCCATCAGTCGCTGCATGGGGTCCAGGCCTTCGAGCGCCAGCGGCTGGCCGCGCAGGCAGGTCGACGGCTCTCGCCCGCCCAGCACCAGATCGGCAGGGTTCCAGCGGGAAATCGATTCCAGATAGAGATCGTCCACCCGCCGGGCGGCCAGCGTGCCGGCTCCTTGGTGCAATTTCTCACCCAGATGGGCCTTGCGCAACGAGCGGGGCATCAAGGGACGCACAGGCCCCAGCACCGCCTGCCAGGTGTCCGGCGATAGGGCGCGCAGGCCGGCGGCCGTCATGCTGCGGACCCCATAGGGCACACGCGCCACCCGGGCCCAGCGCCGGCTGTTGCGCGCGTAGCGGCCATAGCCGGCGAACAGCTCGTCTCCGGCATCGCCCGACAAGGACACCGTCACCTGCTGACGAGCCAGTTGCGACACCAGAAAGGTCGGAATCTGCGATGAATCGGCGAAAGGCTCGCAGTACAGGCCGGGCAGCCGGGGGATGACATCCAACGCCTGCTGAGGGGTGACGTACAGTTCGGTATGGTCCGTGCCCAGATGGCGGGCTACGGCCAGCGCGTGTTCGGCCTCGTTGTAGCCGTCTTCGTGAAAACCGATGGAAAAGGTTTTCACCGGGCGGCTGGATTGCGCCTGCATGAGCGCCACCACCGTGGACGAATCGATCCCGCCCGACAGAAAGGCGCCCAGGGGCACGTCGGCCATCATCTGCTGGCCCACGGCGGACTTCAAGAGGTCCTCCAGCGCGTCGGTCGCCTGCTCGGCGGAACCGGAAAAAGGCGCCCGGACGCCATCGACGGCGACATCCGCCAACGACCAGTAGGCCTCGATCCGCGGCTCGCGCCGACGCTGCGACACAGTCAGCAGGCAGCCGGCCGGAAGCTTGAAAATATCGCGGTAGATGGAATGCGGAGCCGGAATGTAGTTATGCCGCATCAGCAGGCACAAGGCGTCCCGGTCGATATCGGCCGAAAAGCGCGGATGCGCCTTCAAAGCCTTGAGTTCCGAGCCGAACAGGAAGCAGGCGGCATCCCCCCGCCCTTGCCAGCCGTAGTACAGCGGTTTTTCGCCCAGACGATCCCGCCCCAGGGTCAGGACCTGCTCCTGGCGATCCCAGACGGCAAAGGCGAACATGCCGATGCAGCGCTCGACCGTCGCCCGGATGCCCCAGGCGGCGAAACCCGCCAACAGCGTTTCCGTATCGGAATGTCCCCGCCAGCCTTGGCCATCGGCCGCTACGGCGGCGGCCAGTTCGCGCCGGATATCCAGGTGGTTGTAGATCTCGCCGTTGAAAACGATCATGTACCGGCCGCCGGCGCTCGCCATGGGCTGATGGCCGGCGGGCGACAGATCCAGAATCGACAAACGCCGATGGGCCAGGCCGATACCGGCACCGTCAGCCCAGACACCGGCGTCGTCCGGCCCGCGCGACACAATGGTCGCCGCCATGCGCCCCAGGAGGGCCGAGGCCTCGTCCATGCCGCTGCTGCGCACGCCCTCCAGAAACCCCACCAAACCGCACATTCGGCATTCCCCTCGCTTCTCAGACCCTGACGTTCATGACCGGCCATACCGGATCATCGGAGGTCTATTTTAAGGCTTAAGGCGAACGGATCCGGGGATCGAATCAAGTATGATTCGCCAGATGATCGACTCGGATTCCGCCCCGGCCCCAGAGGCCGTTTCTTTTGCCGACGACGCCGATGGCAGCTCATTCGAGAGCTATTTCCGCGACCCGGCCTTTGCCGCCGAATCACCGCTGGCATGGCGGCTGGGCCAACGTCTGGCCGTGCTGGACGCCTTGCGCGGCCTGCTGTCGGGCGGGCAGGCGATGGCGCAACTGCGGCTATGGGTATTCCTGGAACTGGCCACCCTGCCTCGGGGCCGCCTGCAACGCGACGACCTGAACCAGGCATTCTTCAGTTTGCGGCCAGAGGCCCTGGACGCAAGTCTCAAGCGCCTGCGCGATCTGGGCCTGCTGATCTGGGACGCCACCGCGCAGGACTACCACCTGTCGCCCCTGGCCCAGCAACTGCAGGGCCTGCTGGCGCCGCTGGCGCGAACGACCGATGAGGACGATGAAATGGCCGCGCTGTTGGCCCAGGTGGCGGGCGCCCAGGCCCTGGGCCTGTCCGACGCCGGCCAGATTCAGCACCTGCACGCGCAACTGGCGCGGCGCTACGACGAATTCGCCGACGTGATCGCCAGCGGATCGGAAGCGCGCCTGCGCGAAGCTCAGCCCCGTTTCGAACGAGCCTTGCAACTGGTGGAACGGGCGGGTGAAGCCCTGACGGCCCTGATCCGCAGCGACCACGACGATCCGCGCCTGGAACGCGAGGCCCGGGCCCTGGGCCACGGTCAGGCGCGGCTCTTGTCGATGGCCAGCCAGTTCACCCGGGCGCTGCAGCAGGCCGATCGTCAACGCGTCACGCTGGGCACCACCGGCATCACCAGCTCCGACGTGCGAGACTGGCTGCAATCCCGGGGATCCCTGCACGAACTGCTGGGCGACGCGCTCTCGTTCAACCCGCAACCGGTCTTCATCAGCGGCCACGAACTGGTCGACGTCGCCGAAGGCGAATTCGAACGCGATCGTCCCGACCCGCAGCGCAGCCAAGGGCTGCCGCCGGCGGCGCACGCCGCATCCGGCACGCTGGAAGCCCTGCGCATGCCGCAGGAACTGGGGGATCTGATCGACCAACTGGCTGGCTGGACAGCGGCCACGACGCCTGGAGAGGCCCCCGCAGCGCGTCCCATCGACCAGGTTGTGCTCGGCGGACGCTACGCCCAGGCCGCCTATCGCCTGCAGCTGCTGCCCCTGCTGGGCGACGAACAGGCCCGCACCCTGCAAGGCCTGACGGGAGACCTGGCTCGGTCCCCCTGGCGCACAGTCCTGCTGCCCGAGACCGTCGCCGTGCAGAATCCCTATGTCGCTGCGCTGAGCGCCGGCCGCCTCGAACCCGATATTCCGGATGACCCCCATGCATGATGCTTTAGACGATGCCGCCTTGTTGGCCGCGGAATTGCTGGCCCGCCGCTGGCTGCCCCGGCAGCACCCGCGCGTGCGCCGCGCCCTGATCGATGCCGAGGTCTGGCAGGCCGTGCAAGACCGGCTGGCCCAAGTGGGCTTGCGCCTGGTGGACAACATCCACGCGGATCATGTCGCGGTGGCCCTGCTGCGCGGCGCGGAGGCTGCCGTCTTCGGTGAAACCGGCCTGAACGCCAACAACAATGCGCGTCTGCCGCGCGACGCCGTCTCGCTGCTGGTGCTGCTGTGGTCGCTGATCGTGCTGCCCAAACGCGAACGCCAGGCGGCGCGGGCCGCCACGGCCGATGCCGATACCCAGACCGACATGTTCGCCGCCGAGCGCCCCCTGCCCAGCGCCGCCAGCGTCAGCCCCTCGGTGTCCTACAAGGCGCTACTGGCTGACTTCGGTCCGCAACTGGGGCGCAAGACCCGCATGGACGGCAATCTGAAACGCCTGGAGAACCGCGGCTTCATCACGCGCCATGGAGACGACATCGCGGAAGGGCCGCTGCTGGACCTGCTGCTGGATTACGACGCGTTGGCGCCGCGCATCCTGGAAGGCGCTCTGGGCGACGTGCTGGCCCGCACCCGGCAACAGGCCGACGAATCAAAGGATGCTCTCTGATGTTCCACCTGCAATCCCTGGAACTGCTGCAGTGGGACTACTGCCAGCGCCTCACCCTGCCCCTGGACGGCTCCATCATCACCGTGGCGGGCCCCAACGGATCGGGCAAGACCACGCTGCTGGACGCCATGCGCACCCTGCTGGGGCTGGATTGTTCGGGCGGACGCAACTACAAGACCTACGCGCGGCATGCCAATGCCGACACGACCTGGCTGCGCGCCGTGGTCGACAACCGCCCGCACACCCGCCAGACATCCAGCCGGCCCTTTGCCCGCAACCTGCTGTACGCCGACCAGGTGACGCTGGCCTGCCGCATCGACCGCAACGGCGGCGATTGGCAACGCCGCTACCTGATGGCCGACGGCGACGTGCCCATCGAAACCCTGATCCAGGCGCCCGACAAGGACTGGCTGGGCATCGAGCATTGGCGCAGGCGTCTGGAAGGCGCCGGGCTGTCGCGGGCCATCGCCCGCGTGCTGGCCCTGGAACAAGGGCAGACTGACCGGCTCTGCGAATATTCCCCCAAAGAGCTGCTGCGCCTGGTTTTCGACGTGTTCGGCGACCAGGAAGTGCTGGACCGCTACGAAGAGGCCCGCCGCCATCTGCGCGACCAGGAAGCGGAAGTGGAGCTGGCCGACCGCGAACTGTCCCACGGACGCGCTCAACTGGCGGAACTGGAAGCCCGCGTCAACTTGTACCGCCAGCACCAGGCCAAACTGCGCGAACGGGAAATCCTGGCCACCGAAGTGATCCCGGTGCTCGATTGGCACGAAACCCGCCGCGACATCGCCACCCGACTGGCTGACCTGCACCGTCAACGCCTGCATCAGGCCGGCCAACGGCGGCAGCGCACCCAGGACCGTCAACGCCAACTGCAATTGCTGGACGAGCGCCGGGCGCTGGACGAACGCGTGCGCCAATTGGAACAGGACAAAGACCAGGCCCTGCTGGCCCAGCAACAGGCCCGGGAGGCTGAGCGCCCCGTCGAAGATCTGGTCAGGCAAGCCGAAGAACTGCAGAAACTGGCCGCCATCGAAGGCGACAGCGCCCAATTGGCTGAACGCGTGCGCGAACTGGAACAGCAAAAGAGCGAACTGAGCGGCCGCTGGCACGCCGCCAGCACGCAACGCAACCAGTTGCAGTCCGCTCTGGACAGCCTGCAGGGCCAGCGTCAATCACCCACGCCGCCCGACGTGCAGCGTTTCCAGCGCCTGTTGCGCCAGCAAGGCATCGAGCACCACCTGATGGCCGACGTGATCGACATCACCGACCCGCAGTGGCGAGCCGCCGCTGAAGGCGTGCTGCGGTCGGCCCGCTGGGTGGTGGTCCTGAAAGCCGCCGGCGACGAAGCCCGGGCCATGGCATTGGCGGAAAAGGAGCGCTACCGGCATTATCTGGTGGCCGAATCGGCGACCGCCCCCGCGCTCCCCGCGCCGGACAGCCTGCTGGCCGTCCTGCAATTTTCCGAAACGGCTCCGGTATGGCTGCTGCAGCAACTGGCACAGATCCAGCGCGTCTCCAGCACCCGGGAAGGCGCGCGGATCAGCGGCGAATGGATCACGCCCGAAGCCTACTGGCGCGACCGCCGGGGCGGGCGCAGCGTCTGGGTCGACCCGGCGCAGCATCAGTTCGGCGCCGCCGCCCTGACAGCCCGCTCGGATGCCATTCAACGGCAACTGGCGCAATGGGACCAACAACTGACGGAGCTGGCCCATCAGGAACAGACACTGCGCCGACAGCTGGATGCCGCCCGGCTGGCGGGCCAGGGGCATCAGGCCGCCCAGGAACTCGCGGAACGCAGCGAAACCTTTGAACGGGCCCGCCAGCAGTGGCCTGCCCTGAAACAGGCGCGCCAGACAGCCAGCGAGCACTGGACAACGCTGGAAGCCGAACTCAAGCAGGCCATCATCGCGCAGACCAAGACCGGTAGCCGCTACGAGGCGCTGCAGGCACGTCTCACCGATGGTGAGCGCGACGCCGAGCGCGCCGAACGCGACTGGCAGGCCCGCCATCAGGACCAGCGCGACCGGGCCGCCGCGTCCCGCCGGCAAAAACAGGGGTTCCCCACGCACTGGATCACGCCGGACAAGATCAAGACCCTGCTGGAACACTATCAATATGCCGGATTGGCCAAGCTGCGCAGCGAGGCCATCGACCAGGAACTGCAGGAAGGCCAATGGGAAACCGATGGCACCGTGGAGGACAAGCAGATCCTGATGCACGCCACCGTCGGCGACCAGGAATCCCGGCTGGCCACCTGCAAAGCACGCAATGCAGCGGCCACCACGGCGGTGAACAATGCCCGCGAACGCTATATCGATGTGCTGCGCACCACCGTGCGCCGCTACCGGCGCAACATCACGGACCTGGGCACATTGGCCGGCGTCGAGGTCAGCGCCGACATGCCGCACCTGGATAACGACGACACCGTGCTGCGCCAGGCCGAACTGAAGGTCAGCTTCAATTTCGACGGCAAGGGCCGCATCGGCCTGAACGACGGCGAAGCATCCGGCGGCCAGCAGGTGATCAAATCCCTGATCCTGCTGGTGGGGCTACTGAAGGACGATGAAATGTCGGGCGGTTTCGTCTTCATCGACGAACCGTTCGCTCACCTGGATGTGCGCAACATCCAACTGGTGGGCCACTTCCTGAAATCCACCCGCGCCCAGTACGTGCTGACGACCCCGATCACCCACAACGTGGAAGTCTTCGAACCGGCCGACATCACGCTGGTGACCAGCAAGAAGCCGCCCGACGCCCGCTGGGCGCCACCCATCGGCGTGCTGCAGCGCCGGGCCGAAGCGGCTGTGTAATACGGCGTCACCCGTGAGAGACATCCTCACGGGTGACCGCACGACCGATCGGCTAGCGGAACCACAGCGAGAGGCCCGGCACGAACGCGATGAACGTCACCGCGATCACCAATGCCAGGCACAGAAGCCAGATCCTTCCCCCGATTTTCAGATAGGGCACCCCGCTGACCGCGGAAGCGGCGAACAGGTTGATTCCTATCGGGGGGGTGATATAACCGATCGTGAGCGCGCAGACCACGAAAACGCCGAAATGGACCATGTCCACGCCCAAGGAATGTGCGATCGGCAAAAGAATGGGCATCAAAATGATGATCGATGCCATTGTCTCCATGAAGCATCCGAACACAAGCAAAAGAAGCATGATCGAAAGCATGGTGCCCACGAACCCCATATCCGCGGAGATCATGAACTCGGCAATCGCATCGGGCACGCGCAGCACGGACATGACTTCGCCGAACAGGATCGAAAAGGCAATGATCGGCCCGATCAGACCCGTAATGATGCCGCTGCGAAACAGCAGTTTCGGAACGTCATGCCACCGCACCGCGCGCGTGATGAACAGTTCGACGACTAGGCAATAGGCAACCGCCACGGCGGCGGATTCCGTCGGGGTGAAGACGCCGGAATAGATGCCGCTCAGGATGATGGCCGGCGCCAGCAGCCCGTACCGCGCCGCCCAGGCGCTTTTGGCCAGCCTCCGGCCCGAAAATTGCGTCCTGCCGTTCGCGCCCCATCTCGTATAGCGGCAGGTCACATAATTGGCCACGCACAGGCACACAGCCATCAAGATTCCCGGGAATATGCCCGCCAGGAACAAGTCGCCCACCGAGGTGGAAGTCACGACGCCGTAGATGATGAAGATCAGGCTGGGCGGGACAATGATGCCCAAACACCCGCCCGCTGCCGCCAAGGCCGCCGCATAGGGCTTTTCATATCCCTTTTCGACCAGGGAAGGAATCATGATCTTCCCGATGGCGGCCGTATCGGCGGAATTCGAGCCGCTGGTTCCCGCAAAGAAGAAGCAGCCGCCGATGGTGGACATGCCCAACCCGCCGTACATCCAGCCCAACAGGGCCTCGCCGAGATCCGTCAGCGCCCTGGCGACCCGGCCGCTGGAAATGATGTCCCCGGTCAGGATGAACAAAGGCATGGCAAGCAAGGCCCAATTGTCGATGGCCGTGAACGGGACCTGACCGATGATATCGATGGAATAGACGCCGACCCCGACGACCATGGCAAGCGATCCCAAGCCCAGGATCAGAAACAGGGGGGCGCCGATGAGCAGATGAACCATCATCAGGACGGCGATAATAGACACGATCGCGGTATCGCTAAACACTTTGAGCCCCTCCGTCCACGGCCACAAGGCCGGTCTCTTTGTACTGCCTGACCATCAGCAGCGATCGTTGTATGACCCGGTATCCCAACAGCAGGAATCCTATGGGCAACGCAGCCTGAGCGAATGCCATGTTCAAGTCCAACCCTGTCATCAAGGTGTCGTTTTCCACCTGGAGCCGCATCACCTCGGCGGAGTAGTACACGGTCAACGCGACCAATACCAGATTCAAGAGATCGAAGTACAGATACAGCCAGAGCCTGCCTCTGTTCGAAAGCGAAACAGGCAGCAAGTCTATGCGGATGTGATTTCGATGCTTTGATATATATGCCGTGGACACATACACCAGAAAGACAAAAGCGTATCTGGCGGTCATCTCCCCCCACTCGCTGGAATTACCGAATATGTACCGGCGTGCAATTTCGACCAGGATGATCAAAACCAGGTATCCATAGCACGCCACGATCAACCACTCTTCCAATCGAGCATCAACAGTCTTCCAGATTCGACTTGACATGCCCTCTCCTTTTATCGTCCGCCTCATAGCCCGGAAGCATCACGACATCGTTGAAAAGTTTTCTTGATTCAAACCCGCAGGGATTTACTTTGCATAAGCGACGATCCGCTCGTACAGATCAGCCCCATACCGCTCTTTCCAACGATCCCATTCGGGTCTTTGGTGCCCGATCGCGTCCACCCACTGCCGATGTTCGGCATCCGTCAAATTCGTAACCTGGATGCCGGCGCCGGCCCATTCCGCCCACATTCTTTCATCGGCCAGCGCCTGTTCACGCTGCTGATGTTCCCAGCTTTCCGCCGCGGCTCTATCGATGGCCTGCCGGACGTCATCAGGAAGTTTTTCATACCATTTATTCGAAACCATAGCCACATGCGCATTGAAGCTGATGTTTGCGCGGGTGGCATTGGCCAGGACTTCCTGAATCCGATTCGCAGTCAGCGGCCCCAGGCCGACGTTCAATGCATCGACCGCCCCCAGCTGCATCGCCTGATAGGTCTCGGCCCAGTTGACGGAGACCGGACTGGCGGGAGTCAGGCTGAAAGCCTGCTGTTCGATCTTCGAGTTGGTCACCCGGAGCTTGATGCCTTTCAGATCGTTGACGGAGCGGACCATCCGATCCACCTTCTTGCTGGTGCATAGGATCCGATAACCTGTGTTCGCCCACATTCCGGACAGTATTTTCAAACCTTTTTTCCGGGGCGCGGACTCAAGATCGGATTGGGCGAACTCCTTGCTGGAAAGGAATTTATTGAAGACCTCGTTGGAAGGGAACAGATACGGAAGGTCCAGGATGTTGTACACCTCCGCATAGGGCGTGAAATTCTGCATGGAAACCTGACATGCCTGGATAGCCCCGTATTGAACCTTTTGGGGAAGCTCCGTCTGCCCTCCCAGCTTGCCCCCTTCGTGCACATCGACCACGAGAGCCCCATTGCTGTATTTTTCCGCAAGCTCCTTGAACAGGCCTATTCCGGTGACCACATATTTTTCATTTGCCTCACTGAAAGTATGAGCAAAGAGCATTCTGTGTTTCGACGCGGCGGCCGCCCCGCCGAATTTCGCCACACCCAGGGACGCAGCCCCTGCAAGCCACACGCTGCGGCGCAAAAAAGCCCGACGGCCTGTCGTATTAACAGTCATTTTCATGTCTCCAATGTATTTAAAATACGGGATAATAATTATTATTTGAATCTTCTGTAGATACTGCCAATATCACCAGCCGCCATTTTCAGCACACTGATGTGATCCAGAGCGTCCTTCAGGCTCAGTCTGGCTTTGGGCGCATGGACCGCCACAGCCCCTATGATCTTCCTGCTCTTTCCAAAAACGGGAACTGCAACCGAGATCAGGCCCAGGAGATATCCTTCATCATCCGTCGAGAAGCCATTCGCTCGGATCCTGACCAGTTCTTTCGCCAGAACGTCAGGGTCGATGATCGTCTTGTCGGTATATCGTTCCAGCGGCAATCGTTTCAATAGCGCCCTCCTCTGGTCAGCGGGCATGTAGCTCATGAACAACTTGCCGCTGGAAGTGCAATGTATCGGCACCCTGGATCCGGATTCGAAACGCAGTCCAAGCGGCCATTTCGCCTCTACCCTATCCACATACACGACCTCGGTCATGTCCACCGTTGTGAAATTGCACGTTTCCCCGATCTTGTCGACAAGCAACTTCAGGATCGCATGACGTTCGTCGTGCAGGATGCTGTGTGAATCAATCCCCCTGGCCAACGCGATCAAACGCTCGCCCGCCGAATAGCTCTTGCCGCCCGGTTCAAGCAGCAATATCTTGGATCGCACCAGGGTCTTCACGACACGATAAAGCGTCGATCTGGGAACGGCCGTCAGCTCCTCCAGTTGCTTGATCGACACGGGTTTGTCCGAAGCAGCGATCGCCTCAAGTATCAGAAATCCATTCAGCACGGAAGAGCGGCTATCGTCTGAAAACAAGCCTGAAGTATCAGTTCTCATCTTATCCACCCAGCAACCTTCGCGCGCCGCATCAGGCTGACACTATCGACCGATCCGCCAGCTCATCCATCATCCTGTGGAGGCGGCGCTTTGCGATATCCGGCAATGGTTCCAGAGGCTCCCTGACACTGCCGAACTTCAGGCTGGTGCGGTTTGAAATCTCCTTGATGGACTGAGGAACCCCATATTGCTTGAAAAAATGGAACAGCGGCTGAAGCGCACGATACAGGCTCGAGGACTGTTCGCTCCAGGGGTCATCGACCAGCGACCTGTATAAATCCACCAGGGGCGCGGCGATCGAAGGATGCATCATGACTTCCCAGCCCTGGGCGCCGAAACGGAATCCCTCCAGCGCCTGGTAATGGAAACCGCAATACAGGGTAAATCGGTCGCCGCACAGCATCCGTATATCCCGCAAACGGGTCACATCCCCCGAGGCATCCTTTATGGAAATAATTTGCCCGATGGACGACATTGCGAGAATCCGGTCGGGCGTGAAGTCAAACCGCGTGGACAGCGTCAGGTTATAGAGCCTGATCGGGACATCACAGGCCTCTGCGACAGTCTGGTAATGCTTCACCGCGGCGTTGAATGAAACAGGAAAATATTGCTGCATTTCCAGCATCAAGCTTGTCGCGCCCAGATCCTTGGCCTGTTTTGCCGCCTCCACGGCCTGTCGTGTGGACACCCCTCCAATGCCGACGTTGACGGCAAGCTTTCCAGAGGCCACACGGCTGACTGCCTCGAGCACATTTTTCCGCTCGAGTTCCGTCATGTAAGGACCTTCGCAAGTGCTGGCCAGACAGGTCACTCCCGCCACCCCGTGCTCAACGATCTGCTGGACATAGTCCTTCAGAACCGCCAGATCGACATTGCCCGATTTATCAAACGGAGTCGCAAGATAGCAATACAAGCCGCCCGGATCAGTTTTCCTTGTAGACATGCGCCAATCCTTCCGTGTTATTGAAGAGATATCCGCCCGTTCAAGCCCCCGGGCTGGCCGGGAATCGATCGGCATCGGAGCCTATATCGACCGTGCTGCCGGTTTCCGTGAAAGTCCTCTTCACGCTCTTGTCATTCAAGACACCATAAATGACCATCACCACAGCCGGCTCATCGCCCACATTAGAGAATTCATGCGGCACGTCCCCCGAAATGAAGGTCGAATCATAGGGACTGCAGTCGCGCTGCTGATCGCCAATCTTGATTCTTACTTTTCCCTTCAATACGGTAACCTGCTCTTCAGCATTCGGATGGCTGTGATTGGGGACCGCCGCGCCAACCGGAAGCTCGGTAATTCCGGAATGGATTCTGGTTGCTCCTTGCTTCGCAGTCGCGACGGGGTGATTGAAAATACCGATTCCACGACTGATTGAAGGCAATTTTCCGTATTCCAGAAAATGAATTTGCTTTTCCACCATTCCCTCTCTTTTAAGGTTCAATTAATTTTCGATGGTTTCAGTGTGTCATTGCCTCCACCGCCAATCAACTCGGAAAAACCATTTTTCCAGTATGGATGTCTCATTTTTGAGAAAAATATGTGCGAAAAATGACACCTACCCTGCCCGTCACACGGGATCCAGGCCTGCGCGATCGATGTTCGGCCGAGTGTCCGCCGCGTTGATCCCAAGTCGCCGGGAGGCTCCAACGCGACTGCGCTTGCCTCATCCAGGCGGCCGCCACGCTCCGGCGCTCGTTGCGCGGCATCCAGGGACATCCACAGATCCTGTGGATAAATCTGTGCAGTCCCGCCGTCCTTCCTCTCCACACCCAGCATCGATGCGGCTCTGCGCCGATTGGCTGATTTTTCACCATCCCGTCTCTTGGCAGGGATTACGCGCGATCGCACCACAGCCGGACGACCTTCCCGGGATCGCTGCCCGGAGATACCGCCCACCCTGGTAAAGTCCTACAAAGCCACATCCCGATAGAAATCGCACCGACCATGAAACTTGCCACCTGGAACGTCAATTCCCTCAACGTCCGCCTGGGCCACGTCCTGGAATGGCTGCAGGCCAACCCCGTCGACGCCCTGTGCCTGCAGGAACTGAAACTGCCCGATGAAAAATTCCCGCACGCCGCGCTGGAAGCCATCGGCTACCACGCCTGCTGGGCAGGGCAAAAGACCTATAACGGCGTGGCCATCATCAGCAAATCCCCGCCGCTGGACGTGCAGCGCAACATACCCGGGTACGAAGACCCGCAGCAGCGCATCATCGCCGCCACGCTACCAGACGCCCAGGGCCGGCCGGTGCGCGTCATCAGCGCCTACTGCCCCAACGGACAGGCCGTGGACAGCGACAAGTACGTCTACAAGCTGGACTGGTTCGGCGCGCTGAACCGCTGGCTGGACCAGGAAATGACCGCCCACCCCGATCTGGCGGTCCTGGGGGACTACAACGTGGCCCCTGCGGACGCCGACGTGCACGACCCGGCGGCCTGGGCGGGCGGCATCCTGGTGTCCGAGCCCGAGCGACAGGCCTTCCAGGGCCTGCTGGACCTGGGCCTGCGGGATACCTTCCGCCTGTTCGAGCAGCCACCCAAGATCTTCAGTTGGTGGGACTACCGCATGATGTCCTTCCGGCGCAACGCGGGGGTGCGCATCGACCATATCCTGGCCACGCCGGAACTGGCCGCGCGCTGCCTGGGCTGCCAGGTGGACAAGGTCCCCAGAGGCTGGGAAAAGCCATCGGACCATGCGCCTGTGGTGGCCGAGTTCGCGCCAGCCGACCGTCTATAATATTTGCCGTGAGTACCCACTACAGATTTCGCTCCCATGCCGCTTGACAGTCAATTGATCACCCGCCTGGACCAGGGGCTGGTCCTGGACATCACCCTGGAAGACCTGCCTTTCCGGGTCTATGTCGCGCAGCGCCCGGCGGACGTGGAACAGGTCGCGGGTCTGGTGCCTGCGGAACAGTTCCAGGGTGACGGCGACGTGCACGTAGCGGCCATCCACGATGGCGACGATGCCTCCGAACAGATCCAGGATGTGCTGTTCAACCTGAATCCGGGTGACGCCATCGTATTCCTGTGCACCGGCCCGCAGGCCTACGCCGACGCACTGGCCGAACTGGGCCAGGCGCCCGGCCCGGACACGGCCGTCGACGGGACGCAGCAATGACAACCGACGCCCAGACCCCGCACGCCGGCAATATTTTCATGGTGGTCGCTCCCAGCGGCGCCGGGAAATCCAGCCTGGTCAATGCATTGCTGGCCCAGGATGCCACCCTGGCCCTGTCGATTTCCTGCACGACCCGCGACCCCAGACCCGGCGAGCGCGACCAGGAACACTACCGTTTCGTGTCGGTGGATACCTTCCAGGCCCTGCGCGACCGGGGCGACATGCTGGAATGGGCGGAAGTCCACGGCCATTTCTACGGCACGCCGCGCGACCGCGTGGCCCAGGCCATCGCCAGCGGCACCGACATCATCCTGGAAATCGACTGGCAGGGCGCGCGTCAGGTGCGCCAGCATTATCCTCAGGCCATCGGCATCTTCATCCTGCCGCCTTCGATCGAAGCGCTGGAAACCCGATTGAACAAACGCGGCCAGGACGCTCCCCAGGTCATCGCCCGTCGCCTGTTGGCGGCCGGCGGTGAAATGGCTCATGCGTCAGACTGCGAATATGTTATTATTAATCAAGACTTTAGCATTGCGTTACAGCAATTGCAGGCCGTCGTGTTCGCCGCCCGCCTGCGTTATGCCGCGCAATCCATCCGCCATGCCGATCTATTCATGCAGCTCGGCATCCGCAAACCTCTCGTCAACGCTAGCTGATCAGGAAATTTATGGCCCGCATCACCGTCGAAGACTGCCTCCAGCAGATCCCCAACCGCTTTGATCTGACTCTGGCGGCCACTTACCGCGCCCGCGAATTGGCCCAGGGTCACGAATCGCGCATCCAGAGCCACAACAAACCCACCGTGACCGCATTGCGCGAAATCGCCCAGAGCCAGGTCGGCACTGAAATGCTGCGCAAGGTCCCCACCTGATTCGATAGGGCCGGCTCATGGCGTTTTCCGGTATTCGCGGCGCATCATCGGGGTTATTGGCGGTTCTCCGCAAAGGCCCCAGACTGCGTCGGCGAAAACCTCATAACGCGCCCGCATCGCTCCCCGCCGCCGCGCCCAGTCCCATCGCTTCGCTGGCGGGCCTGCAGCAGATCATCGCCGGCTACCTGCCGCCACGCGACATCGAACGCGTGCGCGAAGCCTACCGCTTCGCGGACAGCGCCCATCTGGGGCAATTCCGCGAAAGCGGCGAACCCTATATTTCCCACCCCATCGCCGTCACGGAAATCTGCGCAGGCTGGAAGCTCGACGCCGATTCGCTGATGGCGGCGCTGCTGCACGACGTCATCGAAGACCAGGGCGTCGCCAAACAGGAACTGGCTGAAAAATTCGGCGCCGATGTCGCCGACATCGTCGACGGCCTGACCAAACTGGAACGCCTGGAATACGCGACCAAGGCCGAACAACAGGCGGAATCCTTTCGCAAGATGCTGCTGGCCATGGCGCGCGACGTGCGCGTCATCCTGATCAAGCTGGCCGACCGGCTGCACAATATGCGCACGCTGGATGCCGTCGTGCCCGAAAAACGCCGCCGGGTGGCCCGCGAAACGCTGGACATCTACACCCCCATCGCCCATCGGCTGGGGCTCAACGCCCTGTTTCGCGAGTTGCAGGACCGCTGTTTCAAGGCCATGTACCCGAACCGCTACGACGTTCTGTACAAGGCCATGATGGCCGCCCGCGGCAATCGCCGCGAAGTCATCACGAGAATCGCCGAGGCCGTGCGGACAGCGCTGCCGGCCGCCGGCCTGGACGCCGAGGTCAGCGGACGCGAAAAATCCCTGTACGGCATCTACAAAAAGATGGTCGAGCAGAAAAAATCGTTTTCCGATGTGCTCGACATCTATGGCTTTCGCATCGTGGTCCATACCCTGCCGGAATGCTATCTGGCGCTGGGCACCCTGCACCAGCTCTACCGGCCGGTCCCCGGCAAATTCAAGGACTACATCGCCATCCCCAAGATCAATGGCTACCAGTCCCTGCACACGACCCTGATCGGCCCCTACGGCACCCCGGTGGAATTCCAGTTCCGCACCCGCGACATGGATCACGTCGCCGAAGAAGGCGTGGCGTCCCACTGGCTCTACAAGGAACAGGGCACATCGCTGAACGATCTGCAGAAGCGCACCCACCAATGGCTGCAGTCCCTGCTGGACATCCAGAGCCAGACGGGCGATTCCGGTGAATTCCTGGAACACGTCAAGGTCGATCTCTTCCCGGATGCGGTGTATGTCTTCACGCCTCAAGGCAAGATCCTGTCTCTGCCGCGCGGCGCCACGCCGGTGGACTTCGCCTACGCCATCCACACCGACGTCGGCAACCATGCGGTCGCCTGCAAGATCAACAGCGACTTCGCGCCGCTGCGCACGGAACTGCATAGCGGCGACGCCGTCGAAATCATGACCTCCGCCGCCTCGCGGCCCAGCGCCCAGTGGTTGAACTACGTGCGTACCGGGCGCGCCCGCTCGGAAATCCGGCATTATCTGCGCACCGAGCGCTACGAGGAATCCATCGCCTTCGGCCGCCGCCTGCTGAACCAGGCTTTCGATCAATTGGGCATCGCCTACCCCAAAGACGACGATCCCCAATGGGAACGCCTGGCCAAAGGCTCCGGCGGCGCGTCGCGCATCGAGATCCTGGCCGACATCGGCCTGGGCAAACGCCTGGCAGCCGTCGTGGCGCGCCGATTCGCTCCCGAAAACGCCATGCTGGAAACCACGGCCATGGCGGTGGACGAATTCAACGCGGTCAGCGGCGCTCCCATCGTGATCCACGGCAACGAGGGCCAGGCGGTGCAGTTGGCGCCGTGCTGCGGCCCCCTGCCGGGCGACGCCATCATCGGCGGCATCCGCCTGGGCCACGGCCTGGTCGTGCATATGACGGACTGTCCTGTCGCTCAACGCCAGCAGGCCAAAGAACCCGAACGCTGGATCCCGGTCGTCTGGGACGCCACCACGGCCCGCCACCTGAGCACCCGCCTGGACATCACCGTCCTGAACGAACGCGGCGTGCTGGGCCGCCTGGCGGCCGAGGTCACGGAAGCCGACTCCAACATCACGCAGTTGACCATGCCCGACGAGGCCGCCGCCACCGCGCTGCTGCATCTGACCGTCCAGGTGGACAGCCGCAAACACCTGGCCCAGGTCATCCGCGCCATCCGGCACGTCCCCCAAGTCCAGAAAATCGTCCGGGCGAAGGGATGATTCCGGACTAAAAAAGGTCCCTGCGGACCTTTTTTTGCCGGAATCATCCGAGCGGCCTGCAGGCCGCGAGGTGGAGGGATGCCGTCCTCCAAGACAGGCCCCAGAAGAAATATCCCTGCGGACCGATTCGCGCCTGCCGAATCCGAGCGGCCTGCAGGCCGCGAGGTGGAGGGATGCCGCAGCTTAAGACTGCTCCCAACGGCCCTCCTCCAGCCTGCAACCACAGGCATCCCAAGCCCAGCGGGAGCCTCAACCCCAAGCCCAACATCCTGAACCGCTGAGCCCTTTCGCTGAACAGCCCCACTGAAAACACCTTCTCATCGCCCCCGCGACCCAGGCACAAGCAGCACGGCAAGATCTCCCCCCATGAAAAAAGGGCCCGCAGGCCCTTTTTTCCATCCACGACACTTCCCGATCAATTCGATCCGCTATCGCCTTTCTCGATCAGCTTGTGGCCTTCGTCCGTGATCTTCACCTTCAGGGACTTGCGCAGATCCACCAGCAAAGCCTGTTCTTCCACACTGCCCCAGATACGGGCCAGTTGCGCACCCAGACCATCCAGCGCGGGCTTGTCGGTACTGCCCGGCTTGACCTGATCCAGCTGCACAATGGCATAGGCATCCGGCAGCGATACACCGCCATACGCCGGCAGCGTCTGGTGAGGAATCGTGAAAGCCGCATCCATCACGGCCTTGCTCAGGCCGGCGGGATCCAGACGGCTGATGGTGACGGGATCATGGAAACCCTCCGACGATGCCTGCTGCTTCAGCGAGGCCAGCGCTTTTTCACCGGCGGCCACGGCGGCCGCCTGCGCGCGCTCGGCCTGCAATTGCGCATGGATATGCGCCTGCTCTTTATCCAGATCGGGCACGTGGGCCAGCGTCACCGCATTCACGCGCACCACGACCATGGTGTCGGGAGAGATCTCGATCACACCGGAATTCTGCTTGTCGGCCAGCACCTGCCGGCTGAACAGGGCCTGGCGCACCCGCACATCGCCCAGGATGGCGGCATCCTTCGACGCGGCCGCGGCCTGGGGACCGGCTTCATCGGCCGTCAGCAGACGATCGCGGGCAACCCCCTGGGCCTGACGCACCTGCAACCCCAGCTCCTTGGCTGCAGGATCCAGGCTGTTTGCATTGTCGTACACCAGGCTGGTCAGTTTGGTGGCCATGTCGGCAAAGCGATCGGCTGCCAATTGGCGGCGAACCTCGGATTCGACCTTGGCGCGGGCTTCGTCGAAGGTCTCGCCCTTTTCGGGTTGAACCTGATTGGCGATGAAGACGTGATAGCCGTCCGGCCCCTTGACCGGGTCGGAGACCTCGCCCTGTTTCAACGCAAAGATGGCCTGCTCCATGGGCAAGGGCAAGGTGCCGCGCTGGATCCAGCCCAGCTGGCCGCCATCCCGGGCGGTCCCGGCATCCTGGGACTCCTTGCGGGCCAGTTCGGCAAATTGCTTCGGTTCGGCGCGAACCCGGCGGCTGATGTCCTGGGCGGTCGCCAGGGCTGCCTTGGCGGCCTCGTCCGAGGCGCCGGCAGGCAACTTGATCAGAATATGACTGACGTTCACCCGGGCAGGCACCACGTACCGGGTCTTGTTCTGCTCGTAATAATCCTTCAGCTGGGCGTCGTTGATCGCCGGCACGCTGGCCACGGCAGCGGCCTCGTCCAGCACCAGGTAATCGACGGCGACCTGTTCGGGCAGGCGCAGATCGTCCTGGTGCGCGTCGTACCAGGCCTTGATGTCCTGGGGTGTGATGGTCACGTCCTTGGCGTAGTCCTTCGCCTGGAAGACGCGCAAGCGCACGGTGCGTTCCTCGGTCAAGGCGCGTTTCAAGCTTTCAAGCACGGGTTGCGGCAGAACGGCCGTATCGCGCACCGGTCCCAGCACCGTGTCCAGGGCCAGCTCGGCCCGCTGACTGGCCTCGAAATCCCGGGGCGTCATGCCGGCGGACGCCAGCACTTCATGATAACGGTCGGCGGAAAACTGACCGTCTACCTGGACTTGCGGCATGGAGGCGATCGCGCGACGCAAGGTGTTGTCCGACACGCTGAAGTGGGCCTGGGTGGCCACCGCGATCTGGACCTTGCGATCGATCAGTTGATCCAGCAGCGCCTGGCGCGCCTGCGGATTGTCCAGCAACGCCGGATCGAAGCGACCCTGGCTGCTTTCCTGCATCTGCTGCAACTGGTTGCGCTGGGCCTGGGTGAACTCCTGCTTGGTCACGGAAAGCTTGCCGATCTCGGCCACGGCCGGGTCGGCCGTGACGAAGGAATAGCCGCTGATGCCAAGAAACACGAAGGACGGCACCACCAGGATCAGGAGGATCAACTGCATCAAGCGCTGGTGCGTGCGTATGAAATCAAACATGGGCGAAGGTCCTGCAAAGGATGACGGACGACGAGGCCGGCACCATCCGGAACAAAAAAGGCGAACACCGTCGCCCCAACTGGCTGGTCGAATCGACAGCCTGAAATGTCACGCAGTTTAACACTGTGATGCCCGGGCTGCGCAGGCGGCCCCGGCCAGACTGGCCTGGCGACCGGCGCTCCGAGCGGATGCGCAGGGTCCCCGGGCTGCGGATCATCCTGGCAAACCGCTAAAATGAACGGATCTCCCTTTTCTGTCATCCCGATCCCCATGACGACACCGCATCCAGCCTGGCCCTGGCCCGCTTTCATCGCCCACCGCGGAGGCGGTCTGCTGGCGCCTGAAAACACGCTGGCCGCCATGCGCACCGGGGCGGCCCACGGTTTCCGGATGGCCGAATACGACGTCAAACTCAGCCAGGACGAGGTCCTGTTCCTGTTGCACGATGATGGCATCGACCGCACCAGCGATGGGCGGGGGCTGGCCAGCGAACTGGATTGGAAAACCCTGTCCCGGTACGATTTCGGCGCCTGGCACAGCCGCGATTTCGCCGGAGAACCCGCGCCCACCCTGCTGTCCGTCGCCCGGTACACGCAGGCCCGCAACATGCACAGCAATATCGAGATCAAACCCACCACCGGTTACGAGCGCGACACCGGGGTTGCGGTCGCCCGGGCCGCTGCCCGGCTGTGGGCGACAGCCTCCCTGCCGCCGTTGCTGTCTTCTTTTTCCGAAACCGCCCTGGAAGCCGCCCGCACCGCAGCCCCTGACCTGCCTCGAGCCCTGCTCATCGAAGGCCCGGTGCCGTCGGACTGGCGCTCCCGCCAGACGGGCCTGGGCTGCATCGGCCTGAACATCGACACCCTGCACGCCGATCAGGCAGTGGTGCGCGACATCCTGGACCAGGGCGCCACCCTGGCCGTCTGGACGGTCAACGATCCGGGCCGCGCCCGCGAACTGCTGTCCTGGGGCTGCCAGGCGGTATTCACGGACGCGCTGGATAGCGTCCGCCCCCAGGCCCCGGGCCTGAATCCATAAAGCCTCGCCATGTTCAGCTACCGACACGCCTTTCATGCCGGCAACCACGCCGACGTCCTGAAGCACGCCATCCTGGTGCAGACTCTGGATTACTTCAATCGCAAGGACAGTCCCTACTGGGTGATCGACACCCATGCCGGGGCCGGACTGTACGCCCTGGATGGCGACTGGGCAGGCCAAAGCGGCGAAGTCACCGAAGGCCTGGACCGCCTGCTGGGCGCGCCCCAGCCCCCCGCGCTGGTCGAACGCTACCTGCGGGCGATCCAGGATTTCAACCCGGACGGGGTTGCCAACGTCTACCCGGGGTCCCCCTGCCTGGCGCTGCACGCCATGCGCCCGGACGACCGCCTGCGCCTGTTCGAACTGCACCCCACCGAAGGCCAGGTGCTGGAAGACACGCTGCGCCAGCGGATGCATGCCTCGCGCCGTCAGGTGGCGGTGGCCCGCGAAGACGGCTTTGCCGGCCTGAAGCGCCTGCTGCCGCCTCCGCCCCGACGCGGCCTGATCCTGATCGATCCGTCCTACGAAAACAAACAGGACTACCGGCACGTGCTGCAGGCGGTCAAAGATGGGCTGCAGCGCTTTGCCCAAGGGTGTTTCGTCATCTGGTACCCGCTGGTGCAACGCATCCAGGCGCATGAATTGGTGCGCTCGCTGGAACGCCTGCCCGTGGATTGGCTGAATGCCAGCCTGACGGTCTGCAAGCCATCGGCCGACGGCCTGGGCATGCACGGCAGCGGCATGTTCATCGTCAACCCGCCCTGGACGCTGGAAGCCGAATTGCGCGCTGCCCTGCCCTGGTTGCAAACCACCCTGGCGCAAGACGACCAGGCGCGATTCAGCCTGCTGACACGCGCCGCCGGGACCCGGCCCGACAAAGACGCCGCCGCAATCGCGCAGACAAGGAAACCCGACGAGTCAGGCCGCCATGAACGGCCGCCCGCCGGACGAGCCCCGCGTCAGAAACGCTCGCCTTCTCGCAGATAACGCCACTGCCCCAGCGGCAGATCGCCCAGCACGATCTGCCCCATGCGCACCCGTTTCAGGCCGACGACCTTCAGCCCGACCTGTTCGCACATGCGGCGGATCTGCCGTTTGCGACCCTCGCGCAGGATGAAATGCAGCTGGTCCTCGTTTTGCCAGTGGACCTTGGCCGGGCGCAACGCCTGGCCGTCGAGCATCAGGCCGTGATTCAGCAACGCCAGGCCGCCGGACGACAGGCGTCCGTCGACCCGCACCAGGTATTCTTTTTCAATGCCGGAATCGTCGCCGATCAACTGGCGGGCGATACGCCCATCCTGGGTCAGCACCAGCAGGCCCTGGGAATCGATGTCCAGGCGGCCGGCGGGCGCCAGGCCGCGCAAATGCGCCGGGTCGAAGACGCGGCGCGCCTGATCCGCGTGATATTGGGTATTCGCGCGGATCAGAGACGCTGCCACGCGATACCCCTGGTCGGACTGGTGCGAGACGTAGCCGACCGGCTTGTTCAGGATGATCGTAGCCTTGTCGGTCTGACGTCGCGCCGCCTGCCGTTCCAGCGAGATGCGGGCATTGGGCAAAGCCTTGGTGCCCAGTTCGCTCACGATCCGGCCATCCACGCGGACCCAGCCGCGTTCGATGTAGGCATCGGCCTCGCGGCGGGAGCACAGGCCGCGCTGGGCCATCAATTTTGAAATTCGGACAGGTTCCATGATGGAGCGCATTGTAGCGTCCGCCATGCTATCGTGTCGCCCCGATGACTCCGCAAACCGCCAGCGCGCCCCTGTGGCGCAATCACCCGGCCCCCAGCCTGGACGGCCTGCAGCGCGCCTGGCTATGCCAGCCCGGGGCGCTGACGGTGGGCCTGCGCGCGCTGGGAGAAGTCCGCCTGTTTGTGCGCCGCGAAACCGTCGCCGCCCTGCCCCCCATCTGGGCGGCGGAAGCGGGCCTGCCGCCGGGCGCGGCTGTCTGGTGGCGTGAAATCCTGATGACGATCGATGGCCGCCCCTGCGTGCAAGCCTGCAGCTTCACGCCCTGGCTGGCCAGTCAGGGAGCATGGAAAGCCATGCGCGGCCTGGGCCGCCGGCCGTTGGCCGACATACTGTATCAGGATGCGCGGATTCGTCGCAGCGCGTTTCGCTTCGGCCGCCTGCTGACCCGCCGGGCCGACGGTCCATGGGCGACGCCTCGGGCCGGATGCGCGATCGAGGCCCGCCATTCAGTCTTTATGCGCCAAGGCGCGCCACTGCTGGTAGCGGAATATTTCCTGCCTGAATTCTGGGCGCTGGCCGCCCGGCCGGGCGCTACAGGGCCTCGACGCCGGTTTCCCCGGTACGGATGCGGATGGCCTGCTCGACCGGTGTGACGAAGATCTTGCCATCGCCGATCTTGCCGGTGCGGGCCGCGCGGACGATGGCCTCGATGACGCCGTCGGTCTGATCCGCAGCCACCACCACGTCGATGCGGATCTTGGGCAGAAAATCGACGACGTATTCGGCGCCGCGATACAGTTCCGTATGGCCTTTCTGCCGCCCAAAGCCCTTGACCTCGGTGACGGTCAGGCCGTTCACCCCCAGCTCGGACAAGGCCTCGCGCACTTCATCGAGCTTGAAAGGCTTGACGATGGCTGTGATCTGCTTCATGTCGGGTTGCGCCATGATCTCCGGTTTCCGCTGAAAAGCTTTTAATATAGCGCAGGTCGCGCCTCCTTTATAATTTCCGCACTATGTCCAATACCCCTTCCGCACACAATCAATTCGACAACAAATCCCAGGCCTGGTCGGCGCGGTTCTCCGAACCCGTCTCCGATCTGGTGAAGCGCTACACGGCTTCGGTCAATTTCGACCAGCGCATGGCCGCCTTCGACATCCAGGGTTCCCTGGCGCACGCCGACATGCTGGCGGCCGTGGGCGTCATCGGCGCGGCCGACCTGTCCGACATCCAGCGCGGCATGGCGCAGATCCTGCAGGAAATCCAGGCCGGGCAATTCCAGTGGTCGCTGGACCTGGAAGACGTGCACCTGAACATCGAAAAACGGCTGGTCGAACTGATCGGCGACGCCGGAAAACGCCTGCATACCGGGCGTTCGCGCAACGACCAGGTCGCCACGGACATCCGCCTGTGGCTGCGCCACGAGATCGACCTGGCCATCGACCTGCTGGGCCAACTGCGCGGCCGCCTGGCCACGCTGGCGCTGGAACACGCCGACACCATCCTGCCGGGCTTCACCCACCTGCAGGTCGCCCAGCCGGTCACCTTCGGCCACCACCTGCTGGCCTATGCCGAAATGTTCGGCCGCGACGCCGAACGCCTGGCCGACTGCCGCCGCCGCACCAACCGCCTGCCGCTGGGCGCGGCTGCGCTGGCGGGCACCAGCTACCCCATCGACCGCGAACGGGTCGCCAAGACCCTGGGCTTTGACGAGGTCTGCCGCAATTCCCTGGACGCCGTGTCCGACCGCGATTTCGCCATTGAGTTCTGCGCGGCGGCGGCCTTGATCATGACGCACATCTCGCGCCTGTCCGAAGAGCTGGTCCTGTGGATGAGCCCGCGCGTCGGCTTCATCGACCTGGCGGACCGCTTCTGCACCGGCAGTTCCATCATGCCGCAGAAGAAGAACCCCGACGTCCCCGAATTGGCCCGTGGCAAGACCGGCCGCGTCCATGGCCACCTGGTGGCCCTGCTGACCCTGATGAAAGGCCAGCCCCTGGCCTACAACAAGGACAACCAGGAAGACAAGGAAGGCCTGTTCGACACCGCCGACACCATCCGCGACACGCTGACGATCTTCGCCGACATGATCGGCGGCATCCGCGTCAAGGCCGACGCCATGCGCGCCGCCGCCCTGCAGGGCTACGCCACCGCCACCGACCTGGCCGACTACCTGGTCAAGCGCGGCGTGCCCTTCCGCGACGCCCACGAAACGGTCGCGCTGGCGGTGCGTTCCTGCGAACAGCGGGGCTGCGATCTGGCCGACCTGTCACTGGACGAACTGCGCGGATTCCACGCCGACATCCAGGACGACGTCTTCCAGGTGCTGACGCTGGAAGGCTCGGTCGCCGCCCGCAAGCACATCGGCGGCACCGCGCCCGAGCGCGTGCGCATCGAAGCGCAACGGGTGCTAGACCAGACGAAGGCGTAAGCGGCGCACAGCGTACCCTTCGCTTTCAAAGAAAAACGCCGGACGGCTTCAGAACCGCCTCGGCGTTTTTACTTGTTGCGCTCCGGACTAAACCGCTGGCACGGCCAGGTCCATCCCCAGCACTTCACGCTCGTCGAACACGAAACAGCGGCCCTCGAACCCCGGGCCGCCGGTTTCCTCGAAATATTTGAGGATGCCGCCCTCGAGCTGATAGACATGGTCCATGCCTTCTTCAGCCATGAAAATCGCGGCTTTCTCGCAGCGGATGCCCCCGGTGCAAAAGCTGACCACCGTCTTGCCCGCCAGTTCGGCGCGATGCTCCCGCACCGCTGCGGGAAACTCTGAAAACTTCGTCAGCCGCCAGTCAATGGCACGGGCGAACGTGCCCTCGTCCACCTCGAAACCATTGCGCGTGTCCAGCATCACGACTTCGCGCCCTTCGTCGTCCTGGCCCTGCGCCAGCCAGCGCGCCAGCGTCGGTGCGTCCACGACAGGCGCCCGTCCTGCTTCAGGCCGGATCGCCGGATGATTCATACGGATGATCTCGCGCTTGATCTTCACCCGCACGCGCCGGAACGGCACGGTCCTAGAATAGCTGTACTTGGCCTGCAAGGGCGCGAAGCGGGCATCCGCGCGCAGCCAGCCCAGGAACGCCTCGATGTCGTCTTTGCCGCCCGCCAGAAACACGTTGATGCCTTCCGGCGCCAGCAACACCGTGCCTTTCAGGTCCAGCGCCAGGATCCGGGCCATGATGCGCTCGCGCAGATCCGGCAGATCATCCAGGGAAACGAACAGGTAGGCGGCAATATTGGCGACGGGATGCATGACGGCGGGCGGGCAATGGATCAGGCCGCATTTTAAAGGGAATGCATGGATGAAGCCCGCTACCCGTCGCTGCGCTGACGCCCCGCCGGCACACCCAGCCCCAGCAGCGCCACTGCCGCGAACGCCGCTCCGGCCAGAAAGGTCGCCGACGGCCCCCAGACCTGCCACAGCCAGCCGGCCAGGACGCTGGCCAGCAGCATGCATACGCCGCTGGCCAGATTGAAGATGCCGAAGGCCGTGCCCTTCATGCCCGCCGGCGTCGTATCCGCCACCATGGCGGACAGAATTCCCTGGCTGAATCCCATGTGCAGCCCCCACAGCGCCGCGCCGGCCAGCAGCGACCAGACGCCGCCGCTCTTGACGGCCAATGCCAGATCCGCCAGCACCAGCAGGCCCAGGCCAGCCGCCAGGACGGCGGAGCGCGGCACACGGTCCGACAGCCAGCCGGCCGGATAGGCCGACAGCGTGAAGAAGAGCGACATCACGATCAGCACGACAGGCGCCCAGGCGGCGCTCAAGCCCATGTCCTCTCCGCGCAGGATCAGGAAGGCCTCGCTGAAGCGCGCCAGCGTGAATACCGCGCCGATCGCCACCACCCGCCAATAGGCGGCGCCGAAATCGCGCGACGCGCTCCAGCGGATGGGAGAACGAAACGGTTTCGTTTCGCCCGGCCCGGACCTGGCCTCGCGCACTCCCCAGAACAGCAACCCCATGGCGACGATGCCCGGCACCACGCCGAACCACAGGACATGACGGATATCCGTGAAGACCAGCATCAGGATCACCGCCAGTCCCGGCCCCAGGACCGCGCCCACGGTGTCCATCGACTGACGCAAGCCGAAGGCCGCGCCGCGGATGGCCGGCGGCGTGACGTCGGCCACCAGGGCATCGCGCGGCGCGCCCCGGATGCCCTTGCCGATCCGGTCGATGAAGCGGGCGGCGAAGACCATGTCCACGGTCTGCGCCAGAGGGAACAGGGGCTTGCTGAGAGCGGCCAGGCCGTAGCCCGCCAGCAGCAGGCCCTTGCGCCGGCCCAGGAAATCGCTGATGGCGCCCGAAAAGACCTTGACGATCATGGCGGTGGCCTCGGCCACGCCCTCGATCACCCCCACCGTCAGCACGCTGGCTCCCAGGCCCGACACCAGGAAGATCGGCAGCAGGCTGTGGATCAGCTCCGACGAAAGATCCATGAACAGGCTGACCAGGCCCAGCATCCAGACGGTGCGCGGGATGGCGCGCTTTCCGCTCGCATCCGGAACGGAATTCCTGTCGCTCATGCTGCTTCCTTCAGGGTTCGAATACCGCGATCGATTCCACGTGCGCCGTGTGCGGGAACATATTGACCGCGCCCGCGGCCCTCAGCGTCCATCCGCCCACATGGCACAGCATCCCGGCATCGCGCGCCAGGGTGGCGGGATTACAGGAGACGTACACGACACGACGCGGCCGCTCGTCCGGAGCCAGTTCGGCCAGGGCCTGCGCCACGGCCAGGGCGCCCTCGCGCGGGGGGTCGATCAGCATGCGGTCGAAATGGCCCAGGCCGCGCAACCAGCCGGTGTCGACCTCGAACAGATTGAGTTCGGTGAATTCCGCCTTGTCGGCCAGCCCCTGGCGGATGGCGTCCTCGCGGGCGCGCGCCACTAAAGTCGCGCTGCCCTCGATGCCCACGACTGCGCGACTGCGCGTGGCCAGCGGCAGGCTGAAGTTCCCCAGGCCGCAAAACAGATCCGCCACGCGGTCGTCCGGCTGGATGTCCAGCAAACTGAGCGCCCGCGCCACCAGGACCTGGTTGATATGCGGGTTGACCTGGGTGAAATCGGCAGGCTTGTAGTGCATGCGCAGGCCGTACGCCGGCAGCGCGTAGGCCAGCACGTCGACTCGGGCCGGATCCAGGGGGTGGGCGGTTTCCGGCCCCTTGGGCTGCAGCCACCAGTCAATGCGGTGCCGGTTGCCGAAATCGCGCAGGCGATCCAGATCGTCGGGCGTCAACGGTTCCAGGTGCCGCAGGCAAAAGACGGTGGCCTCGTCGCCCACCGCCACTTCGATCTGCGGCATGCGTTCGGGCCGCGACAGGCCGCCGATCAGCTCGCGCAAGGGCATCAGCAGGGCCGACACATGCGGCGGCAGCACCAGGCAGGACTGCATGTCGGCCACGTAGCTGCTGGCGCGCTCGCGAAAACCGACCAGCACGCCGCCTTTCTTGTGCACCAGCCGCACGGACAGGCGAGCGCGATGTCGGTAGCCTGCGGTCGGCCCCTGCAGCGCCGGCAGGATCTGCTGCGGCCGGACCTTGCCGATGTGTTCAAGCGCATCTTCCAGGGAACGCTGCTTGACGGCCATCTGCGCGGCGGGTTCCAGGTGCTGCATGGCGCAGCCTCCGCAGACGCCGAAATGCGGGCACGGGGGCCGCGTGCGTTGCGACGAGGGCCGCAGGACGCGCTCGACCTTGGCCTTGTCGTAGGAGGGTTTGCGCCGCTTCACGCGGGCCAGGACCCGTTCGCCGGGCAAGGCGCCCTCCACGAAGATGACCTTGCCTTCGTGATGGGCGATCCCCTGCCCCTCCAGATCCAGCGACTCGATATCCAGGGGGTACACAATGGGTTCAGGCATGATTCCAGGCGGAAAGGAATTCCTTCCAGTGCGGGGCGTCGATGGCGGCCAGGGTGTTGCGCACCAGGTCGAGTTCGGCGGCATAGGCCGTGGCGTCCAGATCGCCCTTGATCAGGCGGTAGCGGCAATAGACCAGCCAGGTGTTGACCACGTCGGTTTCGCAGTAGTTGCGCACGTGGTCGCGGTCGCCGGCATGCCAGGCCTGCCAGACCTGGCCGCCATCCATGTCCAGCTTGCCGGGAAAGCCGCACAGCTTGGCCAACTGATCCAAGGGCGCATTGGCGCGGCCATTGAATTTCGCCAGCACGTCCATCAGATCGACGTGGCGCGTATGGTAGCGGTTCAGGTAGTTGTTGAAACGGAAATCGCGGTCGTCCTCCCCGGTGTCCCAGTAGCGCGGGGCCGCCACGCCATGGATCAGGCTGCGGTAATGCAGCACCGGCAGATCGAACCCGGACCCGTTCCAGCTGACCAGCGTGGGCGTGTAATGCCCGATCGTCTTGAAAAAACCCGCGATCAGCGTGGATTCCGGGTCATCGGCCTGGCCGATGGTGCGCACGCGAAACCCCTGATCGTCGCGAAAGGCGCAACCGATCACCGCGACCTGCTGCAGGTGCAGGGGCAGGAAATCGTTGCCGTGCGTCTCTCGCCTCGCGGCCAGCGCGGACTCGATCAGCTCGGCGTCGGGCAGATCGGCCCACTGGGGATTCAGGCGCCGCAGCCCGTCCGCGTCTGGAATGGTTTCCAGGTCAAAGACCAGGGTGGGTATCATCGGGCGGGCAGATAGGACAGGGGGTTGACCGGCGTGCCCCGGCGACGGATCTCGAAGTGCAGGCGCGGCGACGTCGTGTCGGACTGGCCGATCGTGGCGATCTTGGCGCCTTTCTTGACGGTTTCACCGGTCTTGACCAGCAAGGACTGGTTATGCGCATACGCTGTGATGAAGCCATCGCTATGGCCCAGCAGGATCAGATTGCCCAGCCCCCGGACCCCGTTGCCGGCGTACATGACCTTGCCTGCCGCAGCCGCCGTCACCGGCGCCCCGATGGCGCCCTCGATGTCGATGCCTTTGGTGTTGCCGTTGAACCCCTGGATGATCTTGCCGTCGGCGGGCCAGCCCCAGGACACCAGGCCGGCGTCACTGGCGCGGGAGGCCGACGTTTCCACCGGAGCAGCGGGCGTGGCGGCCGGCTCCGCCGCCGGAGATGTCGTGCCGCCGGCCGGCTTGGTTTGCACAGGCGTGGCCACCGCGGTGGACGAGCCCGACGGCATGGCCGTGCCGCCATCCAGGCGCAAGACCTGGCCGATGGCCAGTTGCGTCGGGTCGGAGATATTGTTCAGTTGCGCGAGGCGCGAAGGTTCCATGCCATGGCTCTGGGCGATCTTGTAGAGCGTATCGCCCGCCCGCACCACGTATGTGCCGCGCGCGGCCGCCTGCGTCCCGGATGACGACGCGGCATTGGAATGATCGGCAACCGGCGCCCGCTGCGAGCGCGAGGCGCAGCCGGCCAAGGCCACGGCCGACAGAACAGCGGCCAAAAGCATCATGCGCCCGGTGCGCGTCGGTTGGGTGAACGGAGCATCTGTCACCAGCGTCCCATCGAGCATATGGTTCTCCTACTTAGGTCTGCGTGCCAGGACGCAGCGGTACGAATCGGACATCTTCGAGTTCCACCCGATGCCAGGAAGAAGGACCGGTGCGTTCGAAGAGAATAAGTCTCTGGTGCGTCGCGCCTTCGGGGGCGATCAGACGCGCACCGATAGCCAGCTGATGCAGCAGGACTTCAGGGATTTTAACGCCCGCAGCCGCCACGACAATGCCATCGAAGGGCGCCCGGTGCTCCAGCCCCTGCATACCATCGCCAAACGACAGGCGCACACGGCCCCGTGAGCGCCCCTGGGACAGATTCAAGCGCGCCTGATCGTAGAGCCCGCGGATGCGTTCGACCGCATAGACCTCGGGCACGAACTGCGCCAGCACTGCCGCCTGATAGCCGCAGCCGGCGCCGATCTCCAGCACCCGTTGGGGATCCCTGCCCGCGCACATGACGGCCAGCATATAGGCCACCACCCAGGGCTGCGAAATCGTCTGCCCATAACCGATCGGCAAGGCCGCGTCTTCGTAGGCGCGACTGGCCAGCCCCTGGTCGACGAAGTCGTGGCGGGGAACCGTCTGCATGGCCGCGAGCACCCGGTCGTCGGTGATGCCCTGTTCGCGCAGGCGACGCACCATCTCGGTGCGCAGACGATCGGAATTCAGCCCCAGGTTGGCCGGAAGCGCCGACGCCAGCGAGGCGCCGCCTCGCGCGGGCGTCTGGCTGTGCGGCCCCAGGATGCGGGTATTGCTGTTGGCCACGGAATAGCCCGGCCCCAGCGTGGAACTGCGCACCGGGCTGCGGCTGATCCGCAGAGGACGATCCGAAGGGTGACGCGGCTTGTTCATCGCTCTCCCACCCAATGGGCCACGGCCTGGGTCTGGGCGTGGTCGGTCAGGTCCAGGCGCAGCGGCGTCAGCGACACGGCATGAGACGCAATGGCGCCGAAATCCGTATCGGATCCGCCATCCAGAGCCAGGCCGACCGGGCCGATCCAGTAGACCGCATCGCCATACGGGGTCGTGCTGCGGATGACGGGTTCGGACGGATGCCGGCGCCCCAGGCGCGTGGCCCGGAAGCCGGATAGCTGCCGATACGGCACGGCCGGAATGTTCACGTTGAGCAGTAGAGGATGCTGCCAGGGTTGATCGCGAAACCGCACCACCAGTTCGCGCGCGACCTGGGTGGCGGTATCCAGATGTTTCCAATCGCGCTCCACCAGGGAAAACGCCATGGAGGGCACCCCGAACAGATAACCTTCCGAGGCTGCCGCGACCGTGCCGGAATACAGCGTGTCTTCCCCCAGATTGGCGCCGTTGTTGATGCCGGACACCACCAGGTCGGGGCGAAAATCCAGCAGGCCCGTCATTGCGACGTGCACGCAATCGGAAGGCGTGCCGTTGACGAAATGAAAGCCATTGGCGGCCTGGCTCAGCGTCAGGGGGCGGCGCAGCGTCAGGGAATTCGACGCCGCGCTGCAATTGGTTTCGGGCGCCACCACCGTGATATCGCCCAAGGGCCGCAAGGCTGCCGCCAGCGCTTCGATGCCCGCCGCGTTGTAGCCATCGTCATTGGTGACCAGAATGCGCATTGCCTTTTCTTCCTGCCTGAAACCGGATGGTGCGAATTGTACTCGGGGATATCCCCTGTTCGGATGACGGAGCCGGTCAAGCGCTTTAGAATGGCCCCCATTCCAATTATCCGCGATGGCGCAGTCGCCCACTTTCCATGTCCGAACTTTCTTTCACAGGCGGTATTATCCTGGCGCTGGTTCTGGGATATCTCATCGGATCGGTTTCTTTCGCCGTCGTGGTCAGCCGGGTGATGGGGCTGCGCGACCCCCGCAGTTTCGGCTCGGGCAACCCCGGCGCGACCAACGTGCTGCGCGGCGGCAACAAGCTGGCCGCCTTGCTGACCCTGCTGGGCGATGCCGCCAAGGGATGGCTGGCCGTCGCCCTGGCCGTCTGGGCCGTCAGCCGGGGCTGGCTGCCCGATGCCGCAGTGCCCCTGGCGGGCCTGGGGGCCTTTCTGGGGCATCTCTATCCGCTATTCCTGCGTTTTCGCGGGGGCAAGGGCGTCGCCACGGCGCTGGGCGTGCTGCTGGCCCTGCAGCCCTGGCTGGCGCTGGCCACGGCGCTGACCTGGGTGATCGTGGCCGCCGTGACCCGCTATTCTTCGCTGGCCGCCATCATCGCGGCGGTCTTCGCGCCGTTCTACTACCTGCTGGGCGGCGACGTCGCCTGGCGCATCCATGCGCCGACGGCCATGGTCATCGTTGCCATCAGCGTGCTGCTGCTGGCCCGGCACCATGAAAACATCGCCCGCCTGCTGGCGGGCAAAGAAAGCCGCATCGGCAGCAAAAAGAAATAGGCTCAGGCAGGGACGCAGACGTCCTGCAGATCCCAGCGAGGCCGCACGGCAAAGCCCGCATCCTGCGGGGCCGTCAGGTCGACCAGGCCGGCCCGCGCCCGCAGCGCGGCAGCCCAGGCGATCATCGCGCCATTGTCGGTGCATAAATGCAGGGGGGGGAAGTACACCCGCCCGCCCAGCTCGGCCAGCGCCGCCTGCAGATGCTGGCGCAGATGGCGATTGGCCCCGACGCCGCCCGCCACGACCAAGGTCTTCAAACCGGTCTGGCGCAAGGCCTGCAGGGATTTTGCCGCCAGCACATCCACGATGGCGGCTTCGGTCGAAGCGGCCAGATCCGCCCGTGCGGCAAGGTCGGCATCCCGGCCTTCGGCCTGCAAGGCCCGCATCCGCGTCATGACAGCCGTTTTCAGGCCGCTGAAGCTGAAATCCAGATCGCCGCTATGCAGCATGGGGCGCGGCAAGGCGCAGGCGCGGGGATCCCCCTGTTGCGCCAGGCGCGACAATTCCGGCCCGCCCGGATATCCCAGCCCCATGAGCTTGGCGCTTTTGTCAAAGGCCTCGCCCGCGGCATCGTCCAGCGTTTCCCCCAACAGCTGATAGCGCCCCACCCCATCGACGCGCATCAGCTGGGTATGCCCGCCGGACACCAGCAAGGCGACGAAGGGAAACGAAGGGACCTCGTCCGCCAGCAGGGGGGACAGCAGATGGCCTTCCAGGTGATGGATCGGGATCGCCGGCAGATCCCGCGCCCAGGCGAAGGCCCGCGCAAATCCGGCCCCCACCAGCAAGGCGCCCGCCAGCCCGGGGCCGGCCGTATAGGCCACGGCGTCCAGTTCCGCCGGTCGCACCCCGGCTTCCTCCAAGACCTGCCGGGTCAGCGGGACGATGCGCCGGATATGGTCGCGCGAAGCCAGTTCCGGCACCACGCCGCCGTATTCCCGATGCATGGCGATCTGGCTGTGCAAAGCGTGCGCCAGCAGGCCGCGTTCCGTGCAGGCGATGGCCACGCCCGTTTCGTCGCAGGAGCTCTCGAATCCGATGATCAGCATAGGGCGAAGTGTACTGCTGTTCACAAAAGGCTTTTGGCCGCCGTAGAATGGGGCCGTTGCAGAAAATACGCAGTCAATAAACCGCTTCCATCTCTGGGGACAAGATCATGTTCGAACAGCTCTTCAAGCTCAAGGAACACGGCACCAACGCCCGTACCGAATTGCTTGCCGGCCTCACCACCTTCCTGACGATGTCCTACATCGTGTTCGTCAATCCCGACATCCTGTCGAGCACGGGCATGGACAAAGGCTCGGTCTTCGTGGCCACCTGCCTGGCGGCGGCGCTGGGCTCGCTGATCATGGCCTTCGTGGCCAATTGGCCCATCGGCATGGCGCCGGGCATGGGCCTGAACGCGTTCTTCGCTTTCACCGTGGTCGCGCAGATGGGCTATTCCTGGCAGCAAGCGCTGGGCGCGGTGTTCATCTCGGGGGTGGTGTTCGTCATACTGACCGTCACCGGCGCCCGGGAATGGCTGGTGGCCGGCATTCCAGCCTCGTTACGAGCGGCCATCGCCGCCGGGATCGGGCTGTTCCTGGGCATCATCGCCCTGAAGACAGCCGGCATCGTCGTCCCCAATCCGGCCACCATGGTGGGGCTGGGCGACCTGACCCACGCCAGCACGCTGTTCGCCATCCTGGGGTTCTTCATCATCGCAGCCTTGGGGGCCTTGCGGGTCAAGGGCGCGATCCTGATCGGCATCCTGGCCATCACCCTGCTGTCCGTCGTCACCGGCCTGACGCAATACCAGGGGATCTTCTCCGCGCCGCCCAGCCTGGACCCCACCTTCTTCAAGCTGGACATCGCCGGGGTGTTGAACACGGGCTTCTTCCATATCATCCTGGTCTTCGTGCTGGTGGAAGTCTTTGACGCCACCGGCACCATGATCGGCATCGCCACGCGCGCCGGCCTGGTCACGCCGAACAACCCGGGCCGCCTGGGCCGCGCCCTGCTGTCCGACAGCTGCGCCATCGTCGCCGGTTCCTTCCTGGGCACCAGCAGCACCACCGCCTACATCGAAAGCGCCTCCGGCGTGCAGGCGGGCGGTCGCACCGGCATGACCGCCCTGGTCATCGCCGTGCTGTTCCTGCTGGCGCTGTTCCTGTCGCCGCTGGCCGGCATCGTGCCCGCCTACGCGACCGCGCCGGCCCTGCTGTACGTGGCCTGCCTGATGCTGCGCGAACTGGTCGACGTGCAATGGGACGACATCACCGAGGCCGTCCCCGCCGCCATCGCCGCCGTGGCCATGCCCCTGACCTACTCCATCGCCAACGGCCTGGCCTTCGGCTTCATCAGCTACGTGGTGATCAAGGCTCTGTCCGGGCGTTTCCGCGACATCCACCCCGCCACGCTGCTGGTCGCGATCCTGTTCGTCATCAAGTACGCCCTGTTCCCCGGCTGATCCCGGGCCGGGAAGGTCCCCGCGGACCTTCCCCCTGTTTCCACTTGCAAGGCAGGTACACTGTCCCCATATGATCAGCAATCCGGTCGGCGGCCTTTTGCCGCCTTCCACAGACAGGAGTCCCCATGAGCATCATCGAACTCACCCAGGAAACCTTCCAGGACGCCACCAAGGCCGAACAACCCCTGATCATCGATCTCTGGGCGCCGTGGTGCGGTCCCTGCCGCCAGTTCGCCCCCACCTTCGAAGCCGCTGCTGAAAAGCACCCGGATGTCACCTTCGCCAAGATCAACACCGAAGACCAGCAGGAACTGGCCGCCGCTTTGCGCATCCGCTCGATTCCGACCCTCATGGTGTTCCGTGAAAACGTGCTGTTGTTCCAGCAGGCCGGCGCCCTGGCCGCTTCGCAACTGGAAGAACTGATCACCCAGGTCAAGGCCGTGGACATGGCGCAGGTGCATGCCCAGATCGCCGAACAGGAAAAGGCCTCATCGACCACTCATTGAGCCCTTCCTCCACCCACCGCTCGACACAAGCCCACCGGCCGGACCCCGGCCGGTGGCGCATTCTGGCCATCCTGCTGACCACCATTTTCATGTCCCTGATCGGGGTCAGCATCGTCAACGTCGCCCTCCCCTCGATCCAGATTTCCCTGAACGCCTCGCAATCCGACATGCAGTGGGTGCTGTCTGGCTATGCCTTGACCTTCGGCGTTGTGCTGGTCGCGGCGGGCCGCGCCGGCGACCTGATGGGGCGCGGCGGCCTGTTCCTGGCGGGGGTGGCGCTGTTCACGCTGTCGTCGATCGCCGCCGGTCTGGCGCCGGATGCCGCCTGGCTCAACAGCGCCCGCTTTCTCCAGGGAGTGGGGTCGGGTCTGCTCAACCCGCAGGGCCTGGGCATGATCCAGCACTATTTTCGCGGGGCCGAGCGAGGCCGCGCCTTTGGCTATTTCGGCACCGTCGTCGGCTTTTCCGTAGCCATCGGCCCGGTGCTGGGCGGCCTGCTGATCGAACTGGGCGGCTTGAATCTGGGCTGGCGGCTGACATTCCTGGTGAACGTGCCCATCGGCATCGCGGTCATCGCGCTGGGGCTGAAATGGTTTCCCCGGCCCCTGATCCAATGGCCCGGCCGCGCCGACCCGCCCGACGCCGCGGATGTCCCGGACGCCCAGGCCGCCGCGCACGCGGGATGGCGCTCTCTGGACCCCGTCGGGTCCCTGCTGCTGGGGCTGGCCGTGCTGTCCGTGCTGTACCCCTTCGTCGAATCCCGCACCGCCCCCCTGACCTGGGCCTTGCTGCCGCTGGGCCTGGCGCTGGCCGGCCTCTGGGTCTGGTGGGAACGCCGCACGATGCGCCGGGGCGACAGCCCCATGGTGGACCTACGCATCTTCGCCACCGCCAGCTTCAGCAACGGCGTCCTGATCATGGCGCTGTATTTCCTGGGCATGACCAGCGTCTGGGTGCTGGTGGCCCTGTACGTGCAGGAAGGCCTGGGCATGTCGGCCCTGGAATCCGGACTGTTCGGCATTCCCGCCGCCCTGCTGTCGTCCTGGGCGGCCGACTGGGCCGGCCGACGCGTCATGACCTACGGCCGCAAGATCGTCATCGGCGGCCTGTTTCTGGCCCTGGCCGGCCTGGGCCTGAGCATGGGAGTGATCCTGCTGCAGGCCCACGGCCTGATCAGCGCCTGGTGGCTGCTGCTGACCCTGTCCTTCGTCGGACTGGCGCAAGGGTCCGTCATCAGCCCCAACCAGGCCCTGACCCTGATGGACGTCCCCCTGGACTACGCAGGCAGTTCCGGGGCCATCATGCAGACGGGGCAGCGCATCGGCACCTCGGTCGGCATCGCCATGATCACCGCCGCCGTGTTCTGGACGCTGGATGGATATGCATCGTGGCACATTGCCACTGCGGCCGGCTTGGGCGTCATCTCGCTCGTCGTCGTGCTGGCCTTGATCTTCGCATACAAGGACCAGCGAGACCGCGGCAAAAGCGGCCGGGCGATCATCGCGGAATGAAGCCCCTCGCGAACGCGGGCCGGGCCGCCGCAGCCCCTTATTTCGCCGCCATGCGGCTGCTCAGGACGCGCCGCACGCGCACCGCGTCGCCAAAGCGCGCACCGCTGACACCCTGGGCGTTGAGCAGCACCATGGCCAACTGACGGCCGCCCAGCTCAAGCACCATGATCAGGCAGTCGCCCGCCTCGCGGGTGGTGCCGGTCTTCGATGCCAGGATGGCCCAGTCGGGTCGACCCACCAGCATATTGGTATTGTGGAAGACCTGGCCCGAGACCTTGTCTCCGGGATCCGTCGTGAATTGCCGGATCAAAGGCTGCCGGGCGGCGGCCTTGATCAGCCGCGCCAGGTCGCTGGCCGAGGACACGTTTTCGTTGGACAGGCCGACAGGCTCCACGAATCTCGAATCCGTCATGCCCAGCGCTTGCGCCTGCGCATTCATGGCGTCGACGAATGCCCTGATGCCGCCCGGATACGCGCGCCCCAGGGCATGGGCCGCGCTGTTTTCGGAAGACATCAGCGCCAGATGCAGCAGATCCGACCGGCTGAGGCTGGTCCCCACGGCCAGGCGCGATGGCAGCTCGCTGGGCACGCCGTCGTCGCTGGCGTCGATGCGGATCATTTCGTCCAGGGGTTGTCCTGCCTTGAGCACCACAAGAGCCGTCATCAACTTGGTGATCGACGCAATGGGCCGCACCACGTCCGGATCGCGAGCGAACAGGACCTCGGCCGTGTCCATGTCTTCCACCAGGATCGTGGTGGACGTCAGTTTTTCGATTTCCCGGGCCGGATTGCGCGTGACCAGCGAGGCGCGGAGAGCAGCGTCCGGGTCCAGCGCTTCGGGCTGCGCCCCCCACCGCTGGACCGCGACGCGTTTGCCGTAGCCGTGCTGGCAGATCGGCAAGGCGGGCTGGGCATTGCAGGGATGAAAATTGGCGACCTGGGCCGATGCGCCCGGCGACCAGGCCAGCGTCGCCGCCAGGGCCGCCATGGCGAAAAATGCCGCCCGCGCGTGCTGCACAGCCATGAGGGCTCCCGATTCGTTGGCGCGGTGCAGGACCGCGCGTCACCTGTCTGACATACCTCGCAAAATATCTTACTTTTGCTGAATAGACAACGGGCGCCCGTCGAGGGCGCCCGTGTGTCAACTGTAAAGGCCTATCCGAACAGGCCGGGCAGCCAGAGGCTGACGCTGGGCACGTAGGTGATGAACACCAGATAGACCAGCAGCAGCGAGAGCCAGGGGAAGGCGGCGCGAATGACCTGTCCGATGCTCATCTTCGTGATGCCTGCGGTGACGAACAGGTTCAGGCCCACGGGGGGCGTGACCATGCCGATCTCCAGGTTGACCACCATGATGATGCCCAGGTGCACCGGATCGATGCCCAGTTCCATGGCGATCGGGAACAGGATCGGGGCCAGGATCAGGATGATGCCGGTGGGTTCCATGAAGGCGCCGGCCACCAGCAGCAGGATGTTGACCACGATCAGGAACTGCCAGCTGCTCATGTCCCAGGCGATGATCTGCTCGGCGATGGCCTGGGGGATGCGCTCGGTGGTCAGCACGTGGGCGAACAGCAGCGCGTTGGCGATGATGAACATCAGCATGATGGTCACCTTGGCCGCATCGATCAGGACCTCCGGCACCTGCTTCATGCTGATGTCGCGGTACACGAACACGGCGATGAAGAAGGCGTAGACCGCGGCCACGGCGGCCGCCTCGGTGGGGGTGAAGATGCCGCCGTAGATGCCGCCCAGGATGATGACGATCAGCAGCAGCCCCCAGATCGAATCGCGCGCGGCGCCGACGATCTCGGCCGCGCTGGCGCGCGGCTGGCGGGGCATGTTGCGCATGCGCGCGACCACGTAGATGGCGACCATCAGCAGCAGGCCCAGCAGCAGCCCGGGGATGACGCCGGCCATGAACAGCGCGCCCACGGACGTTTCCGTGACCGCGCCGTAGACCACCATGACGATGGACGGCGGGATCAGGATGCCCAGGGTGCCGGCGTTGCAGATGACGCCGGCGGCAAAGGCCTGGCTGTAGCCGGCCCGCACCATGCCGGCGATCACGATGGAACCCACCGCCACCACGGTGGCGGGCGAAGAGCCCGAGACGGCGGCAAACAGCACGCAGGCCATGACCGACGCGATCGCCAGGCCGCCGTGCAGGTGGCCCACCGAGGCGATGGCGAAGCGGATCATGCGCTTGGCCACGCCGCCGGTGGTCATGAAGGCCCCGGCCAGGATGAAGAAGGGGATGGCCATGAGCGTGAAGTGCTCGGAGGTCTCGTAGAGCTTGAGCGAGAGCGAGGCCAGCGAGTCGGTGCCGAAGGCCATGATGGTCAGGAGCGA